>DASUHF010000023.1:0-3454 GCA_036273655.1 Solirubrobacteraceae bacterium | reverse complement strand
GGGTTCGGGCGGTCCGCCGGGGTAGCCTTATTGCCATGGGTGCGGAGCCATTGCGCGACGGACACGGCCGGGTAATCGGCGACCTGCGGGTCTCGGTCACCGATCGCTGCAACTTCCGCTGCCAGTACTGCATGCCCGCCGAGGGGCTGCCGTGGCTCGAGCGCGACGAGATCATGCGGTTCGAGGAGATCACGCGCGTGGTGGCGCTGTTTGCGTCGATGGGCGTCGGCGACGTGCGCCTGACCGGCGGCGAGCCGCTGGTGCGACGCGAGTTCCCGGCGCTCGTGAGGATGCTGCGCGACGTCGAGGGCGTGAACGAGCTGTCGGTCACGACCAACGGTTTTCTGCTGCGGCGCGACGCCGAGGCGCTCGTGCGCGCGGGCGTCGATCGGTTCAACGTCTCGATCGACTCGCTGCAGCGCGACCGCTTCTACGAGCTCACGCGCCGCGACGCGCTGCCGCAGGTGCTGGCGGGCCTCGAAACGCTCGCGACGTTCCCCGACGCGCACCCGATCAAGATCAACGCGGTCGCGATCCGGGGCTTCACCGAGCAGGAGGTGCTGCCGTTCGCGCGGCTCGCCCGTGAGACGCCGTACCAGGTGCGGTTCATCGAGTTCATGCCGCTCGACGCCGATCACTCCTGGAGCTCGTCGCGGGTGCTGACCGGAGAGGAGATCCGCGCCGAGATCGACGCCGTGTATCCGCTCGAGCCCGAGCCGCGGGAGCCGAGCGCGACCGCCCGCGTCTACCGCTTCGCCGACGGCCGCGGCCGGATCGGCTTCATCAACCCGGTGTCGGAGCCGTTCTGCGCGGACTGCAACCGCGTGCGGCTGACCGCCGACGGCCGCCTGCGGACGTGCCTGTTCTCGCTGAACGAGACCGACCTGCGCACGCCGCTGCGCGCCGGGGCCTCCGACTCCGAGCTCGAGCGGATCATCCGCGACGCCGTGTGGCGCAAGGAGCTCAAGCACCACGTCGGCGAACCGGGCTTCATCCAGCCGGCGCGCAGCATGTCGGCGATCGGCGGCTGACCGGTCGACGGCGCCACGCCCGGGCAGCAGCGGCCCGAGTTCACACCCACGCAAGGTCCGTGGGGCATGATTCCAGGAGCCGATGCTGCTGCTGATGCTGTTCGCGTTGCTGGCCGGCGCCGGCACCGCAATCACGCCGTGCGTGCTGCCGGTGCTGCCCGCGATGCTGTCGGCGGGCGCGGCCGGCGGCCGGCGCCGTCCGCTGGGGATCGTGCTCGGGCTCGCGGTCACGTTCACGATCGCGATCGTCGCGCTCGCGTCGCTGGTCAAGGGCGTCGGGCTGGCCGCCTCGGGCGCGCGCGACCTGGCGATCGTGGTGCTGATCGCATTCGGCGCGGTGCTGCTGATCCCGGAGCTGTCGCAACGTTTGGAGGCGCCGCTGTCGCGGCTGGCGCGCTTCGGTCCGACCACCCGCGGCACCGGGTTCTGGTCCGGGCTCGGAGTCGGCGGCGCGCTCGGGTTCGTGGTGGCGCCGTGCGCGGGGCCGATCCTCGCCGCGGTGACGTCGGTCTCGGCCTCGAGCGGCGCGACCACGAGGATCGTGCTGGTGGCGCTCGCCTATGCGATCGGCCTCAGCGCGGTGATGCTCGTCTATGCATTCGCCGGCCGCGCCGTGATCGATCGGCTGCGTCGCGCGGTCAGCGGCCGCGCGATCGAGCGCGTGCTCGGCTGCGTGCTCGTCGCGACCGCCGTCGCGATGGTGTTCAACCTCGACGTGAACTTCGAGGATACGCTCGCCCAGGACGCGAGCCTGCCGGCGATCTTCACCGACCCGACGCGGTCGCTTGAGAACTCGCACGCCGTCCAGAGCCGGCTCGCGTCGCTGCGGCCGGGCTCGCAATTCGCCCTGCGCCAGGCGCGCGCTCAGACACACGCGAAGCCGACCGCCGACCGCGTAGGCGTCTCGATCCCCGGCGTGCACACGCCGGCGCTGCCCGTGCTCGGCACCGCACCGCAATTCACCGGCACCGAGGACTGGTTCAACACTCCCGGCAGCCGGGCGTTGACGATGACCGCGCTGCGCGGCCGTGTCGTGCTCGTCGACTTCTGGACCTACACGTGCATCAACTGCATCCGCACCCTCCCCTACCTGAAGCGCATGTACGCGACCTACCACCGCTACGGGCTCGAGATCGTCGGCGTCGAGACGCCCGAGTTCACGTTCGAGCAGGAGCCGTCCAACGTGCGCCAGGCGATCGCGAGCGATGGCATCCGCTACCCGGTCGTTCAGGACAACGGCTACGGCACCTGGAACGCGTACCACAACCAGTACTGGCCGGCCGAGTACTTCATCGACGCCCACGGCAAGGTCCGCTACATCAAGTTCGGCGAGGGCGGCTACGAGACCGACGAGGCGGTGATCCGGCAGCTGCTGTTCGAGGCCGGCGTCCATCACCTGCCGGCGCCGGTGACGCCGGACGCGATCAGGCCGTCCAAGGGCCTCGCGACCCCCGAGACCTACGTCGATCCCGAGCGCGCGTCCGCATACGACGAGAAGTGGTCGCAGCCGCTGCAGCTCGGCACGCACACCTACCAGGGCACGACCAACCCGGCGATCAACGAGTTCTCGCTGAACGGCATCTTCAAGCTCGACAAGCAGTCCGCGACCGCCGTGTCGAGCGGCGCCTCGATCTCCGGCCGCTTTCAGGCACAACACGTGTACCTCGTCCTGACGTCTGCGGGCAACGTGCCCCGCACCGTCAAGGTGCTGCTCGACGGCCGACCAGTCGCCGCCTCACAGGCGGGCGCCGACGTCCACGACGGCACCGTCGCGGTCCGCGGGCAGCGGCTGTACTCGCTGGTCTCGGCGCCCTACGACGAGACCGCCACGATCACCGTGCAGCTGCCGCCCGGGGTCTCGGCCTACGACTTCACGTTCGGCTGATCGTCATGGTTGGCGCCAAACGCGTTCTCTGCGGCGGCCGCGGGCCGGTCGGCGTGCCCGGCGATTTGCGGGGAGCGGCCAGCCCGCGCGCTGATCGTGCAAAAGCGGCCAGCCTACGCGCTCGCCGACCCCGGCGCGGCCGCGTGACCCGGCACTTTTCACGAAATCGGCTGCGTGGCAGCTGCTGGCGGGAAAACGTCCGGTCAGACCGAACGTTTTCCCGTCAGCTCTCGGTCACGGCCAGAAAACGTTGATATGTCAGGTGTCGATGCTGTCGGCTCGCGCGGCCGTGGCGCCGCCAAGCCCGCGAACCGCCGCCCGACCGTGACGTGTCGCTGGGGCGTCGCGTGCGATCCTAGGGGCGACTCCCGTCAGGCCGCGGCGCCGCTGTGCAGCGGACCGAGCGCGGCGAGGGGGCAAGCCGGACACCCGCTGCCGGTCCGGTTGGCAGCGAGCGCCAGGAACGACTCGCCGTGAGACTGCTGGCGCAGCGCGACGCTGCCGGCGCTCCACGCGTGCTCAAAGCCTCATCCCCGGG
>DASUHF010000022.1:0-9856 GCA_036273655.1 Solirubrobacteraceae bacterium | reverse complement strand
CTGGTCGGATCGCTGCTGTCCTCGACCGTCCCCGACCGCTACGTGCGCCCCGCGATCGCGTTCGCGATCCTCGCCTCCGGCCTCAAATACGTGGGATTGTCGACGACCGCGCTGGGCTGGACGCTGTGCGCCGTGCTGCTGGCGGGCGCGATCGCATGGCTGGCCTACGCGCGGCCATGGAACCGGATCGACGAGGAGGGCATGCAGCAGCCCGCCCCCGCCGCCGACCCCGAACAGGACTCCCCGGGCGCCGACACCATCACCGCCAGATGAGCGCCGCGATCGAGGTTCCCGTCGCCGGCGGCAGCCTCGCCATCCATCGCCTCGGCTCGGTGCGCGACGACGCGCCCGCGGTGCTCGCCGTGCACGGGATCCTCGCCACCAGCGCCGCATGGCTTGCGGCCGGCGCCGCGCTGCGCGACGAGATCGCGCTGATCGCGCCGGACCTGCGCGGCCGCGGCGACAGCCACGCGCTGCCCGGACCGTTCGGGCTCGACGCGCACGTCGCCGACCTGCTCGCGGTGCTCGACGCGCTCGAGCTCGAGCGGGTCGTGATGGCCGGCCATTCGATGGGCGCCTACGTCGTCGCGCGGCTCGCCGCCCGGCACCCCGAGCGGGTCTCGCGGCTCGTGCTCGTCGACGGCGGGCTGACGATCGACGGCAGAGAACGGGTCGACCCGGGTCCGTTCCTGCGCGAGTTCCTCGGCCCGGCGCTCGCACGCCTGCGGATGACGTTCGCCGACGTCGATGAGTACGTCGCCTGGTGGTGCAAGCATCCGTCGATCGCCGGCACGGACATCGATGAGGCAGTGCTGCGCGGCTACGCCGAGCACGACCTCGTCGGCACGCCGCCGCAGGCGCGCTCCTCGGTCAACGCCGATGCGCTCGAGCCCGACGGCGGCGACGTGCTGCGCTCGGTCGACGCCCGCGGGCTGACGCTGCCGGCGGTGCTGTTGTGCGCGCCGCGCGGGATGGTGAACGACCCCAACCCGATGCAGCCGCTGGCGCTCGCTCGCGCCTGGGCCGCCTCCGACCCCGGGCGCCGCCGCGCGGTGCAGGTGCCCGACACCAACCACTACACGATCGCGCTGGGCGCGGCCGGCGCCGCCGCGGTCGCGGCCGAGATTCGCGCCGCGGTCGCCGCCGAGTGAAGGCATCGGCGCCGAGCTGGCCCGCCCGGCCGTGCCCCAGCCGCCCGAGCCGACCAGCCGTCCGAGCCACGCCTGGCGGCCGCTTGAGGTAAATCAATCGATTAAGTGGTGGATATCAAACGTGCGTATATCGTCAGTTTGATATCCACCTTGGCGTCTGGAGGCGGGCAACTCGATGCCGGCCGGATCATCGCGGAGGTGACCGGACATCCGTCCAGCGCGACGAGTGACAGGTCATCTGGGCGACGCCCGCGTTTGACAGCGATCGACGGCCGAACGTAATCTCGGCGCCGGTCGAGGGCACCCCGGACCCTCGCCGAGGACGGAGGTGGAGAGCATGGCGCGCGCGTGGCCCAGGGACCGGTTCACGGCCGGATGTGAACGCTCACATTACGCGTGGGGCGGGGGCGGCGCCCGGGCGGCGGATGGCGTGCGGCGCGCGGTCTCCGCGCGCCTCGCGGGCGGCACCGCGCTCGTCGCACTCGTGTGGGCGCTCTGCTCGCTGGGCCCGGCCGCCGCGTCCGCGGCGCCGCGAACAGCCGGGGCCAGCGAGCACGGCACCTGCCCCGCCGACACCCCGTCGCAGGCCGCCGCGGCGACGCCGGGGGCGCCGATCGACGTCCACGCGATCGCCGGCAACGGCTCGGTGACCGTGAGCTGGTGTCCGCCCGCGCGCGGCCAGGCGAACGTCACCGGCTACACCGTGACCGGCTCGGACGGCTCGTCGACGACCGCCTCGGTCCCCAACGACTACGTGATCGCGACCGCCGCCAACGGCACCGCCGTCAGCTACACGGTCACCGCGCACGCCGTCGGCGGCGCCAGCGGACCGGCGTCAGCGGGTTCCAACAAGGTGACACCGGCGCCGCTGCCAAAGCCGACCCACGTGCTGCTCGGCAAGCCGCAGACCGTCACCTACGACGCCGGCTCGCTGATCATCGGCGGCAAGCGGACGTTCATCTACTCGGGAGAGTTTGACCCGTGGCGGCTGCCATCGCCGTCGCTGTGGCTCGATCGGCTGCAGAAGATGAAGGCCGACGGCTACAACGCCGTCACCCCGTACTTCGACTGGGACTACCACTCGCCCAAGCCCGGCGTCTACGACTTCTCCGGTGTGCGCGACGTCAACCTGTTCCTCAACGACGCCCAGAAGGCCGGGCTGTACGTGATCGCGCGGCCGGGGCCGTACATCAACGCCGAGACCGACGGCGGCGGCTTCCCTGGTTGGCTCACGACCCAGAGCGGGACGGCCCGCACCGACGCCCCGGACTTCGTGGCCGCCTCCGACCAGTGGCTGTCGGAGATCGACCCGATCATCGCCGCCCACCAGATCACCCGCGGCGGCGACGTGATCCTCTACCAGATCGAGAACGAGCTCTACCACGACTCGCCGACGACCGTCGCCTACATGGCCGAGCTGAAGGCCAAGGTCAAGGCCGACGGGATCGATGTGCCGACGACCGGCAACGAGTCAGACACGTTTCAGGGAACGCCCGGCAACCCCGACATCCCCGGCTATGACTCCTACCCGCTCGGCTTCAACTGCGCCGACCCGAGCTCGTTCACGCAGCCGCCGTCGTTCAGCGCTGAACCCGGCGTGCCGCTGTCGCTGCCCGAGTTCCAGGGCGGCTCCTACGACGCCTGGGGCGGCTCTGGCTATGCGAACTGCTACCGGCTCACCGGTCCCGACTTCGAGAACGTCTTCTACAAGTCAAACGTCTCCCAGGGAGCGACGATCCAGTCCAACTACATGGGGGTCGGCGACACCAACTGGGGCTGGCTGCCGGCGCCGTTCATGTACACCTCCTACGACTACGGGGCTGCGATCGCAGAGACCGGCGAGATCGGCACGCCGAACCACCCGGGCACGATCACCGGCTCCAAGTACGGCGAGAACAAGCTGATCGGCGACTTCCTCCAGTCCGAGCCGTCGCTCACCGACACGACCGGGATCGCCGCGCCGAAGTCGACGAACCCGGTCATCTCGGCGACCGCGCGGGCCAACCCCAACGATCACACGCAGTTCGTCTACCTGCGCCACGCCGACGCGACCGCGACCTCGACCGACTCGACGCACATCTCGCTCGACCTCGGCCAGACCGGCTCCTACACCTACGACGACGCCGCCGGCGCGCTCGACTACTCGGGCGACTGGCCGCATGTCCGCAACCAGTCCTACACGGGCGGCGACTACGACAAGACCGAGAGCTTCTCGGACAATGCCGGCGACTCGCTGACGGTCAAGTTCACCGGCACCGCGATCAGCTGGATCGCGCCGACCGCTAACAACCACGGGATTGCCGACGTCTACCTCGACGGCACCCAGGTCGCGACCGTCGACGGCTACTCCGCGTCGACCGACTTCCAGCAGGTCGAGTACCAGGTGAGCGGGCTGACCGACGCCGCGCACACGTTGAAGATCGTCGTCTCAGGCAGCAAGAATCCGGCGTCGGCGGGAACGTACGTGTCGGTCGACGCGATCGACGTTCCGACCGCCCAGCAGGCGAGCGAGATCTACCCGACGGTCCCGCAATCGGGCGCGATCACACTGCACGGCCGCGAGGCCATGCTGCTCGTCGGAGACGACGCGATCGCCGGTCAGCAACTGCAGTACTCGACCTCGGAGCTGATGACCCAGGCGACGATCGCCGGCACCGCGACCGCGGTGCTGTACGGCGACGCCGGTACCGACGGCGAGACCGTGCTGCGCTACGCCAGCCGGCCGACGGTGACCGCGCTGAGCGGACACGTGTCGACGAACTGGGACTCGAGCCGCGGCGACCTGCGCCTCGACTACGTCCACCACGGCCTCGCCGAGGTGCGGATCACGGGCGGTGGGCGGCCACCGCTGCAGCTGCTAATCGCCGCCACGAAGACCGCCGAGCAGTTCTGGCCAGAGTCCACCGGCGCCGGGGCGGCACTCGTGCAGGGCGGCTACCTGGTGCGCACGGCCACCACCCACGGGTCGACGCTCGCGCTCACCGGCGACACGAGCGCAAGCGGTCCGATCACGGTGTGGGCGCCGGCCGGCGTCACGCACGTGACCTGGAACGGCCGCCCGCTGACCACGACGACGAACGCGGACGGGTCGCTGTCGGCGACGCTGCCCGGCCTGACGGCACCAAGGCTGCCCGTGCTCACCGGCTGGCAGTTCCGCTACGGGACCCCCGAGGCACAGCCCGGCTATGACGACTCCAGCTGGACGCTGGCCGACCACCCGACGACGACCAACCCGACCAAGCCGGTGACGACGCCGGTCCTGTTCGCCGACGACTACGGGTTCCACCAGGGGTTCATCTGGTACCGCGGCCATTTCACCGACGCCGGCGGCGTGACCGGCATCACGCTGACCGCCGGCGAGGGGTCGCACGGCGCGTTCTCGGTGTGGATCAACGGCGTGTTCCTCGGCTCCAACACGTCGGGTTCGGAGAACGCCAAGCAGACGTTCGACTTCCCGCGGGCCGCGCTGCGCCCAGGCGGCGACAACGTCGTTGCGGTGCTCGTGCAGAGCTCCGGCCACGACGAGGACGGCGTCTACGGCGGCGCCCCGAGCGACGGCCAGAAGGCGCCGCGCGGACTCCTCGGCGCGGCGCTCGTCGGTGCTTCGCCGACCGTCACCTGGCGGCTGCAGGGCGCCCAGGGCGGCGAGAACCTCCAGGACCCGGCGCGCGGCGGCCTGAACGCCAGCGGCCTGTACGGGACCAACCACGGCTGGGAGCTGCCCGGCGCCCCATCGCTCGGCTGGCGGCCGGCGTCGCTGGCCGACTCGTGGGCCAGGCGTGGGCTCCCCGCCGGCATCGGCTGGTACCGCACGACGTTCTCGCTGCACGACGCGGGCGGCTACGTGCCGGTGTCGCTGCAGATCGGCTCCGCCGGACCGGGCCCGGGCAAGGGCGCGACCGAGTTCCGCGCGTTCGTGTACGTCAACGGCTGGCTGCTCGGCCAGTACGACAACGCGCTCGGCCCTCAGCACCGCTTCTACCTGCCGGCGGGAATCCTGCGCCAGGACGGGCGCAACACGGTCGCGGTCGCCGTCTGGGGCCTGACCGCGTCCAGCGGCGCCCTGCCGAAGGTCCGGCTCGTCGCCGACGGCGACCAGAGCGGCGGCGTGCCGGTCGCCGACGTGGCCAGCCCGAGCTGGAACGCCGCGACGTATGGGCGGCCGACCCACGCGACCCCGACGCTTGGCCTGCAAACCTCGACCGCGCTCGCCCAGCCGGGGCAGACGACGGCGGTGACCGCGACGCTCGGCAACCCGGGATCGACGCCGCTGCGCGACGCCTCGGTGACGCTGGCGGCGCCGACCGGGTGGACGATCAAACCGGCCGGCGCGACGAGGACGATCGGCACGCTCCCACCTGGGGCCAGCGCCCGCGCCCGCTTCCGGTTGACCGCACCCAGCAGCGGCCTGACGGCCGGACCGGTCGACCTCGTCGCCACGGCACACTTCCGGCGCGCGCGGGACGGCGCGACGTCCGAGCTGCAGGCCGGCGCCCAGCTCCAGGTCCCCGACAGCTCGCTCGCCGCCTCGTTTGACAACACCGGCATCACCAACGAGTCAGACCCGCAGCCGGGCGGCTCGTCGTTTGAGGGCTTCGACGGCGAGGGCACGACGTTCTCCGCGCAGGGCCTGGCAAGCGCCGGGGTCACGCCCGGCTCGCCGGTGACGGCCGGCGGCCTGTCGTTCACCTGGCCCAACGTCCCGCCCGCCGAGCCCGACAACACGATGGCCCAGGGGCAGATCATCGCGGTGTCCGGCCATGGCTCGACGCTCGGCTTCCTCGCCTCCTCCAACAACTCCGCCCTGAGCGGCACCGGCACGGTCTACTACAGCGACGGCTCAAGCCAGACGTTCACGCTGAACATCGGCAACTTCTGGTACGCCTCGGACGCCAACGGCAACCCGTCGAACACGACCGCGTTCAGCGAGCCGACCGTCGACTACCCGAGCGGGCCGACATCGCATACGGTCTACGTGTTCGAGCAGTCGGTCGCGATCGATCCGGGCAAGACGGTTGTCGCCGTGCAGCTGCCCTCGCTCGGCGACGTCTCGGGCTACAACCCGGCGCTGCACGTGTTCGGGCTCGCGATCGGTGGGTCCTGAAACGGCGTCGTGCCCGAGCCGGGGCGCGCGTCTCAGCGCAGCCCGAGCAGCACGTCGACGACGAGCTGGTCGAGGCGCTCGTTGCCGTAGCCGCGGGCGGCGAGCTCGTCGAGCCTCGTCGCCTCGGCCTTGAGCGCGTCCGGCGGATCCGAGGCGGCGACCGTCGCCGTGCCGAGCTCGTCGGCACCGGCGTCGTGCAGCGCCTCGGCCACCTCGGGCAGCGAGTCGAAGTGCGCGGCCTTCTCGGCCAGCGCCCGGTAGCTACGGATGCATCCGCGCGCGAACTCCCACACGCCCTCGTCGTCCTCGTTGCGGTAGGCGTGGGCGTCGAAGTGGCGCGGCCCCTCGTAGCCGGCGCGCTCGAGCAGGCGCACGAGCATGAACGCCTCCTTGAGGTCCTCGGCACCGAACCGGAAGTCCTGGTCGTAGCGGCCGATCCGCTGCGCGTTGAGGTCGATGTGGAACAGCTTTCCGGCCCACAGCGCCTGGCCGACCCCCTGGTGAAACGACAGCCCGGCCATCGTCTCGTGCGCGGCCTCGGGGTTGACGCCGGCCATCTCGGGCCGCTGCAGCGTCGTGATGAAGTGCAGCGCATGGCCGACGGTCGGCAGCCACAGGTCGCCGCGCGGCTCGTTGGGCTTGGGCTCGATCGCGAACCGCAGGTCGTAGCCCTGCTCGTGGACGTAGTCGGCGAGCATGTCGATCGCCTCGCGGTAGCGCGCCAGCGCGTCGCGCGGGTCCTTGGCGACGCCGACCTCGGTGCCCTCGCGCCCGCCCCAGAACACGTACACCTCGGCGCCCAGCCGCGCGCCGAGGTCGATCGCGGTCATCGCCTTGCCGATCGCGGCGCGCCGGACGCGGCGGTCGCCGGACGTGAACGCGCCATCCTTGAACGCCGGGTGCGTGAACAGGTTCGTGGTCGCCATGCCGACGCCGAGGCCGGTGTCGGCCAGCGCCTGCTCAAAGCGCGCGATGATCCGCTCGCGATCGGCCGCCGACGTTCCGTAGGGCACGAGATCGTCGTCGTGCAGGCTTACGCCCCAGGCGCCGGTCTCCGCGAGCCGGTGCACCGTCTGCACGGGGTCGCGCGGCGGGCGGGTCGGCTCTCCGAACGGGTCGCGCCCGGGGTTGCCGACCGTCCACAGCCCAAACGTGAACCTTGGCTCGGCCATCGATTCCTGATTCCAACAGATTTCCGCGCCCGGCGTCGGAGTCGGGCATGATCGAGCCGTGGCGCGCCTGATCGGACTCGACGTCGGAACCTCCTCGGCCAAGGGGCTGGCGATCGACGAGCGCGGCCGCGTCCTCGCCGAGGCCGAGCGCGGCTACCCCGTCTCGATGCCACGATCCGGATGGTCCGAGCAGGATCCCGAGCAGTGGTGGCTCGCCTCCCGCGCGGTCCTGGACGAACTCGACGCCGCCGGCGCCGACGGGATCGGCCTCACGGGCCAGATGCACGGCCTGGTCGCGCTCGACGCCCAACGACAACCGCTGCGCCCGGCGATCCTGTGGAATGACGGCCGCAGCCAGGAGCAGGCCGACGAGATCACGCGGCGGCTCGGCACCGAGCGGCTGGTCGCGCTCGGCGGCAACCTCGTGCTGGCCGGCTTCACCGCGCCCAAGCTGCGGTGGATGGCCGTCCACGAGCCCGACCTCTTCGCGCGGATCGCGCACGTGCTGCTGCCCAAGGACTACGTGCGGATGCGGCTCTGCGACGTGCTCTGCACCGACGTCTCCGACGCGTCCGGCACGTCGGTGTTCGACGTCGCCGCGCGCACGTGGTCCGATGAGCTCGCCGACGCGTTCGGTGTGCAGCGCTCGTGGCTGCCGTCCGCGGTCGAGTCAGGCGCGGTCTCGGGCCATGCGTTCGGCGGCGTTCCGGTCGCCGCCGGCGCCGGCGACCAGGCGGCAGGCGCGCTCGGGGTTGGGGTGACCGACGGTGAAGGTCCCGCGTCGGTCGTGCTCGGCACCTCGGGCGTCGTGTTCGCCGCGCGCGACACGTACGCGGCCGATCCCGCCGGGCGGCTGCACGCGTTCTGCCATGCGCTGCCCGATCGCTGGCACGTGATGGCGGTGATCCTGTCGGCGGCGGGCTCGCTGAGCTGGCTCGCGCGAACGCTCGGCGGCGACCAGCAGATCGGGACGCTGCTTCAGGAGGCGGCGCGGTGGGAGCCGGGGGCCGAGGGACTGACGTTCGCGCCGTACCTGGCCGGCGAGCGCACCCCCCACGCTGACGCCGACGTCCGTGGCGGCTTCGTCGGTCTCGGTCTGCGCCACGACCGCGGCGCGCTCGTCCGCGCCGTGCTCGAGGGCGTCGCGCACGCGCTCGCCGACGGCCTGGACCTGATCGCGGCGACCGGGCCGCGGCCGCCGTCGGCGCGGATCTCCGGCGGCGGCGCGCGCTCGGAGCTGTGGTGCCGGATCGTCGCCTCGGTGCTCGACCTGCCGCTGCAGCGGACGGTCTCGACGGCCGGGTCGGCGTTCGGTGCGGCGCTGCTGGGCGGCGTCGCGGCCGGCGTGTTCGAGTCCTCGCACGCGGCGGCCGCCGCGACCGTCTCGGTCGCGTCCGAGATCGAGCCGGACCCCGCCTGGGTGGAGCGCTACGCAGCCCAGTGCGAGCGCTTCCGGGCGTTGTATCCGGCGCTGTCGGCGCTGCCGGCCGGCGCCGGCTGAGCGCTTGCCCGCCCGTCTGCGAAGCTGTCGCCCGTGGCCGTATCGGACCCGCATCGCCTGTCGGAGGAGCGAGTCGCGGAGGCGCTTGACGCGCTGCGCGACGTGCTCGGATCGGAGCGGCTGCTGACCGGCGCCGACGTGCTCTCCCAGCATGCCCACGACGAGTCGTTTCATCCCGAGGCGCGCCCGGACGCGGTCGTGTGGCCGCGCTCGATCGACGAGTGCGCGGCGATCGTGCGTGTCGCGGCCGCGCACCGTCTGCCGATCGTCCCGTTCGGGGCCGGCACCTCGCTGGAGGGGCACGTCGCCGCGCTCGCGGGCGGGATCTCGGTCGACATGCGCGAGATGAACCGCATCTCGGGGCTGTCGCTGGAGAACCTCGACGTCGAGGTGCAGGCCGGCGTCACGCGCCGCCAGCTCGACGCGCGCCTGCGGCCCAAGGGCGTGTTCTTCTCCGTCGATCCCGGCGCCGACGCGACGATCGGCGGCATGATCGCGACCGGCGCCTCGGGCACGACGACCGTGCGCTACGGCGCGATGCGCGAGAACGTGCTGTCGGTGACGATGATCGACGCCCGCGGTCGCATCGTGCGCACCCACTCCCGCGCGCGCAAGTCGTCGGCCGGCTATGACCTCACGCGTCTGATGATCGGTTCGGAGGGCACGCTCGGGCTGATCTGCGCCGCGGTCCTGCGCGTTCACCCGATCCCGGAGGCGACCGCCGCCGCGCAGTGCACGTTCCCGTCGCTCCAGGAAGCCGTGAAGTGCGTCGTGCGGGTGCAGCAGTTCGCGATCCCGGTGGTCCGCATCGAGCTCGCCGACGAGCTGCAGATCGACGCGATCAACCGCTATCAGGCGACCTCGTTTGCGGTCGCGCCGACGCTGTTTTTGGAGTTCGAGGGCGGCTCGGAGGAGGCGGTCGCGTCGA
>DASUHF010000021.1:0-64752 GCA_036273655.1 Solirubrobacteraceae bacterium | reverse complement strand
GCGATCCTCGCGGCCAGCCGCGAGGAGCTCGAGGCGGTGCCCGGCGTGCCCGGCAAGCTCGCTCGCGACATGTACCGCGAGCTGCACAAGTCCGGCGTGTAACGGACTTCGGCCTCGCCGGTTTCCGCTCTGGGCTGTCTGTTTGGGTCGCCCGGTTGCTCGATCGGGCCGGCCCGTGCACCGGACCGAACCGCACCGGCGGGACCGAACATTTCAACGAAATCGACCGTGTGACGGACAGCGACGGGAAAATGTCCGGTGGCGGCGAGGACGCCGCGGGGTGCTCGCGATCCCAGCGGCGACAACAGCCTGGATATGACCAGCGGCGCGCCGCAGTGCACACGCACCGTGGCGCCGGTCCCGCTGGTCGACCATTCACTCGCCAGCCGGGCTAATGACCGATCGGCGAACCACCGCCGCTCGGCGGCGGCGGGATCGTCAGCATCTGCGCGCTGGCTGCCGGGGCGGGGATCGTGTAGACGCTCGACACCGGCGTCGAGGGCGACTGCGTCGGGGTCGGCAGCGTGCCGGTCGTGGTGCGCAAGCCGTAACTCTGACCGCCGAGCGTGACGCCGCTCGTGGCGCTGATCGACGGTGCCGTCAGCGACTCGATGTTGCCCGCCGCCGTCTGCCCCGGGACGGTCACGGCGACATCGTGCTCGTTGGCGGTGTCCTGGTTGATCACGACGACGTGGATCGTGCCGTCGGTCGCCTCGGTCGCCCACACCTTCGTCGGGCCCGACGGGGCCCTGACGTTCAGCATCCGGGCTCCGGCCGGGAACGCCTGCGCGAACATCTGCAGGCCGTAGTACTCGGGGTGGACGAACGCCTGCCAGGCGTCGCCCGAGCTCTTCGAGACGCTGAACAGCTCGTAGTGGGAGCCGGGGAGCATGTGGAAGTTGACCCCCTGGACCCCCGCCTTGGCGAAGTTGAACATCGTGTCAAGCGCCCACAGCGCCGACGCGAACGTGTCTGAGACTCCCTCCGCGCCCTCGCACGAAGCCGAGTTCATCTCCGCGACGCGGAACGGCAGGTGGTGCCTGGCGGCGACCTTCACGAACGGCCTCATGTCCGCGGCGAGGCCCGCCGAGGAGCTGTCGGCGAGCAAATTCGGGATCGACGGGAAGGTCGGCTCCTTGGGGTCGGTCGTGCAGCCGCGCAGCGGATAGCGGTGGTAGGTGACGAGCTTCAGCCGTGGCGCGCCCTTGATGAACTTCGACAACTGGCCCATCCACTTCGGGTTCGACGCGGCCGGTCCCGCGAGCGGCACGTTCGGGAGCGCCCTGGACCACTGCTTGAACTGCTGGATGTAGTCGCCGAGCTTGTACGAGCGCTTGCGCGAGCGGTACACGTGGCCGCGGCGGTCCTTGTACCAGCTGAACACCGAGTACAGGTTGGGCTCGTTGCCGATCTCGAGCGCGTCGATGTACTTGCGCCCGATCTTCGACATGTACGCGCGGCCCTCGGCGGCGGCGATCGCCGGGCGGCCGGCGGCGAGGTTGACGCCGAGGATCAACTTCGCCTTCAGGTCGGCGGCGAGCGCCTTGGTCGTGCGCAGCCAGCCGGTCGTGATCGGGTAGTAGATGCCGCCCGGCGGGATCATCCCCTTCAGCGGCCACCAGCTGCCGTCGGTGCTGTTGCCGCCGATCCGGATCACGGGCCGCTGGCCCGGCGTCAGGCCCCTGAGCAGGTTGAGCAGCACCGGGTCGATCGCGAGCGGGTTGTTGCCGGCGTATTGGTGCACGGCGCGGAACTCGAACGACACGCCGACGAAGCCCGGGGCCATCGAGGGGCCGGATGGGTTGGTCGCGACGGTGGCGCTCAGGGTGTCGGCATCGGCCGCCGCGGGCGAAGCGAAGCCGGCGCGCGACGGAGCGAAGAACCCCGCGAGCGCCACTCCGAGCGCCGCCGCAGCCACGAGCAGCGCACGGCGAAGCACCGCCGCATGGTGGCACACGCGCGCCCACGATGGGCCAGGCGCGCACATGTGGGTGTTGCGCGTCCGCTCCAGGCGTCAAGCTTCACCGGGCAGATGGAGGCTCCGGCTCTCACGGATCTGGTCGTGATCACCGGCTTCTCCGGAGCCGGGAAGTCGACCGCGATGGCGGTGTTCGAGGACGAGGAGTACTTCTGCGTCGACAACCTGCCGCCGGAGATGATCCGTTCGCTGGTCGACCTGTTCATGCACTCCGGAGCCAACGTCGCGCGGGCGGCGGTGGTTTCCGACGCACGCGGCCGAGAGCACTTCGAAGGGCTGACCGCGATGCTCGACGAGCTGCGCTCGGTCGGCGTCCGCTACCGGATCCTGTTCCTGGAGGCCGACGAGGAGACGCTGCTGCGGCGCTACAAGGAGACGCGCCGCCGGCACCCGCTGGCGCCGCGCGGCACGGTCGCGACCGGGATCGCGCGCGAGCGCAGGCTGCTGGCGCCGCTGCGCGAGCGCGCGGACGTCGTGATCGACACCAGCCGGCTGACGGCGGCGATGCTGCGCCGCCGGCTGACCGAGGAGCTTTTGCCGACGGGCCATCCGGGCCGCCTCGCGATCACGTTCCAGAGCTTCGGCTTCAAGTACGGCGCCAGCCGCGACGCCGACCTGATGTTCGACGTGCGGTTTCTGCCCAACCCGCACTACGAGCCGGAACTGCGCCCGTTCACCGGTCAGGACCCGCGCGTGGTCTCCTACATCAACCGCGACGGCGCATTGGACGCGTTCTACGACCATCTCCAACCGCTGCTGGACTACCTGCTGGCGCAGTACCTGGCCGAGGGTAAATCGCACTTGGTCGTCGCGATCGGATGCACCGGCGGGCGCCACCGGTCGGTCGCGATCGCCGAGCACCTCGCCGCCCGCTACGGCGGCGACGGCCGCTACCTCGTCGACGTCGCGCACCGCGACGAGAACGAGGCCGGATGATCGACCACATCGGCTTCGAGGTTTCGGACCTGGGACGGACCACCGCGTTCTACGACCCGGTGTTCTTCGCCCTCGGCGGTCGCCGCATGGTCGACTCCGAGCGTGCGATCGCCTACGGGATCAACGCACCGATCGTGTGGTTCACGAGCCGCGGCATCCCGGCCGGCGCCGGGTTCGGCCACCTGGCGCTCCACGCCTCAGGCAAGATCGCCGTCGACGCCGCGTACGCCGCGGGCCTGGCCAACGGCGGCGCGCCGACGAGCCCGCCGTCCCCGCCGGGCCCGCGCCCGCGGTACGGACGCCGCTACTACGCGGCCTACCTGACCGACCCCGACGGGCTCCGGGTCGAGTTCGTGTCCCGCTAGGCTGTCGCGTGTCGGTGGCGGCCCGCTGCGGGCCGTTGCTTTCGCGGTGTCCAACTTCGACGAAAGGCGCAGAGCATGACGGTGCGGGTCGCGATCAACGGGTTCGGGCGGATCGGCCGAAACGTCTTCCGGGCCGCGTACGAGGCTGGCGCCGACATCGAGTGGCTGGCGGCCAACGATCTGATCGATCCGAGGACGACGGCGCACCTGCTCAAGTACGACTCGACGCTCGGGCCGTTTCCCGGTGACGTGCAGGCGACCGACAACGGCATCCTCGTCGACGGCAAGGAGCTGCGGATCCTGTCCGAGCGCGACCCCGCCGAGCTGCCGTGGCGCGACCTCGGCGTGCAGGTCGTGATCGAGTCGACCGGGCTGTTCACCTCGCGCGAGGGCGCCTCCAAGCACCTCGACGCCGGCGCCGAGAAGGTGCTGATCTCGGCGCCCGCCACCGATCCCGACACGACGGTCGCGCTCGGCGTCAACTTCGACGAGGCCTACGACCGATCGTCGCACCGGATCATCTCCAACGCCTCGTGCACGACCAACTGCCTGGCGCCCGTCGCCAAGGTGCTGCAGGACACGGTCGGGATCAAGCACGGGCTGATGACGACGATCCACGCCTACACGGCCGACCAGCGCCTCCTGGACCTTCCCCACCGTGACCTGCGCCGCGCCCGCGCCGCCGCGATCAACCTGATCCCCGCCTCGACCGGCGCCGCCAAGGCGATCGGCCTCGTGATCCCGGAGCTGCAGGGCAAGCTCAACGGCTTCGCGGTGCGCGCGCCGGTCCCGACCGGCAGCGTCGTCGACCTGACGGTCGAGGCGGAGCGCGAGACGACCGTCGAGGAGATCAACGGCGCGCTGCGAGCGGCCGCGCAGGACGGGCCGATGCATGGCCTGCTCGTCTACACCGAGGACCCGATCGTCTCCACCGACATCGTCCACAACTCCGCCTCGTCGATCGTCGACTCGCTGCTGACCGCGGTCATGGACGGCACGATGGTCAAGGTCGTCGCGTGGTACGACAACGAATGGGGCTACTCCAACCGCGTCGTGGATGTGGTGCAGCGGCTGCTGTGAGAACGCTCGCGGATCTGGGTGAGCTGCGCGGGAAGCGCGTCCTCGTCCGGGTTGATTTCAACGTCCCGCTGAAGCAGACGCCGAACGGGCCGGCGGTCGCGGACGACACCCGCATCCGCGCGGCGTTGCCGACGATCGAGTGGCTGCGCGAGCGCGGCGCGGCGCTGATCCTCGTCTCGCACCTCGGCCGTCCCAAGGGCGTCGATCCCGAGCTGTCGCTGGCGCCGGTCGCACGGCGGCTCTCGGAGCTGCTGCACGAGCCGGTGATGCTGGCGCCGGGCACCACTGGCGCCGAGGTGGCGCAACAGGCCGAGTCGCTGCGCTCGGGCGAGGTGCTGCTGCTGGAGAACATCCGCTTCGAGCCGGGAGAGACCAAGAACGACCCCGCGCTGGCGCGCGAGCTGGCCGCGATGGCGGAGGTCTACGTCGATGATGCGTTCGGTGCGGCGCACCGCGCCCACGCCTCGACCGAGGGGGTTGCGCGGCAGATCGACGACCGCGCCGCGGGACTGCTGCTCGCCAGGGAGGTGGAGGCGCTGTCCGGGCTCCTGTCGGATCCGACGCCGCCGTTCGTGGCCGTGCTCGGCGGCGCCAAGGTGTCTGACAAGATCGGCGTGATCCGCTCGCTGGCGCCCGTCGCCAACCGGATCCTGATCGGCGGCGCGATGTGCTTTCCGTTTTTGAAGGCCCAGGGCCATGGGGTCGGGGACTCGTTGTGTGCCGACTCCGACGTGGCGCTCGCGCGCGGCGCGCTCGACGCCGCCTCACTGGCCGGCGATCGCGAGGCAGCGCTCGACGTACCCGTCGACCTCGTGCTCGGCGATCACGTCGGCCCCGACGCCGCACCGGTGCCGCTCGACGGCGTCGACGTGCCCGACGGGATGATGGGGCTCGACATCGGCCCGCGGACCGCCGCCGCCTACGCGCAGGCGATCGCGAGCGCCGGCACCGTGTTCTGGAACGGGCCGATGGGGGCGTTCGAGTTCGAGCCGTTCGCGGCAGGCACGCGGACGGTCGCGCAGGCGGTCGCATTCTCGGCGGCGACGACGGTCGTCGGCGGCGGCGACTCCGCCGCGGCGCTGGTCGCGTTCGGGCTGCAGGACCAGGTGACGCACGTCTCGACCGGGGGCGGGGCGTCGTTGGAGTTGATCGAGGGCAAGGAACTGCCCGGTGTGGAGGTGCTGCGATGAGCAGGAAGCCATTGATCGCTGGCAACTGGAAGATGCACGAGACCGTCGAGGAGGCCGAGCGGCTGATCGCCGCGCTGTTACCACGGGTCTCGTCCGCCGCGCACGTCGACGTCGGGATCTGCCCGCCGTTCACGGCGCTGGCGGCGATGGTCGACTCCACCCGCGGGTCGCGGGTGGCGGTGTATGCGCAGAACATGCACCAGGCCGAGTCGGGCGCGTTCACGGGCGAGGTGTCGGCGCCGATGCTGACCGAGCTCGACGTCGCCGGCGTCGTGCTCGGCCACTCCGAGCGCCGGGAGCTGTTCGCCGAGAACGACAAGGCGCTCGCGCACAAGGTCCCGGCCGCGCTCGATTCCGGCCTGCAGGTGATCCTGTGCGTCGGCGAGACCGAGTCCGAGCGCGAGAACGGCGACACCGAGCGCAAGCTGCGCCATCAGGTACAGGAGGATCTCGCCCGCGTGGAGGTGGAGCGGCTTGGCGAGCTGGTGATCGCCTACGAGCCGATCTGGGCGATCGGCACCGGCCAGGTGGCGACTCCCGAGCAGGCGCAGGAGGCGATCGCGTTCGTGCGCGCGCTGGTCGGCGATCGCTCGCCCGAGCAGGCCGACCGCGCGCGGATCCTGTATGGCGGCAGCGTCAAGCCCGACAACGCGGCCGAGCTGCTGGCGCTGCCCGACGTCGACGGCGCGCTCGTCGGCGGCGCGTCGTTGGATCCCGACGCGTTCGCCGCGATCGTCAACGCAGCTCCGCGGTCGTGACGGTCACGCCGGGTCCGTCGTCGCTGCCGGTGCCGCGCGCCGCGCTGATCGTGCTCGACGGCTGGGGGCTGGCCCCCGACGGCCCCGGCAACGCGGTGTCGCTCGCATCGACGCCGGTGTTCGACGAGCTGTGGCAGCGCTATCCCACGACGACGCTGACGACCTGCGGGCTGGCGGTCGGGTTGCCCGAGGGCCAGATGGGCAACTCCGAGGTCGGCCACCTGAACCTCGGCGCCGGATCGGTCGTGATGCAGGACCTGACGCGGATCGACGCGGCCGCCGCGGATGGGTCGATGGAGTCCAATCCGGTGCTGCGCGACGCGTTCTCCGGTGCTTCGCGAGTGCACGTGATCGGGCTCGTGTCCGATGGCGGCGTGCACTCGTCGATGCACCACCTGCGGGCGCTGATCTCGATGGCGGCCGCGCTGGGGGTGTCCGACCTCGTCGTGCACGCGTTCACCGACGGCCGCGACACGCTGCCAACAGCGGGGGCGGGATACCTGGCCGAGGTGGAGTCGTGGATGGCGGAGGCCGGACTCGGGCGGATCGGCTCGGTCGTCGGCCGCTACTACGCGATGGACCGCGACCGGCGCTGGGACCGTGTGCGGCTCGCCTACGACCTGCTCGTGCACGGTGACGCACCGCACCGCGCCGGATCCGGCGAGCAGGCGTGTCTGGCTGCGTACGAGCGCGACGAGACCGACGAGTTCATCACGCCGACGGTCGTCGGCGCCTCGGACTCGCGGATCCGCCCGGGCGACTCGGTGCTCGGGCTGAACTTCCGGCCCGACCGGATGCGTGAGATCACGCTCGCGCTGGCGTCACCGTCGTTCGACGGATTCGACCGCGGCGACGGCTCGCCGGTCGCGACTCGGTACACGACGATGACCGAGTACGAGGAGGGCTGGCCGTACCCGGTCGCGTTTGCGCCGGAGCGGCCGGCGACGACGATCGGCGCCGTGATCGCGGGTCGCGGTGAGCGCCAGCTGCATGTCGCCGAGACCGAGAAGTACCCCCACGTGACGTACTTCTTCAACGGCGGCGAGGAGGCCCCGTACGACGGCGAGGAGCGAGAGCTGGTGCCCTCGCCGCGCGACGTCCCGACCTACGACCACAAGCCGGCGATGAGCGCGCCCGAGGCAGCGCGCGCGTTCGTGGACGCGTGGACGGCCGCGGGCGGGGACCGGTTCCGGTTCGGGATCATCAACTTCGCCAACGCCGACATGGTCGGGCACACCGGCGTGATCCCGGCCGCGGTCGAGGCGGTGCAAACCGTCGACACATGCCTGGGCTCGGTCGTCGAGGCGGTCCACGCGACAGGTGGCGCCTGCTTGATCACCGCCGACCACGGCAACGCCGACCACATGCTCGAGCCCGACGGGTCGCCGAACACCGCGCACTCGCTGAACCCGGTGCCCGTGATCGTCACGGTCGACGACGCCGCAGCCCTGCGTTTGCGTGAGGGCGGCGTGCTGGCCGACGTGGCGCCGACGCTGCTGGCGATGCTCGGGATCGAGCAGCCGCCGGAGATGTCGGGGCGGTCGCTGCTGGTTCCGCGGTAGCGGGTTT
Organism: Solirubrobacteraceae bacterium; assembly: GCA_036273655.1. Lineage (GTDB taxonomy): Bacteria > Actinomycetota > Thermoleophilia > Solirubrobacterales > Solirubrobacteraceae > Palsa-465. The sequence goes on along the minus strand of DASUHF010000021.1, from coordinate 56,876 downwards.
GGGACGGGGACGGTGCGGTCACGCGAGTCTGGGCCGGAGGTGGCGCTTGCGGGGCGAACGGCAGCACCGAGGGGAGGGTTGATCGCCATCAGCGGGCCATTTCGGCTGGCGGTCGGCGTGACCTGAAAATTCCGCCAAAGCGGGGCGCGAAAATGTCGCTTGGCGGCGGATTCACGGCCCACCTGGATCGGACGCCAATCCGGTTTCGCGCGGCCCACTTTGGCGGATAACTCATTAGATGTGGTTGGGTGGGTGGTACCGGCGCCCCACCCGCTCCCTGTTCGGTGCTGCCGTTCGCCCGACGCGAGACGTTCGGCCCGCTGCGCTCGCTACCGGCGCGGCGACACCGCCGTGACGCCGAGCTCATTAAGCGGGGACACGATCCAGCCGGGTTGACCGCACCCAGGACCCTCTGTTACTGTACCCAAGCATCCTGGATACAAAATGCTCGGATCCGGGATCGAGCGAGGAAGCGGTACGTGCAAGAACAGGTCACCTGGCGCAGCCGTGTGCGACTCGTCGACGAGGTCGCCGACGAGCTGCGCGAGCGCATCTATTCCGGCGAATACGCGCTTGGGACCAAGCTGCGGCAGGAGACGCTGGCCGAGGAGCTGCAGGTGAGCCGGACGCCGCTGCGCGAGGCGATGCGCGTGCTCGAGAGCGAGGGGCTGCTGCACTCAGAGCCCGGGCGCGGGGTGCGGGTCGTCAGTGCCGACATCACCAAGCTGCTGCGCGCCTACCGGCTGCGGGAGGTGATCGACGGGCTGGCGTGCCGACTGGCGGCGGAATGCCCGGACGCCGAGCGGCGGGCCTCGCTGTCGGAGCGGATCGACCACCAGGAGATCGCGCTGGACCCGTGGGATCCGGGCGCGTACACGCGTGAGAACGTCGCCTTCCACATCGCGATCATGGAGATCGCCGACAACGAGTACGTGCTCGCGCAGGCGCGGACGGTGCGGATGACGTCACAAGTGTTCACGCCGGTCGCGCTGCTCGACTTCCAGCGCGCGCGCACCGCGGTCGACCAGCACTACGGGATCGCGGAGGCGATCACGCGCGGCGATGGCGATGCCGCCGAGCGGGCGGGCCGCGCTCACATCCGCACGACGATCAAGCGCATCTCGGACACCTCGCGGCCGCCGGCCGAGACCGATGACTGACACCAGGAGAGACACCGCGCCCATGGACTCGCTGCTCGTCGCCTCGGACATCGGCGGCACCTTCACCGACACGGTCACGATCGGAGCCGACGGCACGATCCGCTGGTACAAGGCCTCGACCGTGCCCGACGATCCCGCCGCCGGGGTGGTGGCCACGCTCGAGCTCGCCGCCGCCGAGCACAGCGACGGCGGCCTCGGCGGGCTGCTGGGCCGGGTCTCGATGTTCGCGCACGGAACGACGGTCGCGACCAACGCGATGCTCGAACGCAAGACCGCGCAGGTCGGCCTGCTGCAGACGCGCGGGTTCGGCGACACGGTCGCGATCATGCGCGGCTTCAAGTCGCTCGGCCTCGACGAGGAGGACGTCAAGAACTTCCGCTCGATGGTCAAGCAGGAGCTCGTCGTGCCCAAGCGTCTCGTGCGCGAGGTCTCCGAACGGGTCGACTATCGCGGCCGCATCCGTCAGTCGCTCGACGAGGACGGCGTTCGGCGCGCGCTGCACGAGCTGTCAGACGAGGGCGCCGAGGTGATCGCCGTGTCGCTGCTGTGGGCGTTCAAGAACGACGTCCACGAGCGGCGGATCGGCGAGCTGATCGAGGAGGAGCTGCCCGGCACGCTGTACACGCTCTCCAGCCGGCTGCTGCCGCGCCTCGGCGAGTATCAGCGGACCGTCACCACCGCCGTCAACGCCAGCCTGCGCCCGGTGCTGCGGCGCGCCGTGCAGAGCCTCGAGCAGCGCCTGCAGGGCGAGGGCCTTGCCTCCGAGCCGCTGCTGATGCAGTCCAACGGCGGTCTCGCACGCGTCACCGAGATCGATCACGAGGCCGCCTCGACGGTGATGTCGGGGCCGGTCGGCGGAATCGTCGCCTGCCAGCAGCTGGGCGCGCTGCGCGGCGACAGCAACATCATCGCGACCGACATGGGCGGCACGAGCTTCGAGGTCGGGCTCGTGCTCGACGGGTCCGCGCACATCGCCAATTCGACCTGGGTCGGCCGCCACGAGCTGGCGCTGCCGTCGGTGTCGGTTCGCACGGTCGGCGCCGGCTCGGGATCGCTTGCGAGCGTCACTCACGGACTGCTCACGGTCGGCCCCGAGAGCGCGGGCGCGGTGCCCGGCCCTGCCTGCTACGGCCGCGGCGGCGAGCGCCCGACGGTCGCCGACGCCGATCTGGTGCTCGGCTACATCAACGCCGACAACTTCCTCGACGGCCGGCTCGCGCTCGACGTCGACGCCGCGCGCACCGCGATCGCGACACATGTCGCCGAGCCGCTCGGCCTCGAGGTCGAGCAGGCTGCCGAGGGGATCAAGACGATCATCGACGCCCGGATGGCCGACCTGATCCGCGCGGCGACGATCGAGCAGGGATACGACCCCGGCGACTTCGTGCTGTATGCGTACGGCGGCGCGGGGCCGAGCCATGCGTTCTCGTACGGCGCGGAGCTGCGCACGCGCGAGATCGTGGTGCCGTACACCGCCTCGGTCCACTCGGCGTTCGGGATCGCCTCCTCGGACCTGACCGTCGCCGAGGAGCTGTCCGATCCGATCATGAGCCCGCCCGGAACCGAGGACTACGCCGCTGCGCTACCCGCCTCGGAGATCAACGAGCGGTTCGACCGGCTCGCGCAGCGCGCGATGCAGCGACTCGACGACGCCGGCGCCGACACGTCGCGGATGACGAGCACGCGGTTCGTGGAGATGCGCTTTCGCTTCCAGATCCATGTGCTGAGCGTGCCCGTGCCCGCGGGGCCGCTCGACGACGACGGGGTACGAGCGCTCGTCGCTCGGTTCATCGAGGCCTACGAGGCGCGGTTCGGCGAGGACTCCGCGTTCGAGGCGGCCGGGGTGGAGCTGACGACGTTTCGCGTCGTCGCGACGGTTCCGGCCGACCGACCGCGACTGCAGATGCTCGACGGCCACGGTCCGTCCGCGTCCGGCTCGAGCTCAAGCCGGCGCGTGTACCAGGACGGCGAGTGGCACGACGCGCACGTCGTGCGCGCGCAGGCGTTGCATCCGGGCCTGGAGCTCGATGGGCTGTCGATCATCGAGATGCCGTATACGACCGTCGTCGTGGGCCGCGACCAGGCGGCGGTCGCCGACGAGCACGGCAACGTCGTCATCACCCCGGGACGCTGAGGAGGGAACATGGGCATCGAGGCGCCATCCACGGTCGACCCGGTCACCTTCGAGGTGATCCGACACAAGCTCTGGTCGATCAACCAGGAGGGCTCGGCGACGATGATCCATGTCTCCGGCTCGCCCGTCGTGCACGCCACCGACTACAACTTCGGCCTATACACGGCCGAGGGCGAGATGGCCGTGATCGGCGTGTACCTGCTCGTGCCGGTCTACACCGGCTCGATGGCGATCAATGCATTTCTCGCGAAGTTCGACGACATCGCCGACGGCGACGTGTTCATCATCAACGACCCGTACATCGCCGCCGAGCATCAGAACGACGTGCAGTTCTGCGCTCCGTTCTTCCACGATGGTCAGTTCGTGGCGTGGATCGGGTGCATGGCCCACCAGGTGGACCTCGGCGGCACCGACGTCGGCTCCTGGTGCCCGACTGCGACCGACACGTTCCAAGAGGGGCTGCGGATTCCGCCCGGCCGGATCGTGCGAGCCGGGCGGCGCAACCACGAGCTGTGGGACATCATCACCAACAACTCGCGGATGCCGTTCACCGTCGCCAACGACATGACGGCGTTCCTGGCGGGGCTGAAGGTCGCCGGCGAGCGACTGCACGAGCTCTGTGACCGTTACGGAGCTGACACCGTCGCCGCGGTCATGCGCCAGTCGATCGACGCCTCGGAGGGCGCGCTGCGCTCGATCCTCACCTCGCTGCCCGACGGCGAGTTCGAGCACACATCGTATCTCGACCGTCCTGCAGCACCGGGGTCGGCGGATTCGGAGCTGCTGACGATCAACTGCCGGATGACCAAGACAGGCGACCGGCTCGTGTTCGACTACAACGGCTCGGACCCGCACTCGGCCGGCTACGGGATGGCGACCCGGGCGGGGACGGTCGGCGCGGTGGCGACGCTGATGCTGTGCCTGTTCGGCTCCGAGGTCCCCTGGAATCACGGTCTGATGCGCCCGGTCGAGGTCGTCGCCGACGACGGCCGCTGTGTCACCGCCGTGTCGCCGATGCCGGTCAGCGGCGGCGCGGCGGGCGCCAACTGGGTGGCGATGAACGCGGCCGCGGGATGCATCTCGAAGATGGTGTCGTTCTCCGAGCGCTACCAAGGCCTTGCGTTCGGCCCCGGCGACGGCTCCTGGCAGCTGGCGCAGTTCGGCGGCAACAACCAGTACGGAGAGCCGTTCGCGGCGATGTACCTCGACTCGCTGCTGTGGGGCGGCCCGGCGTTCCACGACCGCGACGGCGTCGACTCCGGCGGCGCCATGGTGATCCTGGGCGGTGGCACCCAGGACGTCGAGCAGCAGGAGGTGGGCCAGCCGCTGATGTACCTGTGGCGGCGCGAGGTCCCCGACTCGGGCGGCGCCGGCCGTCACCGCGGCGGCAACGGGATCGAGTTCGCGATGACGCCGATCGACACCGACGAGGTCTCAGGCGTGATGGCCACACATGGGACCAAGCTTCCGAATCGCACCGGCATCTTCGGCGGCCTGCCCGGGTCGTGCGCGCGCTTCGAGATCGTCCGCAACACCGACGTCATGGCCCACCTCGCCGACGGACGCACGGTCGTGCGGCTGGACGAGATCGACGGCGATTACGAGGAGTTGCCCGGGGTCAACGCGGGCCTGATCATCAGGCCCGGAGAGGTGTTCAACGTCCGTCTGCAGAACGGCGGCGGATACGGCGACCCGATCCTGCGCGACCCCGAGGCGGTGCTCGAGGACCGCCGCGTCGGCGCGGTCTCGGACGACGTCGCGCGACAAATCTATGGCGTGGTCGTCGGTTCCGACGGGATCGACGTCGCCGCCACCGAGGCGCGACGCGAGGAGATCCGCGCGGCACGACGGGCGGCCGCGACACCACCAGCCACCGGCACCGACGACGGCCGCGGCATGGCGATCGGTGCCGACCAGTGGGGCGAGAGCCTGCGCTTCGAACGCGGCGCCGACGGCGCCGCGGTCGCGCACTGTGCGCACTGCGGCCACCGCCTCGGCGCGGTCACGGGCGACTGGCGCTCGCTGACGGCGACGATCGCGCTCGACGCGGAGGATCTCGGCCCGCTTGTGCAGTTGCCCGAGCAGCTGACCGCGCGACAGTACGTCTGCCCCGAGTGCGTAACCGCATTGTGGGTCGAGGTGGTGCCGGCCGATCGCGAGGTGTGGCAGGACTTCAGGCTGACGTAGGACCGGATGGAACGTCGCCGTCGCGTGGGGTTTGAGGAGACCGTCACGGCGTAAGAGCGACGATCAAGGAGTGAGTGAGGATGCGTAGACGAAGCGCATGGGCCGTGGCGGTAGTGATCACCGCGTTGGTGGTCGCCGCCTGCGGAGGCAGCAGCGGCGGTGGCAGTGGCGGGGGCGGCTCCGGGCACAAGTACACGATCTACCTGTCGAACAACTACATGGGCAACGAGTGGCGACCGCAGATGGAGAACGTCGCCAAGGTGATCTCGAGCAAGCCCCAGTATCGCGACAAGGTCAACCTGCAGATCCGCAACGTCCAGGGCACGCCGGCCGCGCAGATCCAGTCGCTGCAGACGATCATCCGCGCCAACCCGGACGCGATCATGATCGACGCCGCGTCGCCGACGGCGCTGAACCCGACGATTCAGCAGGCGTGCAGCGCGGGCATCACGGTCTACTCGTTCGACCAGACCGTCACCGCTCCATGCGCCTACAAGCTGCCGGAGAACTACGTCGGCGAGGCGACCGACATGGCCAACTGGATGGGGACCGTGCTGCACGGCAAGGGCAACATCCTGATGGATACCGGCCTGCCCGGGATCGCGATCTCGACGACGTTCGTCAAGATCTGGAAGCAGATCCTCGCCCAGAAGTACCCGGGCATCCACATCGTCGGGACGTTCTCCAGTCAGTACGCCCCCGGGCCCGAGCTGCAGGGCGTCTCCCAGGACCTCGCCCAGAACCCCAACATCTCGGGGATCCTCAGCGGCGGTTACTGCTCGAGTGACATCAAGGCGCTGCAACGCGCGGGCCGCAAGCTCGTGCCGATGACCTGCCTGGACGTCAACGGCAACGAGCAGCAGTGTGACAAGTACCACCTGCCGTGCTTCTTCTTCGGGGCGCCCGCGTACGTGAGCGGGGTCGCGATCGAGCACATCGTGGACATCCTCTCCAAGAAGGGGACGTTCCCGAAGACGGAGGGCTACTTCAACACGAACTTCGTGACCAAGGAGGGCAACGTGAAGTTCCACCACGTGCAGAAGCTGCAGCCGCTGACGCCCGGGGTGAACTACTACCCGACGGAGTCGCCGGCGCTGATCACGCCGATCACGTACGCCAGCTGGAACCTCACGCCCGCGCAGGTGCTCGGGAAGTGAGCGACGTGCCCGCCCTGCTCATCGACGGCATGTACAAGCGCTTCGGCGCCGTGCGTGTGCTCGAGGGCGTCGATCTCGGTGCCAACCGCGGCGAGGTGCACGCGGTCGTCGGCGAGAACGGGGCGGGCAAGTCGACGCTGATGCGGATCGTGGCCGGCGTGATCGGCGCCGACGCCGGCCACGTGAGCCTCGACGACGCCCCCGTGAACCTGCATGGTCCGCGGCGGGCCGCCGCGGCCGGGATCCGCATGGTGTTCCAGGAGCTCTCGACGATCCCGCAGATGACCGTCGCCGAGAACCTGCTCTACGGCCGCGAGCGCACCCTGCTCGGCGTCGTCCGCGGGCGCGACCGCCGTCGTGCGGCCGCGGAGCTGCTCGCGCGCTTCGATCTGGAGCGGATTGATCCCGCCGCGCGCGTCGCCGAGCTGGGGCTCGGTGACCGGCAGCTGCTCGAGGTCGTCAAGGCGCTGCGCGAGCCGCCGACGGTGCTGATCCTCGACGAGGCCACGTCGGCGCTGTCGCGCACCGACAGCGCGTGGGTGCTCGAGCAGGGGCGCCGTGCCGCCCGCGACGGCGCGGTCGTGCTGCTGATCACCCACCGGCTGCGTGAGGTGAGGGAGTACGCCGATCGCGTCACGGTCCTGCGCGCCGGGCGCGACGTGCTCACCGGCACGCCCACCGAGCTCGACGATGATGCGCTGATCGCCGCGATGCTCGGCCGACGCGTCGAACGGCTGTATGCCGCGCGTACCGACCCGCGCAGCGACGAGGCGCTGCGCGTCTCTGAGCTTGCGTCGGTCGGGCTCCCCGGCCCCGTCGAGCTGTCCGCGCGTGAGGGCGAGATCCTCGGCATCGGTGGGCTGCAGGGGCAGGGGCAGCGCGAGCTACTGATGGCGCTCGCCGGCGCGATGCCGTGGACAGCGGGACGCGCGACGCTGCGCGGACGCCCGTACCGGCCGAGCTCGCCGGTGCAGGCGCTCGCCGAGCAGGTCGCGTACGTGCCCGAGGATCGCCAGCGCGAGGGCCTGTTCCTCGGCCAGAGCGTGCGCCACAACATCACGGCCGCGGCGCTGCGGCGCTTTACGCGCTGGGGCGTGCTCGACCGCCGTGCCGAAAACCGCGGCTCGCGCGAGGGCGCCGAGACCGTCGGCGTCGACACCGCCCGTCTGGCCGCGCGCGTCTCGACGATGAGCGGCGGCAACCAGCAGAAGGTCGTGCTCGCCAAGGCGATCCTCGATCGGCCGCTGCTGCTGCTGCTGCACGACTGCACCCGCGGTGTCGACGTCGGCACCAAGGCCGACATCTTCCGGCTGATGGCCGAGCTGGCGGCGTCGGGGACGACGATCCTCTTCTACTCAAGCGATCTTTCCGAGCTGGTCCATATGTGCCACCGGGTCGCGGTCCTCGTCGAGGGGCGGGTCGCGGGTGTGATCGACGGGCGCGAGCTCTCAGAGGACGCGATCCTCAGGCTCGCGGTCGGACATCAGGCGCACGACACGGGCGCCGCGGCGGCGGGACGACCGGCGGCGGGGGTGGGCGGGGGCGGCGTTTCGAGCTCGGACGGCGAGCGGGTGAAGCGATGAGCGCATCGACGGCCGCCCCGACGCGCCTGCGAAGGCCGACGCTCGCGGCCGCGTTGCGGCGCGGATGGTCTCCGACCAATGCGATCACGGCGCTGATCCTGATCGCGCTGATCATCGCCGATCTCAGCATCCAGCCGGCGCTCGCCAACCTGTTCCAGATCGGCCTGCTGATCGAGACGGCGCTGCCGCTGATACTCCTCTCGGTCGCGCAGACGTTCGTCGTGCTCGTCGGCGGCATCGACCTGTCGGTCGGCGGGATGTTCGTCGTGGCCAACGCGATCACCGCGCAATGGGTCGGGCTGCACGGCGGCGCCCATCAATGGCTGGTGCTCGTCGCCGTCGGCTTCGGGCTGGCGATGGGTGCTTTGAACGGGCTGTTGGTCGTCGGGCTGCGTTTCCAGCCGTTCATCGCCACGCTCGGCACGTGGACGATCTTCAACGGCATCGCGCTCACGATCCTGCCGACCGACGGCGGATCGCCGCCGCCGTTCCTCTCGAACCTGCTGATCAATGAGGTCGCCGGGATCCCGACCTCGATCGTGATCCTCGTCGCGATCTTCGTCGCCTGGCGAGCGCTGCGAGCCACCCGCTTCGGGGTCCGCATCTACGCGGTCGGCGCCGACGAGGAGCGGGCGCGGCTGAACGGCACGCCGGTGCGGCGCGTGAAGCTCGCTGTGTACATGCTCGCCGGCCTGTGCGCGGCGCTGGCCGGCATCTACGCCGCGGGAGCGAACGCGAGCGGCACCCCGACCGGCGGCGATCCGTACATCCTCACGTCGGTCGCGGCCGTCGTGATCGGCGGGGCGAGCCTGCGCGGCGGCGAGGGCGGCGTCGGGATGACGATGATGGCCGCGATGGCGCTGACGCTGATCAACGACATCGTCGGCGCCGAGAACCTCAACACCTGGGTGTCGGTGGCGGCCGCGTCGGCGCTGCTGCTGGCGATGGTGATCGTCCGCACCGGCATCAACGCGGCGATCGCGAGGAGGCGGGCATCCGGACGACCCACGACCGGGGTGGGCGGGGCGATTCCGGCGAGGGCGGGCGGGTCCGTGTCCGAACGGGGCGAGTCGTGAGCGGCGCCGGCGACTGGATCCGCGAGCGCCAGAGCACGCTGCTGGCCTACGCGCTGACGGCGGCGTTGTTCATCGTCGGGGTGATCCACTCCTCCGGGTTCGCGGCGGGCTCGAGCATCCGGCAGATGCTTGTGTTCGCGAGCTTCGTCGGCTTCGCCGCGCTCGGGCAGACGCTCGTGATCCTCGCCGGCGGTCTCGACCTCTCCGTCCCGTGGCTGATGGGGTTCGGTGGCGTCGAGCTGTCGCGGCTGTCGGCGTCGGGCGTGCCGGCCGGAGTCGCGATCGTGATCGTGATCGCGATCGGCGTCGGGATCGGCCTGCTCAACGGCATCGGCGTCACCTGGCTGCGAGTTCCGCCGATCGTGATGACGCTCGCGATGGGCGGGCTGATCCAGGCCTACCTGCTCGGCGTCGGGGAGCTGCAGTCAAGCGGCGACACCGTCCCCAAGGTCGCCGTCGACATCGCCTCCAACCGCGCCGGGCCGATCCCGGTGATCGCGATCGTGTGGTTCGCGGTCGCGGTGGCGGCGGGGCTGGTCATCGCCCGCACCGCGTTCGGTCGCCGTATCCACTCGGTCGGCGACAACGAGGTCGTCGCGCGGCTGTCAGGGATCCGCGTCGACCGCGTGCGCCTGGCCACCTACGCCATCTCCGGGGCCGCCTCGACGTTCGGCGGCATCGTGCTCGCCGGCTACGTCGGCACCACGTACCTGGAGATCGGCGCCCCGTACCTGTTCACGTCGATCGCCGCCGTCGTCATCGGCGGCGCCTCCATCCTCGGCGGCCGCGGCACGTACTGGGGAACGGTCGCCGGCGCGCTCACGCTCACCGTGCTCAGCGCGCTGCTGCCGCTGTTCCAGCTTTCGACGGCGGATCTCGACATCGTCTACGGCGTCGTGATCCTCGTCGGGGTGTGGCTGTCGAGCAGCGGCCACAGCGCGCTGGCAAGCCTGTGGGCGCGTAGCCGAAACCCCGATGGTGCGATTTCACCGAGAGGAGATCCCGATGGCTCACGCTGACACGGCCGTCGACACTGCCGCCGTCGGCCGCCGCCTGGCCGGCAAGGTCGCCGTCATCACCGGCGCCGCCAGCGGCATCGGCCGCGGAGCCGCGCAACGGTTCGTGGCCGAAGGCGCCAGCGTGCTCGTCGCCGACATCAGCTCAGAGCGCGCGCAGCAGACGTGTGACGAGCTCGGGGCTCGCGCCGCCCCGTGCACGGTCGATGTCTCCGACGCCGAGTCGGTGACCGCGATGGTCGACGCCGCGGTGCAACGCTTCGGCGCACTCGACGTGATGTTCTCGAACGCCGGCGTCGCCGAGTCCGTCAAGCCGCTGGCGCAGATCGACGGCGCCGAGTGGGACCGGGTGATGGACGTCAACCTCAAGGGGTTCTTCTTGTGCGCGCAGGCCGCGGCACCGGTGATGCGCGCGGCCGGAGGCGGCTCGATCATCGTCACCGGCTCGATCGCCGCTCGTCGACCGCGGCCGGGGCTGGCGGCGTACGTCGCATCCAAAAGCGGCGTCGCCGGGCTCGCCCGCGCGCTCGCGCTCGAGCTGGCCGCCGACCGGATCCGCGTCAACGTGATCAACCCGGGTCCCGCGCAGACGCCGATGCTGCAGGAGTTCGCGTTCGGCGACAGCGAAGAGGAGGCGCTCAGCAGGCTGCGCGCGACGCTGCCGCTCGGGAACGCGATCCAGCCAGACGACATCGCCGCGGCGGCCGTCTACCTGGCCGGCGACGAGTCCGCGAACGTCACCGGACTGGTGATGAACGTCGACGGCGGGCGGGATCTGTGAGCACGACCTTCCCGGCGATCGACCCGTCGACCCGGCAGCCGTTCGCCGAGATCCCCGAGAGCAGCCCCGAGGAGGTCGACGCAGCGGTCCGGGCGGCCCGCGGACCGCTGCGCGATCCCGATTGGCGAACCCCCGCCAACCGAGTGCGGCACCTGCGCGCGCTCGCGCGCGGGATCGAGGCGCAGCTCGACGAGCTCGCCGAGCTCGAGTCGCGCGATACCGGCAAGCCGCTTGCGCAGGCGCGGGCCGACGCCAGGGTCACGGTCGACTACTTCGACTTCTACGCCGGCGCCGCCGACAAGCTGCGCGGCAGCTCGATCCCGCTCGGCCCCGGGTTCGTCGACTACACCGTACGCGAGCCGTGGGGCGTGTGCGCGCAGATCATCCCCTGGAACTACCCGATGCAGGTGCTGGCCCGGTGCACCGCGCCGGCGCTCGCGGCCGGCAACACGGTCGTGCTCAAGCCGTCGGAGCTCGGCTCGGTGACGCCGCGGCGGATCGCGTCGATTGCGCGGGCATGCGGCCTGCCCGACGGCGCCCTGGCGATCGTCACCGGGCACGGGCAGGTCGGTCAGGCGCTCGTCGGCCACGACGGCGTCGACTTCGTCACGTTCGTCGGCTCGGCCGCCGTCGGCCGGCTCGTCGCCGCCGACTGCGCCGCGCGGCTGACCCCCGTGCAGCTCGAGCTCGGCGGCAAGTCCCCGAACGTCGTGTTCGCCGACGCCGATCTGGAGCGAGCCGCCCCGGCGGTCGTTCGCGGCCTGCTCCAGAACGCGGGTCAGAGCTGCTCGGCGGGGTCACGGCTGCTCGTCGAGCGGGCCGTCGCCGACGAGCTGGTGGAGCGGATCGCGGCGCTGATGGACGCCGTTTCGATCGGCCCGGGCCTGCAGGACTTCGATCTCGGCCCGCTCGTCTCTGAACAGCAGCTGGCGCGTGCCCGTGGGATGCTCGAGCGGGCGATCGCCGACGGCGTCCTCGTCAGGCGCGGCGGGGGCGTGCCCGCCGGGCTCGACGATGGGTGGTATCTGGAGCCGACGATTCTCGAGGACGTGCACCCCGGGCAGGAGATCTTCGAGGAGGAGGTGTTCGGGCCGGTGCTGAGCGTGACCGGCTTCAGCGGCGAATCCGAGGCGATCGAGCTCGCCAACGCGACGCCCTACGGGCTCGTCGCCGGCGTCTGGTGCAGCGATGTCGGCCGCGCGCATCGCGTCGCCGCCGAGATCGCCGCAGGTCAGATCTACATCAACGGCTACGGCGTCGCCGGCGGCATCGAGCTGCCCTTCGGCGGGATGAAACGCAGCGGCTACGGCCGCGGGAAGGGCCTGGAGGCGATGGAGTCCTACACGCAGATCAAGAACGTGTGCGTGGCGCTATGACGACCGGCAATCAGGCGCTGCGGATCGCGGTGATCGGCGGCGACGGGATCGGACCCGAGGTGGTCGCCGCGGCGCTGCCGGCGATCATCGAGGCGGCCGCGGCCGAGGACGTCCACGTCGACGTCACTGACCTCGACTGGGGCGGTGACCGGCTGCTGCGCACGGGTGAGGCGATGCCGGTCGACGGCGCCGAGCTGCTGCGTGCGCACGACGCGGTACTGCTCGGCGCGGTCGGTCACCCCGAGCTCCCGCCCGACGTCTCGATCTGGTCGCTGGTGCTGCCGCTGCGCAAGGCGCTGGACCTGTACGTGAACCTGCGGCCGGTGCGTGCCTGGCCCAACGTGCCGTCGGTCGTGCGCGGCGCCGAGGACACGGACTTCGTCGTCGTGCGCGAGAACACCGAGGGCGAGTACACGGGGATCGGCGGCCGCGTGCACGAGGGCACCGAGAACGAGGTCGCGACCGACGTGGCGGTGCACTCGCGGCGAGCGATCAAGCGGATCGCACGGTACGCGTTCGAGCTCGCCCGGCAACGGGACCAGCCGCTGACGCTGGTGACGAAATCGAACGTCTCGCGGCACGGCTACGCGCTCTGGGACGAGGTCGTGTTCGACGTCGGCGAGACCGAGTTTCCCGATGTGGCGCTCGACAAGGCGTACGTCGACGCGATGGCCGCCCGCCTGATCGAGCGTCCGGGCACGCTCGGGGTGTTGCTGTGCAGCAACTTGTTCGGCGACATCCTCTCCGATGCGGGGGCGCCGCTCGTCGGCGGGCTCGGGATGGCGCCCAGCGCCAACGTGTCGCCGACCGGAAGCGGGCCGGGCGTGTTCGAACCGGTGCACGGCTCGGCGCCGGACATCGCGGGCCGGTCGGTCGCGAACCCGCTGGCGTGTGTGCTGTCGGGCGCGCTGCTGCTGCGCGCGACCGGCCACGAGACCGCGGCGCAGACGCTCGAGCAGGCGGTCGGCGTCGCGCTCGAGCGCGAGGAGGGTCGCACCCGTGACATCGGCGGGCGGGCGAGCACCGTCGAGGTGGGGGAAGCGGTGCGGGTCGCGGTCAGCGCCGCGATCGAGGAGCGTGCCGTCTGAGCGGCTGAGCTTGCCGGCGCCTGTTTACGCCGGCGCAGGTGCGGTCGCGGGCCGGGGGTCCCACAGTCTCCTCAGCCACCCGGTCCGCGTCGCACCCTGGCCTGCGGCGGTGGCGGTCAGTTCGGCCAGGGCGGCTGCGCGGGCCGCAGCTGCTCGCAGGTGAGGGCGAGCGCCAGCACGTCGAGGTCGCGGTGGCGCCTGCCGACGAGCTGAATGCCGATCGGCCGGCCATGGGGCGACATGCTCCAGGGAATGCTGATCGCGGGGTGGCCCGACATGCTGAACGGCACCGTGAAGCCGATGTGGTCAAGCGCCCGGTCGGGGCCGATCGGACCGGCGGCGTCGGCGTCGTAGGTCGCGATCGGCGCCACCGGGGACACCAGGAAGTCGAGGCCTTCGAGCGCCCTGCCCGCCGCCACCGAGATCTCGTCCATCGCGCTGAAGCCGGTGAACACCTGCTCGGCCGTGTAGTGCTCCGCGGGCGCGACCCACTTCTGGATGTAGGGCAGAGCCTGGGCCTTTTGCCGGGCTCCGAGCGCCTGCATGTCGAGGTGGCTGCGCATCCGCCAGAAGCGGTCGAGCCCGTCGAGCAGCTCGTCGTCGATCAACGGACCGGTTGAGCGGACGACTGCGTTCGCCGCGGTGAGCGTGCGGGCGGCGTCGTCGACCGCCGCAATGATTTCCGGTGCGGGGGACAGCCGCGTGCCCGCGTCGACGCAGACGCCGATCTTCAGGCCGGTGGGGTCGGCCGGTTTTAGGGTGGTCCACGGGAGGTCGGCGGGCGGCAGGCTCATGTGGTCGCGCTCGTCGGGGCGCGAGATCGCCGACATCGCGAGCGCCAGGTCGCCGACGGTGCGCGCTATCGGACCGGCGCAGCGCGCGTAATACGGCGGGACGACCGGCACCCGTCCGAAACTCGGCTTCAGGCCGGCGACGCCGCACCAGGTGGCCGGCAAGCGGATCGAGCCGCCGATGTCGGTGCCGACGTGGATAGAGCCGATGCCGGCGGCCGCGGCGGCGCCGGCGCCGGCGCTCGATCCGCCCGGGTTCCAGTCGGGGTTCCACGGGTTGCGCGTCGTCGGCCGCGGCAGGCTCGAGACCCCCGACGACAGCATCCCGAAGTCCGGCATCGTCGTCTTGGCAAAGAGGATGGCGCCGGCCTCCTTGAGCCGTGCTGCCGCGGGCGCGTCGGCCTCGGACACAGCGGGCGGCGTCGCGGCGGTGCCGAGCCGGTACGGGTCGCCGGCGGTGGCGATGTTCTCCTTGACGGTCACGGGCACACCGTCGAGCGGGCCCAACGGGGTGCCATGGGCGTATCGGGCGTCGCTCTCACTTGCCGATGCGCGCGCCTGCGCCTCTAGGAGTTGTGTGAAGGGGGCGATCCGCGGCTGCCAGTCGGCGGCGCGCTGCAGCACGGCGTCGAGCGCCTCGGTCGGGCGCGCGTCGCCGTTGGCGAACAGCCCTTGGAGCTCGACGGCTGGGAGGTCGGCGAGCTCGTCGGACATGGGCGCACTCAATCACACAACGTGTGCCGCCGCGACGGCCACGGCGGTCGCACAGCGGGCCCTTGTCGAAAAATCTGATGCTGCTACACTGAGATTTCATCAGGGAGCTTCAAGCAGCATCTTTCGAGATTCACAAGCATATGAGGAGAAGCCACATGGCACTTATCCGCTGGGAGCCGGTCCCCGTGCACCGGCTGTTCAACACGCTGTTCGACACCCCGACGGTCGCGAGCGCGCCCGCGCGGCGATTTGCGCCGGCGACCGATCTGATCGAGTCCGACAGCCGCTACATCCTCCGCGCCGACCTTCCGGGCCTGTCGGAGGACGACGTCAACGTCGAGCTGGACGGCAACGTCCTGACCGTGTCGGGCGAGCGCCGCTCCTCGACCGAGGACCGCAAGGCCGGCTACTACCGCGTCGAGCGCAGCTACGGCAGCTTCCGGCGTTCGGTGCGCCTGCCGGAGGGTGTCGACGCCGAGGCGATCACCGCGACGTTTGACAAGGGCGTCCTGGAGATCACCGTCCCGAAGCCTGAGGCCGCCAAGCCGCACAAGGTGCAGATCACGGTCGGCAGCGAGAAGCCGGCGATCGAGGGCGGCGAGGCCGCTGAGACGGCCGAGACCGAGCAGGCCGCCGCGTAAGCAGCGACCATAGGAGTGCTGTGACCGGCCCGGTCGCGGGTAGCGCGGCCGGGCCGTCTGCTGTCCGGGGTGGGGCTGTCCGGGGCGGGAGCTGTCCGGGGCGGGAGCTGTCCGGGGCGGGAGGACTACGTGTCGCCCCTCTCGGTGCGTGGGCGCAAACTTCCATGCCCTGAAAGAAATCTCCCACCTCCGGCGGTGGGGGGTGAACGAGAGGGGCTCCGGGGCTCTGTCAGTGCATGGGCCAGAGCTTTCATGTGCCGAAAGAAATCCCGCAACTGGCTGCCCGCCAGCACGGACACGTGAGCCGCGCACAACTGCTGGTCCTCGGCGTCAGCGATCTGTGGATCCACCGGCGCGTGAGCCGCGGGGTGCTCATCCGGGTTCATCGCGGGGTCTACGCGGTCGGCTACCGGCGGCTCGACCCGCCGGCGCGTGCGATGGCCGCGGTGCTCGCGTGCGGGCCCGGAGCGCTGTTGAGCCACGAGTCGGCGGCGGCTCTGTGGGGGTGGCGGCGCTGGCCGCGCGCGCCCGAGGTGACGGTCACCCGCGACCGGCGGCCGCGGGGCATCAGGACCTACCGAACTACGACGCTCGCGCCCGCCGACCGCGATCGCCAACTCGGCATCCCGGTCACCGCGCCGGAGCGGACGATCCGCGACCTCGGGCCGCGGCTGACCGCCGCGCAGCGGCGGCGGCTCGTCTCCGACGCGCGCTTTGACCGGCGGCTGGACGACGACGCGGTCGCACGGCTGCTCGGGCACGGCCCGGCGCCGACCCGCTCGCTGATGCAGGACCTGTTCCAGACCGCGGTGATCGACGCAATGGGGCTGCCGCCGCCGTTGACCGACACGATCGTCGAGGGCTTCGAGGTTGACGTCGCCTGGCCGGCGGAGCGGGTCGTGGTCGAGCTCGACGGCTGGGAGGCGCACGGCGGTCGTCACGCGTTCGCCGCCGACCGCGAGCGCGACGCAGTCCTCGCCGAGCATGGTTGGCTGGTCGTGCGCATCACGTGGGAGCGGCTGTGCGACGATCCGCGCCGCGAGGGCGAGCGGCTGCGCCGGATCCTCGCGGCCCGGGCGCCGTGAACCGATCACAATGGCCGGGATGGCTCCGACGTTCGAGATCCACGCCCGCGACCCGGGCTCGCGTGCGCGCGCGGGCACGCTTCACCTGGCGCACGGCGACGTCGCGACGCCGGCGTTCGTGCCGCTGGCGACGCGCGGCGCCGTCAAGACGCTCGGGCCGCGTGACGTCGAGGCGCTCGGCTACGAGCTGGTGCTCGGCAACACGTTCCATCTGTTTTTGTCGCCGGGACTCGAGCGGATGCGCCGGCTCGGCGGCCTAAACGAGTTCATGCGCTGGCCGCGGCCGATCATCACCGACTCCGGGGGCTTTCAGATCTTCTCGATGGGCCACGGCGGCGTCGCCGACGAGATCAAGGGACGGCGAACGAGCGCCAACGGGGCCGGCGCATCGAACGGCTCGATCCTCGCGATCGAGGAGCGCGGCGTCCGGTTTCGCTCCTACCTCGACGGCGCCGAGCGGTTCCTGGGCCCCGAGCAGTCGATGGAGATGCAAGCGGCGATCGGCTCCGACATCGCGCTCGTGCTCGATGAGTGCACGCCGTTTCACTCCGGCTATGACTACACCGCTCGGTCGATGGAACGGACCCATCGCTGGTTGCATCGGTGCCTGGAGTGGCACGAGCGCCATGGCCCGGACGGGCAGGGGGTGTACTCGATCGTCCAGGGCGGCACCTACCACGACCTGCGGCTGCAGTCCAGCGACGCGATCGCCGCGGCGCAGACGTTCGGCGTCGCGGTCGGTGGCTCGCTGGGCCAGGACAAGGCGCAGATGTATGAGGTCGTCGACTGGACCACGCTCGAGCTCGAGCGGCTCGTGCCGCAGCGAACGCGGCACCTGCTCGGGATCGGCGAGGTCGACGACCTGATCAACGGCGTCCGCGCCGGCATCGACACGTTCGACTGCGCGATGCCGACGCGGCTCGGCCGCCACGGCGTCGCGCTCGTGCCCGACCCAGGCGGTCGCTGGCGACTCGATCTGGACAAGAGCCGGCACGCCGAGTCCGAGGAGCCGATCCTCGACGGCTGCGACTGCCCCGCATGCGCCGGCGGGTTCTCTCGCGCCTACCTGCACTACCTGCTGCGCGCCGGCGAGCTGACGGGGCTGCGGTTGATCACCCAGCACAACCTGCGCTTCATCGCCGCGCTGATGGCGGACCTGCGCGATGCGATCGCCGCCGGGCGGCTGGACAAGGTCGCCGATGCGCTGAGCGCCGGCGCCGCCCCGGGCACGGTCGCTGCGGCCGGCTGACGCGCGGCTCCGCCCGGCTGTGCGGAGAACCGCGATGTGCGGATCCGCCTCGCTGCGCGGAGAACCGCGATGTGCGGCTCCGCCCCGCTGCGCGGAGAACCGCGATGCGGACGCGGGCGAGGTGCCGTCGGCGCGAGAACGCAGCCGCGTCGGCCGACTCAACTCGAGGACCTGCTGTCCGAACGTCAGCACCGAAGAGACCGGGCCTCGCGATCGCTCGGGTGAAGAATCCGCCCATTCGGCCGTCCGGCGGCGGGACTGGCTGCTGATGGCGGGCAGGCCGGAGCGGAATAGCCATTCCTGCGCTGGCCGCCCTGATGTGGGGGAATCTGTACGGGGCGACCGCATATCGGTCGTGCGGCAGCCGGTCACGCTCGGCGCTGTCGTTTGCGCCGGCGTCCCGCTGTTTTGTCTGGTGCTGGCAGCTGAGCCGACGCTGTCTGTGCCGTTCGGTGCTGCCGTTCAGGAACTGTCGCCTTGCGGGGGCACACAAGCCCGCAGGCGCACCAGGCGCGCGCCCGCGAGGAGCTACTTCGTGTACTTGTCGAGCAGCTGCTGCATCTGGCTGATCGCCTGGTGCACGTCGGTGCCGACGACCTTGCGATAGTGCACGACCGTCGTCGAGGTGCTGTCGGAGATCAGCACGACCGCGATCACGATCAGCGCCAGCACAGCGAGCACGGCCAGCAGTCCCATCAGGCGCCGCAGCCCGCGCCGGCGCGGCGACGGCGCAACCTGCTCGGTCGCGCGCCGTCCTGGCTGGGCGGCGGCGGCCGCCGCGCTGCGGTTGGGCGGGACCTGGCGCGGGGCCTGGCGGGTCGCGTTGCGGCCGCGGCTGGCGGCCCGCGTCTGCGCGGTCGCGGGGCCGCTCGGCGGCTGCGCGCGGGTGGCGGCCGTCGGCGGCTGCACGCCGGAGGCGATCCGCGTCGCGGCCGTGGTCGGGCCTGCTGACCCGGCTCTGCGCCGCGGCGACAGCCCGTGGGCGCCATCGGAGAGGATGTCGCCGAGCTCGATCGCGTTCTCGGGGCGGCCGGCGGGGTCGATCGACAAGACCATCGCCACCGCCTCCGCGAGCGCGGGCGGGACCGCCGGGACCAACTCGTTGAGCGGCGTCGGCGACTCGCGCTGCTGCTTGAGCGCGAGCTCGGACAGCGAGCCGGCCTCATACGGGAGACGGCTCGACATCAGCTGATAGGTGACGACGCCCAGCGAGTAGAGGTCGGCCCGCGGGCCGGCCTCCTCGCCGCGCGCCTGCTCGGGCGCCAGATAGGCGGCCGTCCCGAGCACCGACCCGACCTGCGTGATCGAGGACTGGTCGGTCGCACGGGCGATCCCGAAGTCGGCGAGCTTGACGACGTCAGAATCGGACACGAGCAGGTTGCCGGGCTTGACGTCGCGGTGCACGACCCCGTTGCGATGGGCGTAGTCCAGGCCCCGGCAGGCCTGCGTGACGATCCCGATCGTCTTGTCGACGCCGAGGTGGCCGTGATCGCGCAGCAGCTCGGCGCAGGAGCTGCCCGGCACGTGCTCCATCACGATGAAGTGCTGGTGGTGGCCGGCGTCGAAGCCGAAGTCGAACACCTGCACGATGTTGGGGTGCACGAGGCGCGCCGCGGCCAGCGCCTCGCGCCGGAACCGCGAGACGAACGTCGAATCGTCGGCGAGGTGCTCGGCCAGGAGCTTGAGCGCGACGTAGCGCTCGAGCCGGCTGTCGAAGGCGAGGTGGACGGTCGACATCCCGCCGACGCCGAGTCGGCCCTCGATCTTGTACCTGCCCGCGATCGTGGTGGTGCCGGTCATCTGCCCGAGGTCTTGGTGCCGCCGCCGACCGGCGCGCCGCCGCCCTGCGTGGTCGTGTTGTTGGACGTTCTGGTGTTGCCGCCGGTCTGGGTCTGCGGCGGCGGGCTCGTCGACGTCTGCGTCGCGGTCGTCACCGGCGTGGTCTGCGTCGCGGTCGTCGAGGCCTGGGTCGACGTCGTCGGCGCCTGGGTCGTGGTTGTCGAGGTGACCGTCGCCGTCGTCGTCGACTGGGTCTTGCCGCAGTCCTTGGCGGCCAGCTGGGCGACGGTGGCGGCGCCCTGGCCGAGGTTGGTCAGCAGCTTCTGGTTGACGCCTGACGGCAGATCGGAGATCGCGTTCGTGAGCTTGCGCGAAGCGGCCTGCGCCTTGGCGCAGTGGCCGGCGTTGACGGCCGCCTGCACGGCCGTCAGCTGCGCCGCGATCGAACTCGACTGGGCGGACGACAGCAGGCCGTTGCCGCTGGAACCGCAGGCAACGACAAAGGCGGCCGCGAACCCAAGGATCGCGGCCAGCAATGCGCGTGGGCCAAACCCCATTGGCGGGTGACTTTAGAGCCTGTTCTCGTTGCCGCCGGGTTACAGCTCCAGTTGCGGGTCACTGTCCGTATTGGAGCCGTTCGGCCAGCGACTCCGGCAGCTGCGCGGCGCGGATCGCGGCCGCGGCGCCGGCGACGTCGTAATCGGTTCGGCGATAGCGCACGGTCCAGTGCTCGGTGTCGAGCTCGAGCCACGCGGCGCGGGGATCGCCGTCGCGGGGCTGGCCGACGCTGCCGGGATTGACGAGCCACTCGCCGCGGTCGAGCTCGAGCCGCTCGCCGTCGTCCTGGGTCTCGCCGGTGGCGGTCGCGCCCGGCCACCGCGAGAAGTACAGCGCCACATGCGAGTGGCCGATCAACGACACCGGCTTGGCCTGCACGTCCATGCACAGCTCTGCCTGCAGCGGCGACAGCACGTACTCCCACACCGGATCGCGCGGGCTCGCGTGATACAGCGCGACCACCTGGTCAAGCCGCTGCACTTCCAGCGATTGCAGGAACTCGAGCGTCTCGTCGGCGATCGTCTCCCGCGTCCAGTGGGCTGCGAGCGCGGCGCCGCGAGAGAACTGCTCGAGCGGGATCGTGCCGCGCACGCCCAGGTCGTGGTTGCCCGCCAAGCAGATCTCGCAGTGCTCGCGCGCGAGCGCGACGCAGGCGTCCGGATCGGCGCCGTAGCCGACCAGGTCGCCGAGGCACCAAACCTCCTCGCAGCGCGACTCCGCGATCGCGTCGAGCACCGCTTCGAACGCGTGGCGGTTGCCGTGGATGTCGGAGACGACGGCGATCTTCACCGACATAGTGTCCCCGCACCGCGGACGTCAGCGTCAGAAATCCATAAGTCTCAGTCTCAACTAGAGGATGAGACATGAGTCAATGCTCACGGACAGGCGCGCAGCACGACCACGCAGTTTTGCCCGCCGAACCCGAACGCGTTGGCGGCCGCGACGCGCACCGGCGCCCGCCGCGCGGTCAGCGGCACGTAGTCCAGATCGCAGGCGGGATCGGGCGTCTCGAGGTTGATCGTCGGCGGCAGCACGCCGTCGCGCATCGCGAGCAGGCAGACCATCGCCGAGAGCGCGCCCGCGGCACCGATCAGATGGCCGACCATCGACTTCGGCGAGCTTGCCGCCACGCGTGTGGCGTCGTCGCCGAGCGCGATCCGGATCGCCCTTGTCTCAGCCGCGTCGTTGGCCTTGGTCGCGGTGCCGTGCGCGCAGATGTAATCGAGCTCGGCTGGGGTGACGCCGGCGTCGCGCAGCGCACCCGTGATCGCGCGCGCGGCATACGTTCCGGTCGGCTCCGGGGCGCTCATGTGAAACGCGTCGGAGGTCAGCGCTCCGCCGGCGATCGCGCCGTAGGAGCGCGCGCCGCGCGCCGACGCGCGGCTCGCGGGCTCGACGACGAACACGACCGCGCCCTCGCCGAACACGAACCCGTCGCGGTCGGCGTCGAACGGGCGGCTGGCCCGCTCGGGATCGTCGTTGCGGGCCGACAGCGGGCCCATCACCGACAGGCCGGCGAACATCGACCGCGTGATGCCTGCGTCGGTGCCGCCCGCGATCACGACGTCGGCCTCACCGGTGGCCAGCAGCCGGCGCGCTTCGAGCAGTGCCGCAGTGCCGCTGGCGCAGGCCAGCGCGGAGGCGTTGACCGGGCCGTGCACGCCAAGATCGATCGCGACCTCGCAGGCGGCCATGTTGAGGATCGTCGAGGGGACGTAGTAGGGGCTGACGTGCGAGGGCCCCTCCTCGAGCAACAGCCGCTGGTTGCGGTCGCTCTCGGGCCAGCCGGCGACGGCGCTGTTGATCAGCACCGCGGTGCGGTCGGCGAGCGGCTCCAGCTCGATGCCCGCGTCGGCGACCGCCTCGCGCGCCGCGACGGTGGCCAGCTGCGAGAACCGCGCCGACCGGCGTGCGCGCTTGGGCCCGAGCGCGGCCTCGGCATCGAAGCCGTGGATCTCGCCCGCGATCTGCACGGCCAGGTCAGAGGCATCGAACGAGCTGATCCGCGAGACGCCGGAGCGGCCCGCGACGAGGCCCTCCCAGGTTCCCGGAGCGTCGTGCGCAAGCGGTGTGATCGCCCCGATCCCGGTGATCACGGGATCGGCGCGGTCTCGGTCGTGCGGCCTCACGGCCGTTGCAGGAGCCCGTCGGCAGCGTCTGAGACCGCCATCTCACGGACTTGGTAGTGGAGCTTCTTGCCGGTCGCGGTCATCGGCAGCGCCTCGACGAACCGATACAGCCGCGGGCGCTTGAACGCCGCGAGCATCGGATGACCGTGACAGTGCGCCTCGAGCGCGGGCGCGTCCAGGTCCGGATCCGAGGCGACGACGTAGGCGACGACAAGTTCGCCCCAACGCTCGTCCGGCAACCCGACCACCGCGCTATCGGCGACGCCGGGGTGCTCGGCGAGGACCGCCTCGACCTGGGTCGGGTGCACGTTCTCGCCGCCGGAGATGATCATGTCGTCCTTGCGGCCGACGATCGTCACGTATTCATCGGTGTCCCAGGTCGCCAGATCCCCGATGTACAGCCAACCGTCGCGGAATCGGTCGGCCTGCTCGCCGGGCTGGTTGACATACGCGTAGCCGGCCTTGACCGAGCGCACGACGACCTCGCCGACCTCGTCGTCGTCCTTCGCCGCATGATCGTCGGGTGCCGCATGGCGGTCTGGGTAGATCCGCACGACCGCGACGTCGTCGTCGGTACAGGCACGGCCCGCAGAGCCGGCGTGCTCGGGCAGATCATCGGGGCGCAGGAAGGTGTTCCAGAACGCCTCGGTCGTCCCGTAGCCGTTGAAGATCCGCGGCGTCAGCACCTCCTGGTAGCGCAGGCACGCCTCGCGATCGAGCGGCGCGCCCATCGTCACGATCCCGTTCAACGAGCGCAGATCGCGGGGCTGTCGCGCCTGCTCGGCGGCCAGCAGCGCCAGGTTCGTCGGCGCCCCGATCAGGAACGTGAGCCGGTGCTCGGCGACCGCGTCGAGCACGACGCCGGGGTCGAACTGGCGCAGCGCGACGGCCTCGGCGCCGACGTACAGGACCGGGTTGGGTCCGCCCGAGTACAGGCCGCCGCGATGAAACCATGGCGTCATGTTCATCGTCTTGTCCTGCGGCGACAGCGGGAAGTGCATGATCACGTCGTGGGCCGACAGCACCTCGACGATCGAGGGCAGCGACACGCCCTTGGGCATGCCGGTCGTGCCCGACGTGTACAGGCGCGTGGTCTCGGCGTAGATCGGCGGCGTGGCACCGGAATGTGGCCCACCCACCCGCAGCGGCGGGGCGGCGTCCTCATCGTCGGCCGCGGCCTCGTCGAGCAGCGCGTCGAACGCGATCGCGGGCGCGGGGTCGGCTCCGGCGGCGACCAGCAGCCGCGGCCTGTGCTCGGCGCGCGTGAGCGCGTCCGCACACGTCGAGGAGAGCGTCTGGTCGTAGACGAACGCGGCCGGCGCCGAGTCGTCGAGCACGTGCGCGATCTCGCCCGGCGACAGCCGGAAGTTGATCGGGGCGGCGACCGCGCCCAAACGCTGAGAGGCCAGCCACGTGAGCACGAACTCGGCGCCGTTGTACAGCGAGAACACGATCACCTCGCCCGCGCGGATCCCGTGTCGTCGGAGCGCCGCGGCGAGCCGGCCGGCGTCGCGCCACAGCTCGGCGTAGGTCCAGCTGCGGTTCGAGGCCGGGTCGGTCAGTGCCGTGCGAGCCGCGAACCGGTGGCTGTTGCGCTGCACGCCGGCGAGGTAGGTGAAGCGCTGCTCGAACACCTGCCGGTAGGCGGCCGGGTCATATCGGTAGCTGCCCGGGCCGGGGCTCGCGGACCGCTCGGTGGCGCTCACGTGGCGGTCCCGGACGCCGCCGCGGCGGAGTGCAGCCGGGCGCGGACCTCGGCCAGGCGCTCGTACTGCTGCAGCGGATCCTGTCCGAGCGCGATCAGCACGAGCTCGGACACCCCGACCTCGACGAATCGATGCAGGCGCTCCACGGCGCCGTCGATGCTATCCAGCACCGTCCCCGGCTCGACCGCGCCGGGTCCCACCCCGAACCCGCGCGCCCGCTGCGCACGCGCGGCCGCGCACGCGTGGTCGCGATCGTCGTCGATCCTGACGCCGATCGCCGCCGCGAGACCCGGCATCGGCCGTCCCTGCTCGCGCGCCATCTCCTCAAGCAGCTGCGAGCGCTCGGCGAGCTGCGGCGGGCCTAGCCACATCGGCATCCAGACATCGCCGAAGCGGGCGGCGCGGCGCAGCGCCGGATCGTCGTGGCCGCTGATGTAGACCGGGGGCGCCGACGGCAGCGTCGGCGCCAGCGCCGGCGCGTGCACCGACAGCGCATGGCCGTCGTAGTCGACCGCCTGCCCGGTGAGCAGATCGCCGATCACCGCCAGCGCGTCGTCGAGGCGCGCGTCGTCCTCCGAAACGGCCACGCGGCCATCGGTTGGGGGCGGGCCGCCGACGCCGACCCCGAGCCGCAGCCGCCCGCCGCCGGCGAGCAGGTCGATCGAGATCAGCTGCTTGGCGGTCCAGGCGGGGTTGCGCTGACCCAGCGCCATCGCGCTGGAGCCGAGCGCGATCCGCTCGGTGACCGCCGCCGACGCCGCCATGCAGGCGGGGGCGTCGAGCCCGCTCGCGGCGTGGCCGAGGTGGTCGCCGACCCACAACGACTCAAAGCCGAGCTCCTCGGCCAGTCGCGCCGCCCGCACCACCGGCGGCGGGCCCGCGGGGCGCGCGGGATCGAAGCTGGGCAGCAGCACGCCGCAGCCGACACCCGCTCCCCGCATCGCCACCTCCGGCCGGACGTCTGGCGGCTACTGCTCCTCGTCGGAGCTCGTGTCGCGGCCGCCGTATTCGGGGAGATTCTTTATCCCTTCGCGGGTCTGCCACTTGGAGAAGTTGTCCTGCATCGCGTCGATCAGCTCGCGCATGAACTTCGGAGACAAATTGATGCGCGACACGACCACGCCCGGGATCTCCTCCTCCTCGACCTCGTGGTCGACGCGCGCGAACGTGATCGTGAACTCGTAGTCGGAGTGACTGACGTTCGCGAAGTTCGAGTACGCGCCGGCCATCATCTCTGGCGCGAAGTGGATGTTGATGTGACGCTCGGGCGTGTTCGGATCGCTCATATGGGCTTAGTATCCCATCGTGCGGATCATCGTCGTCGCCGTGGGCCGGCTGCGGCCGCCGTTCGCCGACGACGTCCAGCACTACCAGAAGCTGCTGGCCGGGCACACGAGGCTGGAGCTGGTCGAGGTCCGCGAGGACGACCGCGTCGCCCGCCGGCTGCCGCAGCGGGCGTTCGTATCGCTGCTGCACCGCGACGGCGAGCGCCCGGACTCGGTGCGGTTCAGCCGCTTTATCGAGGAGCGCCGGCAGAGCGGACGTGATCTGTGCTTCGTGATCGGCGGGCCGCACGGCCTCGAGCTCGAGCACGTCGACCACCGGCTGTCGCTCGGCGAGATGACGCTGCCGCATCAGCTGGCGCGGGTGGTGCTGCTCGAGCAGCTGTACCGCGGACACAAGATCCTCGCGCGCGAGCCGTACCACTACTGAGCCTCGCCGCCTAGAGCTGTTGAGCGCCGCTACGCTCGATCGCGTGACCGCGCCGCTGGATCGGATTCGCGACCTCGTACAAGGGGTTGCGATCGACGTCCGCGGCGACGGCGAGATCCCACCGTCGGGGCTCAAGGTCGAGCGGCCCAAGCGGACCGGACAGGGCGACTACTCGACCAACGCGGCGATGCTGCTGGCACCCGCGCTGAAGGCGCCTCCTCGTGAGATCGCCGAGCGGCTCGGCGCGACGCTGACCGACCGGATGGGCGACTGGCTGACCGGCTATGAGGTCGCGGGGCCGGGATTCGTGAACATGACCCTGTCAGACGGCTGGCACCGCGAGGCGCTGCGGGCCGTGCTCGACGCCGGTGAGCGATTCGGGGCGGGCGGCGCGCAGCAGGGCGAGCGGGTGCTGCTGGAGTTCGTGTCGGCCAACCCGACCGGGCCGGTCGTCGCCGCCAACGGCCAGTCGGCCGCCTACGGCGACTCGCTGGCGCGCATCCTCAGCCACCACGGACACGACGTCGAGCGCGAGTACTACGTCAATGACGCCGGCGGCCAGATCGCGCGGCTCGGCGAGTCGGTGCTCGCCCGGGCGAAGGGAACCGACCCGCCCGCCGACGGCTATCAGGGCGAGTACGTGGCGGAGCTCGCGAGACGGATCCCTGACGCCGCGAGCCTGACGACGGCCGCCGCGGGTGAGCAGGCGGTGCGACTGCTGCTTGAGCAGATCCGGGCGACGCTCGAGCGCTACGGCGTCCACTACGACCGCTTCTTCTCGGAGCGGAGCGTGCATGAAGGGTCGCCCAGCTACGTGCAGCGGGCGCTTGAGATCGCCGGCACGGGCGGTCACACGTACGAGTCCGACGGCGCGCTGTGGCTTCGCTCGACGACGTTCGGCGACGAGAAGGACCGGGTGCTGCGCCGGTCCGACGGCGAACCGACGTATCTCGCGTCCGACCTCGGCTATCTGCTGGAGAAGCGCGAGCGCGGCTACGACCGCCAGATCATCCCGGTCGGGGCCGACCACCACGGTTACGTCAAGCGGATGCAGGCGGCGCTGGCGTCGCTGGGCGGCGACCCGGAGGCGCTGGAGATGCCGCTGATGCAGTTCGTGCACCTGGTCGAGGGCGCCGAGCGGGCCGCGTTCTCGAAGCGTCGCGGCGACTTCATCACGCTCGACGACCTGATCGACGAGATCGGCGTCGACGTCACCCGGTACTTCATGCTGCAGCGCTCCCACGACCGGACTGTCGATCTCGACCTCGATCTTGCACGCAAGCAGTCGCGCGAGAACCCCGTCTACTACATCCAGTACGCGCACGCGCGGATCGTGACGATGCTCGGCAAGCTCGAGGCCGAGCGCACGGAATCGGCGTTGGGTCCGCACGCCGACTGGGGTACCGTGGCCCTCGAACCGGCCGAGCGCGAGCTGATCAAGACGCTCGTGACGTTCCCCGACGAGGTCACGGAGGCCGCGCTGCGGCGGGGACCGCATCGGATCGCCAACTACGCGCTCGAACTGGCGCGTCAGTTCACGGCGTTCTACGAGGCCTGCAAGGTCGTCGGCGCGCAGCCCTCGCAGGTCGAGTCCTTCCGGGTTGCGCTGTCGCAGGCGTCGCGACAGGTGATCGCGCTGGCGCTGTGGCTGCTCGGCGTCAGCGCGCCCGACTCGATGTAGGCGGCGCCCGCCGCGCGCGTCAGGGGCGCTCGGCGAGCTCCCGGTCCAGCCGTTCGGACTCCTCCGCGCTCAGCGCCGGCTTGGGCCCGTCGCCGGCGGCGGCCGCCGCCCGCGCCGCGACCGTCCGCCGGCGCCAGCGTGGCACCGTGTAGAGCAGCAGCGCGATGCCGGCGAGCACGACGACCGGCGGCACGATGTAGACGAGCAGGCTGAACCCGTGCTTGGGAGGTTGGGCGAGCACCGCCGGCCCGTACTGGGCCACCATCCGGTTCTCGATCTGCTTGACGGTCAGGCCCTGGGCGACGTACTGGCGGACCTGCGCGCGCTCGGCGTAGGACTGAGGCGACTCCGCGACGTTCAGCGACTCGTGGCAGCCGACGCACATCAGCAGGTCGTACATCTGCTCGACGGTCGCGTGGCGCTTGACGGGTGCCGCGCTCGCGGCCGACACCGGTCCAGCGGCAGTCGCGACGGCGGCGAGCACGAGCAGCAGCGCAACCGCGCGCGATGCTCGCGTCGTCATGCCTTCCCCGCAAGGATCGACGGCAGCGTCTGCTTCAGCCACTGAGCGGTCAGCGGCCCGCCGTTGAACGCCATGATGCGGCCGTCGCGGCCGATCACGAACGTCTCCGGGACGCCGTTGACGCCAAGCGAAGAGGCGAAGTCGCCGTCGACGTCGCGGACCACCGGGTAGGTCACGTGGTAGTGACGGACGAACTCCTTGGCGTCGCCGCTCGAGTCCTGGTACGTGACGCCGACCAGCGTGCCGTCGTGCGCCGAGAGCACCCGCTGCTCGCGCGCCAGCAGCGGCGCCTCGGCCTGGCACGGCTCACACCACGACGCGAACATGTTGAGCACCACGACCTTGCCGCGGAAGCTCGCCAGCGACCGCTCGCCGGAGCCGTCCAGCAGCGGCAGCCGCGTCCGGTAGTCGGGCGCCACCGGGTAGTGGCCGCTCGCAAGCTCGTCGTTGATCGAGGATCCGCCGCTGCGGTTGGCGGCCCCGAACGCCAGTAGGGCGAGAGCGGCGGCGGCCGCGACCGCGATCACGCCCGGTACGACGAACTTGCGCATCTGACCGTCGATGGTAACGAGCGCTCTCGGCCGCCCGCGCCGGCCTCGCGCGGCCGCTGGAGCCGTTTAGAATCGGGCTCCGTCGCGGACGTAGCTCAGTTGGTAGAGCGTTGGCTTCCCAAGCCAAAGGTCGCGGGTTCGAGGCCCGTCGTCCGCTCTGCGAAGGTCCGGGCGTGCGCTCGCGTAAGCTCCGCGCGCGGATGGCGGACACGGTGAACGACGGGATCGCGGTCGGCTCCGACGGGGTTGCGCGCTGCTCCTGGGCTGACTCGACGGCCGAGTACCGGGCCTACCACGACGACGAGTGGGGGCTCCCGGTCGCAGACGACGCGCGTCTGTTCGAGAAGCTGTCGCTCGAGGGCTTTCAAGCCGGCCTGTCGTGGCTGACGATCCTGCGCAAGCGAGAGGCGTTCCGCGCCGCGTTCGATGGCTTCCGGTTCGAGCGGGTCGCGGCGTTCACCGAGGCCGACGTGCAGCGGCTGCTGCAGGACGCGGGGATCATCCGCCACCGGGGCAAGATCGAGGCGGTGATCAACAACGCGGGCCGTGCGCTCGAGCTGGTGGCGGCCGAGGGGTCGCTCGCGGGCTACGTGTGGGGGTTTGCGCCCGAGCCGCGGCCGCGGGCGCTGACGCGCTCAGAGCTCGCGCGGTTTACGACGACCGAGGAGTCGCGCGCGCTCGCCAAGGACCTCAAGCGCCGCGGCTGGCGGTTCGTCGGGCCGACGACCGTGTACGCGTTCATGCAGTCGATGGGGATCGTCAACGACCACGTCGCCGGCTGCGCCGCCTATGAGCCTGCGGCGCAGCAGCGGGCCGCGTTCACCGCTCCGGCGTAGTGGCTCAGCGCTCGGCGGCGTCCAGCAGGCGCACGGTCGCGTCGTCGCGCTCGCCGCCGTACCAGCGCGCCAGCACCCGGTCCAGTAGCGGCTCGGAGGGGTCCGCGAGCGCGAACAGGGTCATCGACGAGCGCAGCTTGAGCGCGTCGATGCCGCCCAACACGGCGCCGATGTCGGCTTCGTCGGGCAGCGCCAGCAGCGCCTCGCAGCACTCGCGCAGCCGCGGCCCGAGCGTCGCATCGGCCAGATAGGCGCGCGCCTCGGCGAGCGAGCCGATCCCGTAGCGATGCGACATCTCCGAGCGGCCGAGCCCTCGCAGCTGTGGGAACACGAACCAGATCCAGTGGCCGCGCTTGCGCCCGGCGCGCAGCTCTTTCAGCGCCTGGTCATACATGCCCGCCTGCGCGCTGCGAAAGCGCTCGAGCTCGAACGGGTCGTCCATCGCTTCAGCGGACGGTAGTGCGTGCTCGGGATACGACCCGACAGGTGGGTCGTCTCCCGATCAGCCGGGGTGGTCCGGGCCAGCAGGAAGCTGCGGGGCTGTAGGCTCGGCGCTGATGCCGGCCGCCGGAAGCAAGCATCTGGCGCGCGCCGCGCAGGACGCGTTCGAGCGGCGCGGCGACTACGAGTCGCTGCTGTTCGAGGGCCGCTGGCACCGCTCCGGCGAGCTGTTTACGCGGGCGCGCGCGATCGCCACCGGCCTCGTCGGCCTCGGTCTCCAAGCCGGCGACCGGGTCGCGGTGACGATGGCCAACTGCCCGGAGGTGGGGGTCGTCTACCAGGCGGTGTGGCGCGCTGGCCTGGTCGCGACGCCGGCGACGTTCCTGCTCGGCACCGAGGATCTCCGCCATGTGCTGCGCGACTCCGGCGCGCGCGCGGTGGTCACGACGTCCGAGCTGCTCGACAAGGTCAGGACGGCGGCCGCAGACATCGATCCGCGACCGCACCTGATCTGCACCGAACACGCGGACGGCGTGACTGCGCTGGGCGAGCTGGAAACAGCGCCGCCGGGAGAGATCGTGCCGCGCGCCGACGACGACCTCGCGGCGCTGCTGTACACCGGCGGCACCACCGGCCGCGCCAAGGGCGTGATGCTCTCGCACGCGGCGCTGCACTGGGCCGGCAGCGCCGCGTACGCCTCCTCGCACGTCGACGGGGTCAACCGCTCGCTCGGGGCGCTGCCGCTGTCGCACGCGTACGGGCTGTTGATCACGGTCTCGGGCTTTCACTCCAGCGAGCGCGACGTGTCGGTGCTGCTGCGCTGGTTCGATCCCGACGTGTTCCTGCGCGCCGTGCAGGAGCACCGGTTGCAGCGCGCCGCGGTCGTCCCGTCGATGCTGCAGGCCCTGCTGGCACGGCCGCTGCAGGACTACGACCTGTCCTCGTTGCGCTATGTCACATCGGGTGCGTCGCCGCTGCCGCCCGAGACCGAGCGCGCGTTCGCCGAACGGGTGCCGTCGGTCTCGATCCGGCAGGGCTACGGGCTGACAGAAAGCGGCGCGCTCGTCGCCACCAACCCGGTCGGGCGCATGCGATCGGGGTCGGTCGGGGTGCCGGTGCCGGGCTGCGTGGTCGAGATCCGCGACGGGCGCGGGCGACCGCTGCCGGTCGGCGAGGTCGGCGAGATCTGCGTGCGCTCGCCGGGGCTGATGACCGGCTACTGGCGCGCCCCGGAGACGACCGCGAAAACGATCCGCGAGGGCTGGCTGCGCACCGGCGACGTCGGCAGGTTCGACGAGGACGGCTACCTGTACGTCGTCGACCGGCTCAAGGACCTGATCATCCGCGGCGGCTTCAACGTGTACCCGCGCGATGTCGAGGACGCGCTCGTCGAGCACCCGGACGTGGCGATGGCGGGGGTCGTCGGTGCGCCCTCGGACAGCCACGGCGAGGAGGTGGTGGCGTTCGTGTCGCCGCGCGGCGGGGCGCAGCTCGACGCTGAGCGGCTGGTGCAGTGGTCGCGCGAGCGGATCGGTGGCTACAAGTACCCGCGCCGTGTGCACGTGCTCGACGAGCTGCCGCTCACCGCGGTCGGCAAGGTCGATCGCAAGGCGCTGCGCGCGCGGCTGCAGCGCGCCCGCGACAGGTGAGCGACTCCGGTTCCGACGCGTTCGGCTTCGTAACGTTGCGCCGGCGATGCGGATCCTGATCGCCTCGACTGCGTTCCCGGAGTCGGCCGCGGTGCTCCGCGAGCGACTGCCCCGCGACGAGTCATCGTCGATGCCGGTGACGCGGACGGCCGCTTCGACGTGATCGTGCCGCTGATGCGGCGCGTCGGGGCCGAGCTGATGGATCGCCATCGTCCGCAGCTGATCCAGCAGTACGGCGTCGGCCTGGAGGGCGTCGACCTGGCGGCGGCACCGGAGCGCGGGAGTGCAGCTGATCGGAGTCGGCACCCGCGAGGGCCCCGACGCCGAGAAGATCGCCGCCGAGCTGGGGCTGACCGGATACCTGCCCTCCGGGGCGCTGGCGGAGGCCTGCGACGGCGCGCTCGCGCTGATCGTCTGCTGCGTGCTCAACGACCGGACCCGCGGACTGGTCGGTCGCGACACGCTCGATGCGCTCGGCCGCCGCGGTCCAGCCTATGTCGTCAACGTGGCCCGGGGACCGGTGCTCGATCGTGATGCGCTGTCCGAGGCGCTGCACGACGGCCGGATCAGCGGTGCCGGCCTGGACGTCTATTGGGACGAACCGGTCGATCCAACCGATCCGATCCTCGCCCACAACGTCGTCGCGACACCACATATCGGGGGTGTGACGGTCGACGCCTACCGCGCGATTGGCGACGCCGTCGTTGCCAATATCGAGCGGCTGCGCCGCGGCGAGCCGGTGGTGGCAGCCGCGTGAGCACGCTCAGCCGCCGTCGGGCATCGCCCACAGATACTGCATCGCAAACGAGCGATACGGCCGCCAGCGCTGCGCCAACGTCGCCGCGGCCGCCGGCTCGCCATCGACGCCGAGCCGCTGCAGCGCTCGTCGCACCCCGAGGTCGGTCGCGAGGAACACGTCGGTGTCGCCGAGCGCCCGCATCACCACGTAGTCCGCGGTCCATGGGCCGATCCCCGGCAGCGCCAGGAGCTGCGCCCGCACGTGCGCGCGGTCGCCGTTGCGCTCGAGCACGATCTCTCGATCGGCGAGCGCCGTCGTCAGCGCGTGCAGCGTTCGCGCGCGCGAGCGCGGCATCCGGAAGCCATCGGGGTCGGCAGCGGCCAGCGACGCCGCCGTCGGGAACAGGTGGGTGACGGCGCCGAGCGGCCGCGGCAACGGCTCCCCGAGCTCGCGGACCAGCCGCGCCGCCGCGGTCGCCGCGCCCGCCAGCGAGATCTGCTGGCCGAGCACCGCCCTGACCGCCAGCTCGTCGCCGTCCGGCGTGCCCGGCACGCGGCGTCCGGGGAACGCGCGAACGGCGCCGCCGATCAGCGGGTCGTCGCCGAGCGCGTCGAGCACGACCGCCGGGTCGCCGTGCAGTCCGAGCATCGCCTCGCACAGCTCCACGGCCGCGTCGACGTCGCGGTCGTCTGCGAGATCGAGCTCGGCGACCACCGAGGCCGGGCCGACCGCGAGCTCGACGACGCCGGGTCCGCCCGGCAGGCGCAGGCTGCGGCGGTAGCCGTGCTCGTCGACCTCCTCGATCCCGAGCACCGCCCGCGCCCGGAAGTGGGCGAGCAGCGCGCGGTCGTCGAGCGGCGGCCGGAGCGGCAGCTTCACGCGAATCACGCATAAAGTCCTAGCGGATGGCGACGACCGACATCGAGGTGCTGCGACGCCACGCCGAGCTGGCCGACCGAGACGTGCTCGACGTGGGCTGCGGCCAGGGCCGGCTCACGCGCGAGCTCGCCGCGCTCGGTGCGCGGGTGACCGGCGTCGAGATCTCCGAGCAGCAGCTCGCCGCCGCGCGGGCGGCCGAGGACGGGACCGGGGCGACGCGCTACCTCGTCGGTCGCGCCGAGGCGCTGCCACTCGAGGACGACAGCGTCGACCTGGTCGTGTTCCGCGCCTCGCTGCATCACGTCCCGCCTGACCAGATGCAGACGGCGCTGGCCGAGGCCGCGCGCGTGCTGCGGCCCGGCGGGCTGGTGTACGCGGCCGAGCCGCTGGCCGAGGGCGATTTCTACGCGCTCGTCGCGATCGTGGCCGACGAGGACGAGGTCCGCGACGCGGCGCAGCGCGCGCTGGCGGCGGCCGCGTCGGTCGGCCTGCGCCACGTCGCCACCGAGGACTACGAGCTCGAGTCCCACGCGCACGACCTCGACGCGCTGCGGCGGCGGCTGCTCGCCGTCGATCCCGAGCGCGTCGGCGTGTTCGACGCCCACCGCGACGAGCTCGCGCGGCGGTTCCGCGCGCTCGGTGAGCCCGCCGAGGAGGGCGGTCGCCGGTTCGCTGAGAAGATCCGGGCGGTGGTGCTGCGCAAAGCCGTCCACGAGCGAGGGAACTGAATGCCGGAGATGCCGAACACGCACGGATTCGCGACCCCGTCGAACCGGGTGCTGGTGCTGTTCGGCGCGACCGGCGACCTCGCTGCGCGGAAGCTGCTGCCGGGCCTGTTCCACCTCTACCGCGTCGGCTTGATGCCAGACGAGTTCCGGATCATCGGATCGGGCCGCCACGCCCCCGACGACTTCGTCGCCCATGTCGAGGACGCGGTGCGCACACACGGACGGATGGAGCTCGACGGCCACTGGCAGGCGTTCGCGCAGCGGTTGAGCTTCGTCGCCTCCAGCGCCGAGGACGGCACCGAGCTGGCGGCCGCCGTGACCGCGGCCGAGGGAGAGATCGACGCGACCGGCGAGCGGCTCGTTTATTTGTCGGTGCCGCCGGGGGCGATGCAGGACATGGTGCGGATGCTCGGCGCCAGCGGGATCGCCGACAACTGCTCGCTCGTGGTCGAGAAGCCGTTCGGGCACGACGTCGCGTCGGCCCGGCAGCTCAACGCGGCGCTGCACGAGGTGCTCGCCGAGGAGTCGATCTACCGGATCGATCACTTCCTCGGCAAGGAGGCGGCGCAGAACATCCTCGCGCTGCGGTTCGCCAACGGGATCCTGGAGCCGATCTGGAACCGCGACCACATCGCCTACGTGCAGATCGACGTGCCCGAGGCGCTCGACATCCAGGGCCGCGCGGGCTTCTACGAGCAGACCGGCGCTTTCCGCGACATGGTCGTCACGCACCTGATGCAGATCCTCGGGATCGTCGCGCTCGAGCCGCCGTCGCGGATCAACTCCGAGTCGCTGCAGCTGGAGCGCACGAAGGTGTTCGAGGCGCTGCGGCCGCTCGATCCCGAACGCGTCGTGTTCGGCCAGTACGACGGCTATCGCGACGAGGACGGCGTGGCCGGCGACTCGAGCGTCGAGACGCTCGCCGCGCTCGAGGTGTTCGTCGACAGCTGGCGCTGGTCGGGCGTGCCGTTCTACCTGCGCACCGGCAAGTCGATGGCCGCGGGTCGGCGGACGGTCACGATCGGCTTCACGGACGCGCCGCTGCGGATCTTCCCGAGCGACGGCCCGGCTGGCGCCTCGCGCCCGTCGGAGCTCGTGTTCGAGCTGTCCGATGATCCGCAGGTTCGGATCGAGGTCGCGGCGAAGGTCCCGGGTCCGTCGCTGGAGCTGGGCCGCGCCGCGCTGACGCTCGACGTCGACGAGGCCTTCGAAGGTCGCGACGGGCTCGAGGCCTACGAGCGGCTGCTGCACGACGTGATGCTGCGCGAGCGGCTGCTGTTCACGCGCGCGGAGCAGATCGAGCGGATCTGGGAGGTGTGCGCGCCGGTGATCGACTCGCCTCCGCCGGTGCAGGGCTACCGGCCGGGAGGCTGGGGTCCCGAGGCGGCGGTCGCGCTGGCGTGCGGCTCGGGCTGGCGGCTGCCCGACGGCCGCTGACGCCGGCGCTCGCCGTGGACGTCTGCGAGCTGTCAACGGCGCGGCTGCTGCTGCGCCAGTGGCGAGCCGCGGACCGCGAGCCGTGGGCGCGGCTCAACGGCGACGCGCACGCGATGCGGTTCTACCCGAGCGTGCTCGACCGCGCCGCCTCGGACGCGCTCGCCGACCGCTTCGCGGCGCGGCTGGCCGAGCAGGGGTGGGGCCTGTGGGCGGTCGAGCTGCGCGACGGCGCGCCGTTCATCGGCTCGGTGGGGCTCAACGTGCCCACGTTCAACGCGCACTTCATGCCCGCGGTCGAGGTCGGGTGGCGGCTGCTGCCCGAGCACTGGGGCAACGGCTACGCGACCGAGGCCGCCCGCTTCGCGGTCCGGTTCGGCTTCGAACGGCTCGGGCTGGACGAGGTCGTGTCGTTCACGACGTCCGTCAACGAGCCGTCGCGGCGGGTGATGGAGCGGCTCGGGATGACGCACGATCCGGCCGATGACTTCGACCATCCGGCGCTGCCCGACTGGCCGCTGCGCCGGCACGTGCTGTATCGGCTCAGGCGTCCCGGCCGACCCACTCCGCACTGCGCTCCCACAGCTCGGCGGCGAGCTGTGGGGTGACGGTCTTCGCCGACGTCTTCTCGGCGCAGCTGTCGTAATAGTGGCCGCTCACATCGCCGAGTTCGGGCGCGGTCGCGCAGTACAGCGACGTGCGCGCCCCCTCCTGCGGCGAGTCCATCCGGCGCAGCATCAGCGGCCGGATCGGCCAGGGCACCCTGCGCCACACGTCGGTCGCGACCGTCCCCGGGTGTAGCGAGTACGTCGTCACGCCGGTGCCCTGCAGGCGCCGCCCGAGCTCTGCGGCGTGCAGCACGTTCGCCAGCTTGGAGACGCAGTACTCGGGGAATGCGGTGCGGGTCCTGGTCGGGCGCCGGACCGCCTCGAAGTCGATCCCCTTGGCCTGGTAATGACCCACCGAGGCGACGTTGACGACGCGTGCCGGCGCCGATTGCGCGAGCCGTTCGGTCAACAGCTCGGTCAGCAGGAATGTGCCGACGTGGTTGGTCCCGAACGCGAGCTCGAAGCCGCTCGGCGTCATCCCGCGACTGCCGGCCAGCCCGGCGTTGTTGATCAGCCCGTGCAGCGGCTCGCCGGTCGCGAGGAACGCCGCCGCGCAGCCACGGACCGAGTCCAGCTCGCCGAGCTCCAGCTCGAGCGCGTGCAGCCGCTGCGAGCCCGTCGTGGTCGCGAGCTCGTCGAGCGCTCGCCGGCCCTTGTCGGCCGAGCGGGCGGTGATGTAGACGGTCGCGCCGTTGGATGCGAGCGACCGCGCGGTCTCCAGGCCGATCCCGCCCGTCGCGCCGGTGACCAGGAACCTGCGCCCCGCTTGGTCGTCCATCAGCCTCCCGGCAGCCAGCCGGAGCGGTAGCCCGTCGGCGTGTCGGCGGGCAGCCCCGCGTAGGCGTGATCGGGGTCGCGGGTCTCGTGCGCGACGCCGGCGCGGTGGCTGCGGGCGAGCTCGGAATCGGGGTAGAGGACCCCGTCGGTCAGCCGCGTCCCGACCGCGAGCACCGTGCACGGGCCCTCGCCGGCGCCGACGAACACGTGCTCGGTCCAAGCGGGGCAGTGGACGAAATCCCACTGCCGCAGCCGGCGCTCCTGGCCCTCCACCAGCAGCAGGCACGTGCCCGCCAGCACCAGGAAGTCCTCCTGCTCGTCTTCGGCGTGGTAGTAGCAGGACGCCTGCCCGGGCTCGAGCACCCCCACGTTGATGCCGATCAGCGGGAATTGCGGCTCGCCCTCGAAGCGTGTGTAGGCGCCGAACACCCCGGTCATCCACTGCGCCTCGGTCGCGTTGACGACGAACCACCCGGCGCCGACCGGAACCAACCCTCCCTCGCGTGCCTCCAGGCGCGCCTCCATTCGCGGATCCTACCCGCGCGTCGCTCATAGGATGCGACCCGATGTCGTTGCCTTCGCAAGTGCTCGCTCGGCAGATGGGGCTGATCGAGCCGCGGACGCGCGACGTCATCTGCGAGCGCGATCTGCCCGCGACGATGGACGACGGCGTCGTGCTGCTTGCCGACCGCTGGGTCGCCCGCGTGGACTCCGCGACGCCGCAGCC
Source organism: Solirubrobacteraceae bacterium (assembly GCA_036273655.1). Lineage (GTDB taxonomy): Bacteria > Actinomycetota > Thermoleophilia > Solirubrobacterales > Solirubrobacteraceae > Palsa-465. The sequence continues at coordinate 19,380 of DASUHF010000021.1, read as the reverse complement.
GACCGTGCTCGTGCGCTCGCCGTATGGGCGACGGCAGTTCGTCGGCCTGCTGATGGGAAGGCTGCTGGCCGAGCGCGGGTTTCAGGTCGTGGTCCAGAGCGTGCGCGGGACGTTCGGCTCCGGCGGCCAATTCGACCCGTTCGACGAGCGCCCCGACGGCCTTGCGACGCTGCGCTGGCTGCGCGCACAGTCGTGGCACGCCGGCCGCGTCGGGACGTTCGGGCCGAGCTACCTCGGGCTCGTGCAGTGGGCGATCGCGCAGCCGGCCGGCGACGAGCTGGCGGCGATGGCGGTCGAGGTCTCGGCCTCGCAGTTCTACGACGAGACCTACGCGGGCGGGTCGGTGTCGCTGGAGACGGTCGCCTCGTGGCTGGTGCTGGTCGCCTTCCAGGAGCGCCGGCTGGCGCCCGTCTCGATCAACCGCGGGCTGCGGGCGCTGCGGCGAACGCTGTCGGAGGTGCGCCTCGACGAGCTCGACGTGCGCCTCACCGGCTCAGAGGTGCGGTGGATGCGAGATGCCCTCGAGCATCCGCGCCGCGACTCTGCGCACTGGCGGCGCCGCGACTACTCGGAGTCGGTCGCCGAGGTGACAGCACCGGTGTCGTTCGTGGGCGGCTGGCACGACATCCTGCTGCCGTGGATGCTCGACGACTTCAAGGCGCTGCAGGCGGGCGGCAGCCGCACGCAGCTGCTGATCGGGCCGTGGACGCACACGGCGCCGGCGTTGGCGGCCGCCGGTCACCGCGAGGGGATCGCCTGGCTGCGCGCCCATCTGCTCGGGGACGACCGGCTCGTGCGCGACTCGAAGGTGCGAGTGATGGTGACCGGCGACGGCGGAGGGTGGCGTGAGCTCGAGCGCTGGCCGCCGGCGGGCGCGCGGGCGTCGAGCCTGTATCTCGACGCCGGCGGCGCTCTGAGCCGCGAGCCGCCGGTCACCGAGCGTCCGCGGCCGCGATGCTTCGACTACCGCTATGACCCGCTCGACCCGACGCCGTCGCTCGGCGGCGCCGTGCTGTTGTCGCGCGATCCCGTCGTCGACAACGGCCCACTCGAGCGGCGCGACGACGTCCTGACGTTCACGACCGAGCCGCTGGGCGAGCCGCTCGAGGCGATCGGCGAGGTGTCCGCGGAGCTGTGGGCGCGCGGCGAGCCGCCGCACTTCGACCTGTTCGTGCGGCTCTGCGAGGTCGACCGCGACGGCGTCTCACGCAACGTCTGCGATGGGCTGCGCAGCATCGAGCCCGAGGCCGTCGGCGAGGACGGCATCGCGCACATGCGCGTGGAGCTGTGGCCGACCGCGCACCGGTTCGCGGCCGGCAACCGGATCCGGGTGCAGGTCAGCTCCGGCGCGCATCCGCGGTTCGCGCGCAACCCGGGGACCGGCGAGGATCGTGCGCGCGCCGACCCGGCGACGATGCGGCCGGTCGACGTCGAGCTGCTGCGCGACCGCGAGCACCCGTCGCGGCTGATCCTGCCGGTGTGCGGCGGGCGCTGACGTCCGCGCGCGGGCTCGGGCTCAGCCGGCCCGATGACCGCCGGCGCGACGTGCGGGCCGTCGTCGCGCGTGGCGCGCGCTGCGCCGGCGGGCGCCGTGCGGGCCACCGGAGCGAGGTGAAGGCGTGCCGCGGCCGAGCTCGTGCTCCACGCCCAGTGCGTCGGCGAGCGACGCGATCTCGGCTCGCTGGTGATCGTCGACGAGCGTGATCGCGACGCCGCGGCGGCCGGCGCGACCCGTGCGCCCGACGCGGTGGACGTAGCTGCCGTGGTCGTGGGGTGGATCGAAGTTGATCACATGGGTGACGTGCGCGACGTCGATGCCGCGGGCCGCGACGTCCGTCGCCACGAGAGTGCCGACGTCACCGGCCTCGAAACGCGCGAGCGCCTGCTCGCGCTGGCGCTGGGACCTGTCGCCGTGCATCGCGACGGCTGTGACTCCGGCATGGCCCAAACGCTTGGCGAGCCGGTCCGCGCCGCGCTTGGTGCGAACGAACACGATCGTGCGCCCGCGCGCGGCCTCGAGCTCGACGGTCAGCGTCGCGAGGCGGTCCGCACCGACCGCGACAAACCGATGCTCGATCTCCGAAGCGACCCGTCGGGCCGGTTCACCGTGTTCGTGGGAGCGCGGATCGGCGGTGTAGCGACGCGCGATCGCGCCCGCCTCGCCGTCGAGCGTGGCGGAGAAGAAGAGCGTCTGGCGGCGCGCCGGGCAGGCGCGAACGATCCGATCGACCGCCGGCTTGAAGCCCATGTCCAGCATCCGGTCCGCCTCGTCGAGCACAAGCATCCGGATCGCGTCCAGCGAGAACGCGCCGCGGGCGAGCAGGTCCTCCAGCCGGCCAGGGGTGGCGACGAGCAGGTGCGACCTTGCCGCGTTCTTGCACTGCGCGACCAGACCGACGCCGCCGTACACGGCGGTGATGCGCAGCGCCCGGGCGTGGGCGAGCGGACGGAGGTCCTCGGTGATCTGCGTGGCGAGCTCACGCGTCGGGGCGAGGATCAGCCCCGCGGGCCGCGGGCCGTCGGCCGCGATCCGGTCGACGAGCGGGATCCCGAACGCCAGCGTCTTACCCGAGCCGGTCGGTGAGCGGACGAGCACATCGCGGCCGGCGAGCACGTCACCGATCACCTTGCTCTGAATCGGGAACGGCCGCTCGATCCCGTTGTCGCGGAGGGCATCGGCGACGGCGCGCGACACGCCGAGCTGCGAGAAGGACTGCATGGTCTGACATCACTCCTGGGGCGGCGTGCTTGAGGCCGCGTTTGCGTTTCGGGAGGCGTTGCGCTGACCCGAACCGCTGCGAGCGGGACTCAGAGATAGCTGCCTCGCGGCCGCGGATGCGACCGCCGGGCAGCGACGCTAGCAGGGCGGGCTCGCCCACGCGGGCCTTGGGTCTGCCGCTCGTTCAGTCCGGGGCGCTCTCGCCCTCCCAATAGGGCACGGTCGCGTGGGCGCGACGCACGAGCACCTCGTCGCGCGCGTGTTCGTCGGGGAGGAACGCCGCGATCTTGTCGCTATCGGGGTAGACGCAGACCTCGGGCCAGGAGTGGTCCGACCACATCAACACCCGCGCCGGCTCGGCGCCCCGGTTGATGACCTGATGCGCGCCCGCGGGACCGAGCGGGAAGCGGACGAGATCGCCGGCCCGTAACGGGTGCTCGCCGTCCGGGTCGCGCAGCGCCGGCGCGCCCGTGACGACCAGCAGCCACTCCTCCTTGTATTCGTAGTGGTAGGGGCAGATCGCCTGGCCGGGCGGCGCCTCGTAGAGCCTGACCGTGACCTGCTCGGCGCCGAGCGCCCGGACCGCATTCGCCTCGCCGGTCCCGAACCCCGCCGGCTCTGAGCCCTCGAGCTCGAACCGGGCCTCGTGGATGTTGATCGCTTGCATGACCCCATCCTCCTGGTGCCGGCGGATGTCTGCGACGAGGGGATGCCTCCAATCACCGCCCACCGGCCCGCGGGCTACGCTCGGCTTGTGACCAGCGAGATGGAGATCAACGATGGCGCGTGAGATGACCGGCGATGAGCTGCGGGCGTTCCTGGCCGAGGGAACCCGCACCGCCAAGCTCGGAACGGCGATGCGTGACGGCAGCCCCCATGTGATGCCGGTGTGGTTTGTGCTCGAGGGCTCAGAGCTGGTGTTCAACACGGGCGCCGACACGGTCAAGGGCCGCAACCTCCGTCGCGACCCGCGCGCGAGCATCGTCGTCGACGACGAGCGGCCGCCGTTCGCGTTCGTGCACCTGCGCGGCGAGGTCGCGATCTCGGAGGACCCCACTGAGCTGCTGCGAACGGCGACCGCGATCGCCCGACGCTACGTGGGCGCCGACCGCGCGGAGGAATTCGGGCGCCGCAACGGGGTGCCGGGCGAGCTCGTCTGCCGCTTCGCCCCGGAGCGGACGATCGCGATCGCCGACATGGCCGAGTGAGCCGCGGCATGCTCGGACGCCCCTGGCGGCGCCCGAGCAGTCGTGGTCGATTGGTCAGACGACGTGCCGTCGCAGTGCTGCGCCCCAAGGCCGTGAACTGAGGACCGGTGCGGCGGGCGAGGGCGCTCGAAGGCGCCGGCACCGAACGAGCCGGAGCTCGGAGGCGCTACCAGGCCTGGGCGCCACCGCAGTGCGGGCAGCCCACCGAGGTCGAGACGTCCGCCTCGAACACGAACCCGCACTGACACGAGTACAGGGCGTGATCCTGCGGGGCGGGTTCCCGCCGGCGCCGCCTGCCGGCGCGGATCTCCGAGCCGGCGAGCGTCGCCGCAAGCGGACGCTCGGCCACGAGCACGGCACCGGACCGGGCGCCGCTGCGCCCGATCGGCTCCGGCTCTGGCTGCTCCTCCTGGGCCGCGACCGACGCCGGTGCCGGGCGGGCCTGTCGGTGGCGCCGCAGCATCGTGGCGCCGGATTTGCTTCTTGCAAGCACTCGCATACTTGTAACGGCGGTCACGGACGTTGGTTTCGCCGAAGCCCGTCAAATTCCCGGTGCGTTAACTCGAACTTAATAATGAAGCCGTCCGGGGAGGCGTACGCCGCACGGCGGTGGCGGGTCCGGCGGCGCCGTCTTCGCGCTGACGCGGGCGAGATGCGCGACGTGCGAGAATGCCCTGCGGCATGGATCCGAGTCGGAAGCGTGCGATACGCCTCACCGTCGCGCTCACCGTGGCCGTACTGCTGGCGACGGCGTTGATCTACACGAGCTTCTCGGCCGGTCGTGACGAGCTGACCGCATCGCAGTTGATCGCACGCGCGAAGCCGCACACCGAGTACATCCTCGCCGGCACCGTGATCAGCGACCACCGCACCGACTCGACCCTGTACTTCCGCGTCCGCGACCCCAAGCAGGACGTGTCGGTGCCGGTCAGCTACCAGGGCTCGATCCCCGATCCGTTCGCGAGGGGCCGCGGCGTGCTGGTGAGCGTGCACAAGACCGACTCGGGCACGTACGTCGGTCAACCGGGGTCGCTGACGACGAAGTGCCCGTCCAAGTACCAGGCCGCGTCGAGCTCCTACAAGAAGAATTAGCTGAATGGCGCCCGCCGGCCACGTCCTGTTGATCCTCGCGCTGCTGTGCGCGATCTACGGGCTGTGCGCGTCCCTGTACGGCGCACGGACCGGCGAGCGCGTGTGGATCGACTCGGCGCGGCGCGCGATGTACGCGCTGTGCGGGATCGCCGCGACCGCGTTCGTGATCCTCGACATCGCGTTCGTCTCCAACGACTTCTCCTACAACGTCGTCGCCGGCGGCTCGAGCACGACGACGCCGTTCTTCTACCGTGTCGCGGCGATCTGGTCGACGCAGGCGGGGTCGCTGCTCTTGTGGGTGATGCTGCTGGCGTTCTGGTCGAGCCTGGCGCTGGTGATCACGCGCAACAAGGTCCGCGAGCTGGTCCCGTACGCGCAGGCGGTGCTGTTCGCGATCGCCGGGTTCTTCACCGCGCTGGCGGTGCTGTTCGCCAACCCGTTTGCGACCACGGCGCCGGCGCCGGCCGAGGGCGCGGGGCTCGATCCGCTGCTGCGCCACACGACGATGATGTTCCACCCCCCGATGCTGTACTCGGGGTACACGCTGATGCTGGTGCCGTTCGCGTTCGCGGTCGGGGCGCTGATCAGCGGCCGCGTCAACGCCGAGTGGATGCAGGTCACTCGCCGATTCGCGCTCGCCGCGTGGCTGTGCCTCGGGATCGGCATCATGCTCGGCGCGCGCTGGTCCTACACCGAGCTGGGCTGGGGCGGCTACTGGGCCTGGGATCCGGTCGAGAACGCGGCGCTGATGCCGTGGCTTCTGTGCACCGCGTTCATCCACTCGATCATGATCCAGGAGAAGCGCGGGATGCTGAAGGTGTGGAACGCGTCGCTGGTGCTGCTGAGCGGCACGATGGCGATCGTCGGCACCTTCCTCGTGCGCTCCGGGATCCTGAGCTCGATCCACGCGTTCGTGTCGGATCCGACCCTGAACTTCGCGTTCGTGGCGCTGATCGGGGTGATGGCGATCGGTTCGGTGTTTCTCGTCACGCTCCGCCGCGAGCAGCTGCAGACCGAGGCTCACCTCGATTCGCTGCTGAGCCGCGAGTCGATGTTCCTGGCCCAGAACATCGTGCTCGTCGCGCTCGCGCTGGTGATCGCGTGGGTCACGTTCTTCCCGCTGATCTCCGAGGCGATCACCGGCACCCAGATCTCGGTCGGCCCACCCGCGTTCAGGCCCTACGTGGTGCCGCTGGCGTTGGTCGTCGTCGCGCTGTCGGCGATCGGGCCGATCATCCCCTGGCGGCGGGCGACGCTCTCCAAGCTACGCCACAACTTCACGTTCCCGGTCGCGGCCGGGCTGGTGACGCTGGTGGTGCTGCTGCTCGTGCCCGGCGTCACCGACCACCTGCTGGCGATGACGATGTTCGTGCTCGGCGCGTTCGTGACCGGCACCGTCGTGCAGGAGTTCTTCCGTGGCACCCGCGTGCGCACGCGGATCGCGCACGAGTCGCCGCCGGAGGCGCTCGTCCAGCTCGTGCGACGCAACCGGCGCCGCTACGGCGGCTATCTCGTGCACTTCGGGGTCGCGATCGCGCTGGTCGGGATCGCCGCGTCGACGTCGTTCCAGCACGCGCGCCGCGCCGACCTTCGCCCGGGCCAGAGCGTCAGGGTCGACGGGATGACGTTCAAGTACGTCCGTCCGACCGCCGGCGCGTCGGCGCAGAAGATCACGTTCGGGGCCGTGATCGCGGTGTTCGATGGCAGCCGCCACGTGACGACCGTGCACACGACCTACGGCGTGTATCCGTCGCAGAGCTCGCCGGAGCCGATCGGCCGCTTCTTCAACGGCTCGGACGAGAGTCGCGTCGGCCTCGATTCCCAGCTGCTGCGCGACATCTGGGTCGTGATCCAGCCGAACACGAGTCCGCTCGCCTCGGAGATCGCCCAGGGCAACGCGAAGTTCGCGAAGGCAATCGCCGCCGCGCAGCGGCTGCCGGCGGCCAGGCGCGCCCAGTATCTGAGCATGATCTACGCGTTGCGAGACCGGCTGATCGTCGAGCTCGACCATCGCTTCGTCGCGCATCCGTGGACGTCGCAGTTCTTGATCGAGGTCTCGCCGCTGGTGATGTGGCTGTGGATCGGCGGGATCATCGGCGCGTGCGGCGGTCTGATCGCGCTGTGGCCGGCACGGCGGCCGTCGCGCCGCGGCTCGGCCGGGCCGCCTGACCCAGACGTCGGCAGGACGCCCGCGCGCGAGCCCGAGACGGTGCTCGACGCACGTGAGCGTGAGCTCGTCGCGATGCGAAAGACGAGGCCCGCCTGATGGCAGGAGCGCGCCGCTGATGCTGCAGTACCTGCTCGTGTTGGTGGTGCTCGCGATCGCGCTGTATGTGATCAGCGGCCCGCTGCTGTCGGCCCGCCGCGCGTCGGCGATCGCGTCCGACGACGTGCGGGCGCTCGAGGCCGCGCGCGACTCCAAGCTGCAGGAGATCCGCGACGCCGAGATGGACCTTCGCACCGGCAAGCTCTCCGACGAGGACTACGAGGCGATCGACCGGGCGCTGCGCGGCGAGGCCGTGCAGATCCTCGAGCGACTCGACGACGCGATCGAGCACGAGCGCGCGGTGCGCGCGGCCGAGGCCGCGGACGACGACGGCGGCTCGGATCGCGGCGAGCCGCCGCTGCCGGGCGGGCCCGACGACCGGCTACCATCGGCGCCGTGACCACCATTCTCGACTTCGTGCAGGTGATCCTGTCCGTCGTGCTGGTGTTCCTGATCCTGATGCACTCCGGCAAGGACGCGGGGCTGTCGGGCGCGTTCGGGGTCGGCACCGGCCAGGGGCCGCTCGGCGGCGGCTCGCTCGTCGAGCGCAACCTCAACCGCTGGACGATCGTGTTCGCGCTGCTGTTCGTGATCAACACGATCGTGTTGATCAAGATCGGTTAGCCGCGCGGCTGCCGCCGCATGGCGGTCGGCGAACGACGGCACAGAAGGGGGGCGGGCGGGCGTGTGCGGTTGGCGAACGACCGCACCGAACGGGAGGGCGGGCGGGCGTCTGCGGTTGGCGAACGACAGCACCGAACGGGAGGGGCCGGCACCCTGACGTGAAAGATCGCCAATCCGGGTCGGCTGTGGCCAAGGTGGCGAACCGTGGCGTGCAGGTCATGCACTCGTGACCAATCTGCGGACGGCGGACCTGACTTGGTCAATTGCTCTACCTCCGGCCCGTCCCTTCGGTGCTGTCGTTTCGAACACGGCGGCCAGGCCTTCCGGCGCCCTCGTCTTGATCGGAAAGTGGGAGATGAGTCCGGAATGGACGTACATATCTCTCAGGTAGGGGCCGCTCCTTGCTCGGCCGGGCGCCGGCGGAGCCGCCGCGCGGGCCAGCCGGGAGCGGGTCAGGAAGGCGCGGACTCCGGCGGCTCGCTGAGACCGTCGAGCAGCCGCAGCAGATCGAGCGGGCTGAACGGCTTGGTCAGAAACAGGTCGGCGCCCGCCGCGCCCGCGCGGGCCTCGATCTCGTCGCCGTGCGCCGCCGTCAGCATCACCACGGTCGCCTCGCTGGTGCGCTCGTCGGAGCGCAGCGCCCGGCACACCTCGATCCCGTCGATCCCGGGGATGTCGACGTCGAGCAGCACGATCTGCGGCCGGTGACGCTCGGCCAGCGCGAGTGCCTCGTTGCCGTCGCACGCCTCCAGCAGCTCGAACTGGGCGACGTCCTCGAGCGTCGTCGTGATCAACCGGCGGATGAAGGGGTCGTCGTCGACGACCAGCAGCTCGCGCCTCACGCGGCAGCCTCGTCGGCGATCCGCCGCAGGACCTCGTCGCCGATGCGCTCGAAGGCAGCGACGACGTCGGGGTCGAAGTGCTTGCCCGACTCGGCGACGATCATCTCGTGTGCCTGCGCGAAGCTGAGCGCCGCCCGGTAGGGACGGTTGGTGGTGAGCGCGTCGAACACGTCGGCGACCGCGAATACCCGCGCGGGTAGCGGGATCTCCTCGCCGGCGAGGCCGTCCGGGTAGCCGCTGCCGTCCCACCGCTCGTGATGGGAACGGACGACCTGCGAGGCCTCGGCGAGGAACTCGATGTCGCGGATGATCTCGGCGCCGACGATCGTGTGACGCGACATCAGCGCCCGTTCCTCGACGGTCAGCGGGCCCGGCTTGAACAGAATCGAGTCGGGCACCGCCAGCTTGCCGACGTCGTGCAGCAGAAAGCCGAACTCGATCTCCGGAGCGTCGGCCCGCGGCAGCCCCAGCTCGCGGCCGATCTCGATCGCATAGCGGGTCACGCGCTCGGCGTGCTTGCCGGTGTACGCATCGCGCGCCTCGACCGCGTTGGACAGCGCGCGCACGGTCGCGGTGTAGGAGCGACTCAGCTGCTGGGCGCGCTCGCGCTCTGACTTGAACGTCTCGCGCAGGTCGGCGGCGTACAGCTCCAGCTGTCGCGCGCTGTCGGCCGCCTCGCGTTCGGCGGCCTCGAGGCGATCGCGCAGGCGCTCGTTCTCGGCCAGCAGCTCAGCGGGATCCGGAGACGGCATCGGGGGTCACCATCGGTCGCGGAGGCTGGCCCCGAAGGGTCTGAAGCACAGCCTCGGCGGCACGCTCGATCGGGACGACCTCGACGCCCTGCTCGGCCAGGGCTGGGGGTACGGGAGCCTCGCCATCGGTGAACAGGATCACAGTTTTTCGAAGACGACGCCCGCGTAGCTTGAGCGCCTGCATGACGGCTTGCGGATTGCGCAGGCCGGCGTCGAGGAGCGCCACCTCGAAGCGACGCTCGCCGCTGACGCGGACCGCGGCCGAGCCGGTCGTCTCCCACTCGTATTCGATCCCCAGCTCGTCGAGCGTCGGCTCCAACCGCGCCTGTGTCTGCTCCCGGCCGATCGCGAGCACGCGCGGCCGGCCGGAACGGATCGAGGCGACGAGCGCGCGCTGCAGCTCGCCGGCGTCGATCGGCTTGCCCGCGGTCCATTCGCCCGACAGCTCCGGATGATCGACATCGACGGTGACGAACACCGCCGGCACCGACTGCAGTTCGCGGTCCGAGCGCAACCGGCGGACGAGCTCGATTCCGTCGGGGGAGCCGATCCGCACGTCGACCGTGATCGCATCGAAGCGGTCGCGGGACAGCGCCTGCAGCGCCTCCTCGGCGTCGGCGACGATCTCGGTCTCGACATCGACCGCCGCCAGCTGCCCGGCGATCAGCGCCGCCACCGCCGGATCGTCCTCGACGATCAGGATCCTGCGGCCGCCGATCGTCTCCAGCGAGTCCGCCGGCGTTGGCGCCGCCGGGATCAGCACCTCGAACACGGAGCCCTGCCCGATCCTCGATGCGACGTGCACCTCGCCGTGGTGCATCTGCACCAGCGAGCGCACGATCGCGAGCCCGAGGCCGGTGCCGGGCACGCCCGCGTCCGGGCCCGGGGCGCGGTAGAAGCGGTCGAACACCCGCTCGGCCTGCTCGTCGCTCATCCCGATCCCGGAGTCGGCGACGACGATCCGCACCCACGCGCGGTCGGCCTCTGCGCCGATGTGGATCCGGCCGCCATCGGGCGTATAGAGGTGGGCGTTCGTCAGCAGGTTCGAGATCACCTGTCGCAGCTTGTTGGCGTCGGCCATCGCGGGCGGCAGCGTCGGCGCCACGTAGATTCCGAGCTGCTGGTGCTTGCCGGCGATCCGCGCGCTCATCAGCTCCGCGGTCTCGCGGATCGCCTCGCCGACGTCGACCGGGCGCAAATCGAGCGTCGACTCGCCGGCGTTGAGCTTGGCGACGTCGAGCAGCTCGTTGACGAGGTCCACGAGCCGGTCCGCCGAGCGACCGATGATGTCGACGAACTCGCGTTGGCGAGCCGGGATCGAGGCGGCGTGGGGGCCGCGGGTGAGCAGCTCGGCGAATCCCTTGATCGAGGTCAGCGGGCTGCGCAGCTCATGCGATGCGGTCGCCATGAACTCCGACCGCGCACGCTCGGAGCGCTCCTTCTCGTCCAGCTCGGCCTGTAGCTGCGTGACCGCGCGTTGCAGACGGCGACGGTCCGCGGTCCGCCGGCGCAGCTCGACGGCCAAACCCGCGCTCACGGCCGCCCCGACGACGGCCACGACGACAACGGCCCAGATCACCGGACCCGATCGTAGTGACGGCGCTCGGCCGCGGGTGGAAATGTGCAATTTTTCATGCGAAAGCAGGCAAATCGGTGCTGCGGCGCGACGGCTTGGTAGCGTCGCCGACCCGAATGATCGGTGTCGCACGCATCGTCGCCGGACGGACCGCATGCGCGCTGGCGGTGCTCGCAGCCGCGATCTTCGGCCTGCGCGCGATTCCCGCCCACGCCGACCTGGCCGCCCGCTACCAGCAGGGGCAGCAGCGCGCCCAGCAACTGCAGCAGCAGATCAGCGGCGAGTCGCAGCAGATCCAGCAGTTCCAGGGCTCGATCGACTCGCTGCAGCAGCGGCTCGCGGGTGTCCAGCGCAGCGTTGACGAGCAGGAGCGCCAGCTGCGCCAGACGACCGACGAGCTGGCTGCGGCGCGGACCCGGCTGCGGTCGGTGCGGGCCGCGTACGCCCGCGACCGCAAACAGCTCGCCGCGCAGCTGCGGGCCCAGTACGAGTCGCCGCCGCCTTCGCTTGTCAACGTCGTCGTCAGCGCCGGCGGCTTCAATCAGCTCGTCAACCAGGTCTCCTACATGGCCAAGCTGCGGCGCTCCAACGAGCGCACGGTCGCGGCCGTGCAGGCCGCCAAGCGGCAGCTGACGATGCTGACGAAGCGGCTGACGGCGGTGCGAGCGCGCCGCAAGCGCACGACCGCCGCGGTCGTGACCGAGCGCGACAACCTCGCCCAGCTGAAGCTCACGATCGTCGACAAGCAGATCGCGCTCAAGCGGGCCCGCCATGCCAATAGCTCGCAGCTGACCGCGCTGAAGTCGCGCCTGCAGCGAGAGGCGAAGAAGCTCGACGCGATCGCCGCGCGTGCCGAGATGTCGTCCGGCGGCGCGCCCGTGTCGGCGCCGGCCGGCTGCGTCAACACGCCGTTCGTCGCCCACGGCGGCGATTACGGGTTCTTCCAGGCGCCCGGCACCGACTACAGCGTCAACCAGGAGCCCGTGATCGCGGCGCGGCTCGACGCGCTCGGCAAGGCGCTCAAGCTGCATCTGATCGGGCTCTCGGGCTACCGCACCCCCGAGCACTCGGTCGAGGTCGGTGGCTACGCCGACGATCCCCACACCAGGGGCGAGGCGTCCGACACGCCGGGCGTCGAGGGCGTGCCGGAGTCGGTGCTCGAGCAGTACTGCCTGACGCGGCCGTTCCCCGGCCCGGCCGAGGCCGATCACATCCAGGAGTATCCGCTGACGACCGGCTGATGGGTGGCGTCGGCGCCGCGCCGGCGGCGCGCGTCGTGGTATCGGGACGAGCTGCGCAGGATTTGGGAATGTTCCATCCGGTTCGTGCAAAGACCGTCGGCGCGCGTGGTCGCGCGGCCCATCGCCTGCCTGGCACCGAACGGGAAGGCAGTAGCTCGGTCCGCGGGTGAGTTTGTCGCCAATCGTCGTCCGCGTGAGCCGAGATGGCGGCGAGTGCGTACAGGTCGTGTTCGCTTGACCAACGCTTGTCGTGAGCGCCAAGAATGGCGAATGTTGCAGGTCATCGGCGACGCGTGGAGCGAACAATGGCGCCAGCCGGTGCGTGGTGCACCGTGGATCGCCATCGTTCGGGCGATCCGGCTAGCGTGCCGCAGTCGTGCCGCCTGCGACCGCCCACAACGACCCGCGCGACCCCCGCGACCCGCGCGACCCCCGCGACCCCCGCGACCCCCGCGATCCGCTCGGCCTCGCGGCGGACGCGCCGCTGCTGCGCGAATACCTGGCCGCGCTGGATCGCAGGGCGGCCGGCGAGCACGCGTTCTTCACGCCCGGCCACAAGGGATCGACGGCGCTGACCGGCGCGGTCGTCGCCGGCGACGTCGGCGTCTACGGCGGCCTTGACACGATCAAGACCGCGCACGCGCGGGTGGCGGAGGCCGAGCGGCGCGCGGCGGCACTGTTCGGCGCCGACGTCTGCCGCTTCTCCGTCGGCGGCTCGACCCATTGCAACCAGGCGCTGACGCTGGCGCTCGGCCGGCCCGGCGACCAGGTCATCGTGTCGCGCACGCTGCATCGGTCGGTGCTGCTCGGGCTGGTGCTGGCGGGCCTTGAGCCGGTGTGGGTGGCCCCGGAAGTCGACGGCGCCACCGGGCTCGCCGCCGGCTACGCGCCCGAGCGCGTCGCCGAGACGCTCGCCGCACACCCCGACGTGGCCGCCGTGTTCCTGTCGGACCCCTCGTACGTCGGCACGTACTCCGACATCGCCGCCCATGTTGAGGTTGCCCACCGCGCGGGCGTGCCGCTGGTCGTCGACGCCGCCTGGGCCGCGCACTTCGGCTTTCACCCGGCGCTGCCCGAGCACGCGCTCGCGCTCGGCGCGGACGCGATGGTGACGAGCGTCCACAAGACGCTGCCGGCCTACAACCAGGCAGCGATCCTGCTCGTGCGCACCGAGCGTATTCCATCATCCCGCCTGCAGCCGGCGTTCGAGGCGACCCACACGACCAGCCCGTCGGGCGCGATCACAGCCTCGATCGACGCGGCCCGGGCGCTGCTCGAGCACCACGGCGAGCGGCTGCTCGGACGGATGCTCGAGGCGGTCGCCGCCGCCCGTCGCCGGCTCGCGGCGATCGACGGGTTGCGCGTCCTCGACGGTCCCGGCGTCGACCCGGCGAAGCTGACCGTCGCCCTGGCCGCGACCGGCGCCCACGGGATCCGCGTCGAGGCCGACCTGCTCGCCGCCGGTGTGCCGGTCGAGATGGCCGACCGCGACACGATCGTCGGCGTCGTCACGCTCGCCGACGACGCCGCCTCGATCGAACGCTTCACCGACGCGCTTCGGGCCTCGATCGAACGCCATCGCGGTACGCCGCGAACGCTCGCGCCGACGGCGGCGTGGATCGTCGAGCCCAACCTCGCGGTCGCGCCGCGGACGGCGTTCTTCGGGCGCTCTGAACCGGTCGCCGTCGCCGACGCGGTCGGCCGCATCAGCGCTGAGCTGATCGCCCCGTACCCGCCCGGCGTGCCGGTGCTGGCGCCCGGCGAGCGCATCACCGAGCGCACGCTCAGGGCGCTGCTGGACGCCCGCGCGGACGGCGTCCGGATCGCCTACGCGCGCAGCCGCGAGCTCGAGACGATCGACGTCCTGGCCGACGACTCGCTCGACTGAGCGGGCCCGCCCTCGACGGCGCCCGCGCGCCGCCGCGCCACCCGGTGTCGGAGAAGCAGCGTGCGTACGGCGCATATCGTCGGGAAGCGGTGGTCGTGTGGGTCGACGACGAGGTGCTGGTCGGGGCCGCCCGGGCCGGCGATGACGCGGCGTTCTCGGAGCTCGTCCGCCGCCACGAGGCTCGTGTGTACCGGGTCGCGCTGCGGATGCTCGGATCCGACGCCGACGCGCAGGACGCCGCGCAGGAGGCGTTCGTCTCGGCCTGGCTTGCGCTGGCGCGGTTTCGTGGCGAGAGCTCGGTCGCGACGTGGCTGTACCGGATCGTCACCAACCGCTGCCTGAGCCGCCTCGCCTCCCGGCCCGACGAGCCGCTGGGGCAGGCGCGGGACATCGCGGTCGAGGTGCACGACCCGGCGCGGCTCGCCGAGCACCGCGCGCACGCCGACGCGATCTCACGGGCGGTCGCGGCGCTGCCGGCCGATCAGCGAGCGACGCTCGTGCTGCGCGACTACGAGGGCTTGTCGTACGAAGAGATCGCGGTCGTGTTGCGGATCGGCGTCGGCGCGGTCAAGAGCCGCATCCACCGCGCGCGTCGCGACGTGCTAAAGAGAACCCTGGCATGGCGGTGAACGATCACGCCAAAGCCGGGGCGCTGCCCTGTGGAACGCTGCTCGACGATCTGATCGCGCAGATCACCGAGGGCATTCCCCCGGGCGACCGGGTCCATCAGGCGACCTGCCGCTACTGCCAGTCGGCGCTGGCCGCGATCCGCGACGCCTGGGACGAGTTTCAGGCGATGGCCCGTTCGGTGATCGCGATGCCCGAGGGGCTGGTGGACCGAGTCATGCAGCGGATCCGGCCGCTGATGTGGGTGGGTGGCGATGGTGTCGCGCTGATCTCCGAGCGCGGAGCGACACGGATCGCCGACCGCGCGCTGGCGCGGTTGGCTCGCGCCGCCGCGCTGTCGGTCGCGGGCGTGGCGGTCGCCACCGTCCTGCGGTCCGAGGCAGATCCTGAGCTCCGCGGCGCGGTCACGATCGAGTTGCGCCTCGTGGTCGCGTTCGGACCGCCGGTCACCGAGGTGGCCGACCGTGTGCGCGAGCGGGTCGTCGCCGACCTGCGTTCCGAGGCCGGCATCGAGGCGGCGCGCGTCGACATCTCGATCGACGACGTCGTCGCGATCGGCCAAGAATTCTGAAACTTTTTCGCCGCGCGGCGGTCGAACCTCGTGAGTAGCAGCAACGAATCACGATCAAAGGAGCTGGACACGATGGCCGACACGACGCAGAGCACACCGAGCGAAACCGCCTCCAAGAGCACCGGCGCGGGCACGCCGCAGAGCCCGCTGACGACCCCCAAGGGCACGACCAGGATCGATGACTCGGTGGTGGCGAAGGTCGCCGGGATCGCCGCCCGCGAGGTCAGCGGCGTGTACGCGCTGGGCGGCGGCGGCGCCCGCGCGATCGGCACTGTCACCCAGCGGGTCGGGCTCGCGGAGTCCCGGACACAGGGCGTGTCGGTCGAGGTCGGCGAGCGTCAGGCCGCCATCGATCTGACGATCGTCGTCGAGTACGGCGAGTCGATCCCGCGCGTCACCGCCGAGCTGCGCGAGCAGGTCATCCGACGGATCGAGGGCACCTGCGGGCTGGAGGTCACCGAGGTCAACATCGCCGTCAACGACCTGCACTTCATCGGCGACGACGACCAGGACGATCGCCGGGGCGACGAGCGGTCGTGAGCAGCGAGTATCCGGCCGCGCCGTCGGCGCGCGTGGCGCTCGCCGGCGTCGCCGAGCGCGTCGTCGCGCGGATGGCCGGCGTCGCGCTGACCGGCGGCGACGGCGGCGTGTGGCAGACCGTCGACCACGGCCGTGGGATCCGCGGGGTCACGACGGTCGCGCAGCCCGACGGGCGGTTCGAGCTGACGGTGCACGTGGTCGTCGCCTGGCCACCGGAGCCGCTGCCGAAGCTCGCCGACGATCTGCGTCGCCGCATCCACGCGGCCGCCAAGCTCGCGCTCCTCGATGGCTCCTTGGGCGCGATCGACGTCGACATCGTCTCGCTCTACGAGCCGGAGCCGGCGGCGGGTGATCGCCCATGATCCCGGTCGCGCGCCTGCTCAGCCGGCTCGTCGGCCTGCTGCTGCTGACGCTCGTGGCCGCCGTCGGCATCGTCGCGGCCGTGTTCTGCATCCAGGGCGACCACGGCACGTTGAGCCTCCCGAGACTGGCCGCTCACCTGCGGTTGCCACAGCTGCGCGACAACGTCGGCAGTTTCTTCGATCAGGTGACCGCCCCGGGGCCGGTGGCGATCATCGCGGTGCTGTGTGGCCTGGCCGCGGTCGCGCTCGGACTGTTGTTGCTCGTCGGCGCCTGGGTGTCCTCGCGGCCGCGCCGGATCGTATTCGAGCGCACCCCTGAGGGCTCGCTGCAGAGCCTGCGCCGGCCGCTCGGTCGGCTCGCCGCCGAGCGCGCTGCCGCACCCGCGGAGGTCAGCACCGCGCGCGCACGCGCTCGGGCCGCCCGCGCCGGCGCGGGCGGGCGCCTGCGCGTCAGCGGCCGCGCCGCAACCCACGTCGACCGGCGCCGCGCGCAAGCGAGCGCCGCCGCGTCGGTCGCCCAGCTGACCGCCGACCTGCCGTTGCGGACGCGGATCACCATGCGTCGGCCGGGCCGGCGCCGGACGGAGACGCCGCGATGATCCGGCAACGCATCAACCTGCACCGCCCGCCGATCGGCGAGGCCGCCGCCCGCCTGCTCGTGTCCGCGCTCGCGTTGGCGCTGATCTGGTACGGCGCGATGGTCGTGCTCGCCGCGTGCAAGGTCTCGCCCGACACGATCAACGACATCTCCGCGTACCGGACCGTGTTCGACGTGCTTAGCTCGATCACGGCCGCAGACATCACCGGCCGCGACCGAGCGATCGTCGCCGTCGCCGGCGTGCTGTGCCTGATCGTGTTCGCGCCGCTGGCATGGCGCGTGCTGCCGCGACCGTACCTGGCGCGCACCGAGACCGAGCTGCACGACGGCGACGATCCGGGCCGGACCGAGATCGCCCCGCGCACGTTCGAGCGGGCGGCGGAGGTCGCCGCGCTGCGGCATCCGTCGGTGACCGGCGTCGCGGCTCGCTTCGGCGCCGGTGCCGTCGACGTCCGCGTCCAGCTGAACGACGGCCTGCAGCTGCCGAGCACGCTGCGCGCCGTGCAGGAACGAGTGCGCGAGGCCGCCTCGGCGCACGGCCTACCCGACCACATGATCGACGTCACCTTCGCGGGCGTCGCCCCCGACAGCAAAGGAGCCCCACGATGACCAACCAGCGCTACGGAGCCGCGCTCGGCTTCGCATTCGTCGCCGCCTGGATCGCCTTCGGGTTCGGCGACGCGATCCTGTGCCTCGTAGGCGCGGCCGTGTTCGCCGCGGCCGCGGCGTACTGGCGCGGCGAGCTCAACCTCGCGGATCTGCAGGACCGCATCGGCGAGGCGGCCACACCGCGGCGGGGCGCCGACAACGAGCGCCCGGCCAGCCGGCGCGTGCAGTGACCTAGCGCGGTCGTGAGGCGCCCTTGTCGGCTGCGATCGAGCGCGGCGACGTCATGGCGCGAACGTTGAACCATGCTCGCCGCGCAGTGCGGGTATCACACAGGGCACGGACGCAACGACTGAGAAGACGAGGTGACGATGATGATCTTCCTGATGGTGACCGCGCAGGTGCTGGCGGTCGGGTTCTGTCTGTTCGGGGCATGGCGGCTGCACCGCCGCAGGCGAGAGCGCGCACCGGTGGATGAGAACTGGTGGTCGGAGTTCGAATGTCAATTCCGGGCCTATGCCGCTCGCTGCGAGCGGCGTCCGGATGTGCAGGAGCACGGGCAGCGCAACGGCACCCACGGGCGCGCCACTCCGCGCCCGCCGGCGACGGGTCGCGGGCGGTCCTCGGCGAGCCCCGGACGCCGCTTCCCGCCTCATGCATTCCGGCAGGACGCGCCGCCACGCTGAACCCCGCGGACTTCGCAGATTTCGTAAAGAGGGCGTTGACTCTGCAATGTTCGGGCGATGCCTCTCCACACCAAGACCGTCGAAGCCGATCAGGGCCTGTGCAGCGCGGTGTCCGCCACCGATTGCAGGCTCTCCGGCCGCGCGAGATGCTCGACTGCGTGGTTGGTAAGCAACCAATGGTGCTTGCGTTCGCGCACGAGAAAGCCGGCCCGTGTCAGCCGCTGCAGCGCGATCGTCACCGTCGGCCGCTGTGTTCCGATCAGCATCGCCAACACCGCGTGTGTCACCGGAAGGACGATCTGCACCCCGTTGGGCGTGATCTTGCCCCAGCGCTCGGCGAGCACATGGAACAGGATCAGCAGGCGTGCGTCGGCGCGCGGTAGGTGTGAGGCCGCGTTGATCAGCGCCAGGTAACGGGCCCGCTGCGCCACGCGACCGACAATGTGAGCGTTGATCGTCGGCCATCGCGCGATGCGCAGCACGAACGCGGTGTCGAGGATCGCCAGCCGCGACGGCACCAGCACGAGCCAGTCGACGGAGATCGGCAATGGCGCGTACTCCCCGTCGGTGTCCCACGGCCGGATCAGATCGCCGGGACCGAACAGCTCACACGCCGGCCGCCGGCCCACCCGAACGCGGCGCAGCATCACGCCCTCGACGACGAACAGGCCGAGCCAACCCGGCTTGGCATGGGCGTTGAGCGCCTTCGGGTCCCAGCCCGGGCCCGCGATCTCGATGGTGGCGGCAACCGCGCGGCGGCGGGCGGAGCGCAGCTGCTCCTCGGAGCCGATGTCCGCGCCGAGATCCGGGTCCACATCCAGTAGCGCGACGATGTCGAGCTCGTCGAGGACCCCGGGCATCCCGGCAACCATACCGGTCGGGATACGGCGTCCGGCAGCGTCCGTCGTGGCGGCCGAGCAAGAGCCCGCGGAGGTGCCGCGGTCAGCCGCCGGCCGGCATGCTGACGCGTGGATCAGCAGCTCTGATCGGACCCCGACGCCGGCGCCGGCTCAAGCCCGGCGGCACCACCACAGCGCTCGCGCTGGATCACGCGGTGATAGGCGTCGCAGACGATCAGCTCAGCGGGAGGTCTGGGCTCGGCGAGCCGGCGCGCCAGTCGGATCGTCTCGTTCAGCGACTCGGTCGTGATCAGCTGCGGCCGGTCCGCGAACGTGATCATCC
>DASUHF010000020.1:0-3133 GCA_036273655.1 Solirubrobacteraceae bacterium | reverse complement strand
AGGACGCTGTAGCGCTCGTATTCGGCGACCGGGACGCGGCGCACCTCGGCGATGGCGTCCGCGAGCGCGACGAGTTCGATCGCGGTCGCGTGCAGCGCCGTCATGTGGCCCCACCGGCCCTCGTGGGCGGCGTCGATCGCGGCCAGCCCGAGGCGCGTCGCCAGCACGCGGTCAAACGCCGTCGGGGTGCCGCCGCGCTGCACGTGGCCGAGCACCGTCGCGCGCGTCTCGAAGCCGGTCCGGGTTTCGATCTCCCGTTCGAGCCGGTGGCCGATCCCGCCCAGCCGCGGATGGCCGAACTCGTCGAGCTCGCCGGTCGCGATCGTCATCGTCCCCGCCTTCGGCGTTGCGCCCTCGGCCACGACCACGATCGAGAACGGACGCCCGCGTTGGCGGCGGCGCGCGATCAGGCGGCAGACCTCGTCGATGTCGAACGGGATCTCGGGAATCAGGATCACGTCGGCGCCGCCTGCCAGTCCCGAGTGCAGCGCGATCCAACCCGCGCTGCGGCCCATCACCTCGACCACCATCACCCGGTGATGGCTCTCGGCGGTCGTGTGCAGCCGGTCGATCGCCTCGGTGGCGATCTCCAGCGCCGTGTCGAACCCGAACGTCTGGTCGGTGGCGCCGAGATCGTTGTCGATCGTCTTCGGCACGCCGATCACGTCGATCCCCGCCTCCGACAGCACGTGGGCGGCACCGAGCGTGTCCTCGCCGCCGATCGCGATCAGACCGTCGAGGCGGTGGCGCGCGAGCGTGTCGGCGACGATCTCGATCCCGTTCGGCCGCTTGGACGGATTCGTGCGCGAACTGCCGAGGATCGTGCCGCCGCGCGGCAGGATGCCCCGCGTCGACTCGATCGTCAGCTCGTCCGAGACGTCGTCGAGCACCCCGCGCCAGCCGTCGCGGAAGCCGACCAGTTCGTCGGAGTACAGGTCGATGCCCTTGCGCACGGCGGCGCGAATGACGGCGTTCAGCCCGGGGCAGTCGCCCCCGCCGGTGAGCAGCCCGATCCGCACGACGCGCATCGTAAAACGCCGCGATGACGTGTCGGATGCCCGTCAGACCGCTACGGTGGCTTGCGACATGTCGCGTGAGTCGCTCGTCACCGAGCGTTCGGCCGGCGGCGCTCGTATCGCCGCGCTGGCGGGGGCCGGACTCGCGGCCGGCGTCGCCGCCGGCGTCGTCGCCCAGCGCCGCCGTACGCGCGCGCTCGCGCGCGACGACGAGTACCGGGCGCTGACGGCGCCGTTGGGCGGCGATCGGCTCGAGGTGGTCTCGGCCGACGGGACGCGCTTGCACGCGCTGTCGTTCGCCGGTTCTGAGACCGGGTGCCCGGCGACGGTCGTGCTCGCGCACGGCTGGACCGAACGCCTGAGCCTGTGGAGCCGGGTGATCGCAGGGCTGCGCGACCGCGGGCTGCGGGTCGTCGCCTACGACCTGCGTGGTCATGGATCGAGCGAGCTCGCGGCCGACGGCGACTACGCGATCGAGCGCTTCGGCGAAGACGTCGAGGCGGTACTGCTCGCGGCCGGCGGCCCCGCCTCCCAGACCGTTGTCGTCGGTCACTCGCTCGGCGGCATGTCGATCGCCGCCTGGGCCGCACGCCACGACGTCCGCGAGCGCGTCGCCGGCGCGCTGATCACGAACGCCGGCGTCGACGATCTGATCGGTGGCGCGCTCGTGTTCGGCGCGCTCGGCAGCGCGCTGAGCCCGCGCTGGCTGAGCCGCGGGCTGCTGAGCTCGTCGGTGCCGTTACCGCCGCTGTCGACCCCGATCGGCCAGGCGACGATCCGCCGCATCGCGTTCGGATCGGACGCGACGCGCGCGCAGGTCGCTTTCTACGAGCGGATGCTGATCGAGACACCGGCGTCCGTGCGCGCGGCGACCGGGATCGCGCTGTCGGACCTGGATCTGCGCTCCGCGCTTGCGCGCCTGACGGTCTCGACGGTCGTGATCGCCGGCGACGAGGACCGGCTGACGCCTCCGGCCCATTCGCAGCGAATCGCCGCCGCGCTGCCCGATCCGGCCGGGCTGATCGTGCTCGAGCGCACCGGCCACATGTCGCCGCTCGAGCGACCCCGCGAGGTCGCGGAGGCGGTCGCGACGCTGACCGAGTCCGTCGTCGGCGCCGACGCGGCGACGCTGACCGAGTCCATCGTCGGCGCCGACGCGGCCACGCCGACGGCGGCCTGATGCCCTCGGTGAGCACGATCGAGCGACGGCCGTCTCAGACCTGCTATCCGCTGCAGGAGGACGCCGAGCTGGCTGAGGCCGTCGATCCGGGCCGGCGACAGGCGGCGGCGGCCTCGCTGGTCGCGCGCCAGCTCGAGCTGTCGCCCGGCGCCTGGACGGGAACCGGTGCCGGCCGCGACGGGATCGGCCTGCTCGTGCTCCAGGGTCTGCTGGTGCTACGAGTCGGGGTCGCGGGCCGCTACAGCGCCGAGCTGCTTGGCGAGGGCGACGTGCTGCGCCGCCCCGACTCGGGCTGGGCGACGCAGCTGACCCCCACGCACAGCTGGTTGGTGCTCGAGCCGACGCGGCTGGCGGTGCTCGACTCGCAGTTCGTCAAGGCGCTGACGGGCTACCCACAGCTCGCCGGCACCCTGTTCGGGCGGGCGGCGCTGCGCTCCCGCCAGCTGGCGGTCAACATGGCGATCGTCCACCAGGCGCGCGTCGACGTGCGCCTGCACATGCTGCTGTGGCATCTGGCGGGCCGCTGGGGGTGGGTGCGCTCCGACGGGATCGTCGTGTCGCTGCGGCTGACGCACAGCATCCTCGCCGAGCTCGTCGCGGCGCGGCGGCCGACCGTCACCAGCGCCCTCTCGGAACTCGGCCGCAACGGCCTCGTGCGCTCGGTGCCCGAGGGCTGGCTACTCTGCGGCCCTCCCCCCGGCGCGCTTGACGCACTCGATCTCGGAGACGATCCGGACGACGGTGTGATCGGCGCGACCTGACCCTCGAGCGGCCCGCTAGACACACGACGTGCACATCGATCCCTACATCGTTCTTGGCTCTGCGATCATCGGCCTGTTGGTCGGGATGACCGGCGCCGGCGGCGGCGCGTTGATGACGCCGATGCTGATCTTGCTGTTTGGGGTGTCGCCGTCGGCGGCGATCTCGTCTGACCTGG
>DASUHF010000019.1:0-116415 GCA_036273655.1 Solirubrobacteraceae bacterium | reverse complement strand
GACGGTCTGCGCGTCCTTGGCGCGCACGCCCTCGGGCTTGAGCACGCCGACGAACGTCGACAGCGCGTTGGAGGCGTTCTTGGGGTCGGCGAGCTGCTGGAAGGTGTAGACGACGTCGTCGGCGGTCATCGGCTTGCCGTTGTGGAACTTCACGCCCGAGCGCAGCGTGAACGTCCACACCGTGCCGTCGCCGTTATGGGCCCACTTGGTCGCCAACTGCGGTTGCAGCTGCAGCTTGATGTTGTTGTCGAACGTCAGAAACTCGCCGGGCTGCGTCAGCATCGAGGTACCGCCCGCGTCGTCGACGAGCAACGGGTTCATCGCGGTCGCGGGTACCGGCTGGGCGAGCCTCAGCGTCCCGCCCTTGCGCACGGGCGCGGAGCTGGTGCCGCTCCCCTGAGCGGCGTGCGTCGCTGAACCGCTGGTGTTGTTGGCGCCACCACAGGCGGCGAGGATCGCGCCCATCGCCGATGCCGACATCCCGAGCACGGCGCCGCGGCGTAGGAACGTGCGGCGGTCGAGCCGGCCCGCGACGAGCTCGTCGATGTAGTGGTTCTCGAGCTCCGTTCGCTCGAATCGGATCGAGTCCAGACGGTGGTCGTCAGGTGTCATGTCGTCTCCCCCGGTGAGGGCGCTGGGCGCCAGAATTGTGGCAGCGTACAGTCCGGATCGGCCAGGAAGATTCAAGTTAAGATTTGATTTCATGCCCGAGCGTGATAGATGGCATGGGATCGAGTTCCGCCATCTCGCCGCGCTCACAGCGATCGCGAGGGATCACTCCTTCAGCCGCGCGGCGGACTCGCTCGGGTACAGTCAGTCGGCGATCAGCCAGCAGATCTCGGTGCTCGAACGGATCGTCGGACAGGAGCTGGTGACGCGCCCCGGGGGGCCGCAGCCGGTCGCACTGACGCCCGCCGGCGCGGCGCTCGTCGACCACGCCGAGGCGATCGTCGCACGCGTGGCTGCCGCTCGTGCCGACCTCGGCGCGCTGAGCGACGGCGCGACCGCCGCACTGAACGTCGGTTGCTTTCAGAGCGCGGGCGCGCGCATCCTCGCGCCGACGGTCCGCCGCTTCCAACCCAGCGAACCGGACGTTGCGCTGACACTGCGAGAAGCCGCGGACGACGGCGTGCTGCTGGATGCGGTCGAGCGGGGGGAGCTGGACATGGCGTTCGTCGTATTCCCGCTGCGTCCCGGGCCATTCGAGACCGCCGAACTGCTCGGCGACCCGTACGTGTTGCTCGTACGCCGCGACTCGCACCTCGCCGCGCTCGAGCGACGCGTAGCCGTCGCTCAACTGACCGAGCTGCCGCTGATCGGCTACCGCGACCTTCGGCGCGTCCACCTGCCCGAGGCGCGTCTCGGTTCGCGGATCGGCGAGGACAACATCGTCTTCCGCTCCGACGACGACGACACGATCCATGCGCTCGTCGCCGAAGGGATCGGCGCCGCGGTGATCCCCTGGTTGAGCTACAGCCCGAACGACCCGCGTCTGGTGGCGCTGCCGATCGCGGTTCCGGAGCGGGTCGTGGCGCTCGCCTGGCATGCCGAGCGCAACCTGACGCCCGCCGCACGCTCCTTCATCGAGATCGCGCGCTCGGTCGGGTCAGCGCTGCAAGGCGACATCGACGAACGATTCGGAGCGCTCGTATGAGCGGTTCTCGCGATCCATCATAGTTTCGAATCGATAGCCGCAATTACATGAGTTGTAGTGGTTGATGACGTGGTCCAGACTGATCCGCATGACCTCACTGGACGCCATCATCGATCTCGATCGCTACCCGCTGGATCGTTTCGACGAACCGCAGGGCCAACAGCTGATCGAGCAGTGCCGCACGATGCTCGCGCAACGCGGCGCCTGCCAGCTTCACGGTTTCGTGCGGCCACAAGCCGTCGCGCGGTTGGCCGCCGAGGCCGAGGCGCTGCGGCGATCGGCGCATCGGACCGACGACACCCACAACGTCTACTTCGAGCCGATCGACGAGGCGCTCGAGGCGGGCGATGTCAGGCGCCGGCTCCAGCGATCCGCGAAGCTGACGGTCGGATATGACCGGATCCCGCAGGATTCCGCGCTGCGAATCCTGTACGAGGCCGACGAGACGACCGCGTTCGTCGCGCAAGCCCTCGAGCTCGACGAGCTCTACCGCGACGCCGATCCCGCCGGGGCGCTGTCCTACGCGATCTTCGAACGTGGCGATGAGCTCGGCTGGCACTTCGACCGCAGCGAGTTCGCGGTGACGCTGATGCTCGCGCCGGCGCCCGCTGGCGGGCGCTACGAGTACGTCAAGGACCTGCGCACCGTCGACAAGGAGAACCGCGACGCCGTCGGCGAGGTGCTCGACGGCGAGCGAGCGGTCGTGACACTCGAGAACGAACCGGGCACGCTCAGCCTCTTCCGCGGCCGCTACTCGCTGCACCGGGTCACGCGCAACGAATCGAACACGCCACGCATCAACGCGGTCCTGGCCTACTCCAAGACCCCCGGCCACCGACTCAACGACGTCACCCGCGAGCTCTTCTACGGCAACGCCGCGTAGGTCACCGAGCGTTCAGGGCTCGATCAGGCCGGTGCGGATCGCATATCGGGTCAGCTCCACGCGATCGTGCATCCCGAGCTTGTCGAGGATGTTCTCCCGGTGGCGCTCGACGGTCTTCTCCGAGATCACCAGCTCGGAGGCGATCTGGCGGTTGGAGCGGCTCTCGGCGATCAGCTTGAGCACCTCGCGCTCGCGCGGCGTGAGCGGGTCCTCGCGGATCTCGGGGCCGTCCCGGCCCTGGCGCAGGTACTCCTCGATCAGCGGCGTGACCGCGCCCGGGTACAGGAACGGTTCGCCGCGCATCGCCGCGCGGACGGCCTGCACGAGGTCGCGGTCGGCGACCGACTTGAGCACGTAGCCTGCCGCCCCGGCCTTCAGCGCCTCGTACAGATAGCGCTCGTTCTCATGCATCGAGAGCATCAGGCAGCGCACGGCGGGCTGGCGGCGGCGGATCTCGACCGCGGCCTGCAGGCCGGTCATCCGCGGCATCGAGATGTCAAGGATCGCGAGATCGGCGGGTGTGTCGAGCGCGCGGGCGATCGCCTCGGCGCCGTCGCCCGCCTCGGCGACGACCACCATGTCGGGCTCGGCCTCGAGCACCAGCCGCAGCCCGCGCCGCACGAGCGCGTGGTCGTCGGCGAGCAGGATCCTGGTCTTCAGCGGGGTCATCAGGGGAGGTCCACTAGCGCTCCGTGTCGGGCAAAGCCAGCTCGACCACGGCTCCGCGCCCGGAGGGATTGGGGCCGATCGTCAGCTGCGCGCCGATCAGCGTCGCCCGCTCGCGCATCCCGCGCATCCCGGTTCCCGGCTCGCCGTCGCCGTCGATCCCGCGACCCTCGTCGGCGATCGTCAGCACGAGCGGGCCATCCGGCGCCCGCGCCTGCAGCGCCAGCAGCGCGTGGTCGGTGCCCGCGTGGCGGGCGACGTTGGTCAGCGCCTCCTGCGCGACCCGGTAGACGACGAGTTCGGACTCGGGATCAAGCGGCGGCAGGGGCTCGGCGATCCGCTGCTCCACGGTCAGCCCCGAGCGCTGCGCGAAGCGTTCGCACAGCACCGCCAGCGCCGAGTGCAGGCCGAGATCGTCAAGCGCCTCGGGCCGCAGCTCGAGCGCGATCCGGCGGACGTCCTCGAGGCTCGCGCGGACCGCCTCCTGGACGGCGCCGACGTCCTCGGCGGTGTCGGCGTCGGCGGCGTTGCGCAGCCGCGCCAGTCCCAACAGCACGGCGGTCAGCTCCTGGCCGATCTGGTCGTGCAGCTCCTGCGCGATCCGCAGGCGCTCGGCCTCCTGCCCGGCGAGCACGCGTCCGGTCGCCTCGCTGCGCTCGGCCTCGAGCCTGGAGAGCATCTCGTTGAACGTCTGCGCCAGCTCCCCGGCCTCCGAAGTCGGGGCGGCGTCCGGCATCCGCTCGCCCGGGCGCGAGGACAGGTCGACGCGCCGCGCGAGCGCGGTGAGCTTCTGCAACGGCGCCACCGCGCGCCGCAGCATCACGAGGTTGAGCGCGATGATCAGGATCAGCGCGAGCCCGAGCGTGATCGCCTCATCGGTCTCGAACGATGAGAGCTTGTGCGGCGCGAGCACGAGGATCGTGACGATGACGGTCGCGACCAGCACGACCGCGTTATAGGAGGCGACGCGGTAGGCGAGCGGCAGGTAGCGGCGCCGGCCCGCTGCTTCGGGCGCGGACGGAGGCGGATCGGTCAGGGGCGTGACGCGTCGATTCGTATGAGCTTGCGCAACATCGTCCACGACCGTGCCTCCAGCTCCTCCGCGGTCAACCCGAGCGTGGCCGCGATCTCCGCGTCGGCGGTCCGTGCCGACATCATCCCGTAGATCGCCTGCTCGGTGGGATCGAGTCGATGCCTGAGGCTGTCGGCGACGGCGGGCGGGACCAGCGGCAGCACGGCCTGTCCGCGCGCGGCGTCGCGGATCCGGTCACACAGCTCGGATCCGAGCGCCGCCTTGGAGACGAGGCCGTCGGCGCGGGCGACGACCGACGCAGCGGCCAGCAGATGATCTGAGAACGCCGAGTAGATCAGCACCGCGGGTGGCCGCGGAAGGGACTTCAGCCGGCGGCTGCACCACAGCCCCGAGCGGCCGCCGAGCTGGTAGTCGACGACTGCGGCGTCGACCTCGGCGTCCTGGGCGTACGCGTAGGCGGCCTCGGCGGTCGCGAACGCGTCGAGCATGCGGAAGTCCGGCTCGGCCGCGAGCAGCTCGGAGAGTCCGAGCCGGATCGCAGGATGGTCGTCGACGACGATGCAGCGGATCCGGTCGTCGACGTCGGATCCGGGTCGGTGCTCGTCGCTGGGCCGTGCGATCGGCCCGGTGATCGCGGTGGTGCTCATCGGCAGCGCTCCTCGATGGTTTCGATTGCGCCTCTGAGCTTCGCGCCCGCGCGTATACCTCTCAATGGGGGCGTCGCCCCATCCGCGTCAGCGTTCCCGAGGGTGCAGGACCGGCTTGATGTCGATGATCGGGGTACCGTCGACCGCTTCCAGGTCACGGACGCGGATGCGCGAGCCGTCGACTGCGACGACCGTCACGCGATGCACGCCGATCGGGTTGGGTCGGTCGGGCGAGCGCGTGCTGAACACGCCCTCCTCGGGGTTGCGCGGGTCGCCGCGCGGATGCACGCGCAGCACGGCCCGGTCGGCAAGGTGCAGCCACGTCAAGACCAGCAGCTCCTGTCCGGGATGCAGGTCGGTGGCCGCCGGCGCGAGCCCGGCGGCGAGCTCAAGGGTCGACTCCGGCGCGCCCTCGGTCCCCTGCAACGGCGCCTGCGCGACGCTGCGGACCGCCGAGCGGACGCGGCCGATCGCCCGCACCCAGAACTCGTCATCGTGCATGCCGCGCAGCGTAGAGCGCCCGCGAGGAGATGGCCGGCGGGGTCGCTCGGCGGGGCCGCGGACGCGCCCAGCGAAAACGTCCGCAGCGTGCGGGACGATGGTCTGCTGGCCCGCGATCGCCGACTTATATTCGATCACCCTTGAGCGCCGTCCAGAACATCGCCGTCCCGCCCCACAACCTCGAAGCCGAGCGCTCGGTGCTCGGGGCGGTGCTGATCGATGACCGTCACCTGAACACGCTGCTGGTCGAGGAGCAGCTGCGCCCCGAGCACTTCTACCGCGAGCAGCATGGGCTCGTGTTCGCGGCGATGGTCGAGCTCTACAACGCAAGCCGCAAGATCGACCACCTGACCGTGGCCGAGGTGCTGCGCCAGAACGGCAAGCTCGACCAGGTCGGCGGCGAGGAGGCCGTCGAGCAGCTGGCCGGCTGGGTGCCGGCGGCGGGCCATGCCCGCGAGTACGGCGAGATCGTCCACGACAACGCCAAGCTGCGCGACCTGCTGACCGCCTCCTATGAGATCCAGGCCAGCGTGCTGTCGCGCGACGCGCCGGCCCGCGACCTGGTCGAGGCGGCCGAGCGTTCGGTGCTCGAGGTCGCGACCGACGACCGCCAGAAGAAGGTCCGCTCGATCCACGAGATCCTCGACGCCGAAACCGACAAGCTGCACCGGCTGTCGACCTCGAAGACGTCGCTGACCGGCACCCCCTCGGGATTCAAGGACATCGACGAGATGACCGGGGGCTTTCAGCCCGGCAACCTGGTCGTGCTCGCCGCGCGCCCGTCGATGGGAAAGTCGGCGCTGGTCGCCAACATCGCCGAGAACGCGTCGCTTCAGGGCCACGCGGTGGCGCTGTTCTCGCTCGAGATGTCGGAGTCCGAGCTCGCACAGCGGTTCATCGCCTCGCAGGCGAAGATCCACGGCGAGGACCTTCGACGCGGCAAGGTCGCGGCGTCGAAGTGGCCGACGATCCTGAGCGCGTGCCAGAAGCTGTCGGACGCGCCGCTGTTCATCGACGACTCGTCCGACACCGGCGTGCTCGAGATTCGCGCCAAGTGCCGCCGCCTGCACGCGCAGACCCAGGGCGGGCTCGGGCTGGTGATCGTCGACTACCTGCAGCTGATGCGCGCAGAGGGCCGGATCGAGAACCGCGTCGAGCAGGTCGCGCAGATGAGCCGCGGTCTCAAGGGGCTGGCGCGCGAGCTCAACGTGCCCGTGATCGCGCTCTCGCAGCTCAGCCGTCAGGTCGAGCAGCGCGGCGGCGACAAGAAGCCGATCCTGTCTGACCTACGAGAATCGGGTGCGATTGAGCAGGACGCGGACCTCGTGATGTTCATCTACCGCGAGGAGTACTACGACCACGACTCCGAGCGCCCCAACGAGGCCGACATCATCGTCGCCAAGCACCGCAACGGGCCGGTCGGCGAGAAGACGCTGACGTTCCTGCGCGAG
The DNA here is from genome assembly GCA_036273655.1 of Solirubrobacteraceae bacterium. GTDB lineage: Bacteria > Actinomycetota > Thermoleophilia > Solirubrobacterales > Solirubrobacteraceae > Palsa-465. The sequence goes on along the minus strand of DASUHF010000019.1, from coordinate 109,580 downwards.
TACCCGAAGTTCTTCAACTACACCTCGGAGGATCGGTACACGTGAGCGACTGTCCGTTCGGGCTCTGCGACGGCTCCGGGCTGCTGCTGGACTTCGACACGAACACGGCGTCGCCGTGTCGCTGCCGAGCCCAGGAGATCTCGCGCCGGCGGGCGCGCAACTTGTCGGCCGTGATCCCGCGCCGATACCGCTCGGTCTCGTTCGAGACGCCGCCGGTGACCGAGATCGAGCCGCGCACCGTGGTCGCCCACACGCGCCGGTTCGCGAACCGGATCGAGGCGCAGCTCGACGCCGGCCGTGGGCTGTGGTTCATGGGTCCGCCCGGCACCGGCAAGACGACGCTCGCGATGCTCGTGTCCAAGGCCGCACTCGACGCCGGTCGTTCGGTCGCGATCTACTCGCTGCCGCGCCTGCTCAACGAGATCCGCGACACCTACCGCGCCGAGCGCTCGCACGTCGACCTGCTCGACCGTCTGACCGCCGTCGACCTGCTGCACATCGACGACGTCGGCGCCGAGAAGAGCAACGAGTGGGTGCTCGAGGAGCTGTACTCGATCGTCAACGCGCGCTACGAGGACGAGCGCTCGATCGTGATCACGACCAACATCCTCGACCGCGACGAGCTACGCGAGCAGCTCACGTCACGCACGGTGTCGCGGCTGACCGAGATGTGCGATGAGCTGCCGCTGACCGGCACCGACCACCGGATGGACGTGCGGGTGGCCTGAACCGGCCGCGCCGGGGTCGTCCCCGGTCGCCGACGTCCATTTTCAGCTGGCCACGAGTGCGAGTATGAGCGCGAGACCGGCGGCGAAAGCCGTCGCCGCCCGCACGTGATTGAACGCGGTCCACTCGCTCAGGAAACCCGACCATGCGAGCGTTGCCTCGGCGCGGCCGGCGCGATCTGGGCGAATCGTCGCAAGCCGGTTGTTGCGCGGCACGTGGACGACGATCGTCAGCCCGAGCGTCCCGAGAAGGTACAGGCCGCCAGCGGCGAGAAGGTACGGGCCGACGGAGGCATGCCATTCAACCATCGCCCAGGCGGTCACGATTACACACCCGACGGCTGTGCCGAACAGGGCCGTCATGAACGCGGGGGTGACGGCGGCCACGTTGATTGACTGCATGGCGGCGATGGCCTGTGCAGGGTGTAGGCGCGCTAGCCCTTTCATCACGAAGCTTGAGAAGGCGAAGAACACGCCACCGTTCAGGGCACATCCGAGCGCCGTGATCAAGCTGACTATTTGCAGCGGAGTGTCCATCGCGCCTGCTCGGAGGGGGCGTCATCCGTCTGCTTCTCCTGCGGCGATCTTTCGCGGCAGTGACGGCTCGACCCGCAGGACCCGGGCGGGCCAGTGCGGCAGCCACCAGTTCCAGCGTCCCATCAGCGAGACCACGGCCGGGACGATCAACGCCCGGATCACGGTCGCGTCGAGCAGGATCCCCGCCGCGAGCGCGGTGGCCAGGATCTTGACGTCGGTCTGCGGACCGGACGCCAGCGAGAGGAACGCCAGAAACAGGATCAGCGCGGCGCTGGTCACGAGCCGGCCGGTGCGGCCAATGCCGCCGATCACCGCGGCCGTTGTGGATTCGGTGCGGTCGTACTCCTCACGCATCCGCGCGAGGATGAACACCTCGTAGTCCATCGAGAGGCCGAACAAGAACGCGAACACCATCAGCGGAATCCAGGAGGCGATCGACCCGGTCGCTTGGATGTCCCAGATCAGCTCCGAGCCGTACCCGTGCTGCCACACCAGCGCCATCACACCGCACGCGGCCGCAACGCTGAGGATGTTGAGCGCGATCGCCTTGGCGGGCAGCAGCAGCGAGCGAAACGCGCGCGCCAACAACACGAACGTGGTCAGTGCGATCAGCGCGACCATCATTGGGAAGCTGCCGTAGACAGCGTCGACGAAGTCCGCGTCGGCGGCCGGTTGGCCACCGACCCGCACGTCCGCGCCGGCGTCATGGGCGGCGTCGCGGACGCGCTCAAGCGTCGCCTGGCCGTCCTCAGAGCCGCTGTCGGCGATCGGGATCGCCTCCACCAGCGCGCTCTGGCCGCGCTGCCAGTCACCGGGTGCACTCGCGCCGTGGATCCCCTCCACCTCGCCGACCGCGCTCGCCACGCGGGCCGGGTCGGTGCCGCCACCCACGAGGATCTCGTGCGGCAGCAGCGACCCTTCGCCGATGCCGGCGCGCTCGAGCGCGACCAGCCCTTGCTTGGCGTCGCCCGACCTGGCGATCGTGTTGGCGTCGGAGACGCCGAGCCGCAGGTCGGTCGCCGCCAACGCGAGCGCGGCGATCACCGCCAGCCCAGCCCCCGCCGCGATCCAGCGCCGCCGCGAGATCACCGTCGCCCAGCGCGTCCACGCGCGGCTGGCGTTGTGGTCGGTGCGCCGGTGCGGCCAGTCCAGCCGTGGACCAACCGTCGCCAGCACGACCGGAAGAAGGGTGATCGCCACCAGCGTCGAGACCAGCGGGATCAGCGCTCCGCCGTAGCCCATCGAGCGCAGGAACGGCAGCGGCATCGCAATCAACGCCAACAGACCGATCCCGACCGTGATGCCGCTGAAGATCACCGCCCGACCGGCGGTTTCCATCGCGCGCTGGACGGCTTCATCGCCGCTGCGCCCGTGGGAGCGCTCTTCACGCCAGCGCGAGACGACCAGCAGCGAGTAGTCGATCGCTACGCCGAGACCGATCAATGCGATCAAGAACTGGACGATCGGCGAGACCGTGGTCAGCTTGGTCAGGCCGAGCAACAGCAAGAACGTGGTCATGATCGAGACAACGGCCATGACCATCGGCACCAACGCCAGCAGCGAGCCGAACACGAACGCCAACACGACCAGGGCGCCGGCGCCGCCGATCACCGCCTCGAGCAGCACACCCGGACCGCCGCCCCCACCGCTGTGGTTGGCAAGCGCGTCAAACCCGGTGAGGTGCACCGGCGCACCCGCCACCTGCGTGCCGGCAAGCGCGGCTCGAGCCGATTTCTCGGCCTTGCTGTTCTCGCCGAACTGGGAACTCGGATCCGCTCTCGGGTACGCGAGCGCGAACGCGGTGCGGCCATCCTTGGACAGGAACGCATCGCTACCCGTCGAGGGATAGGAGGCGATCCGCGCGCCCGGCAACGAGTCGCGCAGCCGCTCATCGACATGCTTGAGCTCGGCGGCGACGCCCGGTGAGCGGACCGTCTTGCCCTCCGGCAGCGTGACCACCGGAACCAGCGGGGCGGCGCTGCGGTCGGAGCCGAAGGTCCTGGCGATCTCGACGTTCGCCTTCCAGCTCTCCTTATCCGGAACCGAGAACTCCGATCTCAGCGCGTTCGAGGCCGGCCCGGCAGCGGCGATTCCGGCGATCGTCAGCGCGATCCAACCGATCACGACGACGCGCTTGTGGGCGAGAACCCAACGGGTCAGTGACGACATCAGAGTGGCTCCAGTGGCTGCGGATGATTTCGCAGCAAGCTGGCAAAGCCCCCACGGTCCGGTAATGGGGTACAGCACCCATTTGCCGGCTCGGGGATACAGAACCGGTGGTCGGCAAATGCAACCGTGCTGTTCGGTGACTGACGTGTTGGCAGGCGCCGCGGACGAGCAGGGTAGTCGTGCAGCCAGACCCCATTTGGAGGCGCTTATGCTGTCTGGACATCACGTCAATCGCAGTGTGGTTGGGCTGGTTGGGCTCGCGGTGCTCATGGCGCTGCTGTTTGTGGCCGGTGGCGCCGGCATGGTTTACGTCGCTGGCTTCGGCAACGTCCATCGCGTAGTCGAACACACACGCTGGTGGTGGTTGGTGGCGTCCGTGTGCGGCGTATTGGTCGCGTTCCTGGGCTACCTGTTGGCGTATTGGGGCGTCAAGCGCGCGGAGGGCGGGCCACGGCTCTCTTTCATCGGTCTGCTGACGGTCGTCACTGCGGGATTCGGCGGTTTCCTGGCACACGGCGGTACGGCGCTCGACGAGTTCGCGATGCGTGCGGCCGGCGCCGACGAGCGCGAGGCGAAGGTTCGGATCAGCGCGTTGGCGGGGTTTGAGCATGGGGTGCTCGCCATCATCGTGTGCCCGGCCGCGATCGTCGCGCTCGCGCTCGGGCGGGTCATCCCGAAACCAGACTTCACCTGGCCGTGGGCGGTGATCCCACCGATCGGCTTCGCGCTGGCGATCTGGGTCGCCGAGCGCTACCGGACCCGAATGCGAGGCCGCGACGGCTGGCGGGGCAAGCTGGGCGTCTTCTATGACGCGACCCACCTTGTATGGAGCATCCTCAGCCGCCCACGCGAGTACGGCTATGCCACGCTCGGGATGCTGCTCTACTGGGGGTGCGACATGTTCGCGCTGTGGGCGGCCACCCGGGCATTCGGGTGGGCGATGACCGCGCTGGCGGTCATCCTCACGCTCGGCGTCGGAATGGTGTTGACTCGCCGAACCGCACCGCTCGGCGGCGCCGGCCTGATGATCGTCGCCCTCGTACCGACGCTGTGGTATGGAGCCGCGGTCCCGTTCGCAAGCGCGACGATGGGCGTCGTCGCATACCGGTTCTTCACCCTGTTCATCCCGATGCCGGGCGCGTTCCTGTCGCTACCCACGCTGCGCGACCTTGGCCGACGCGGAGAGCAGGCGCCGACCGGCCGCGGCACCCGCACCGACAAAGACGAGCCCGCGCTCTTGCACTGACCCGGCCGCGCTCCTGGAGGCTCACGGACGATTGACGGTCGCCGCCGGACCCGATCGCTCGCAGCGCGTGATCCGCACCGGGGCCGCTGACCGGCGCTGGCGTCGAGAGCCGCATGAGCCGGTCACCCGGCGTCCCTGGAGGTCAGCACGCCGAGCCATACCCGTGCGATCGCGTCGGCGATCGCCGCGCGCGACACGGTCTGATCCTCGATCCACCACAGCACCAGCGAGCCCATGCCCATGCTCAACAGCTCGGCCAGCGGCTCAAGCTCGGGAGCAGGGAGCGGCTCGACGCTGAGCGTGCGGATCAGCTCGACGAGCGTCGCGCGGGCCTGGGCGTGCACGTCGTGGCGAAACGCCTCGATCTCGGGTCCGCCGCCGGTGTCGTGAAACAGCATTCGCCAGGCGTACGCGTGCGCCTCGACGTAGTCAAGCCACACCTCGAGGATCGCCCGCAGCCGCTGCTCGAGCGTTCCCTGGGCCGGGATCGCCGCGGCGAACGAGCCCAGGTCGTCGCGATGGCGCTCCAACAGCGCCAGATACAGGGCCGTCTTGTCGGCGAAATGCCGATACAGGACCGGTTTGGTGACGCCGGCCGCGGCGGCGATCTCGTCCAGTCGTGTGCCGTCGTGGCCGCGCTCGCCAAACAGCCGGCCGGCGGCGTCGACGATCAGCCGCCGACGCTGCTCGGGCGGCAGGCGCCTGCGCTTGTTCTCGGCCTCCGTCATAAGTTACCGAAGGGTAGCTTATGTGATACGGTGACGCCATGACCCCCACCGACACCACAATCACAAGCCAGCGCCACCACGACCCCGTGCACCACGTCACGATGGCGTTCGAGCGCTCCGACGACGGGCTCTGGGTGTCCACCTGGCTTGAGCACGGCGGCCATCTCCCCGAGCACTACCACCCCAGCCTCGAGGAACGCTGGGAGGTGCTCGAAGGCAGCGCGCGCCTCAAGGTCGACGGCCACTGGCACCAGCTCACCGCTTCCGACGGCCCGATCGTCGTCGCGCCCGGCATCCGCCACGAGCTGCGCAACACCAGCGGCAGTCAGGCGCGGCTGCGCACCCTGGTCACGCCCCCCGGCCGACTGGACGAGTTCCTGATCGAATCCGCCCGCGCAGCGCGCGACGGTCTGTATGACGCCCGCAACCTACCCACGGGCCTGCGCGGCGCCGCGTGGGCGAGCGCGTTCGCGCTGCGCTACCGCGACGAAACGGTGATGTGCTCGCCGCCGCCCGCGCTGCAACGAGCGATCCTTCCGCTGGCGGCGCGCCTGACCCGCCGATACCGCAGCTAACCGGCTCCGCCTCCCAGCTCCTGCGGGCTCGGTCAAGCCGATCAGACCGGGTTTAGCGCACGTGCACGGTCGCCACCCGCGTACGGCGGCCGGCTCGCCCGGCGACGCCTTCTGGAAAGAGAAGTTTCCGTTGATGGTGGCCTGGGCGTTCGCTCGCTGAGTCGCGTGACGCCGCGCTTTTGCTCCGTCGCCGCACGTGAACCTGTCCGCCCTGATCGCCATCTATCGCCAACAACCGATAGAGCACGATAAAGCCTCATAATCGGGTCCACCTGTGCGCGACCAATCCGCCCGGGCGCGATGAATGCCGGGCTCGGCGCGGGTCTTCATCTGCGTAAAGCAGCCGAACCGACGGAGCGAGCAGATGACACGGACCCGCATTCACAATTTCTCGATATCGCTGGATGGTTTCGCGACCGGCGAGGGCCAGGCACTGGACGCGCCCTTCGGCCACGCCGGCCACCGGCTCCACGAGTGGATGATCGCGACCCGCTTCGGCGCCCCGATCCTGGGACGTGAGGGCGGCAGCTCCGGCGTCGACGACGCGTTCGCTCAGCAGCACGAGCCGGGTATCGGCGCCGAGATCATGGGCGCGGGCAAGTTCGGCCCCCCAGGCTGGCAGGACGACGCCGACTGGAAGGGGTGGTGGGGACCGAACCCCCCGTTTCACACCCCGACCTTCGTACTGACCCACCGACCGCGACCCGCGGTCGAGATGGAAGGTGGCACCACCTTTCACTTCCTTGACGCCGCACCGGCCGAGGCGCTAGACACCGCCCGTGAGGCGGCCGACGGACGGGACGTCCGCATCGGGGGTGGCCCGACCGTCGTGCGCGACTTCCTGGCGGCGGGCCTGGTCGACCACATGCACCTGGTCCAGGTGCAGATCGTGCTCGGCCGTGGCGTCCGGGTGTGCGACGGACTGGAGGCGCTGGAGGCAAACTACGAGATCGAGGCAGTCTCGACGCCCACCGGGGTCACCCACCTGACCTTTGACCGAAAGGCCTTGTGACGAAGCTGAGTGCCACAAAGGAATTCGGCATCGGACTTGACACTGGGCAATTCTGGTTCTTCACCTCGGGCGCAGGGATGACGAAATCGCCGTGGTCACCATCTCTTCCCGGGCACGGGGCAACCTCAGCGAGAAGTGCATCCCGGGCTTGCCGCCGACCATGCAGCGGCCAGCCGCTGATCGAGCGTGCGAAGTACGTGCGGTTCTCTACCTCGAACGCCATGACTGCCTCGACGTGTCCGGCGTTGAGACGCTGGAGGTCGTACACGCTCCGAGCCTAATCTGGGTTACCGGCGAGTGGGGGTTCGCCGCGTTGTCGGCCGTCGGCGCGGCTACGCAACCGCGCCTCAGCCGGTGGAGCCGGGATCGTAGGCCTGGCCGGGCACGCCGCCGATCGCCAACAGCCGGACGCCGTCGTGGCCGGGCAGGATTTTGCGCCGTGCCGTCGGCCCGACCCGGATGATGTGATCGGCGTCCAGCGGGTACCGGTGGCCGTCGATCTCGACGTCGGCCGACCCGCACAGCGCGATATAGACCTCCTCTTGCCCGAGCTGGTGGGCGGGCGGATTGCCGGGACCCTCGGAGGAATGGTCATGCGCAGGGTATGCCGTCGTGTCCGGCGGCATATCGATGATCGTCAGCCCGAACGGTGTCACGCCCAGTTCGACACCAACCCGGCGAAACGTGACCCCTCCAAGAAACCCTGGATCGCGTCGAGCCCGTCGATCCCCGCATGAGTGACATCAGCCATGGCACCCGATGCTACGCATTATCGACGCGAGCCGAAGGTCGTCCCGTGGCCCATCAGCGATGCGAGCTTCTTCGGCCTCCGGCGATGAGTTTCCGAACTGGGCCTAGTCCCTATTCACATGATCCTGACCGCGAAACGAGGACAAGGTCCGATGCGCAAAGCGGCCGCGTCGCTGTTCCCGACCCGCGACAGTGCCGCCGAGCAGGCCGGCGAGTTCGTGACCGACGTACATGACGCCACGGAGGCGAACCCGAGGAGCGTCTCACGATGAGCATCGCCATCACCGCGTTTGAACGGTCGCCGGACGGCGGGAAGGGCCTGGCGCGCGATACGCGTGTTCGGTGGGCGCTTGAAGAAGTGGGCCAACCCTACGAGGTGCGCCTGGTTTCGTTCCGCGCAAAAACGGAGCCCGCGCATCTGCGCCTTCATCCTTTCGGCCTGATTCCGACCTATGAAGACGGCGAACTCGTTCTGTTCGAGACAGGCGCGATCGTCTTCCACATCGCCGAACACCACGCCGGCCTGTTCTCGGACGATGCCAGTGCGCGAGCGCGGGCCATCGCCTGGATGTTCGCCGCGCTCAACACCGTGGAGCCGCCGATCCTCGAACTCGTGACCGCCAGGTTCGCGGAGGGCGACAAGCCCTGGGCCGAAGAGCGAGTGCCTCTGGTCAAAGACCGCATCCGCGGTCGACTGGCCCAGCTTTCTGCCCGCCTGGGCGATGCCGCCTGGCTCGATGGAGCGTTCAGCGCGGGCGACCTGATGATGGTGTCGGTGTTGCTCAGGCTGCGACCCTCGGGCCTTCTGGACGAGTTTCCGAAACTGGCTGACTACGTTGCCCGCGGCGAAGCGCGGCCCGCATACCGACGGGCATTCGCCGCGCAACGGGCGATCAACGCAAGCCATCGCTAGCGCACAGCGCCAACTGCAGCCTGTCACCGCCGCGGTGGCGGCGACCGGACCGCCAAGCCTGACGGGCGCGCGGTTCGTCGCATCCGCCGCTTCGCCGCGCCGTAGACTCAGCGTCGATGCCTGGAATCGTCGTGGTCGGCGTCCAGTGGGGCGACGAAGGAAAAGGCAAGGTCATCGACATGCTCGCCGAGCGTGCCGACGTCGTCGTGCGCTTCCAGGGCGGCAACAACGCCGGGCACACGATCGTCCGCGGCGGCGAGACCTACAAGCTGCACCTGATGCCGTCGGGGATCTTGCATCCGGGCACGCTGTGCGTGATCGGCAACGGGGTCGTGATCGACCCGCGGGTGCTGACCGATGAGCTCGACGAGCTGCGGCGGCGGGGAATCGACACGCGCGGGCTGCGGATCTCCTCCAACGCGCACCTGATCATGCCCTACCACATCATGCTCGACGACGCGGGCGAGGCGCGGCTCGGCAAGCTCCAGATCGGCACCACGCGCCGCGGGATCGGGCCCTGTTACGCCGACAAGGCGGCGCGCCTGGGGATCCGCGTCCAGGACCTGCTCGACGAGAGCATCCTCAAGAAGAAGATCATCACCGCGCTCGAGCCCAAGCGGCTGTCGCTGCGCCCGTTCGCGCGTGACCCGGCGCTCGATTTGCAGTCGATGTCGGAGGAGTACCTGACCTACGGCCACGTGCTCGAGCCGTACATCGCCGACACGTCGCGGATGGTCCTCGAACGGCTCGACCGCGGACAGATCGTCGCGTTCGAGGGAGCCCAGGCGACGCTGCTGGATATCGACCACGGCACCTACCCGTTCGTGACCTCGTCCAATGCGGTCGCCGGCGCGGCGTGCGCTGGGGCGGGCGTCGGGCCGCGTGACATCGACGAGGTGTGGGGCGTCGCCAAGGCCTATGTGACCCGCGTCGGCGCCGGCCCGTTCCCGACCGAGCTTGAGGGCGCGGTGGCCGACGAGATCCGCGAGCGCGGCGGCGAGTACGGAACCACCACCGGACGCGCGCGCCGGGTCGGGTGGATCGACCTGGTGGCGCTGCGCTACGCGGCGCGGCTGAACTCGCTGACCGCGCTGGCGATCACCAAGCTCGACGTGCTCTCAGCGTTCGACACGATTCAGGCGTGCGTTCGCTACCGCTCCGAGGAGGACGCCGAGCTCGACGGCTTTCCCTACCACCAGACCGTCCTGCACCACGCAAGCGGCGAGTACGAGGAGCTTCCCGGCTTCTCCGACGACATCTCGGGCTGCCGCTCTGAGTCCGAGCTGCCGACCGCCGCGCGCGAGTTTTTGCGCTTCGTCGAGGAGTTCGTCGGCGTGCCGATCGTGCTCGTCGGGGTCGGACCCGGGCGCGAGCAGATCGTGTGGATGGACGCGGGCCGCAGCTCGCCCGTGAAGCTCGCCGCGTAGCCGCACCGGCGCCTCGGCACGTAGGCCTCCCGTCAGCCGCCGACCGCGAACTGTGATTGTGACGCGACGATCCCGCTCCGGGACGCGCCGTAACGTTTGCGGCGCGTGCATCTCGGCGTAGCCATCGGACTGATCCTCGCGGCCGTCTCGGCGACGCTCACGAACGTCGCGTATCTCCGCGAGCACGACGCCGCCGCGTCGCTTCCGGCCCTGTCGCTGCGCCGCCCGCTGCAGTCGCTGCGGCTGCTGCTCACCGACCGCAGCTGGCTGCTCGGCTTCGCGATGGAGTCGGGCGGGTTCGCGTCCTACGCGGCGGCGCTTGCGCTGGCACCGCTGGCGGTGGTGCAGAGCGTCGGCGCCGGCGGGATCGGCGTGCTCGCGTACGTCTCGTCGCGGATCAGCGGTCGCCCGCTCGGACGCCGCCAGTCGGCCGGGGTCGCGATCTCGATCGTGGGCCTGCTGTTCCTGGGAGTGTCGCTGGCGGGCTCAAGCGGCGGTGGCGGACATGGCTCGATCGCCGGAATCCTGGCGTGGCTGGGAGGCAACGCCGCGCTGGCGGCGCTCGTGATCCTGTATGGCCGCCGACGCGGCCAGCCGGCGGTCGCGCTCGGCCTCGCGGGCGGGCTGCTGTTCTCGATGGGCGACTTCTCGACCAAGCTCGCGACCCAGGGTGGTCCGTACTTCGCGTTCGCCGTGACGCTGATCATCGGCTACACGCTCGGCACATCGTTTCTGCAGCTCGGCTACCAGCGCGGCGGCGCGCTGACCGTCGCCGGCGTCGCCACCCTGTGCACGAACGCGATCCCGATCGCCGCCGGCACGATCGTGCTCCACGAGGCGGTCCCGTCGGGCGCGTTCGGCGCGCTGCGCCTGCTCGCCTACGTCGCCGTCTGCGCCGGTGCGATTCTGCTCGCCGGGCGCGACGCGCAGACGCCCGAGCCGTCGCGGGCGCCCACGCCCGGCGCGCCGGGGCCGGTCCCGACCGGGGATTAGGCGGCGGCGACGCCACGAGATCCGGCCGGCCGGTGCAACTGGCACCGTCAACGAGCCGCGGCCGGCGGAGGCCATTCGGCCAGCGGGCGACCCAGCTCCCACTCATGGCCGAACGGGTCCACGATGCGGCCCAGCAGCCAGCCATGCTCGTGCTGCACGGGCGAGGTTTCGGTCGCGCCCGCCGCAACGGCCCCGGCCTGCAGCGCCGCCGGATCGTCGGCGAGCAGCAGCGTGCGTCCGGTCGCCCCACCGGCAGCGGACGGGTCGAGCCGTCCGGCGGCCTGGTCGGCCGCGCTCACCCAGAAACGCGCGTCTCCGACCGCCAGCTGCACGACGATGTCGTCACCGTCGCCCACGCGATGCAGCACGACCGCGCCGAAACCGCGCTCGTAGAACGCGACCGCGGCCGCGGCGCGCGAGGTCCACAGCTGCGCCTCGATGCCGGACATCGAACGTCCACTGTATCCGCGCGTTACAGCGCCCCCGCGCTTCGATCGTGCACGGCGCCGGCCGGACGACGGCCGGCGAGGGTGGGCGCGACACCCGGAGTGTGCCCACATCTGAACGCGTGATGTGCGCTCCGCACATCGGCTGTCGCGAGACCACCCACGCAACCCCTCCGCTATGGCGCAACCGGGACGCGCGCTTGACGGCGGTGATGTCGCCACTCGCGGGCACTACATCGTTTTATGTATCAAACCTGCGCAATGCTCATCGCGCCTGCCTACATTCTTCGGATCATTACGCCTGATCACTTGAAAACGGACGCGACATCGGGCATAGTGCCCGCCCGCATTGTCCAATGTTCCGGTCCAATGTGGGTCTGAGTTCCGGCTCACTACGGCCAACCCGTGAGAGTTCACTTAACCAATTGGGGTGCTCGTATGACTGCAGCGGTAGATCGCCGAAGTGACCGGACCGGGATGCCGGGACAGGTGGCTGTGACGCGTCGGGCGGGGCGGGTGCGAACGTTGATCGCCGTGATGGCGGTACTGGCCGCGTTCGGCATGTGGGCCGCCGGGCCAGCGCTGGCAGGGACCACGGCGGCATCGATCCTCACGAAGACCGGGACCGATGCCAAGACCGGCGCGATCGCCAGCGCGGCGAACGCGACGGCGACGGCTGGGCCTGGGGACACGCTGGACTGGGTGCTGCACTACAGCAACGACACCGGCGGTCCGGCGAAGGTCAACATCACCGATCCGATGGGGCCGAACCAGACGTTCGTCTCGAAGTCGCTGCGGGTCTCGCCTGGGCTGTCGCCCGAATGGTCGACGAACGGCGGTGGCTCGTTTGTCTCGAGCGAGCCCGGCTCCGGTGTGAACGCGGTTGGCGCGAGCGGGTCGCTGCCGAACGGCGGGCTGGGGGCGGTGTCGCCGTTTGCGCAGGCGGCGGCGTCGACGACCGGTGCCAGCACCCGCGGCGATGGGTTTGAGGACATCTTCTATGGCGGTAATGTCTACAACCTGCATCACCACATGTTCCCGGGCGAGCAGTCCAACGGCGGCCCGTTGACGCTGATCGACTGCCACGTCGTCGCCACGGGCGCGGAATGCCCGAGCTATACCGGCGGCGGCCTGTATGCGAACTCGACGGCGGGTAGCCCGTTCTCAGCCAACGTCGCCGATGACAACTTCACGACGATGAGCTCGAACTGGTCGGCGATGAACCAGTCCAACGGCAAGCTCTACTTCGCGACGACGATCGCCAACACCGGCAACTACGGGGTCGGCTGCCTGGACCTGTCAAACAACACCTCGTGTGGGTTCACGCAGCTCGGCACCGGACCTGGAGCGGCTACCGCCGCGTTTGACGGATGGATCGACGGCGGCGCGAACGTCGGCAGCAAGTACTACCTGCTGGACTACACCGGACACCTCGACTGCTTTGACATCTCGACGGCGAGCACGTGCGGCTCGATCGCCGCCTACACGACGTCGTTTCCGACCTTCGGGCAGATGAGCGCGGGGCAAGCGGTCAACTGGGCTGGTAGTCCAGACGTGTTCACCTACATGACTTCCTCGGCCAACTCCAACGTCGCCGACATCTCGTGCGTCAACGTGACGACAGGCGCCGTCTGTCCGGGCTACCCGGTCGCGCCCGCGGCCGACAACGGAAATACTCTGGTGCCGGTCCTCGATTCGTCGGGGGCGACTGCCGGCGTCTGCGGGGAGTGGTTTGCGACAGGGGGCGTGACCGCTACCCGGCAGTTCGCGTGTTACGACACGTCCGGCAACCCGATCGCCACTCCGACCGTCTACAGCAACGTTCCGGCTGGCTCAGGGGTCAGCCCATGGCCGAACTATGCCGGGACCACGGTAGTGGTAGGCACGAAGATGTACTATGTGCAGGCGACCGGGAGCAGCGCCGCCGTCGGCAATCCGATGAGCTACCAGTACGAATGCTTTGACTGGGCGACCAACGCGGCATGTCCGGGGTTCAACTCGCCGGTGCAGAATTCGGCTTGGGCCGGTGGCCAACCAACGGACCTGCGAACCTACACTCTGGTGACCGACCCGTATCTGCCGGGCTGCCTGGCGGAGGACGGTGACGCCGGGATCGTGCAGTTCTTCGACGCGGCGACCGGCGCGCTGGGCTGCACCGGGATGCAGGCGCAGGTGGCGGTCAACCCGCCGGACTTCTACTGCGACGGCAGCGCGCACGCGACCAGCTGGAACAAGATCCAGATCAGCGGCATCTCCGCTTCGCAGTACGCGGGCGCGACATACACGGTGCTTGACAAGAATGGGAACCCGGTTGCGGGCTACAGCAACGTCTCGATCCCGGCCGGGCAGAACACGGTCGATATCTCCGGGATACCGATGAGCGGCAACACCGCCCAACTAAGCGTCTCGATGACGCTCGCCAACCCGGCCGCCGGCGCGAGTGCGAAGCTGAGCCTGACGTTCAAGGGCACCAGCGGCGCCGAGGTGTGCTTCAAGACGACCGCCGGCCCGCAGACGTGCTCGGCCGACCAGGGCCTTGACAACGAAGGCAACGCGATCACTGTCGGCGACGATGGGGTCAGCGACGGGCCCAAGGGCGATGACTCCGGTTATGCGATGTTCTTTGAGCCGGCGAACCCGAAGCTGTCGGGTTGCCGGGCGGACCTGTCGATCGACAAGACGGTCGATGCGAGCAAGGTGGCGCCGGGTGGGCAGTTGATGTACACGCTGGTGGTGCAGAACCATGGGCCTGACACGGCGACTGACGCGTTGGTGTCTGATCCGATCCCGGCGGGTTTGAGCGTGGTGTCGGTCAAGCCGTCACAGGGGTCGTGCACGGCGGCGGGGTCGGTGGACTGTTCGTTGGGGACGGTGCTGAGCGGTGGTTCGGCGCAGATCCTGGTGGTCGCGAACGTCGCCTCTGGGGCGCAGGGGTCGATCACCAACTGTGCGGATGCGAGCGCGTTTCAGAACGATCCGGACAGCGCCAATAACCACAGTTGCTCGACGATCCCGGTGGTGCCGGCGCCGCCGGCGCGGCCGGCTGATGTGCGGGTGGTCAAGCATGTCAACCATCCGGTGGCCAAGGCCGGTGAGGTGTTGACCTACACGCTGAACGTCAAAAACAACGGTCCGGCGAAGGCTCCGAACGTCGGGATCACCGACACGTCGGCGATCGGGATGCGGGTGTTGTCGATCAAGCCGTCGCAGGGGGCCTGCAGCAAGGGTGTGCCGTTTAGCTGCAGGCTGGGGGCGATCGCGGCGGGCAAGACCGCGAAGGTCACGATCCGCGCGATCCCGCGCCAGACCGGGTCTGAGGTCAATAGCGTCAGCACCACCCCGGGGTGCGCCAGCGACGGTAGCTGCCCGGCGGACCCCAACACCCACAACAACGTCTCGCACGCCAACACCCGGGTGCGGCCGGCGCTGCGGTTGGTCAAGACCGTCAACCATCATGTGGTCAAGGCGGCCCAGACGCTGAGCTACCACCTGAAGGTCACCAACCCCACGTCGGTCGCGGTGCGGCACGTGCGCGTGTGTGACCGGCTGCCGGCCGGCCTGGGCTACGTCGGCGCGACGCCGACGGCGAAGCTCAGCCATGGCAGCCAGTGCTGGAGCTACAAGCGCCTGGGTGCGCACAAGTCACGGACGATCACGCTGCACGCGAAGGTGCTGAAGGGCGTCAGCGGCCCCAAGACCAACCACGCGACCGCGACCGCCACGGGCGTCCCGGCCGCCAACGCCAAGGCGACCGTGCGGGTGATGCGCGCGCTTGAGCTGGTCAAGACCGTCAACCACCACGTGATCAACGCGGGGCAGCGGCTGACCTACCAGCTGAAGGTCACCAACCCCAATTCGGTCGCGGTCAGGCACGTGCGCGTCTGTGACCGGCTGCCGCTGGGGGTCGTGTATGTCGGCTCACACCCCAAGCCCAAGCTCAGCAAGGGCCAGGAGTGCTGGAGCTACACGCGCCTCGCAGCGCACAGGTCAAAGACGATCACGCTGCACGCCCGGGCGCTGAAGGGCGCCAGCGGCCACAAGACCAACCACGCGACCGCGACCGCCACGGGCGTCCCGACCGCCAAGGCCAAGGCGACCGTGCGCATCAAGGCCACGCCCAAGCCGCCAACACCGGTCACCGGCTAACCACCGCGATGGGCAAGAGATCAGGGGGCGGCGAGTAGCGCGAGCTCGCCGCCCCGCCCCGCCATGCCAGGCCGCGGATGTTGCAGACTGCTCGCAACAGCCGCATCAGGCCAAGGGAGCGAGCATGACAACCGAGCAGAACGTCGAGGTGACCGCCGGTCGGCTTCGGGACGAGGGCGTCGCCGGCCTCACGATCGCGTGGGTCGACAACAACGGGATCGCGCGGTCGCGGACGGCGCCGATCGAGCGACTGCCGACGGTCGCGCGGGCGGGCATCGGAATCACGACGCTGTTCGCGGTATTCGACTCGCACGACGGGATCACGTTCGACCACGAGGGGCTCCCGAACGCGTCCGGCGACCTCCGCCTGATCCCCGATCTGGACCGCATGACGCGGCTCGCGGGACAGCCTGCGTTCGCGTGGGCACCGGGCCACCAGCGCACGGCCGACGGCGGTCCGTGGCCCTACGACCAGCGCGCCGTGCTCGAGCGCCAGATCGAACGCGCCGCGGACGCCGGGTTGCAGCTGCGCTGCGGGTTCGAGCTCGAGATGTTCGTCAGCCACGAGGGCGAGGAGCCGGTCGCGGCCCATCGCGGCCCCGCCTACAGCGCGCAGGCGCTGCTCGACATCGACGAGTTCGTCGCGGCGGCGCTGCGCGACCTGGCCGCCAACGGCATCGAGGTCGGGCAGATCCACGCCGAGGTCGGCGCCGCGCAGCTGGAGGTCAGCCTGCTGGCCTCCGACCCACTGACGGCGGCCGATCGGCAGATGCTGGCGCGGCAGACGCTGCGAGCGGCCGCGCGCCGCCACGGGCTGCGCCTGAGCTTCGCGCCGCTGACTTCGCCCGAGGGCGTCGGCAACGGCTGCCACATCCACTCCTCGGTGTGGCGCGACGGCGAGAACCTGCTCGCCTCCGACGCGAGCGGGCGCCCGGCGGGGGACGGGGCCGCGTACGTCGCCGGGCTGCTGCGCGACCTGCCGGCGATCGTCGGCATCGCTGCCCCGAGCGTCCCGTCGCTGGCACGGCTGCGGCCCGGGTTCTTCTCCAGCGCGTTTGCGTTCTGGGGCGTCGAGAACCGGGAGGCCGCGCTGCGCTACGTCCCGGGCAACGCGCTGCTCGGACCCGGCAACGCGAACGTCGAGCTCAAGCCCTCCGATGCCTCCTGCAATCCATACCTCGCGCTCGCGGTCGTGATCGCCGCCGGGCTGGCCGGGATCGAGGATCGCCTGACGCTGCCCGATCCGATCGCCGACGAGCCCGGCCGCTGGAGCGAGGAGGAGCGCCGCCGCGCGTCCGTCGCGCCGCTGCCGTCGACCGCGGCGCAGCAGCGGCACGCGCTGGAGGGCAATCCACGCATCCGCGCGGTGCTCGGCGAGCCGCTGCTCGGCGCGTTCCTCGCGGTGCGCGACGCCGACGCGGCGTGGGCGGCGGAGCGGTCACTGGACGAGATCGTCGCCGGGCACCTATGGCTGTACTGAGCCTGCGCGGCGCGCTGGACGAGGTGCGCCACGTCGACCATCATGCCCATGCGCTGCTCCGTGAGCCTCCGCACGACCTGAACGCGTTCCGCGGACTGTTCTCGGAGAGCCCCGACCCGGCGCAGTGGCCGCACGTCGCGACCGCGATCACGTACCTGCGCGCGATCGAGCTGCTCGGCAGTCACCTCGGCTGCGAGCCCGACGAGCGCGCGGTGTTCGAGCTGCGACGGCGCAGCGATCCGGGCGAGTACGCGTCACGGCTGCTGCGCGGCTCCGGGGCCACGTCGATCCTGATCGACACGGGCTTTCCGCAGCCCGAGGACGCGCTCACGGTCGCGCAGATGGGCGCGCTCGCCGGCTGCCCGGCCCATCGGGTCTTGCGGATCGAGTCGCTGTCCGACAGCGAGCTTTCCGGACGGATCGCCGGCGCTCGCGGCGACGGGTTCGTCGCCCTGAAGACGATCGTCGCCTACCGCGGCGGGCTCGACCCCGAGACCGGCGATCCAGCCACGCATGACCGGCTCAATCGGGCACTCGAGGTCAACCGCGACACCGGCGAACCGCTGCCGGTGCAGGTCCACACCGGCTTCGGCGATCCTGATCTGCTGCTGGCGCGCGCGGATCCAAGCCTGCTCAAGCCGCTGATCGAGCGCTTTGCGCAGACCCCATTCGTGCTGCTGCACTGCTACCCGTTCATCCGCGAAGCGGGGTGGCTCGCGTCGGTGTATCCGAACGTGTTCTTCGACCTGTCGCTGACGATCCCCCACGTCGCGCGGCCGAACGCGGTCGTCGCCGAGGCGCTCGAGCTCGCGCCGTTGTCGAAGCTGCTGTACGCCTCCGACGCCGTGCGCACGCCGGAGCTGTACCTGCTGGCCTCGATCTGGTGGCGTGACGCGCTGGCCGAGGCGCTCGGTTCGTGGCTGCCACAGAAGGCGGCGATCGAGGGAGCTCGGCGGGTGCTGTGCGACAACGCGACCGAGCTCTACCGGCTCTGATCGGTTGCTACAGTCGCCCGCGGCGCTCACGCGCCGCCGTATGAGGAACTCCTGACCGCCACCTCGCCCTGACAACGCCGCCGCCCGAAGCCGACCGGGCGAGGCGGCCGCGACGTGCGCCATCGAGGTCGGGTCGCCTTCCGACGATCAGACGGAGTGCCTCATGCCAGACGCATTGCTGTCCGCGCGCGGGATCACGCTCGCGATCGGACCGAGAACCATTTTGAATGACGTCGCGATCGACGTCGACGACGGCGCGCGCGTCGGCCTGATCGGCCCCAACGGGTCGGGCAAGTCGACGCTCATGCAGATCCTCGCGGGCGCGCGGGCGCCCGATGCCGGCCGCGTCGTGGTCGCGCGCGACGCGGCGGTCCTGTACCTGCCGCAGCTGAGCGGCGAGGACCCGACGCCGGTGCGCGATGCGCTGCACGGGCTGCTCGGCGTGGCCGACGCCGCCGCGCGGATGGACGCGCTGGAAGCACGCCTGGCGGCCGGCGAGCTGGACGCGGTCGACGACCACGCGGCCGCGGTGCAGCGGTGGCTGGCGCGTGGAGGCGACGACGTTGACGCGCGGCTGGGGCGCGCGGCGGCGGACGCGGGCCTTGACCCGGCGCTGCTTGACCGGCCCGCCACGACGCTGTCGGGCGGTCAGCGGGCGCGGGCGATGCTCGCGGCGGTCGACGCCGCCCGCGCCGACGTGCTGCTGCTCGACGAGCCGGCCAACCATCTCGACGCCGACGGCCTGCGACGGCTACGGGCGCTGCTGCTCGCTCGACGCGGCGGCCTCGTGCTCGTCGCTCATGACCGGGCGCTGCTGAGCGCCGTTTGCGACCGCGTCGTCGAGCTCGATCCGCACACCGGCACGGCGCGCACATGGGCCGGTGGCTGGGACGCGTACGAACGCGAACGCGCACGCGACCGGCGCCACGCCGCCGCCGAGCACGCGCACGCCGTCGCCGAGCGCGCGCGGCTGACCGGTCTGGAGCGGGCGGCGCGCCAACGCTCGGCCCAGGGCGCGCGCCGCGCGCGCGGCGCCTCGGAACCGGACAAGAGCCTGCGGCGGCTCTACCACCAGAGCGCCCAGGGGTCCGATCTGCTCGCGGGCCAGCTGCGCCGCAAGGCCGAGCGGGTGCGCGTCCCGCCGCGGCCCTGGCAGCCCAAGGACGCGCACTTGACGTTCGTCGCGCCCGGTCGCAACGCCGGCGTCGTGGCGGCGCTCGACGGTGCCGTGCTGCGTCGTGGCGCGTTCACGCTCGGACCGCTGCACCTCGAGATCGACGATGGCGAACGGTTGCTGCTCGCCGGCCCCAACGGCGCGGGCAAGAGCACCGTGATCGCGGCGTTGGCGGGACGCCTGGAGCCGGCCGCCGGGCGGGCGCGCAGCACCGCCGTGCATGAGGTGGGGCAGGCGCGCACGGCGCTGCTCGCCGGCGACGGGCCGCTGGTGGCTGTGACGCGGGCGGCCGCCGGCCTGGACGAGCGGGCGGCGCGGGCGGCGCTGGCGGCGATCGGCCTCGGCGCCGACGTCGTCGAGCGACCGGTCGCGACGCTGTCGCCCGGGGAGCGGACGCGCGCCGAACTCGCGACCGCGACCGCCGCGGGCGCGCGCCTGCTCGCGCTCGACGAGCCGACCAACCATCTCGACATCGCGGCGCTCGAGGCGCTGGAGGGCGCGCTTATGGACTGGCCCGGCGCGCTCGTCGTCGCCACCCACGACGTGCGGCTGCGCGACGCGCTGCGGATCGACCGCGTGGTGGAGCTGCCGGTGCCGTGAGCGCAGCTACGATCGGATCGCAGTGTTCTTCGCCGTCCGACTCGAGCATGCAGGCCCTTGGGACTTCTCCAAGGGCCTGCGCGAGCAGGAGGGGTGGGACGAGCACGCCGCGTTCATGGACGCGCTCGTCGACGAGGGGTTCATCGTGCTCGGCGGCCCGCTGTCCGAGCGCGAGATCCTGCACGCGATCCGCGCCGACAATGAGCAGGAGGTCCGCGTGCGGCTCGGCGCCGACAACTGGCACCGCAACGGGATGCTGCGGATCACGTCGATCGAGCCGTGGACGATCCTGCTCGACGGGCTCGGCGCCCGCGCGGCCGGCGGCTGATCGGCCCCGCGTCCGCCAGTTACCGGCTCAGTCCACGCATGGACGACTACTCCGGTAACCGAGCCGCCGTGCGCGGCCCATTCAACGCCAGCGCTCGAGCAGGTCCTCGTCGCCCACGCGCCGCACGACGCGCGCGGGCACGCCCATCACCACCGTCCGCGGCTCGACGTCGCGGGTGACGACGGCACCGGCGGCGACGAACGCCTCCTCGCCAACCTCGACCCCCGGCGTCAGCACGACGCCGCCGCCGACGCGGCAGGCCCGGCGCAGCGTCGCGCCGGCGAGCGGCGCGCCCGGCGGGTGGCGGCCCATCGCGTCGTCGTTGGTCGTGGTCACGCCGGGACCGATGAACACCTCGTCCTCGACGACCGACATGCCGGTGACGTAGACGAGCGTCTGGATCGAGACGTGGGCGCCGATCGAGACGTCGAAGTCGACGGTCGAGCCGCGGCCAACGACGGTCCGCTCGCCGACCGTCGAGCGCTCGCGCACGTGAGCCTGGTCACCGATGATCGCGCCCGCCTCGATCCGGGCGCCGGCGTAGACGACGGCGCCGACGCAGATCGTGACGTCGTCGGCGACGACGAGGTCGCCGATCTCACCGGCGGCGCTTGACCCGGGACGGAGCCGCGGACGCTTGCCGAGCACGGCGCCGTCCTCGACCAGGCAGCGCTCGCCGAGCACGGTGCCGGAATGGATCACGGCGGCGGCGCCGACGGCGGTGCCGGCCCCGATCGTGACGCCGTCGTGGACGACCGCGCCCGGTCCGAGCGTGACATCGTCGGCCACGGACGCGGCGGCGGACACGTGGGCGCCGTCAAAGTCGCCCGCCGCCGTCGGACTCATGCGGCCTGTCCGTCGAGCGAGCGCTGCAGCGCCTCGAGCACGCGCACGACCCGCAGCCCGCTGGCGCCGTCCGAGCGTGGCGGCGTGCCATCGCGCAGCGACGCAAGGAAGTGCTCGCATTCGACCCGCAGCGGCTCGACGTTGCCGATCTGCGGCGAGAACGACCCGCCCGAGCGGGTGATGTATTCGCCGTACGTGCGCGAGTCCTCGTCGAAGCCCTTGTCGTACACCGTGAGCTTGCGCTCGATCGCCATGTCGTCGAACGTCGCCATCCGCTTGGATCCAACGACGGTGAAGCGGCGCTCCTTGTGCGGGTCAAGCCACGACAGGTGCAGGTGCGCGATCAACCCGGAATCGAAGCGGATGAAGCAGAACACGACGTCCTCGACGCCACCGCGGACATACGACGCGCCGCGCGCCGTGATCTCGACCGGCTGCGCACCACCGGCCAGCGACAGCACGACCGAGACGTCGTGCGCCCCCAGCGACCACAGCGCGTTCTCGTCGGCGCGGAGCTTGCCGAGGTTCAGCCGGTTGCCGTAGATGTAGAAGATCTGGTCGCCGAGCTCGCCGCCGTCGGCCAGCTCTTTGAGCGCCCGCAACCCCGGGTGGTACTCGAGCAGGTGACCGACCATCAGCATGCGGCCGGCCGCGGCGGCGGCATCGACGGCTCGCTGCGCGTCGGCGACCGTGATCGCCAGGGGCTTCTCGACGAAGCAGTGCTTGCCGGCCTGAAGCACGCGCGTCGCGAGCTCCGCGTGCGTCGGCACCGGTGTCGCCAGCGCGATCGCGTCCAGCTCCGGGTCGCTGAGCAGGTCGTCGAGCGACGCGGTCACCCGCACGCCGGCGAACTGCGACGCCGCCCGCTCGCGCGCCGCCGCGTCGCCGTCACAGCACCAGCGCAGCTCACAGCCGCCGATCGCGGCAAAGTTGCGCGCGAGGTTCGGGCCCCAGTAGCCGAGTCCGGCGACGCCGACGCGGATCGTCGCGTCCGGGCCCAGCGGCTGCACGGCCGTGCTCATCGCCGCGCGAGTCTACGGTGGCCGCCACGAGTGTGATCAAACCGCATCTATAGGTGTGCTTGGTCCCACTCGCGTCGGCCGAGCGCGTCGACCACCCGCTTACCGGCGTGGCCGTCGCCATACAGCGGCGGCCGCGCGGACGGCGCCGGCTTGGCCAGCGCGGCGCGGGCGGCGTCGGCGTCGAGGTCGACGAGCGTGTTCCAGCCGACCTCCACCGTCTCGGTCCACTCCGTGCTCGGCCGCATCGTCACGCACGGCACGCCCGCCAGGTACGCCTCCTTCTGCATGCCGCCGGAGTCGGTCAGCACCGCTCGCGCGTTGCACAACAGCGCCGCCGTCTCGTAGTAGCCGAGCGGCTCGCAGACGCGCACCTGCAGACACGCGTCCAACAGCCCGCGCAGACCGAACCCGTCAAGGCGCGCCTCCGTACGCGGATGCAGCGGCCACAGCACCGGCTCCCCGATCCCACACAGCAGCGCCACCAGCGCACGGAGCCGCTCGGGGTCGTCGACGTTGCCGGCCCGGTGCGCGGTCGCCAGCACGTACTCCCCCGCCACCACGCCGCGAGCGGAGACGAGATCAGCCCGCTCGCGTGCCCGCGGCTGCGCCCGCAACGCGACATCCACCATCACGTCGCCGACGAGCTCGCACGGCGCGCGCACACCCTCGCTCCGCAGATTGGAAAGCGCGACCTCGCTGGAGCACAACAGCAGCGACGACGCGTGGTCGCACAGGACGCGGTTGAGCTCCTCGGGCATCGAGCGGTCAAACGAGCGCATGCCGGCCTCGACATGCACGACCGGCACCGACGCCTGCGCGCCGGCGAGCGCGCCGGCGAGCGTCGAGTTCGTGTCGCCGTAGACGAGCACCGCGTCGGGTGCACGCTCGGCGACGACCGGCTCCAGCGCCGCGAGCATCCGCGAGGTCTGTGAGCTGGCAGTGCCCAACGCGATCCCGAGCTCGAGGTCGGGCGCCGGCAGCCCGAGCTCGGCGAAGAAGATCGCCGACAGCCGGTCGTCGAAGTGCTGGCCGGTGTGCACCAGCGTCTCGGCGTGCTGCGCACGCAGGATCGGCGAGACCGCGGCCGCCTTGATGAACTGCGGCCGGTTGCCGATCACGGTGAGAACGTTCAGGAGCGCAGCTCCGTCCGGATCTGATCGCCCGCCGCCCGCGCGATCCGCTCGCTCACCGGCCTCGGTCCCGTGTACTCGTGCTCGTCGACCGCGACCACGGTCTGCACCTCACGCACGGTCGACGTCAGGAACACCTCGTCGGCGGCCTTCAGCTCCTCGAGCGTCACCGGGCGCTCGCTGGCGCCGGCCACGTCGAGCACGAGCGCCCGCGTGATCGAGGCGAGGATGTGCTCGTCCAACGGCGGCGTGAACACCTCGCCGTCGATCACGTAGAAGATCGAACTGGTCGGCGCTTCGAGCACGCGCCCGTGCGGCGTGACGAGCAGCGCCTCGTCGTAGCCGGCTTCGACCGCGAGCCGGCCGGCGAGCATGTTGGCCGCGTACGACAGTGTCTTGGCGCCATCGAGGACCCGTGTCGGCGAGTACGTGACCGACATCAGACGCGCCTCGTCGGGCATCGGCGGCATCCGCTCGGTCAACAGGATCCGGCGGCCGCCGCGCGTGAGCATGATCCGCAGCAGCTGCGCGTCCTCGCCGGTGCCGGCCTGCGCCAGCAGCCGGTGCGAGTCGGCGCGCACCGCCTCCAGGTCGAGCGGCAGGCGGATGTTGGCAGCGGTGCGCTGCAGCCGCGCGAGGTGGGCGTCGAACGCATACGGAACGCCGTCGTACACGCGGATCACCTCGAACGCGCCGTCGCCGCGGATCAGACCCTCGTCGGTGACCGGGATCGTCGCCTCCGCGACCGGCATGATCTCGCCGTCCAGCGACGCCAGCGAGCCGGGACCGTAGTCGCTCATGAGCTCGCCGCCGCCCGCTCACCGCGCTCGCCTGCGACACCGGCGCGGGCGCCGTCGTCGCTGCCGGCGCCGCCACTCGCCCACACCCCCGCGAGCCGCACGATCGTCGCCGCGGCCGCCGCCATGTCCTGCAGCGACGCCCACTCCCGGACCGAATGGAACTCGTGGGCGCCGGTGAAGATGTTCGGGGTCGGCAGGCCCATCTGCGACAGCCGCGAGCCGTCGGTGCCGCCGCGGATCGGGACCCGGATCGGCTCGATGCCCTCCTCGCGGATCGCCGCTTCGGCGGCGGTCACGACCTCGGGGACCGCCTCCAGGTACTCGCGCATGTTGCGGTACTGGTCGCGGACGTCGATCTTCAGCGACGCGCGCGGATGACGGGCGACGACCCGCTCTGCGGTCTCGCGCAACAGACGTGTGTGCGCGTGCAGCAGCTCGTCGTCGAAGTCGCGGATGATCGCCCTGATCTCGGCGCGCGCGGCCGAGCCCCTCAGCTCGTAGGGGTGGATGAACCCTTCGCGACCCGAGGTGGTGTCCGGGGTCAGCCGGTCCGACGGCAGCTCGGCGACGATCTCCGCGGCGACGCGCAGCGCCGACACCATCTTGCCGGTCGCCTGTCCGGGATGGACGTCGACGCCCTCGACCGTGACGATCGCCTCGTCGGCCGAGAACGTCTCGTCGTCGAGCCCGCCGAGCTTTGAGCCGTCGATCGTGTAGGCGCAACGCGCGCCGAAGCGCTCGATGTCGAACAGCGTCGCGCCCTCGCCGATCTCCTCGTCGGGCGTGAAGCAGAGCCGCAGCGCGGGGCGTGGCAGCTCCGGATGCGCGGCCAAGTGCGCGACCGCGGTGACGATCTCGGCCACGCCCGCCTTGTCGTCGGCGCCGAGCAGCGTGTCGCCGCTGGAGGTGATGATGTCGTGCCCGTGCTTGGCGGCGAGCTCGGGCATCCGCGCGGGATCCAGCACGGTACCGGCCCGGGGCAGCTCGATCGTGGCGCCGTCGTAGCCGCGATGGACGAGCGGCTCGACGCCCGCCCCGGGCGCGTCCGGGCTCGTGTCCATGTGGGCGATCAGGCCGATCACGGGCACGTCGGCGTCGTCGGTGGCGCCGCTGGGCGCAAGCGACGCGGTGACATAGCCGTTGTCGTCGACGGTCGCGTCGTCCAGGCCGGCGTCGCGCAGCTGTGCGACGAGCATCCGCGCGAGCTCGAGCTGACCGCGGGTGCTGGGAGACGCGGTGCGGTCGCGCGCCGATTGCGTGTCGACGCGGACGTATTCGCAGAACCGGCGCTCAAGCTCCGGGGCCAGCGACTCGGCGAGCGGTGAGGTGTAGAGCGACATCGCCCACGCACGATACGCGTGGCGGCCGCGGCCGCGGATCGGCAGCGATATGAGCGCACTTGCCAGCGACCCGAAGCTGAGGTAGAAACCTGGGCGCTTGCCGGGGCGACCAGGACCCGTCCGAGGTCTGCACACCCACATGATCTCCACCGACGAGCTGTTCCAGCGATGGCACGATGACCGCGACCGGCAGGCGCGCGACGAGCTGATCGAGCGCTACCTGCCACTCGCCCGCAAGCTCGCGCAGCGCTACTGCGGATCGCGCGAGCCCTACGACGACCTGGTCCAGGTCGCGAGCCTCGGGCTCGTCAAGGCCGTCGAGCGGTTCGACCCCGAGCGCGGCTTTCAGTTCAGCTCGTTCGCGGTGCCGACGATCCTCGGCGAGCTCAAGCGCCACTTCCGCGACAGCTCGTGGGCGCTGCACGTCGACCGCGCCGCCCAGGAGCGCTCGCAGCGGATCACCGAGGGTCGCCGCGAGCTACAGGCGATGCTCGGGCGCTCGCCGACCGTGACCGACCTCGCCGAGCACCTGCAGTGCTCCGAGGAGGAGGTTCTCGACGGCCTGCAGGTCGCCGGCGCCTACGACACGGTCTCGCTCGACGCGCCGCCGGCGTCGGCCGACGAGGACGCCGAGCGGCGCCTTGACGCGCTCGGCGACGAGGACGAGCGGCTCGGACGGATCGAGGCGGGGGCGACGGTGTTCGCTGCCGCCCAGCACCTGCCCGAGCGCGACCGCCGGATCCTCTATCTGCGCTTCGGCGAGGACCTGACCCAGGCCGAGATCGCTGAGCGTGTGGGGATCTCGCAGATGCAGGTGTCGCGGCTGTTGCGTCGCGCCGTGCGCCGGCTGCAGGAGATGACCTCCGAGGGGCCTACGACCCGAGGCGCGGCGTTCTGATGAGCGCACCCGCAGGCGTCACGCGACGGCCACAGGCAAACCCGTATATTGCGCCGATGGGAGCGGGGACAAAGGTCCAATAGGCTGCGGGCAGCATGCAACGCTCCTTCCACGTTCACGTGCAGCCGCAGGCAGATGCGGCCCTCCTCGCCGTCTCCGGCGAGCTCGACATCGCGACGGCGCCCGAGCTCGAGCAGGCGCTCGATCAGATCTCGCCCGAGCAGACCAAGCTCGTCGTCGTCGACCTGCGCGAACTGGAGTTCATGGACTCGACCGGACTCAGCACGCTGGTGCGAGCCCATCAGCGCCTGTCGGAGCACGACTGCGAGCTGACGCTCGTCAAGGGGCCCCCGCAGGTGCAGCGGCTGCTGGACCTGACCGGGGTCGCCGAGCGCCTGCGGGTCGGATCCGAGCCCGGCGAGCTGCTCGACAGCCGCTGAGCAAGCGTTGAAGCATGGACTCTTTCTAGGAGAGCGGATCCTCGACGCTTCGGCCCCAGAGTTCTCGGAGCTGCTCGACCTCGTCGGCGAGGCGGTCACGGTCCGGGACCAGCAGAACCGGTTCGTGTATGCCAACCAGACCGCGCTGCGTCAGCTCGGATTCGCGTCGCTGCAGGAACTGCGCGCCCACCCCGACAGCTCCTTGTTGGATCGGTTCGCGGTCTACGACGAATCCGGAAACGAGCTCGAGCGATCGAAGTTCCCGGCCGCGCGGGTCGCGGCGGGCGAGCCGCTGCCCGGACGGACGCTGATCCACCTCGTCGAGCGCGCCACCGGGAGATCCGACTGGCAGCAGGTGCGCGTGACCCCGATACGTGACCGACAGGGTCGGGTCACCGCGACGGTCACGGTCGCCGAGAACGTCACCGCGGTCAGAACCGCCGCGATCCACACCCGCGTGCTCGCGGAGACCGGTCGGATGCTGAGCTCCTCGCTCGACTACAGGCAGACATTGCGCAACGTGGCGTGGGCGGCGGTGCCGGCGCTCGCCGACTGGTGCCTGCTGGAGCTCGCCAATCAGCCGGGCGGCCGTCCCCACGCCGTCGTCGTCGCGCATGGCAACCCGGATTGGCGCGGTCTCGCGAACCGGCTCGGCGAGTCGGGGTCCCAAGAGGATGGCGGAGATTCGGCGTCGAGCCATGTCATCGCCACCGGCCGCAGCGAGCTGATCGGCGAAGTCAGCGACGCCGACTTGGCTCGAATCGCCCGCGGCGATGAGCAGCTGCGTGTGCTCCGGGAGCTGGACGTTCGCTCGGCGATCTTCGCGCCGATGCAGATCAGGAATCGGACGATCGGCGCGATCTCGTTCTTCGCCTCGGAGTCGCTGCGGCGGTTCACCCAGGAGGACCTCGAGCTCGCCGAACAGCTGGGGCGGCGCTCCGCGGTCGCGGTCGAGAACTCGTGGCTGCACACGACGCTCGCCGAGGTCGCCGACACGCTCGCGCAGAGCCTGATGCCCAGTCCGCTTCCCGAGGTCTCCGGGTGGGAGATCGCGGCGTTGTATCAACCGGCGGTGGTCGACGAGCGGATCGAGCTCGGCGGCGATTTCTATGAGGTGTTCGACGCCGGCCCGGCGTCGCTGGCGCTGATCGGCGACGTCACCGGACACGGCGTCGCGGCGGCGACCATGACCGGTCTGATGCGCCACGGCGCGCGCTTCTCGGGCCGGCTCGAGCCCGAGCCCGACGCGGTTCTGCGCCACCTCGACGAGGAGCTGCGCAACCGCGCCTCGGACGTGATGTGCACGGCGCTGTGCGCGCGGCTCGGAGAGCGCCGGCTGATCGTCGCCTCCGCCGGCCACCCGCCGGCGCTGCACGTGGCGGCCAACGGCGATGTCACCGAGGCGCCGGCAGCGGGGCCGCTGCTGGGCGCGTTCGAGGACGCCGAATGGCATTCGCAGACGCTGCCGGTCGGGCCCGGCGAGGTCGTGCTGCTGTACACCGACGGGGTGACCGAGACCGCGTCGGCGTCCGGCGAGCGCTACGGGATCGGGCGGCTGCGACGCTTTTTGTCCGCGCATGCGGGATCGGCGCCCGAGCCGCTGCTGCAGGCGCTGGACGCCGAGCTGCACCAGTTCCGCGGCGGCGAGCCGAGCGACGACATCGCGGCGCTGGCGCTGGCGCCCCGTGCCTGAGCACGAGCACGAGCGCGACCCGGCCACGGCGGTGCGGCGGCGCCCCCGCCGGGTCACGGCCGTGCGCCGAGGCCCGGTTTGTTAGGAACGTTCCTAACAAACGGCGTGGGGCCGTCGCTCGGAGGGCGTCAGCGGCGGTCGAGCAGCACCAGCTCAACGGTGTCACCCTCGGCGCCCCGCGAGATCGTGACCTCATCGGCGAGCATCGGCAGCGGCGACGGCGCATCCGGTTCCAGCAGGCTGCCGGTGCCGCCACGAAACGGTCCGAGCGCGAGCGACAGCCGCCGGTCAGAGCCGCGCAGCGTCGCCGTGATCCGGTCGCCGGCCGCGGCATGGTCGGCATGTGCGGCAAGCGCATCGGTGATCAGGTAGACGTCTGAGAACCGGTCGAGTGAGAAGTGCGCGGTCGCGGCGACGGTCCGCGCGATTCGACCGAGCACCGGCGACAGCAGCGCGACCGGCGAGACCGTGACCGTGATCTCGTCGTCGGCATCGTCGCCGTCCTCGGGGTCAGGTCGTGGTCCGTGCTCGAGGGGTCCCGCCACGGGCGCCCTGAACAGCGGCCGATCGTCACGGTGGCCGTCGAACAGCATCTCGACCTCGGTGCCGCCGCCCGTGCGCGGGATCAGGCGCACGTCGCGCGCGAGCGCCTGCATCACCGACACGCCGAGCCCGCCGGAGCCGTCCTCGATCGCCGCCTGCGGCCCGCGCAGGCCGACGCCGCGGTCCTCGACCGACACGCGGATGCCGTCGTCGTCGACGAACACGCGCACGTCCATCGGCCCCGGCTCGCCGGCGTAGGCGTGCAGCACGACGTTGTTGCACGCCTCCGAGACCGACGTCTTGAGATCGTCGAGCAACTCCGGGTCCATCGCCAGCTCCTCGGCGATGCCTGCCAGCATGCCGCGGACGATCGTCAACGTCTGCGGCCTGCTCTGCACATGCAAGCCCACGATGGGCGCATCCTTGGTCACCGTGTACTGAACTCCCCGGTCCGGTCGGACTCGAAACTTCCCGGTCGCGGCACGGTAGCGGACCGCGGTGGAGGGCGCATGACCCCGTGGTCAGTCGTCGGCGAGCTCGCGCAGGCGCGCCAGCGACCGGCGCAGGATCCGCGACACCTGCATCTGCGAGACACCGATCCGGGCCGAGATCTCAGACTGGGTCAGATCCTCGACGAACCGCAGGCACAGGACCTCTCGTTCGCGCTGCGATAGCAGCTTCGCGGCGGCGCACACGGTCAGCCGCTCCTCGGCGGCGAGCAGCCGGGGGTCGGCGCGGCCGAACGTGTCGACGAGGCTGCCGTTCTCCCCCTCACCGTCGTCGTGAGGCGCATCCAGCGAGGCGGCGTGGTGGGCGCGCGCGGTCTCGAGCGCGTCGACCACGTCCTCCAGCGGTAGATCCATGTACTGCGCCAGCGTCTGCACCGACGGCGGACGGCCGTCCCGGGACGCCAGCTGCTGGCTGCAGTCCTCGACCTTGACCGCGAGCTCCTGGGCGCCCCGCGGCACGTGTACCGCCCAGCCAAGATCGCGGAAGTAGCGCTTGAGCTCGCCGAGGATCGTCGGCACCGCAAGCGAGGAGAACGCCGTGCCGCGGCCGACGTCGTAGCGGTCCAGCGCCTTGACGAGGCCGACGCACGCCACCTGTAGGAGGTCGTCGAACGGCTCGCGGGCGCCGTTGTAGCGCCGTGCGAGCTTCCGCGCCAGCGGCAAAAAGCGCCGGGTCAACTCTTCGCGGACGTGTGGATCGCGGTCGCGCGTGAAGCGTTCGAACAGCTCCTCGGTGCTTGCGAGGCGAAGCGGATCGCCGCGGGTGATGGCGCTCACACCCTGATCTGTTACCCGACCGTGCGTCATTCCAATCCTCCGAGTTTCGTACGAACCTCTCACATTGTTGATCTTGAATCGCCCGCATGGCCGCCAGCCCGGCCGGCACCGCCGACACACCGGAACCGTTGCGCGTGCTCGTCGTCGACGACGAGCCCAGCATCGTCGACGTCGTCTGCATGGGATTGCGCCACCACGGCTACCGGACACGGAGCGCGGCCTGCGGTGCCGACGCGCTCGGGATGACCCGCGATTGGCGCCCGCACGCGATCGTGCTCGACGTGATGCTGCCCGACATGGAAGGCTTCGATGTCGCGCGGCGGCTGGCGGCGCAGCGCTCGGATGTCCCGATCCTGTTCCTATCGGCCCGCGACAACACCGCCGATAAGGTCCGCGGTCTCGAGCTCGGGGGCGATGACTACGTCACCAAGCCGTTCAGCATCGAGGAGCTGATCGCGCGACTGCAGGTGATCATGCGCCGCTCGGGCGCGATCGCTGCGACGCCGGAGCCACTGCGGTTCGCCGACCTGGCGCTCGACGAGGACCTGCGGGAGGTGACGCGCGGCGGCGAGCCGATCGAGCTGACCGTCACCGAGTACCGGCTGCTGCGCTACCTGCTGGTCAACGCGCGCCGCGTGATGACGCGCGCGCAGCTGCTCGACCACGTCTGGGGCTACGACTTCGGCGGTGACGCGCGGGTGCTGGAGACCTACATCAGCTACCTGCGCCGCAAGCTCGACGCATACGGACCGCCCCTCGTGCACACCGTTCGCGGCGTCGGCTACGTGCTGCGAATGCCGCGGTCGCCGGACCCGCGATGAGGCTGCGCTCGCTGCGCGCTCGGCTGCTGCTCGGCGTCGCGGTGCTCGTCGCCTGCGGCCTCACCGCCGGCGCCCTCGTCACCTACGCCGAGCAGCGCTCGTTCCTGCTCGAGCGCGTCGACCAGCAGGTCCAGGCGGCGGCGGCGCCGCTGTCATTCGAGCTTGGAGTACGCGCACGCGTGGGCGCGCGCGGAGACGCGGCGGCACCGGACCAGCACACGTCCGCTCGCCGGCCGCCGCCCGCACGCGGCCACGGCCAGCCGCCGCCGGCGGCCGCCGCCGCGCTGCCGCCGGGCACGTTCGGCGCGCTGCTCGACCGCCGCGGGAAGGTGGTCGCGGAGCGCACGTTCAGTTACGGCGCCCGCAGCGGGTCGCGGCCAGCGCTGCCCGCTCATCCGCGCCTCTCCCGGTTGGGATCGCTGCATCCGTTCACGATCGGCGCGCGCGGGCACGCGGGGAGCTACCGCGCCGCGGCGTTCCGAACACCGGCGGGGCAGACGATGCTCGTCGCGGTGCCGCTGCACGAGGTCAACCAGACGTTGAGCCGGCTGGTCAAGGTCGAGCTGATCGTCGGCGGCGGCGTGATCCTGGCACTGATCGCGCTCGGCGGGCTCGTGGTCCGGATCGGGCTGCGGCCGCTTGCGCGGATCGGTCAGACCGCGTCCGAGATCGCCGCCGGCGACCTGTCGCGGCGGGTCGCGCCGGCCGACGGGCGCACCGAGGTCGGCCGGCTGGGGCGCTCGTTGAACGAGATGCTCGCGCAGATCGAGGCCGCGTTCGCCGCTCGGCGGGACTCCGAGGAGCGACTGCGGCGGTTCCTCGCCGACGCCTCGCACGAGCTGCGCACGCCGCTGGCCGCGATCCGCGGTTACGCCGAGCTGTTCGGGATGGGCGCGGCCGACGATCCCGAGACGCTCGCGCGCGCGATGTCCCGGATCGAGTTCGAGGCCGCGCGGATGGGCGTGCTCGTCGAGGACCTGCTGGTGCTGGCGCAGCTCGATCATGCGCCGGAGCCGCGCCGCGTGGCCGTCGACTTCGCCGAGCTGGTGCGCCAGGCCGCCGAGGACCTGCGCGTGACCGCACCCGACCGCGACGTCGCCGTGCACCTCGGCGCGGACCGCGGCTGGACGGTGCTCGGCGATCCCTCGCAGCTTCGCCAGGTGCTCGCCAACCTGACCCGCAACGCGGTCGTCCACACGCCAACCGGAACCGCCATCGAGCTCTCGCTGACGGGCGAAGACGGCGTCGTGGAGGCCGCCGTCCGCGACCACGGGCCGGGGTTGCCCGCGGGCGCAGACTCACAGCTGTTCGAGCGGTTCTGGCGCAGCGAGGGCGGACGCAGCCGCGGGCGTGACGGCGCCGGCCTCGGGCTCGCGATCGCCGCGGCGATCGTCGACGCGCACGGCGGCTCGATCGCGGCTGCGGACGCCCCCGGCGGCGGCGCCCGGTTCGTCGTGACGCTGCCCGTCGCGAGCGCGCACCCACGTGTCGCACCCGCAGCGACGCGGGCGTGATCGCCGGGCCGGATCGCGGTGATCGGCGATCAGCGGGCGCTCCCTCGCTCGCGGGCCGCTCTGACGCGCGGCGGACGGGCCACGAGTGGCAGCCCGCCAGCGGACACGACGGACCGGCCGCGAGTGGCAGCCCGCCAGCGGACACGTCGGACAGTCCGCGGGACGGCAGCGGGCAAGCCGACACGACCCGACACGCCGCGGGTCGCAGCCCGCCGGCGAACATTTCCACGTTTTCCGGCGGCGACCGCCCGTCGATGTGCAAACGTTCGGCGGGACCGGACGTTTTCACGTCGGCATCCGTCACCCGGTCGATTTCGGTGAAATGTTCGTCCCGCCGGCCCGGTCCGGGTGCACGTGCGGGTCGCGCGCGGCCTGAGCCCGCGCGGCCCGATCGGGGCGGCCGGCAGGCGACGCGCTCGCGCGCGGCCCGACCCGACCCATACGTGCTTCTTCGCCAACCAAGGCACCCGTCGGGCGATGTTGGTCGTCAAGCACCGGCCTGGCTGAGATCGTCGCCAATCCCGCCGGCGCAACCCCACGTTGGTCGATCGTTCACCTTCACCGGCAACCGGGTTCGCACAAGGCGGCGGCGGTGCGACTCCCCCGCGCCCCCTCGCAGCCGGATGCTCACCCCAGGTTGACCTACTGACGAACGTCCGTTAGCATCGACTCGGGACTTAGGCAGGCGATGGTTCGCAGGAGAGGAAACGATCATGAGCGTCGAGGCGGTCGAGCAGGGCAACGCGATCGAGCAGGGCAACGAGTTCACGAGGCACATGAGTTGGCGGGACGGGTTCGCGTTTGCGCTCTCGATCCCCGTCGGCGGGTTTGCCCTGATCGGCTACTCGATCGGGATCCTCGGGGCATGGACCGCGCTGACGCTGTGGGGCGTCGTGTGCATCATCGCGATCCTGCAGAACTTCATCTTCTCCGAGCTGGCGGCGATGTTCCCGAGCAAGGCCGGCGGCATCTCGCTGTATGCGCACGAGGCGTGGCGGCGCTACTGCTCGCCGATCGGGGCCCTGTCCGCGGTCGGCTATTGGGCCGGGTGGTCGTTTGCGCTCGCCCTGTACTCGCTGATCATCGGCGATCTGCTGCAGGCGCAGTTCTTCTCAGGCGCGACCTGGACGGTGTGGGACGGCTCCGTGCAGCTCGGACTGCCGTACTTCATCGCTATCGCGACGATCGTCGCGGTGTGGCTCTTGAACGTGTTCGGGGTGCGCCCGGCGGCGCGCTCGAACAAGCTGCTGGGGGCGGTCGTGTGCGTGGTGATCGCGATCTTGATCGTCGGTTCGTTCGTGTCCGGTGGCTGGCACGCGCACAACCTCAGCTGGGGCCTGGGCAAGCCGGGTCAGGCGTGGCATGGCTGGGAGCTGGCGATCACGTACATGTACGTGATGTGCTGGACCGCCTACGGGACCGAGATCGCTGCGACGTTCTCGCCCGAGTACCGAAACCAGCGTCGTGACGCGCCCCGAGCGCTGCTGTCGGCAGGCCTGTTGACGCTCGTGTTCCTGATGGCGGGACCGGTCTCCACCACCGGCGTCGTCGGCCAGCACACCGTCGTGGCAAACGAGGTCGGCTTCTTCATTCCCGTGTTCGACAAGGTGCTCGGCGGTGGCTCGGCGGTGATGACACTCGCGCTGTGCGCCGCGATCTTCTTGAACATGACCTCGGCGACCGCCGACGCCGGGCGCGCCCTGTACGGAATCGCCAAGGACGGCATGATCGTCAAGCAGTTGCATCACCTCAACCGTGAGGGGATGCCGGCGCGCGCGATGACCGTCGACCTGATCGTGAACATCTGCCTGGTGCTGTTCGTCGGCAACATCCTCGGCATCCTGTTTGCCTCAAACCTCGGTTACATGTGCGCGGTGTTCTTCGCGCTGACCGGGTTCATCCTGTTGCGGCGCGACCGGCCGAAGTGGCCGCGGCCGATCAAGCTCGGCCCGGCCTGGATCCCGATCGCGGGGGCGCTGGCCGTGATCAACCTCGGGTTCATCGTGATCGGCGCGTCCAACCCGGGCATCGCCGGGTACGGCGGCACGACCGAGCAGATCATCGGCTTCGGCATCCTCGCGCTGTCACTGGTGCTGTTCTTCATCCGCCGGGTGATCCAGGACGGCGGTCCGCTGCGGCTGCGTGAGCGCACGCCGGCTACGCCCGAGGAGGCGATGGCGATGGCGAGCGAGCCCCCGCTCGCCGAGCCGACTCCGGCACTCACCGACACCGTGTCGTAAGTCAGGTGCCGACGACCGCGCGGATCGCGAGGTCACCGTAGATCGAGGCGATCGCGTCGGCCGAGAGTCGCCCGTCGTCGCGGTACCAGACCCCGACCGCGCTCGCCATCGTGGCGATCGCGAACGTCACCACGGGAACGTCGTCGATGTGCCACCCGCACTCATCGGCGCCACGGCGCAGGACATCGCGAAACAGCGACTCGTAGCGGTCCCGGAGGTCGAGCACCGAGCCCTTCTGCTCGTCGGCGATCGCGTGCAGCTGATCATCGGCAACCTTGGCACGGAGCCTGTTGGTGGCGCTGTAGCGAACGTGAAACTCGACGAGACGACGCAACTGACCCTCGGGCGACGCGGCCGACGCGATCGCGGCCTGCGCGCCGGTGAACATCTCCTGCATCGTCCCGAACGCGATCTCGTACAGGATGTCGTGCTTTGAGGCGAAGTGGTTGTACAGGCTTGCGGGCTTGATGCCGACATACGCGGCGATCTCCCGCATGCTGGTGCCGTGATAGCCCTTTTCGTAGAACAGCTCGGTCGCCACGTCACGGATGCGGATCGCGGTGGCCGGTTCGGCTGGGCTGTTGGTGTGGAGCATCCGGTTCTGCGGGCGATCGACGAGGCGCAGTCCGACCGCCACGCCCCCCGCTCGCTAACGAACGATAGCTCGTCCGGAAAGCGTCGCCTCGGGGCTCGCCGCCCGCGAGTCGTCGGCGCCGGTAGCAAGCGGCGCCGATCCCGTGCGGTCGACGACGACCAGCGCGTCGACGGCAACGGTGCCGCCGGGACTGCAGATCAGCGGGTTGACGTCGACCTCGGCGACTTCGGGGTGCTCGTGCATGAGCCGACTGACCGCCTCCGTCGCCGCGGCGAGCGCCCCGTCGGGGTCGGGCAGGCCGGCGTCGGCGACGAACATGGCGGCATCGTCGCGACCGATCGGCCCGAGCACCGTCACGGCCGCGGCGTGGCGCTCGACGTCGGTGCCGCCGCGGCCGATCGCGATCAGCGGGCCGTACTGGGGGTCGCGAATCGCGCCGCAGAACAGCTCCTCGCCCGGCGGTGACTGTTGGGCGACGAGCACCGGCCCGCCGAGCTCGCGCGCCGCGGCCGCGGCCGCCGCCGCGGTCTGCACGCCGAGCCTGACGCCTCCGTCGCGGGCCTTGTGCGCCGGCCCGTCGCGTTTGACGACGACCGGCGGCCCTAGCTCCCGCGCGGCCGCGGCGGCGTTGGCCGGGGTGCGGGCGCGCCGGCACGGCGCGAAGCTCACCCCGTATCGCCCGAGCAGGACCGAGGACTCGTACTCCGGCAGCGCGCCGGCCGCGCCCTCGAGCTCGGAGACCGCGATCGGTTCGCCCCAGCTCGGCCACCGACATGGCCGGGGATGCCAGCGCGCGACGCGCGCGATCGCGGCCGTGGCATCACGCGGGCCGCGCAGCAGCGCGATGTCGAGCTCCCGCGCCAACCCGACGGCCCACGCCGGGGGATCGGTGGTGTGCACGGTCGTCACCGCCCCGAATAGATCGTGCCGGTTCGCCACCTCCCCGAGTGCCTGCACGACGACTCGATTCCAGCTCTGGTCGCCGCCGCCACGAAAACGGGAGAGATCGATTTGGGCGACGAGCACGTCGAAGTCGCCGCTCTGTGCAAGCAGCTCCAACGTGCGCGGGTAGATTCGCTCGGGCTCCGCGGCGGCCCAGGCATCGATCGGATTTCCAGGGGCCGTCAGCGCCGGGAATTCGCGGCTGACGACCGCGCGAACCGACTCGGCCAGCGGCTCGAACGCGAGACCGGCGTCCTCGCCGCGGTCGGCTAGCAGCGCCGCCTCTCCTCCTGACTCGGACACCCCGCCGACGCGCGTGCCTCGTGGCCAGCGATCGCGGCCGAGCACCTCGAGCGTCTCGACGAGTTCCGGCAGGTCGCGGCATTCGATCGCTCCGGTTCGGTGCAGCAGCGCCGAGAACGCGCTGCGGGAACCGACGATCGCGCCGGTGTGGGCGAGCGCGGCGCGGGCGGCCGCGTCGGAGCTGCCGACCTTGAGGCACACGACCGGCTTGCGCTGTCGCGCGCAACGGTCGAGCGCGCGCGCGAACGCCTGCGGGTGGCGAACGGCCTCGACGAACAGCGCCACCGCCCGGGTCCGCTCGTCGCCGGCGAAGAAGTCGACGAAGTCCTCGATCCCGAGGTCTGCCTCGCCTCCGCATGACACGACCGCGCGAAAGCCGACGCGCGGCCCAAGCGAAGCGAGCGCCTCGCCGACCGATCCCGACTGCACCACCGCCGCGACATGGCCACCGATGAAGCCGTCGTTGATCGGCGCCAGCCACGGCGACGCGCCGTCGGGGACCGCGATCCCCATGCAGTTGGGGCCGAGCATCGTGGCGCCTGCGGCCGCGACCCGCTGCGTGACCCGTCGCACGACCGGACCGGCGGCGGCGCCCGCCTCGTTGCCGAGGCCGGGGACGATGAAGTTGCGGATCCCCGCCTCGATCGCCTCGTCGAGCGCGCCCTCGAGCCGCTCGTGGCCGACGAGCAGGACCGCGGTCTCGACCGGCTCGGGCAGATCAGCGATCGTCGGCACGCACCGCACCCCCAGCACCTCGTCACGGTTGGGGTTGACGCCCCAGACCGGGATCCCGCCCCGGCATGAGCCGAGCACGGGCGCGGGCCGGCGGGGCGAGGCGCCGACGAGCACGAGCGAGCGGGGCGCGACGATCGCCCGCACGTCACGATTACCGGGCGCGGTCACGTCAGCGCGAAACGTCGCCTCAGGTCGCGATGCGGCCGTAGCGCTCATCGCGCCAGGCGAGCGCCGCCTTCAGGCCGTCGCGCGCCGCGATCGTGTCGAACTCCTGCTGCTCGGGGGTGTTGCTGGCGTTCAGGATCGCCGACAAGTCGAGGTTCGCCGAGACCGCCTGGCCGAGTCCCATCGCCTCGTACGCACGGAGGATCCCAAGCTTCGTGTACCGCAGCACCGCCACCGGCGTCGGGGCGAGCTTGGCGACCAGCTCCTGCACCGCGTCCTCGAGCTCGTCGGCGTCGACCACGCGATTGATCAGGCCGATCCGCTCGGCCTCGACCGCGTCGATCACGTCTCCCGTGAACAGCAGCTCGTTGCACTTCTTCTGGCCGATCAGGAACGGCATCAGCATCGTCACCGGCCCGGATCCGTACCTGATCTCGGGCTCTCCGATCTTCGTGTCGTCGGCGGCGATGATCATGTCGCAGGCCATCGCGAGGTCACACCCCCCGGCCAGGCAATAGCCGTGGATGGCGGCGATCGTCGGCTTGGGCAGCCGCAGCAGCTCGAGCGTGACCGCCACGTCCTTGCTGAGCACGTGGTGCCACGTGTCAGCGTCCTCGATCTGGTCCTCCACCTCCTCTGAGAGGTCGTATCCGGCCGAGAACGCGCGGCCGGCACCGTCGAGCACGACAACCTTGACGACGTCGTCGCGCGCGGCCCGCTGCAGCGCCGCTCGCAGCGAATCGACGAGCCCGTAGCTGAGCGCGTTGAGCTTGTCGGGCCGGTTGAGGGTGATGCGAGCGGCGACGCCCTCGACCTCGTACAGGATCACGTCGTTGCCATCGTCCATTCGCATTCCCTCCGGAGGTCATCCTACGTTGCCGACAACACAGACTAACGGACGTTCGTCAGTGGGTCAACCGGCGGTCGGCCGCGCCCGGGCGGTGCGATGATCGCCCCGATGTCCGGCCACAGTGCAGACGAGATCCGGGCCCGGGCGCGGCGCGTGCTGCCGGGTGGCATCACCCGTAGCACGCTGTACGTGCCGCCGCATCCTCCCTATGCCGCACGCGGCGAGGGGTGCATCGTCACCGACGTCACCGGTCATCAGGTGATCGACGCCAACAACAACTACACGAGCCTGCTGCACGGGCACGCCCACCCGCGGATCACCGCCGCGGCGACCGCAGCGGCCAGGCGCGGCGCCTCGATCGGGCTGCCGACGGAGTCCGAGGTGCGAATGGCCGAGGAGCTGCGCGCACGGACGGGGATCGAACGGTGGAGGTTCTGCAACTCGGGCAGCGAGGCCGTGATGATGGCGCTGCGCGGCGCCCGGCGCGCAACCGGACGCGAGACGATCGTTCGCTTCGAGGGCAGCTACCACGGCACCTACGACGATGTCGTCGACACGTCGGCCGGGATCCGCCGCACCCTCGCCGACACCGTGATCGTCCTGCCCCAGCGCGACCCCGCGGCGTTCTCGGACGCGATGGACGGGCACGGCGACGAGGTCGCGGCCGTGCTGATCGACCTCATGCCCAACCGCGCGGGCCTGATCGGAGCTGATCCGTCTTTCGTCGAGCTGGTGCGCGAGCGGACGCGGCATCACGGCGCGCTGATGATCGTCGACGAGGTGATCACGTTCCGGCTCGCGCATGGAGGCCTCACGAGCCGCTACGGCGTCAGCCCCGACCTCATGACTCTCGGCAAGGTGATCGGCGGCGGCTTTCCGGTCGGCGCGGTCGGCGGGACCGAGGCGGCGCTCGAGGCGTTCAGTCCCGGGTCGCACCGCGGGATCTCGTGGGGCGGCACGTTCAGCGCGAACCCGGTCAGCATGGACGCGGGCCTGGTGGCGCTGTCGATGTTCGATCGCCCCGCGATCGACGAGCTCAACGCTGCCGGCGACTCGCTGCGGCAGACGATCGCGAACCGCGGAATCGCCGTCAACGGCTCGGGTTCGCTGCTGCGGCTACTGCTCGACGATCCCGCCGAGGACTGGTGGCACCTCTACCGCAACGGGCTGCTCGTCGGGACCAACGGCCTGCTCGCGCTCTCGACGGCGATGGTCGATGACGTGCTCGCGCGGATCCCGGAGCTGATCGGTGGCGCGCTGGCGCCGGGCAGTGCCTGCGAGTTATGACCTTCGTTCCATGCGCCGTCGCACCGCTCGCCAGATCCGCAACGGCAGCAGCCCGAAGAGCGGCGCGCGGCGGCCGAGCTCGTCGCGGTCCTCGCGGTCGAACGCCCGGGCATAGCGCCGGGCGTCGTCGGCGGTCGCGTAGGTCTTGGCGCCGCCGGCCCCGCAGCCGCGAGCGCAGGTCCAGCGCATCGTCGTCCCGTCGGCGCTGAACCGGTAACGGTGACCGAACACGCGGCAGGCGAACATCGCGCTGGTTCCTACCCGGTTAGCCGGGTAGGAAGCGCAACGACCATGAGCGCGGGCGTGCAGACGGGCACCATCCGAACCAACATCCCCGCACGGCTGGACCGGTTGCCGTGGTCGCGCTTTCACTGGCTCGTCGTGCTCGGGCTGGGGACCGTATGGATCCTCGACGGGTTCGAGGTCACGGTCGTCGGTACGATCGGCGGGCGGCTGACCGAGCCCGGCTCGGGCATCTCGATCAGCACCAGCCAGATCGGCACGGCCGGCGCGATCTACGTAATCGGCGCGTGCCTGGGCGCGCTGTTCTTCGGCCAGTTGACCGACCGCTTCGGCCGCAAGAAGCTGTTCATGATCACGCTGGCGCTGTACCTGGCGGCGACGGCGGCGACGGCGTTCTCGTTCGCGCCGTGGTACTTCTTCCTGTGCCGGTTCTTCACCGGCGCGGGCATCGGCGGCGAATACGCGGCGATCAACTCGGCGATCGACGAGCTGATCCCGGCGCGGATGCGAGGCCGCGTCGACCTGACGATCAACGGCTCGTTCTGGGTCGGATCGATCATCGCCTCGGCGCTGGCGATGGTGTTTTTGGACTCGAGCATCTTCGCCGGGAATCTCGGCTGGCGCCTGGAGTTCGCGGTCGGCGTGATCATGGCGTTCTCGATCATGCTCGTGCGCCGCCACGTGCCCGAGAGCCCGCGATGGCTGTTCATCCACGGCCAGGAGGAAGAGGCCGAGCGGATCGTCTCGGAGATCGAGCGTGACACCGAGGAGTACACCGGCGAACAGCTCGATCAGCCCGACAAGTCGATCGAGGTGCGTCAGCGCCAGACGATTCCCTTTCGCCAGATCGCGCGGGTCGCGTTCACGCTGTACCCCAAGCGCGCGGTCCTCGGTCTGGCGCTGTTCATCGGCCAGGCGTTCATCTACAACGGCATCACGTTCAACCTGGGGACGCTGTT
Source organism: Solirubrobacteraceae bacterium (assembly GCA_036273655.1). Taxonomy (GTDB): domain Bacteria; phylum Actinomycetota; class Thermoleophilia; order Solirubrobacterales; family Solirubrobacteraceae; genus Palsa-465. The sequence continues at coordinate 68,684 of DASUHF010000019.1, read as the reverse complement.
CACGACGTTCTTCGGCGTCTCGTCGGGGTTCGTGCCGGTGTTCATCATCATCTACGGCGTCGGCAACTTCCTCGGGCCGCTGACGCTGGGGCGGCTGTTTGACACCGTCGGGCGCAAGCCGATGATCACCGCGATGTACCTCGGCTCGGCGCTGGTCACCGTGCCGATGGCGCTGGTGTTCAACAACCAGCTGGTCGGCGAGTGGGGGTTCATGGCGTTCGTGTTCGTGACGTTCTTCCTCGCCTCGGCGGGCGCCAGCGCCGCGTACCTGACGGTGTCGGAGATCTTTCCGATGGAGACCCGCGCGCTGGCGATCGCGTTCTTCTACGCGGTCGGGACCGCGGCCGGCGGCATCGCGGGCCCGCTGCTGTTCGGCCACCTGATCGGAAGCGGCGAACGCAGCCAGGTGATGATCGCGTTCTTGATCGGCGCGGCGGTGATGGCGATGGGCGGCATCGCCGAGCTGTTCCTGGGCGTCCGCGCCGAGCGCGCGCAGCTCGAAGACATTGCCAAGCCGTTGACCGTCGAGGAGGCCGAGCAGGAACGCGGCGCCGAGGCGGCCGGTACCGGAGCGGGCGGGGAGGGGGCGGAGGAAGAGCTCGACCCGCATCGGCGGGAGGCGCTGCAGGCGCGTGGCGAGGCCGAGGAATCGAGAGCGCGCGCGGCCGAGCACCGGGCCGCGATCCACGAATTGCGCGCGCAGGCGGTGGACGGCGACCAGCCCGCGCGTGACCGCATCGCGATCGAAGAGCGCCTGGCCGAGATCGCCGAGCTGCATGCGCATGCCCTGGACGAGCGCGCCGCCGCATGCGATGAGCGCGCGTCCGCGCAGGACGGCGACGAGGCAGCGGCGGAGCGGGCGCGGGCGGCGCAGCAGCGCGCCGAGGGCTACGCCGAGCGTGCCCGCGCGCTCGGCGCAACCGACGACGAGGAGGCCGCGCGCCACCAGGCACTGGCCGAGGCCGCCGGCGAGCGCGCGCGGGCCCGCGAGCAGCGCGCATTGGCCCAGCAGGCGCTCGCCGACGCCGAGAGCGACGGCGACGGCGAGGAGGCGGCGACCGTCGCACGGGCGCGCGCCGAGATGCACGAACAGTGGGCGGCGATGCACGAGGCGCGTGGGCGCGCCCACGAGCACGGGGCAGACGGCGACGAGGATGCCGCCGCGATCGAGGAGCGTGAGGCGGCGCGCAACGAGCAGCTCGCGCTGGCCGCCGAGCAGCAGGTGCTGGCAGCCGAGCACCGCGTCGCCGCCGGCGAGGCCGAGGGCGCGCGCGACGCGGCCGACGACATCGAGCGCCGGCGTGCGGAGGCGGCCGAGCGCGAGCGCCGCGCGCGCGAGTTCGAGCAACGCGTCCGCGCGCGGATCGACCGCCGCCAGCAGCGCGAGCGCCACGGCCTGCGTCGCTTCCGCCCGGGTCCCGCCAGCACGGCCCGCCCGGCCTGGATGGCCTCCGGTCCGACCGTCCCGACCGACGCCGATCTCGACCGTGAGATCGAGGTCATCGCCCGCGCGCTTGACGAGCACGGGCCGACCGACCGCGGCGAGCTGGCGCGCCTGGTCGGCGCCCGCTACTGGGGGCCTGGCCGCTTCCGCGTCGCCCTGCGCGAGGCGGTGGAGGAAGGCCGCGCACGTCGTGTGTCGCGCAGCACCTTCGCGCCCCCGGAGGATCAGGACCGATCATCCGTGTGACGCGTTGTTAGGGAACGTTCCCTCCGGGTCGGACGCCGCTGCTCAGCGCGCGGTCCAGCCGAGATCCATCGTCACCGGCACGCCGCTGAACGCGCGCCCGGACGGGCCGGCCAGGAACGCGACGACGCCCGCCACCTCCGACGGCTCGATCAGGCGCTTGATCGGCTGCGGCGCGAGGATCACGTCCTCGAGCACCCGCTCCTCGGAGACGCCGTGGGCCGTCGCCTGCGCCGCGATCTGGGACTCGACCAGCGGCGTGCGCACGTACGCGGGGCACACCGCGGTCGCCAGCACCCCGGCCTCGGCGCCCTCCAGCGCGAGCGTCTTGACGAGACCGATCAGCCCATGCTTGGCCGAGACATACGCCGACTTGAACGGGGAGGCGACGAGCCCGTGCGCGGACGCGATCGCGATGAACCGTCCGTCGCCGTGCTGCGCGAGCGCGTCCCACGCGTAGCGGGCCAGCAGAAACGGGCTCGTCAGCAGCAGCGAGACCATCGTCTCCCACCGGTCCTCGTCGAACTCGCGCACCGGCGACACGTGCTGGAAGCCGGCGTTGGGGACGACGACGTCGAGTCGGCCAAAGCGCTGCAGCGCCGCGTCGACGGCCGCGCGGTTGCCCGCGCGCGTGCTCAGATCGGCCTCGAACGTCGAGCCGGGAGCGTCGGCGGGCGCGGCGATGTCGACGTTGAGCACGTCCATCCCGTCGTCGAGCAGCCGCTGCACGACGGCGCGGCCGATGCCGCTGCCGCCGCCGGTGACCAGTGCCGCGCGGCCGGCGAGATCGCTCATCGTGGCGGACTGTAGTGCCTGGCGGATGCTGCGACGGCGCGCGGTGCAGGCGGGCGACGGCGGGACGGCAGCGGTTCCAGAAATTCGCGCGCGCCGGTCGCCAGCTGTAGATTGCAGCTAACGCGTCCGCGCAAGGAGGGAGCCGATGGCCGCAGAACGCGATGCTGAACGTCCCGCCGAGCAGGCAGCGCGTCTGTATGAGCAGACCGAGGCCGAGGCCGCCCGCGCGACGGAGCGACTGGTCGGCTCGGGCGGCTTTGCGTCGCTGCTCGGCCAGCTGGCCGAGAACGCCGCCGCACTCACGAAGCTCTCGAACGACGCGTTCGATCTCGTGCTGCGCAACCTCCGGCTCGCGGGCCGCCGCGACGTGATCCGCCTGTCGCAGCAGCTGGCACGCACCGAGGACAAGCTCGAACGTCTGCTGCAGGAGATCGAGGCCGTGCAAGACCGGCTCGGATCCGAGCCACCGGCCTCGGACAACGGCGCCGGTGCTCCGTCGCGCCGCACGGCCGAGCGTCAGACACCCGAGGACGGGTAGACGGGTCGACGATGAGCACGATCGAGTCGCTTGCCCGGATACCGCGCGCGACGATCGAGTTCGCCAACCTGATCCTGACCACGCCCGACGCGGCGATCGGCGTCACGCCCCGCGACGTCGTCTGGACCCATCGCCGGACGACGCTGTACCGCTACCGCTCGACCAGGCGCGATCACCCGATCCCGGTGCTGCTCGTGTTCGCGCTGATCAACCGGCCCGAGATCTTCGATCTCCGTCCCGGCAACTCGTTCGTCGAGTACCTGCTGGCGGAGGGCTTTGACGTCTACCTGGTCGACTGGGGCGTTCCCGACGAGGCCGACGCCGACATCGGCCTCGATGACTTCGTCTGCGACGAGCTGCACTGGGCGATCCGCGAGACGATGCGCAGCGCCGGACAGGAGGAGGTGTCGCTCGTCGGCTGGTGCATCGGCGGCACGCTGTGCGCGATGTACTGCGCGCTGCACCCGGACTCGGCGGTGCGCAACGCGGTGCTGCTGACGACGCCGATCGATCCATCGGACTCGCTGTACGCGCGCTGGGTCGGGTCAGACGAGTTCGACGTCGACCTGATCGCCGATTCGTACGAGTCGATCCCCGGGGCGGGCATCGACTGGGCCAACAAGATGATGAAGCCGGTGACGAACTACGTCACCACGTATCGCCGGCTGTTCCGGGGCCTGCTGGACGGAAAGGACCAGCGGCTGGCCTACCAGGCGATGGCCAAGTGGGTCGCCGACAACCCGCCGTTCCCGGGCAGGGCCTACCGCGAGTGGATCACCTGGATGTACAAGGAGAACCGGCTCGTGTCCGGCCGCCTGTCGCTGCGCGACCGCCGTGTCGATCTGGGCAGGATCGAGCAGAACCTGTTGGTCGTGACGGCGGGCGCCGACCACATCGCGCCACCGTGGGGGACGACGCCGCTGCTGGGCCTGGTCGCCTCGGAGGACGTGACCCACCTGGACCGCCCCGGGGGCCACATCGGGCTGATGGCCGGCTCCCGGGCCAAGCACGAGATCTGGCCCCAGCTCGCGGCCTGGCTGCGCGAGCGCTCGGGCTCCTGAACCACCAAGTCACCGGAGGGAGAGGACATGTCAACCACCACCGAACCGACCAAGACGACCGTCCAGCGCCCACGCCTGCACGGACGCGTCGCGTTCGTGACCGGCGGCACGCGCGGCATCGGCCGCGCGATCTCCCGCAGCCTCGCCGAGCAGGGCGCGTCGGTCGCCGCCGGCTACAGCCGTGACCGCGCCAATGCCGAGGCGTTCATCGACGAGCTCGCGCAGAACGGCCACACCGGCTCGGTCGTGCAGGGCAACGTCGCTTCGGCCGAGGACTGCCGTCGCGCGATCAACGAGGTGATCGAGCGTCACGACAGGCTCGACATCCTCGTCAACAACGCCGGCATCACGATCGACAAGACCGTGCTGAAGATGTCCGACGAGGACTGGCGCAAGGTGATCGACGTCAACCTCTCCGGCGCGTTCTTCATGTCCCAGGCGGTGCTGCCGCACATGATCGAGCGTGGGTCGGGGCGGATCATCAACATCTCCTCGATCATCGGCGAGACCGGCAACATCGGCCAGGCCAACTACGCCGCGTCGAAGTCCGGCCTGTACGGGCTCACCAAGACGCTCGCGCTCGAGGCCGCGCATCAACTCAAGCGCGCGGGCAAGCTCGCCGACGAGGGGATCGGGTTGACGGTCAACACGGTCGCGCCGGGGTTCATCTCGACCGAGATGCTCGAGCACATCCCCGAGAAGGTGCTCGACGGACTCAAGGCCAAGATCCCGCTCGGCCGGCTCGGCCGACCCGACGAGATCGCCCGCGTCGTGCACTTCCTCGCCGCTGACCAGTCGTCGTACATCACCGGCGCGGTGTGGGCGGTCAACGGCGGCATGGACATGTAGCCCGGCGACGGCTCGCGGTCAGCGCGAGCGCTCGAGCACGGCCGCGAGCAGCCGCGGCCAGTGGTGGCGCAGCGCCTCGTGGCCCATGAACAGCCCGAGGTGCCCACCCTCCGCGATGTCGCGCAGCACGTCGGGCTCCTCTGTCGAGGCGTAGTCGGCGAGCGCGAGCACCTGCGCGGGCGGCGTGATGTGGTCGGTGCTGCCGCCGAGCAGGTTCAGCGGGCATGCGATTCGTTTCAGGTCGACGCGGCGGCCGCCGACCTTCAGCGTACCGGCGATCAGCTCGTTGTCGCGGAACAGGTGCTCGACGATCCACAGGTAGAACGCGCCGGGGATCGGCTGGGTGTGCTTGAACCAGTCCTCGAACTCGCGGTAGCGCGCGACGTGTGCCGGATCGCCGATGTTGGCAAGCAGCGCGAGCTGGCGGGCGACCTCGTTCTCGGGCTGGATCGCGATGAAGCCCGCGAGCATGTGCCGGCCGTCGAGCGTCCCATTGCCGGCGGCGACGAGCGAGCGGTAGAACGCGAGGTTGCCGTTCGGCGCCAGCGACCGCAGCGCCGCCACGATCACCGGATCGCCCGCGTGGAAGTCGACCGGCGCGCCGGCGATCGTCAACGTGTTGACGCGGTCGGGCTCGAGCGCCGCGTAGATCGTCGCCAGCCAGCCCCCCTGGCAGTCGCCGACGAGGTTGACGGTGCCGCCGAGGTGGTCGATCGAGCGGTCGATCACGTCCAGGTAGTCGTCGATCGTCGCGTCCTTGGTGTCATCGGTCGCGCCGATCCAGTCCAGCGAGTAGGCGCGCGTCAGCCCCGCCTCGACGACCGTCCGCATCTGGCTCTGGGTCGGCGAGTAGTCGACGATGCACGAGTCGTGGCCGGCCTGCGGAGGCAGCACCAGCGTCGGCACGACCTGCTTGCGGCTGCGCGTCGAGAAGTCGCGCAGCCGTGCGACCGGCGCCTCGAACACGACCCGGTTCGGGCTGCTCCACGTCGGCCGCCGACGGTCGATCACCTCCGCCCACCAGTTGATCGACTCGAGCATCAGCTGCGGCGGCGTCGCGCGTCGGCGCACGGCGCTCGCCCACCACTCGCTCACCCCCTCCGCGGCGGCGGTCCACGCGGTCACTGCGTCCGAGACGGCGATCTCCTCGAATGACGGGACACATCCTGTGGCCATCTCGTGCTCCTCTCGGTCAGCCCCGGTCGTGCCCGGAGCGGTCCCGGGCGGCAACCTTAGCAACGACTAAAGATGGTCGCGGCTCTGTTTGCTGGTTTGCGGAAAGCTTGCTAACCTGCAAGCACAGCAACTCTTGCATTTCTCGAAACGAACGCATCAAGGAGTCATCGCATGGCCACCACCAACAGCAAGCACGACACCCTCTACCCCGATTTTGAGACCGCAGCCGAGCAGGCGCGCGAGGCGGGCGACAAACTGATCGAGGCCGGGCGCAAGGTCACCAACGCCTACCTCGACGGCGTCGAGCGCTACGTGCACGGCGTCGCGCAGTTCCAGCGCAAGCTCGGCGAGCAGTCCAAGCTCGAGCCGTTCTCGGGCGTGCTCTCGGCTCAGGCGAAGCTGGCCGAGGACCTGACGAGCGCGAGCGTCACCGCCGCGCGCGAGCTGATCGCCGCGTAGCTGAGTCGGGACAGCAGTTCAGTCGTTACGGCGGCACGGGCGCTCGGCGTCCGTGCCGTTCGTCGTTGATGGGGCTGGGACCGCGCGCGCCCCCGGGTGCTGCGTTGGGCGCTCTGGGCCGGCGGCGTTGCCTTCGCCGTTCTCGGGCTGGACGCGTTGCGTTCGGCGAACGACTGCACCGAAGGGGTGGCCGGTGGCTGACTGTGGGCGCGGGGGCCGCCTCGTGTTCGCATCGCTCACCGGCCGGCACGCGCGGGCCCGGGCGCAGCAAATTTGTCGAAAAGGTCGCCGATTCAGGCCTCCGCGAGCCGGAATGGCGATTCCTGATGGGCGCAGCATGAAGGGATCGCCGATTTACCACGCACGCGGCTCGTTTGGCGGATCCTTCACCATCCTCGGGCCGCCTTCACTGCTGCCGTTTCGGCCAGCCGGCGGCCTCTGCCCCTCGTAGGATTCTCACCCACCGCGGGCGACAATCTCTCCGTCCCTCGGGCGTAGTCAGTCCTCCGGCGGCGCCGCCCGCCTGGGCCGGCTCGGCTGTGGGCCGGTCGCGACGAACGCCTCGTAGACCTGCGCGAGCGCCTGGCGCTGGCGCCCGGTCAGCCGCGGATCCTCGGCGATCGCCTGTAGCACCGCCGACTCGCGATCCTGCCGGCGATCGACCCCGGCATGCTCGTAGAGCGTGTCGGCGGAGACCTTCAGCGTGTCGGCGATCGCCTGCATCACCTGCTCGGACGGCGCCCGCAGCCCCCGCTCGATCTGCGACAGGTAGGGGTTGGAGATCCCCGCGAGCCGCGCGAACTCGCGCATCGACATCTCCGACAGCTCACGTTGGCGTCGGATGAAATCGCCCAAGGACGGGATCGGCTCAGCCATCCCCGAGAGCATAAGCTTGTGCGGCACGCTCAACGCCAACCGAGGAGAGAGGTTGTCCAACAGCAACGAGACCGCGCTGCGCGCGGCGGTCGAGGGCTTCAACGACCCTGACGGGCGCGAGCGCTGGCTTGACCTCTACAGCCCCTACGTGGTGCTGCACGGGTACCCGCGCGGGCTGGAGGGCCACGACGGCGCGCGCCGTTTCTACGAGCAGCTGTGGGCGGCGTTCCCCGACGCGCGGCTGTCGATCGAGGACCTCGTCGAGGCCGGCGACCGGATCGCGATCCGCTACCGGCTGTCGGGCGTCCATGCGTCGGACTTCTACGGGTCGCACGGGACCGGCGACTCGACCGAGATCGAGGGGATGGCGTGGATCCGGTTCGCCGACGACCACGCCGTCGAGGTCTGGCAGACGTCGGGCACGCTCGACACGATCGTGCGGCTGTCGGCACGCGCCTCGCAGGCGCCGCGCCGTTCGGCGAGCGCCGAGGCGGCGGCACTGAAGCTGGAGGAGCGCGGGGACCTCTAGGACGTGACGCCGCCCCCGGCGCCTACGCTCGGGCCGTGGGCCGCGTGAAGCTGCTGCCGGACCTCACGCCGTTCCGGGGCAACCGCGACCTGAAGCTCGTGGTTGCGGGCGGCTGCGTCTCCAATCTCGGCGCGCAGGCGACGCTCGTCGCGCTCCCCTATCAGCTGTACGTCCTGACCCATTCGGCGCTGCTCGTCGGACTGCTCGGCGCGGTCGAGCTCGGACCGTTGATCGCGGCCTCGCTGGTCGGCGGAGCGGTTGCCGACCGCGCCGACCGTCGGGTGCTGTTGCTGATCACCCAGGGTGGCGTGATCGCCGGCTCGGGCGGGCTCGCGATCGCGGCGATCGCGGGTCATCCGCCGATCGCGGCGCTGTACGCGCTCGGCGGCCTGCTGGCCGCGTTCAACGCACTGCAGAACGCGGCGTGGTCGGCGATCCTGCCCGGCCTCGTCTCAGACCGCGCGATGCTCGGCCCCGCGATCGCGCTCGAATACGGGCTGTCGGCACTGACGATGGTCGTCGGGCCGGGGTTCGGCGGCCTGTTGATCGGCGCGCTCGGCGTGCAGGCGGCTTATTCGATCGACGCCGCGTGCTGCGTCGTGGTCGTGCTGATGGTGCTGCCACTGTCCTCGCAGCGCGCCCACCTGGTCGACGCGGTGACGGCACCGGCGGTCGGGCTACTTGCCTCGATCGCCGACGGGCTGCGCTACGTGCGCGGCAACCGCGCGCTGCTGGGCTCGTTCGCGATCGACCTCGTGGCGATGACGTTCGGGATGCCGCGCGCGCTGTTCGCGGTGCTGTCGGTCAGCGTCTTCCACGCGGGCGCGGGCGGCACCGGGGTGCTGTACGCGTCGGTCGCGGTCGGCGGCACCGTCGCGGCGGTGCTGACGGGCTGGATCAGGCACGCGCGCCGGCTCGGCCGGATCGTGATCTGCGCGGTCACGGTGTGGGGAGTCGCGATCGCGATCACCGGCGTGATGCGCTCGCTATGGCCGGCGGCGGCGATGCTCGCGCTCGCCGGCGCCGCCGATTCGGTCAGCGCCGTGTGCCGCTCGACGATCAACCAATCCGTCACCCCGGACAGCATGCGCGGGCGGATGTCGGCCGTGTTCGGGCTCGTCGTCACCGGCGGGCCGCGCCTGGGTGACATCGAATCGGGCACCGTCGCCGGCGCCGCCGGCGTGCGCTTCTCGGTCATCTCCGGTGGGCTGCTGTGCCTGCTCGGCGTCGGCGCGATCATGGTCGCGTTCCCGCAGCTGGCGCGCTACGACAGCGCCGACTGGATCGAGCCGCCACCCGACGGTCGGCCGCCGGCGGGCCCGGAGGCGATCGACGACGTCACGACCGCGCCGGCGTATCCGCACGTGACGCTCGACTGACGCGCGCTCACTACGCTCGGATGACCGTGACGAGCGCCCGCATCGCAGACCCCGACACGCGCCGACGCGACCGGAGCCAGCGGACGGCCGCGTCGCGACGACCGCGCACATACTTCGAAGACGGATCGGCGATCCGCGTCGTGATGCGCGAGCGGGCGGTCGCGCTGTCGGGCGCGCGAGCGCTGCTGATGCAGGCCGCACATCCGCTGGCGGTCGCGGGACTGCTGGCGCACTCCGATGGGCTCGAGGATCCGTACGTGCGGCTGGGTCGGACCGCGCAGGTGATGAACGCGATCACGTTCGGGACCCGCGCCGACGCCGACCGGATGACCAAGCGGGTGCGCGAGATGCACCGCGCCGTGCGTGGAACGCTGCCGGAGACCGTCGGCATCTACCTGGCAGGGACGCCGTACCGCGCCGATGACCCGCGGCTGCTGATGTGGATCCTGTACTCGCTGATCGACTCGGCGATCGTCATGTACGAGACGTACGTCGGATCGCTCGGCGGCGAGGGCCGCGAGCGGCTGTGGCAGGACTACCGCGTGGTCGGTCGGCTGTTCGGGCTGCGCGCGACACAGATGCCAGACGACTACGCGGGGTTGCGCGCCTATGGCCGCGCGATGCTCGAGGGCGACGAGCTGCACGTCGGCGATTGGGCGCGGCGCCGCGCCCGCAAGATCGTGCTCGAGCCGCCGGTTCCGAGGCGCATGCGGCCGCTGCTCGAAACCGTCAACTTCGTCGTGATCGCGCTGCTGCCGCGGCAGATTCGCTCGCAGTACGGGTTCGCGCCGCTGCCGCCCGGGTTCGTCCGCCGTGCGATCGTGCAAGCCGGCGCGGTGTACGTCCGTCACGGTCTGATGCCCCTGCTGCCGGTGCGGTTTCGGGAGCAGCCCGCCGCGCGGCGCGCCATCGGCTGACCGCGCGCGCCCAACCCTCAAGCACGCACGGTCCACAGTCGATAGCTACCGGGACGGCTATGACGACCCGGTTTTGGGCAGATCGTGTTGCCGCGGCCGATCGCACGCCACGATGGTGGCTGTTGGTGGCCTCGTTCGCCGCGATCGGACTCGGGATCGCGTTCGAGCTGCTGCGGCTGGCGACCGACGTCGGCGGCTCGTCCCTGGACTCGATCGCCGGCAACTGGGTGTACATGGCGGTCGAGTTCATCGCGATCGGCGTGTGCGCCGGGCGCGTCGCCGGGCGGCGCGAGCACCGGTTGACGTGGACGTTGCTGACCGTTGCGCTGGCGGCCTGGAGCATCGGCGACCTGCTGTGGGCGGTGTGGCTGGACGACCTCGCCGCGCCGCCGTTCCCGTCGGCCGCCGACGCGCTGTACCTGTTCATGTACCCGTGCATGTACGTGGCGCTGATGGTGCTGATGCGATCGCGGCTGCGCGGCGCCGCTGTCGCGCAGTGGCTCGACGGCGCCGTGCTCACGCTCGCCGTCGGCGCGATCGCGGCGACGCTCGTGACCGCGACCTCGGTCGCCACCGGCCACCGGTTCATCGCCCAGTCGGTGTACGTCGCCTACCCGGTGCTCGACTGCATCCTGCTGATGCTCGTGATCGTCACCTTCGCGCTGGTCGGCTGGAAGCCGCGCGCCGACCTGCTCGTGCTCGGCGCCGGGATCGCGCTGATGGCCGGCGCCGACATCATCTACGTCGAGCAGCTCGCCGGCGGCATGTACCTCGACGGGACGCTGCTCAACGTCCTGTACCTCGCCTCGTTCTCGTCGTTCGCCGTTGCCGCATGGGTGCGGGCGGACACCGACACCAAGTCGGTGCACGAGGCGCCGCACACGATCATGCTGACGCTCGCGGCGGCGGCGGCGTCGCTGGCGCTGCTGGTCGTCGCCGCGTTCGTGCACATCGCGCCGACGGCGGTCGCGCTCGCCGCCGGCGCGCTCGTGCTCGCGACGACGCGATCGATGCTCACGTACCTCGAGAACGTTCGGCTGCTTCGCACTCGCGCTCGGGAGGCGGTGACCGACGTGCTCACGGGACTGGCGAACCGCCGGCAGCTGATCGTCGATCTCGAGCAGCTGCGCGACGGTTGGTCGCGGCGCCGCGTGCGCACGCTCGTGTTCTTCGACCTCGACGGCTTCAAGCACTACAACGACACCTTCGGCCATCCCGCCGGCGATGCGATGCTGTCACGCCTGGGCGCGCGGCTGCGGGAGCTGATCGTCGAGCGGGGGGCCGCGTACCGGGTCGGCGGCGACGAGTTCTGCATCCTGCTCGACGGTCGGCACTCGCGCGACAGCCGGCTCGTGGCGCAGGCCGCGACCGCCCTGTCGGAGCGCGGCCGCGGCTTCGCGGTCACCACCTCGGTCGGCGTCGCGATCCTCCCCGAGGAGGCGGTCGACCCCGATGCCGCGCTCCGGCTCGCGGACGAACGGATGTATGCCGACAAGGGCCGAGCGCATCGCTCCCAGACCCGCGACGTGCTGATGCAGCTGCTGACCGAGCGCGCCCCCGGGCTGCTTCACCACGTCAGCGGCGTCACCGACCTTGCCGCCGCCGTCGCCACCGACCTCGGGCTCGACTCCGAGCAGATCGACGAGACGATCCGAGCCGCCGAGCTGCACGACGTCGGCAAGCTCGCGATCCCCGACGCGATCCTCAACAAGCCCGGCCCGCTCAACCCCGACGAGTGGGAGTTCATGCGCCAGCACTCGGTGATCGGCGAGCGCATCCTCTCGGTCGCGCCGGCGCTCGCTCCGGTTGCCACGCTCGTGCGCGCCAGCCACGAGCGCTGGGACGGGGGCGGCTACCCGGACGGCCTCGCCGGCGAGGAGATCCCGATCGGCGCGCGGATCGTCGCAGGCTGCGATGCGTACGAGGCGATCACCGCCGACCGGCTCTACCAGGAGACACGCACGCCCGAGGAGGCGCTCGCGGAGCTGCGGCGCAACGCCGGCACGCAGTTCGACCCCGCCGTCGTCGACGCGATCGAGCGCTACATCCGCTCGACGGTGGCGCCGTCGGAGCTGATCTGGTCGGACAAGTCGTCGCGCTGAGACCGACAGGTGTGCGTGACGGTCAGGCGATCGAGGCGCCGCCGGCTGCGGTCAGCTGACCGCGACCACGCGGGCGGAGGGCAGCGCCTCGATCAGCGCCTCGGTCCTGATGCCGAACACGTCGTGATGGGTCCCGGCAGCCGCCCACACGACGTCGAAGCGCCGCAGTGACTCGTCGATCGTGGTGTCGAGTTCGGTGTCGTGGCCGAGCGGCGGGATCCCGCCGATCGAGAACCCGGTCACCGTGCGGACGCGGTCGGCGTCGGCCCGCGTCAGGCCCAGCCGCTTGGCGTCGACCGTGCGGTCGCCAGCGCACAACACCATCACCGGCTCGTCGTCGCGCAGGAACACGAGCGACTTGACGATCTGCCCGACCTCGACCCCGAGCGCTTGCGCGGCGAGCTCGGCCGTTCGCGCGGAGTCGCTCAGCGAGCGCAGCTGGATGTCGGTCAGCCCGCGTGCGGTGAGCCGTTTGACGAGGCGGTCGGCGGTCGGATGCACGGCGCCGCACGCTAGCGAACACCCGCGGCGGCCCACCGAGTCCAGGCCGGGCGTGCGAGGCTTGCGGATGGTGAGCGAGCGATGACGCGAGTCGCGGTGGTCGGCCACGTCGAGTGGGTCGAGTTCGTGCGCGTGCGCGTCAGCCCACCGCGCGGCGGGCTCGAGCAGGCGACGCGACTGGTGGAGCATGCCGGCGGCGGCGCGGTCGTCGCGGCAACGGTGCTCGCGCAGCTCGGCGCCGAAGTCGAGTTCTTCTGCGCGCTCGGCGACGACGAGCGCGCGGCGCGGTCGGAGCGCGAGCTGAGCGACCGAGGGGTCACGGTCCACGCCGCCCGGCGGTCGCAGCCGTCGCGGTTCGTGTTCACGATGCTCGACGACGGCGGCGAGCGGACGATCGTGACCGTCGGCGAGCGGCTGCAGCCGGCCGGCGCCGACCCGTTGCCGTGGGAGCGGCTCGCCGATGTGGACGGCGTGTACTTCACCGCGGGCGACGACCAGGCGCTCGGGTGCGCCCGCCGAGCCGAGCGGCTCGTTGTCACGCCGCGCGCGGGCGATCATGCGGCGGGCCTGCGCGCGGCGCCGACCGTCGACGCGACCGTGTTCAGCGCCCACGACACCGACGAGCAGCGGTGGGCGGCCGACTGGGAGCCGCACAGCTCAGTGATGGTCGCGACGGAGGGAGAGAGGGGCGGGCGCTGGTGGGGCGCATCGACCGGCCGCTGGACAGCGGTGCCGCCGCCCGGCCCGATCCGCGACAGCTACGGGTGCGGGGACTCGTTCGCGGCGGGGCTGACGTTCGGGCTGGCGAGCGGGGCGTCGATCGCGGAGGCCGCGGCGGTCGGCGCGCGCGTCGGCGCGGAGATGCTGACCAGAGTCGGCGCGCCGTAGCCGGGGCGCGGTCAGACGCCGATCTGGCGGCGCGGTGGGCGCTCAGGCCGCGGCCCGCCGTCCGGCCGCGGCGCGCCGTCAGGCCGCGGCGCGATCAGGCGCTGGTCTGGCGCGGCGCGTAGCGCGAGTGGAGCATCAATGCGTTGCCGTTGGGATCGCTGAAGAACGCCATGTGGCAGACGCCGGTGTCGAACGTGTCGCCCTGAAATCGCAGTCCTGCCGTCTCGAGCCGCGCACGGGCGGCCTCGATGTCGTCGACGTGCAGCGCGATCGGCGCGCGCGAGACGAAGTGCTCCATGCCCATCTTCTCGGGCACCATCACGCTGAGCGTCAGGTTCCCGGTCTCGAACTCGGCGAAGTTCCGGTCGGGCATGTGCACCGAGCACGGCAGGCCCAGCGTGTCGCGGTAGAACCGGACCGCCTCCTCGAGGTCGCGGGTCGGCACCGTGACGAAGTCGACCCCGGTCACCAGCTGCGCTTCGCTCGTCATGCTCATGCCTTCCTTTTCGAGATCCGGTTGCGGCCAGCGTCGACCATACCGACCACCGCGTCCGCGAACCGTTAGTGTCACGCGCCATGCCGCCCCGTCTGCCAGCCCTGCTCGCCGAGCCGTCCCGAGCGGGCGGGCGACTGTGGCTGACCGGCGGCGCGGTGTTCGACGGCACCGGCTCCCCGGTCGCGGCCGGCCGCGCGGTGCTCGTGTCCGACGGCGTGATCGAGGCGGTCGCCGGCGCCGGCGAGCAGGCCCCCGCCGACGCGCGAGTGATCGAGCTCGACGGCAGGACGGTGATGCCGGGGCTGATCGACGCACATGCGCACGTCAAGGCTGACCTGCCCGAGCCCGAGCCGGGGGCGGAGCCGTTGCTGACGCAGACCCGCGCCCATCTGGTCGCGGCAGACCTGCAAGAGACGCTGCGGCGCGGGATCACGACCGTGCGAGACGTTGGCTCGTATGGCGACCTCGTGTTCGCCGCGCGCCAGGCGATGCGCTACGGCGCCTTCCGCGGGCCGCGGCTGTTGACGTGCGGCCGGATCGTGTCGGCGACCTCGCCCGGCGGCCGCTTCTTCGACGGCATGTACCGCGAGGCCGACGGATCCGACGACGTCCGCCGCGCGGTGCGCGAGCAGCTGCGCCGCGGCGCCGATTTCGTCAAGGCGATGACGACCGGCGCCCGCAGCGTCGAGCTCGAGGACCCCGACCCCGCGCAGATGACCCGCCAGGAGATCGCGACGTTCGTCGAGGAGGCCCATCGCCAGGGCTACCGAACCGCCGCCCACGCCGAGGGCCTGGCCGGCACCGAGCTGGCGATTCTCGAGGGGATCGACACGATCGAGCACGGCATGTACCTCAACCAGCGGCCCGATCTGCTCGAGCGCATGGCGGCGAGCGGCCAGGTGCTCGTCCCGACCCTGTCGTGCTTCTACGGCGTCGCCGGGCTCGAGCACCAGATCGGCGTCGGCGATGACGCGGTCGACGAGCCCAACGCCCGCGAGTGCGCGGGCGTCCCCTACGCGCCGTGCCTCGGCCCGAAGCCGCCCTGGACGCCGCTGCTGGTCGAGCTTGCGCACCACAACCTCCGCCAGGCCGACCTCACGCTCCGCGCCGCGCTCGCGGCGGGCGTCCCGATCGCCGCCGGCCACGACTGGCACCCGCTCTGGGACCACGCGCTCGAGCTGCGCCGGATGATCGCTCACGGCATGACCGCCGCGCAGGCGCTGTCGTCGAGCACCGCCGGCGCCGCGGCCGCACTCGGGATCGCCGAACACGTCGGCACCGTCGCGGCCGGGAAGATCGCGGACCTGGTCGTGTTCGACGGCGACCCCGTCGCCTCGCCTGAGCTGCTCAGCCGCCGGGACGCGGTCTGGCTGGTGCTGCAGGGCGGCACGCCGGTCGCCGGCGCGGCGCTCGAGCGCGATCTGGACGAGGCGAGCGCGCCAGCGGTCGGCGACGCACCCGGCGCGGCGGTCGGCACCTACGGCAACGACGGACCGCGGGTCGCGGACCCGGGCGCGGCGCTGCCGACCACCGCCGACTGACACCGCCGCGGCGACCACCGCCGACTGACACCGCGACGGCGACGCGCGGCCAGGACCGCCCTTTCCTGCCGCCGCGCGGTCGCCTGTTCCGCAATTTCAGCGTCTATACGTACGTTTCTTCGGAACCGCCGCTCGACCTGACGGTCCTGCGCAGCCCGACGCCCGGGCTCGGTCCACCGGCGGCGGCGACCGCGCGAGTTTCAGCGATCAGTCAATTACGCGAGCCAGGCGGCAACCATCAATCCGGCAGCAGCGGGACCCACTCGTCGACCGACTGTCCCAACAGCGCGCCGCGGGAGATCGCCTTGGCGCCGAAGCGGTCGCGCAGCTCGTCCAGCGCGCGGTCCAGGCCCGCGGCGCGGTCGAACGGCAGCGCCAGCTGGATCGCGGACGCGTCGCACAGGTTCGTGAGCGACACCCCGATCAGCGTCAGGCCGCGACGGGCGATCAGCGCGGAGGCCGCGCGCAACAGCCCCCGCGCGATCCGCAGCAACGTCGCCGTACGCGTGGTCGCCTCCGCGATCGTGTGAGACCTCGTGGCGCGCTCGTAGTCGGCGAACCGCAGCCGCAGCACGACCGTGCGGCAGGCGCGGCCGGCCGCACGCATGCGCCGGCTGACTCGATCGATCAGCATCAGCAGCGCCGCGTCGATCTCGCCCGGCTCCCGCGGCCGGGTGCCGAGCGCCCGCTGCGCGCCGATCGAACGGCGCCGACGGCGGGGCCTGACCGCACGGGGGTCACGGTTGTGCGCGAGCGCGTGCAGCTGGCGACCCATCGCGCGGCCGGCCAGCTCGACCAACACCCGCTGGTCGAGCCGCGCGACCTCGCCAACGGTCGTGATCCCCTGCGCATGGAGCTTCTCGGCGGTCACCCGCCCGACGCCCCACAACCGCGTGACCGGCAGCGGATGCAGAAACTCGAGCTCCGATCCCGATGGGATCATCAGCAGCCCGTCGGGCTTGGCGACGGCGCTGGCGACCTTGGCCAGGAACTTCGTGCACGCCAGCCCGACCGTGATCGCAAGCCCGACCTCGGTCAGCACCTCTCGCCGAAGCGAGCGAGCGATCTGCAGCGGCGTGCCGGAGATGTGACCGAGCCCGCGCACGTCGAGGAACGCCTCATCGATCGACAGCGCCTCGACGAGCGGCGCCGTCCGCCGGAAGATCTCGAACACGGCCCGGCTCGCCTCGGTGTATGCATCGAAGCGAGGCTTGACGACGACCGCGTCGGGGCACAGCGCGCGGGCCCGGCCCCCTCCCATAGCGGTCCGGATCCCGCGCGCCTTCGCCTCGTAGCTGGCGGCCAGCACCACCCCGCCGCCGACGATCACCGGCCGGCCGCGCAAGCTGGGGTCGTCGCGCTGCTCGACCGACGCGTAGAACGAGTCCAGGTCGGCGTGGAGGATGGTTGGACCGTCAGGCAACACGAACACACGTTCGCATAGACGCCGGACGGAACGGTGGCGCGCCCGAAGGTTGTCAAGTCGGGCGGAGGGGTGGCACGAACTTGACAAAGAACGCTCGGGCGGGCCGAGCGGGCCCGCGCGGCGCCGCGCGCGGCCCCGAAGGCGGCGGACCGGTTCGCGAGCTACACGGCGGTGCGCGCCAGGTCCCGCCCGGCCCGCTTGGCGGCGTACAGCGCGACGTCGGCGCGTTCGATCGCGGACTCGACCGACTCGGCGCCGCGCCGCACGGCGAGCCCCGCCGAGCAGGTCTGCCCGTGCGTGACGGCGGCGCGCAGACGCTCGACCACCTCGACCGCAGCGTCCTCCCCGCAGGCGGGCAACAGCAGGCCGAACTCCTCGCCGCCAAGGCGCGCCAGCAGGTCCCCTTCGCGGACGTACTCCAACCACGCGGCGGCGGTCTCGCGCAGCAGCGCGTCACCCTCCGGGTGACCGTGGGTGTCGTTGAAGCGCTTGAAGTTGTCGAGGTCGATCATCGCCACCGCGAGCCGTTCGTCGTCACGAATCGCGCGCTTGACGCGGGCGTCCCAGGCGCGGCGGTTCGGCAGGCCCGTGAGCGCGTCCGTGGTCGCGATGCCGGCGAGGTGGGCGAGCTGGTCGGCGCGGCTGAGCAGCAGCGCCGCCTCGTGAGTGAGCAGTCCGACCGCGGACACGTGCGCGGCGGCCTCGGTCAGCACCTCCGACCAGCCGACGATCAGCATGCCGACCGGCTCATCGCCGCGGCGCAGCAGCGGCTGATAGAGCACGGTGGCCGGGCGACCACCCGCCTCCCACAGGTCGTGCTGGCTCAGGCGCGCGGGGTCGACGTGACTGAGCAGGCGCCGGCGCCCGTCGGCGAGCAACGTGCCGAGCGCGCTCGCAGCCGGCAGCGTCGTGCCGAGCATTGTGCGCTGCACGCCGGCCTCGGCCGTGACCCGGACGGTGCCACCACCGGGCGCGGGCTCGAGCAGGATCGCCGCGGACGCGCCGGCAACCCGGAGCGTCGCGGCGCACAGGTCGCTGCGGACGTCGGCGGAGGCGAACAGTCCGGGCACGACCGCGCCGACCTGCTCGATCATCCCCCGTTGCTCGCGGGCGTCCGCGGCCTCGCGCCGCGCCCGCGCGACGAGCTGCTGGGCGGTCACGCACACGATCGCCGCGACGGCAAGCGGCACGATCGCCTGCACCAGATCCGAACCCGAATATGCGGGCGCCCCGACGATCAGCGGCGGCGCCGCGAAGAACCCCGCGAGCGCGACCAGCATCACCGTCAGCTGGCCCAGGCCGTCTCCGTACAAGGCAGTCCAGAACACCGGGACGAGCGCGACCGCACCGTAGGGGGCGAGCGGGCCGCCCGGCACCGACGCGCGCAGGAGCGCGATCGCCGCCAGCAGCAGCAGGCTGCTCGGGAGGTCGCCGACGGCGCGCGCCAGCGCACCGTCTCGGCGTGCGATGAGCAGCCCGATCGCAAGCGCGGCGAAGCCGGTCGAGGTCGCCGCCACGTACATCCCACCGTCGAGCGGACCCCTCGTCAGCGCGAGCCCCCAGGCGACAACCACCACCGCGATGAACGGTGCCCGCCGGCGCACCTGGTCCCCACCGGGCGGCGGCATGCCAAGCGAGCGCAGCCGCAGGAGTATCCGCTCGAGCGTCCGCTGGTGCGCGATCGAGCGACGCCGGTGAGGGTCGCTCGGGATCACCCGGTCGTCCCGACCGCGGTGGTCCATGCTGATTGCCATCGCGCCGGCACGCCCCTTTCCGTGGCCCCGCTTGATCAGTGCCCAGTTGTCGCCCCGCGCGGAGATCGTCTCCGCGCCCCTCCAATACCTCATTGTACCGTCGCAATCCTACCCAGCGCAAGCCATCGTGGCTCGTGTCAGTGCGCCGGGAATCAGTCGTCCGGTGGCGGCTCCCGCGGCCACACGAGCGGCTCGCCGGCGGTCTCGTCGCCGCCGCGGTCGCGCAGCCATTCGGGCGCGGGCCGGCGCCGGCGCACGAGCGGCTCGGTCGCGTCCTCGTCGATCCGCGCGATCCGCTGCGTGGCGTCCTCCTCGTCCTGCCCGATCCGCCGCGTGGCGTCTTCGGATCCGCGCTCGACCCGCCGCGTCTCATCCTCAGAGCCACGCTCGACCCGCCGCGTCTCATCCTCGGAACCGCGCTCGACCCGCCGCGTCTCATCCTCGGAGTCCAGCCTGATCCGCTGGGTCGCTTCCTCAGAGCCCACTTCGACCCGCCGGGTCTCATCCTCGGAGCCCAGTTCGATCCGCTGGGTCTCCTCCTCTGCGCCCCGCTCGACCCGTCGCGTCTCGTCCTCGCCGGCGGCCGGCGTGCGCCGGCTGGCCCGGTAGTCGTACTCGGGCACCCGCTGCGGCCCACCTGCGCCGCCGCCGGGCAGCGACTCGCTCGCAGGCGCGACCGGCGTCACCGGCGCCTCGCGCGGCTGCACGTCGGGGGCGGGCCGGCGGGCGACGCGCGTGTCGGCCTCGCTGAGATCGACAATCGGCGCACGGGCACCCCCGCCGGCCGGTGCGGTCGGCGCTTGTGGCCCCGCCGACGGCGGCGGCTCGGGGGCGGCCGGGGCGCCGCCGTCGGCGTCCGAACCCCCCGGGCTGTGCGACCACGAGGCGCCGGCGGTCACGACGTCGACCGCATAGGTCTCTCGCGCGCGCCACAAGAACCAGCCGGCGGCCAGCAGCGACGCGAGCATGACGAGGAACGTGATCTCCAGCCCACTGCCGGTCGCGCTCGAGACGATCGTGGTCGTGTGCGTGCCGAGCGGCGCCTTCTGCGGCTCGAAGCCGGCGATCAGATCCGACACGCCGCCGAACAGCAGCGGCGCCAGCGCCTGCGCGACCGAGCGCAGGAACGTGCGGACGCTCTCGGCGCGGCCCCACAGCTTCGGCGGCATGATGTCGAGCCGGGCGGCGTCGAGCGGCGGGTTGGCGGCCGAGATCAGCGCGGTCCCCGCAAAGCAGAACGGCAGCGCCGCCACGAGACTGCCGGCGAGGATTCCGGGGATCAGCACCAACCCGGCGGCGACGTTGCAGATCGCCGGCACCCAGATGCGGGCGGCGAGGTGGCCCATCCTCGTCAGCAGGTCGGTCAGCGGCCCGCTCAGCAGCGTCCCGACGACGGCACCGATGACGAGCACGCCGAGGAAGAGCGTCGCGTCCGCCTGGCTGATCTGCCAGTGGCCGCGCACGAACACGACCGCGAACGTCTCAAGGCCCGAGAGGAAGAAGTAGCCGAGCGACGAGCTGATGATCAGCATCACGTTCGTCGGGATCCGCATGATGTAGCGGATCGAGTCGGCCAGCGACATCCGGTCCGGGTTGCGATAGAGGATCAGCCGCGGGTTGGCCTTGTAGCCCTGCTCCTGGGCCATCCGCAGCGCTTGGTCCTGCTCCTCGCCGACGACCTTTCCGTCGGCTTGCTCACCGCCGCGCGAGCGCGAGCGGCTGGACCCGAGCTCGGCGGCGCCGCGCTCGAGCCGGCTCTGGCCGCCGCGCATCGGCTCGGGCACCGTCCGCCACAGCGACCGCGCGAGGAACAGACCAGGGATCGCCAGCAGCCAGAACGCGGCCTGCCAGGAGAGCGCGCTCGCGATCGAGCCGCACAGCACGAACCCGACCGCGGTTCCCGCGATCTCGCCCGTGAGGATGTACCCGTACACGCGCGCGCGCTCGTACGAGGGGAAATAGTCGCCGGTGAGCGATGCGATCGCGGGCCCGGCCGTCGCCGACACGAGCCCGAGCAGCACGCGGCTGAGCAGCAGCGTCCCATAGGAGCCGGCCAGCGCGCCGAGCATCGTCGTCACGCTCCACAGCACGATCGAGATCGACAGCATCGGGATGCGCTTGGTCTTGTCGACCAGCAAACCGATCGGCAGCACCGCGAACGCCGCCACCAAGAGCGTCACCGTGTTCAGCAGTCCGATCTCGGTGTTGTGGATGTGGAGCGAGTGCTCCATCGTCGGCGCGACCGCGCCGACGGTCGAGATCTGCGCGCTGGAGAGCGCCAGCACGCAGCCGAACAGCACCACGACGCGCGTTCGCGCCGGCCCGCCGACGGCCTCGACCACGTGGCCGCGCACGAGCCGCCAGAACCAGTCCACCCCCCGGACCGAGGCCGACGCCGCGCGCCGCGAATTGCTCATCGCATCCATCTATCCCGACACTCTCGCACGCCGCGGACCCGAGCCCGTCGCAAGGGCCGAACGCGGGCCCCTCGGCCCGGCGTCAGCCGCCGCTCTGAAGCTTTGAGAGGTCGACCGAGTTGCTCGGCGCCGAGATCGAGAACTGCTTGTTCCAGTCGGTGAACGTGACCTTGCCGACCGTCGAGCCAGAGCCCTTGGAGACCTGCAGCGGATACGGCTTGCCGGTCGTCGCCACGTACATCGTGCCGCCCTTGGAGGAGTGCAACGCGATCGCCTTGGCGCCGTTGATCGTCGTCGTCGAGCCCTTCGACAACGTGCCGTGGTTCTGCGTCAGCGAGCCCATCAGGCTCTTGATCGACGTCAGCTGCGCGAAGCTCTGGAACGACGGGTCTGACGGGCTCCCCTTCAGCCATTTGCCGCGCAGCAGTTGGACGGCAGCGCTGGAGTGCGTGAACTCGTTCAAAAAGCGCGCGTTGGGCTGGATGTAAAACGCGCCGCCGGCCTCGATCAGCTTGAAGCTGGCGCTCCCCTCGGCGATCGATCCGGAGGTACCGTGCGCGGATGTGATCGAGAGGTCGATCGCGATCGTCTGGCCGCCATTGTGGACCGTGCCCGCGACGTGGACGCTCTGCGCGTTCCGCGCGGCGCCGACGGCGGTCGAGAGGATCTGGTCGGGCGACTTGGAGGCGACACCATTGCCGCTCGAGCTCGAGCCGCCCGAGCCGCCGCATGCCGAGATCGCCACAGCCGCAATGGCCGCGAGCACGATCGGAAACGATGCCCTGCCCCGCATCGCGCCGTACCTTAGCGACCGGCCCGGGCGTACATCCGCGCGCGAGCGGGCCGGGGTGCGACGGCCCGCGTTCATGCGCCGGCCTTTTGCAGCTGCGCCGCGTTGATCGAGTGCTTCGGCGCCACGATCGTGAACGTGTGGCCGTACTGCGTGAACGTGACCTCGCCGCGAGCCGTGCGCTTGCCGATCAGCTTCAGCGGATACGGCGTGCCGGTCGTCGCCACGTACAGCCGGCCGCCGTTGGAGTCGTTGAGCGCGATCGCGGGCTGGCCGGCGATCGTCGTCGTCGCTCCCTTCGACAGCGTCCCGTGTGACTTGACGAGCGCGTCCATCAGGCTCTTGATCGAGGTCAGATGCGCGATCGAGGCCGACTGGCTCGCGGCCGACGGCTCGCGGATCCATTTGCCCAGCAGCAGCTGCACGGCCGCCTGCGAGTGCGCGGCCTTGAGCCAGAACGCGCGGTTGCCCTGGAAGTAGAAGTCGCCGCCGGACACGATCAGCTTGAACTTCGGCGCGCCCTGGGAGATCGTGCCGGCCGCGCCCTTGCCGGTCACGAGGTCGAGGTCGAGCCCGAGCGTGCCCTGCTCGTGGATCGTCCCTGCGACGTGCACGCTGCCCGCCGACTGGGCCGCGGCGACCGCAGAGGCGAGGATCTGTGCGGGCGACTTCGAGGCGACGCCGTTGCTCGCCGATGAGGTGCTGCTGGAGCCGCCCGAGCTCGAGCCGCATGCCGCAACCGCTGCCGCAGCGACCAGCGCCGCCACCGGCAGTCCGAGCCTCGCACCCCGCATCCGCGCCAAGGCTAGCGAGATACAAAGACCTGACAAGGGCCGAACGTCAAATTTACCGATTTCCGGGCCGATCGCGCCCGCGGCGGCTCAGCGCGCCGGCAGGTGCAGGATCACGAGCGTGCCGGCCGCGGAGTCGTCGTGGTAGCTGCCGATCGGCAGGACCACGCGGCCAGCGGCGACGACCGGGCTGTTCCAGTGGCCCTGCCCGACGTCGAAGCTGTGGCGCAGTGCGCCGGTCTGCGGCGAGCGGACCTCGAGCGTCCCCTGCTGCTCGTCGTAGACGTACAGCAGGCCGCCGGCGAGCACGGGGCTCGTCGCGGCCTCGCCGTCGTGCCAGAGGGGGCGCAGCCGCGGGTGGCGCGGGTCGACGAGGCGATACGCGGTCGTGCCGGAGTCGTCGCCGACGAACACCGTCGTCGCGCCGTGCCGGTGCCACACGGCGGGCGCGGTGAAGACCTCGCCGTGACCGGGGGCGTCAACCTCGGAGAGCTGGCCGCCGAGCCGCGGGCCCGGGCCATGGGTGGTTCCGTCGAGGCGGTCGAGGTCGAGCAGGTCCAGCACGCCGGCCTTGCCACCCTGGACCGCGAGCCGCCGCCCGTGCCAGGTTCCGAGCAGCGCGGGCGAGGTGCTGCCGACATCGAGATCGGAGGAGTCGAGCTGCTGCTGATCGGTGGGGGTCCAGCTGTGCAGCAGGCGGGATGCGTCGGGCGTCAGTTCGAGCACGCTGTCGCCCCACCTCGAGCGGCCGTTGAACGGACCGTTGCCGGTCGCTGTCAGGATGCGATGGGAGCCCGGCTCGATCACCGCGCCGGCCCGACCCCACATCGCGTTGTCGCCGTGGGTGTTCGTGACCCGGCACGAGGCTGCGCGGATCAGGCGGTGACGGCCCGAGCATTCGGAGTTCCAGACGTGTTCGATGCGCCCATCGGAGCGGTCGATCGTGACGACGTGCCCGTCGTAGGGCGGGATGTCACCGATGTAGCCGCCGGTCACCGCGACCACCCAGCGACCGGAGACGTTGAGCGACGACGCGAGCTTCTCGTGGCCCGGGTCCAGGGTGATCCGCCGGGCCCACACCACGCGGCCGCTGTTCACCGACAGCTTGTAGACGAACCCGTTGGGCGCGGCCGCATACAGCGCGCGACCGTTCGGGTCGGCGGCCGGCGCGGCGGTCGTCACCTGCGGGTTGCCGGGCGTCGTGTTCACGTTGGGCGCCGCGAACCGCCACAGGATCCGCCCGTGCGCGAGGTCGACGGCGACCGTGCGGCCGTAGCTCGTGGTCGCAAACGCGACGGCTCGCCGGCGGCCCCGGACGCGGGCATCGCCGAGCACGATCGCCGATGAGTCCGCGATTCCGGGCAGCGTCACGCGCCGGATCCGCAGCGAGCCGAGGTTCGCGGCGTTGATGCCGGTGCGCGCCGGACCGACGTTCGAGCGCTGCGGGTCGTACCCGAACATCGGCCAGTCGCCCGACGCCGACGAGGGGTTCGCGCTCGACGCGGGGGCCGTCGTCGGGGAGGCGGCCGCCGTCGAGCGCGTGGCGGTGGTGCTCCTCGCACCGGCGTTGCCTCCGCACGCGGTCGCGGCAGCACAGATCGCGGCCACGATCGCGAACAGCACCGGCAGTCGGCGGGCTCGGCGCACCATCGCCTGACCGTACACACTCTCATCTTCTCCCCATCTTCGATTGCCACGATTCCGTTCGTGTCGCAGATCGCGGTGATGAGGGTCGCGGTGATCGAGGGCGAGCCGGCCGCCGCCGAGGCGATCGCGCGCGTGCTCTGCGACAGCGGCCTCGAAGTCCATACGGCGCACGACTGCGAGCACGGGCTGGCGCTGGCGATGGCGCCCGAGATCGACCTCGTCGTGCTCGACCTGACGCTCGCCGCCCCAGCCGCGATGCGGATGCTCGGCGAGCTCGCCACCCGCCGTCCCGGGCTGCCGGTGATCGTGTTGAGCGCGCACGACTCGCTCGCCGACCGGCTCGAGGCGCTGCGCGCGGGCGCCGTCGACCACGTCGCCAAGCCGTTCGCGCTGGCCGAGCTCGACGCGCGCGTGCACGCGCAGCTGCGCACCTCACGGCTGTGGGTGCAGACGTCGCTGCAGGTCGGGCCGCTGACGCTCGACTTCGTCGCCAGGCGCGTGCGCCACGACGGCGGCGAGATCCACCTGTCCAACCGGGAGTTCGACCTGCTCGCATACCTCGCGCGCAACCGCGGCCAGGTGCTCGGGCGCCGTCAGATCCAGCGTGCGGTGTGGGGCTACCTGCACGACCCCGGCACCAACGTCGTCGACGTCTACATCGGCTACGTGCGCCGCAAGCTCGTGACCGCCGACGGTCCGCTGCTGACGATCACGACCGTGCGCTCGCGCGGGTACCGGCTCGAGCATCCGGCGCGGGTGTCCGAGCCGGCGCCGCAGCCGACCGGCGCCGTCGCCATGCGCGCCGCCTGACTTCAGGCCGTGCCGCCTGAGCGCCGGCGCCGCATCACGTCCCGCGCCGCCTGACCGCCCCCGACCCCGCGGGCCTCGCGGGCCCCGCGGCCGCGGTCCTATCCTCGAACCCAAGCACGCAACCCCCTCGTTCGAAAGGTCGTGCCGGATGTCAACCAGGACGCCGAAGCTGCCGGGACCCGATCACCCGATCACGATCGAGCCCCACGCCGACCACGTCGTCGTCTCGGCCGGCGACACCGTCGTCGCCGACACCGATCACGCGCTGGCGCTGCACGAAGCCGGCTATCCGGCGGTGCTGTACGTGCCGCTCGCAGACGTCGACTCAGAGCTGCTCGAGAGCTCGGACACGCACACCTACTGCCCGTACAAGGGCGAGGCCTCGTACTACTCGCTCCGCACCGCCGACGGAGTGATCGAGGACGCGCTCTGGTTCTACGACGAGCCCTACGAGGCGGTGTCGGAGATCGCCGGCCACGCCGCGTTCTATCCCGACAAGGTGGCGATCAACGGCGGCCGGCGATAAGCGCCCCGGCCGTGCGACTCATCTAGAGCAACCAATCGGTGCGCTGATACCGTTAGCTGCGTGGCTATAACGGTCACGCAGCTGAACACGTTCTTGGCGGTGATCCGGGGCGGTTCGGTGACCGCCGCCGCCGAGCAGCTGATGGTCACCCAGCCGTCGGTCTCCTCGGCGATTGCGGCGCTCGGCCGCGAGCTCGGCTGCGAGCTGTTCGAGCGCGCCGGCCGCGGCGTGCGGCTGACGGCGGCCGGCGAGGCGTTCGTGCCTTACGCGACCGATGTGATCGGCCTGCTGCAGACCGGACGCCAGTCGGCGCGGGAGGCGTCGGAGGCGGCGTCGCGTCGCCTGCGGATCATCGCGGTCACGACCGCCGCCGAGTCGTTCGTGCCGCCGTTGATGTCGGCGTTCTCGCAGCGCCATCCGGCGATCGAGCTGACGCTCGACGTCGACAACCGGCGCGCCGTGCTCGACCGGATCCTTGGCCACGGTGCCGACGTCGCGGTGCTCGGCACGCCGCCGACCGATGAGCGGCTCGCGGCGCACCCGCTGGCGCGCAACGAGATCGTCTGCATCGCCGCGCCCGGCGACCCCGCATGCGCGCGTGCGCGCGTGCGGGTTGCCGAGCTCGCCGACCGGCCGTGGCTGCTGCGCGAGCCGGGCTCAGGCACGCGCTCGCTGAATGAGAGTCTGCTGTCCGAGCGCGGGATCGCGCCGCGGACGCTGACGCTCGGATCCAACGGCGCGATCAAGCAGGCCGCCCGATCCGGCCTCGGCGTCTCGCTGATCTCACAGGTCGCCGTCGAGGACGAGCTGCGTTCAGGTCAGCTCGGTGAGATCCGGCTGCTGGACGGCCCGCCACGGCGGACCTGGTTTCTGGTCCACTCCGCAGTCGGGCCGATGCGCGAGGTCGTGCGGTCATTCCTGGCGTTCGTCAACGAGCATCGAGGGCGGGATCCGCTGTAGGTTCAGCATGCCGCCGCGAACTTCCGCAAATTACTGCGATATGTCCGAAGCAACTTGCGGAAATTCTTCCTGACCGCGCCAGGCGGCGCCATCGCTGCCCTCCACAGCCGCGAGCTCCGGTCGGCCGCTGCCGTTGCGCACGCCGTCGCCGCCGAGCGCGACCGCAGCCTTGGCGGTGACGAGGTGGTACATGATCAGCAGCTGCACGAGCGCCAGCGACTCCGAGCGATGCAGGTCGGTGCCGGTCGTGAACTCGCCCAGCCGCCGCGCCCGCAGATGGGTGGCGAAGTGCATCCGCTCCCAGATCGCCTCCTCGACGGCGGCCGCGTGCTCGGCGGCGATCCGTCCCGGGATCCGGATCGTCCACTCCTGCTCGCGCTGTGCCAGCGTCAGCCCGCCCGGATCCTCGCCGACGAACGGGGTCAGGTCGGGGTGGGGCAGTCCGTCGCACAGCGTCAGCTCGGCGTCGAGGTCGGTGCGTGCGCCCGCCGTCTCGCCGGGGTCGACGAACGAGACGACGATGTCGGCGAACCGCTGCTGGGGGCGGATGAACGCCGCCGAGTCGTGCTCGCGGCGGTCGAGCTCGGCGAGGACCTCGTCGGTCGTGTAGCCGCGTCTGGAGCAGTCGCGCCGAACCTTCCAGCGCCGCCGCAGCGACTCCGGCGGGTTCAGGTACACGCGCACGTCATAGAAGTCGCGCATCTCCGGCAGGTGGTAGCCGAGCAGCCCCTCGACGACCGTGAACCGCTCGGGCCTGACGTACACCGGCGGCGCGAACGTCCCGGTTCGGTGCTGGTAGACGGGCTTGAGGATCGGGCTGCCGCGCCGCAGGGTGGCAACGTCCTGGGCGAGGACGTCGAGGTAGTTGCAGTCTGGGTGCAGCGGCGTGATCCCCTTCTCCGCGCGTTGCCGGCGGTCGTAGCGGTGGTAGTCGTCGGTGCAGACGTGGGTGACGTGATCCTCGCCGAGCATCCGTACAAGCCCGCGCGTGATCGTCGTCTTGCCGCTGGCGCTGTCGCCGACGACGCCGAGGATGATCGGGCGCTGGTTCATGTCGCCCCCGCTTCGTCGCGCGCGCTGGCCGCGGGCTCCGCTGCCGCGTCACCGACGGCGCCGTCAACCGCGGCCGATTCGAACACGCGGCTGGCGCGGATGTCGGGCGGCTCGATCGTGACGAGCTCGGCGACCGTCGGCTCGTGGCCGGCCTTGGCGGCCTCGTAGACGCGGTTGGCGTGTCGCAGCCGCGCGCGCTCGAGCCCGTTGCGCACCGAGCGCGCGTGCGCGAACCGCGGCCGGCGCATCCGCAGCGCCAGGTACTCGCGCAACGCCGTGCGCGCCGCGGGCGACACCTCATAGGAGTCGGCGGCGAGCATCAGGTCGGCGATCTGCAACAGCTCGTCGACGGTGTAGTCGGGGAAGTCGATGTGGTGGGCGACGCGCGAGGACATGCCCGGGTTCAACGCGAAGAAGTCGTCCATCCGGTCCTTGTAGCCGGCGAGGATCACGACCAGCTTGTCGCGCTCTGACTCCATCACCTGCAGCAGGATCTCGATCGCCTCGATGCCGTAGTCGCGCTCGTTGTCGGGACGGTGCAGGTAGTAGGCCTCGTCGATGAACAGCACTCCGCCGTACGCGCGCTTGAGCACCTCCTTGGTCTTGGGCGCCGTATGGCCGACGTACTGGCCGACGAGGTCGTCGCGCGTGACCGCGACCACGTGGTTGCGCTGGATGTAGCCGAGCCGGTGCAGGATCTCGGCCATCCGCAGCGCGACCGTGGTCTTGCCGGTGCCGGGGTTGCCGGTGAAGCACATGTGCAGCGTCGGCCGCGCCGACGCGAGGCCCGCCTCGCGCCGGGCGCGGTCGATCACCAGCAGCGCCGAGATCTCACGGATCCGTGCCTTGACCGGAGCCAGGGCGACGAGCTCTGAGTCGAGCTCTGACAGAACCGTCTCGATGTCGGCGTCGAGCAGCAGCCGCCGCACGTCGACGGTCTCGGGCCGATCGGTGGCGAGCGCGCTCATGACCGCGCTCCGTCGTGCACGGCGCCCGCCGGATAGCGCGAGCCGGCGGGGCGGTCGACCGCGTATACCCGGATCGCGTAGCGCTGCACGCGGTCGTGGGCATCGGCGCGCTCGGTCCGGAAGCCGGGCTCCGCGGGCGGTCGGTTGACGATGAAGCTGAGCGCGGTCGTCTGACGGCCGCGGCGCGCGTCGTACGCGTTCACCTTGACGTACTGGTCGGGGTGGGCCTCGCGGCAGGCGCGCACCTCGCGCAGCACGACGTCTGACTCGTCGGGCGCCAGGTCGAACAGCGGCGCGCTCCACATCTCCCAGTAGGAGTTGCGCGGGTGCGGGTCGTCGGTGTACTCGACCGACATCGCCCAGCCGTGGTCGAGCGCATACCGGATCTGTGACGTGATCTGCTCGTCGGTCAAATCGGGCAGGTACGAGAACGTGCCCTGTGTCAGTCGCATGAGGTGGTGTCTCCTTGGTGGTCGCGGGTGCCGAGCTCAGGCGACGGTCGGGGTGAGCACGTAATCCGGCGTGTCGGTCGACTCGAAGTTGAACGTGACGTCCTTCCAGACCTGCAGCGCGGCGTCCAGCTCGGGGCAGCCCTTGGCGGCGTGCTCGAGGATGTCGGGACCCTCCTGGAAGTAGTCGCGGCCCTCGTTGCGGGCCTGGATCATCGCTTCGACCGCGACCCGGTTGGCGGTCGCGCCGGCGGCGATCCCCATCGGGTGGCCGATCGTGCCGCCGCCGAACTGCAGCACGACGTCCTCGCCGAGCAGGTGCAGCAGCTGGTGCATCTGGCCGGCGTGGATGCCGCCCGACGCGACCGGCATCACCGGCGCCAGCGAGCACCAGTCCTGCTCGAACAGGATCCCGTGCTCGGGCGACTCCGGAACGCGGTCGAGACGCAACGTGTCGTAGTACCCCTTCGTCGTCAGCGGGTCACCCTCGAGCTTGCCGACGACCGTGCCCGCGTGGATGTGGTCGACACCGAGCAGCCGGCACCACTTCGCGATCACGCGAAACGAGACGCCGTGCGTCTTCTGGCGCGTGTACGTGCTGTGGCCGGCGCGGTGCAGGTGCAGCAGCATCCCGTTGCGCCGCGCCCACCTGCTCATCGACTGCATCGCGGTGTAGCCGACGGTCAGGTCCATCATCACGATCACCGAGCCGATCTCCTTGGCGAATTCGGCCCGCTCGTACATGTCCTCCATCGTCGCCGCGGTGACGTTCATGTAGTGACCCTTGACCTCGCCGCTGGCGGCCGACGCGCGGTTGACGGCCTCGATCGAGTACAGGTAGCGGTCGCGCCAGCGCATGAACGGCTGCGAGTTGATGTTCTCGTCGTCCTTGGTGAAATCCAGGCCGCCGCGCAGGGCCTCGTACACGACGCGGCCGTAGTTCTTGGCGCTGAGCCCGAGCTTGGGCTTGACCGTCGCGCCCAGCAGCGGGCGGCCGAACTTGTCCAGGTACTCGCGCTCCATCACGATCCCGTGCGGCGGACCCTGGAACGTCTTGACGTACTGGGTCGGGATCCGCATGTCCTCCAGGCGCAATGCTCGCAGCGCCTTAAAGCCGAACACGTTGCCGACGATCGAGCTCGTCAGGTTCGCGATCGAGCCCTCCTCGAACAGATCGATGTCGTAGGCGATCTTGGCGATGTACTCCCCCTCGCGGCCGGGGACGGGCTGCACGTCGTAGGCCTTGGCCTGGTAGTGGCGGTGATCGGTGAGGCGGTCGGTCCATACCACGGTCCAGGTCGCAGTCGACGACTCGCCTGCGACCGCGGCGGCGGCCTCGATCGGATCGACCCCCGGCTGCGGCGTGATCCGAAACGCCGCCAGTACGTCGGTGTCGGCTGGCACGTAGTCGGCGTCGTAGTAGCCCATCTCGGCGTACGGCGTCACGCCCGATGCCCAGCGGTCCTTGGGGCGGATGGTGCTGGCGGTGGTCGTCATCTGTGGATTCCTCGTGGTCGTCGCAGTCGGCTGTTCGTCGGTGTTTCGAGGGAAGCCACCGTACGGACTGCGGCGATAGACGTCAAAGACATCTTCATCGCCTGTTGATAGACATTGATCTATGCCACTCGCATAGGCGGCAACCGATCGGTCAACGAGAAATCCCGGTGGTTGCGGCGCGAGTCCGAAGCTATGGTCGCCGGCCCATGACACCGGTGATCGACGTCGCGCTGAGCCCGGCGAACCTCCACCGCGCGCGCACGACCGTCGTGATCGACGCGCTGCGCGCCACCTCGACCGCGGTCAGCGCGCTCGGTGCCGGATACCGGCGGGTGCGGGTCGTGCCCGACGTCGAGTCGGCGCTCGCGCTGCGCGGGCCCGGCCGCGTGCTCGCCGGCGAGTACCGCTATGTCACGCCGGCGGCGTTTCACCACGGCAACTCACCCGCGGACGCCGCGGTGCGCCGGGGCGACGAGTTGGTGCTCGCGACGACCAACGGCACCCCGGCGATCGTCGCGGCGGTGCAGATCTCCGAGACCGTGCTGCTGGGCTCGATGCGCAACCTCGCCGCGACCGTGGCGGCGCTCCGCGACCGCGGCGGCGACGTGCAGCTGGTGTGCTCGGGGTCGGAGGGCGAGGTCGCGCTCGAGGATGTCTACGTCGCCGGCCGGATCGTCGCGGAGCTGCCCACCCCCCGCAGCGACGCGGCGCTGCTGGCCGACGCGATCTGCCGGCGGTACCGCTCACCGCTCGAGGCGTTCTCGGCGAGCGCCGCCGCGGGCAAGCTGCGCGCGGTCGGGATGGAGGACGACATCGCCGATTGCGCGCGGGAGTCGGTGCTGGACCTCGTCGCCGAGGTCGCGCTCACCGGCCGCGGCTGCAGCGTCGCGGCGGCGCGGGCCGTGTCGCGGTCGCCCGTGTCGGCGCGGACCGTCTCGGCACAGCCCACGCCATCGCACGTCGCTGCGACCCCTCCGCACGATCTCTCGCTGGCGCCGACCTAACACCCGGCTCAGCGCGCTCTGACCATCGGCGCGCGGTCAACCGCCTCGTCACGATGCTCTGGTTCAGAGCTTCGGTGGACGAAAATACGGTTTCTGTTGTATAGGTTTGGGAAGCTTTGTACAGAAGCCGATGAGAACCGCATGGTCGCAGACGAGGAACTGACGGCCGCCGAGATCGTAGGGGAGGATGCCGCAACGATCGGCGCCCTGCATGGGCTGCTCGATCTTGCGCGCAGCGCCGGCGAGGCCCCGCTGCAACGCGTGCTGGAGTCGGCCGCCACGGCGATCGCGCGCTCGGCCGGGTTCGAAACCGTCTTGATGAACGTGTTTCGTCCGGCCTCCAACGACTTCCACACCGAGCACGTGCACGGTCCCTCGGGCATTGCCGAGGTGGCCGCCGACCCGCCGCTCCCGCGCGACATCCTCTCGTGCCTGCCCGGAGTCCCCGCCGAGCCGGCGCCGGGGGTCTTCTTTTTGGCCGGCGAGCCCGGGATGTGGGACGGCCATCCGAACTTCCACTACACGCCACGACCCGAGCGCGACGAGCCCAACGCGTGGCGCCCTGAGGACGTGCTGCTGGTGTTGCTCGAGGACACCGATGGCGAGCCGCTCGGCCTCGTGTCGGTCGACGATCCCCACTCCGGCATGCGCCCGTCCGACCGCGAGTTGCAACGTCTGCGGCTCATCTGCCTGTATGTCGAGCAGGCGCTGCGCACCGCCCGGCGCGCGCGCCGCACCGAGGAGGACACGCGGATGCTGGCGCGGCTGTCGGAGATCTCGCCGCAGTTGTCGGAGTGCGGCGACCGCCGCGAGTTGCACCGCCTCGTGATCGCGACGATCACCTCGGACCTCGGCTTCGAGCGCGCGGCGATCTATGCGGCCGGCGGCTGCGACGAACTGCGGCGGATGGAGGTGGGCGGCTGGGAATCGCTCGAGCTGCTGCCCGAGCGGCTCGCCGCCGCGACCGTCCGCGTGCGCCTGGCGTCCGACCGCGACCAGGCGGGGACGTGGTTGATCGAGGCGGCCGACCTGTTCGGGCCAAGCCCCGAGCCGCGCTCGCGCCGCAACGGCTCAGGCCCGCTGGCGTGGAACGACCACTGCCTGCTGGTGCCCTGGTTCGACGACCGCGGCGGGCTTGCCGGGCTGGTCGTCGCCGAGGATCCCACGGACCGGCTGCTGCCCCGCAAGGAGCGCCGCTACGCGCTGCAGCTGCTCGTCGACCTGGCCGCCTCGATCGAGAACACGATCGCCCAGCGCGTGCGCCTGAACCGGCTCGCGAGCCTCGACACGCTGACCGGCCTGCGCAACCGGCGCGGCCTGCACCGGCTGATCGGCCAGGCCGACAAATGCGTGGTGATGATCTGCGACCTGGACCAGTTCAAGCAGATCAACGACCGCTACGGCCACGAGGCGGGTGACCTGGTCCTGGCGCGATTCGCCGAGATCCTGCGCGAGCACACGCGCGAGGGCGATGTCGCGGTCCGCCTCGGCGGTGACGAGTTCTGCCTGGTCCTCCGCGACGCCGACGAGCACGGCGCCGGTGTCGTCGCCGAGCGGATCCGACTGGCGACCCCGAAGCGGATGCTCGGGCTCGTCCCGTCGACCGTCACCGTGTCGGTCGGCCTGGCGTGGCGCGACGCCGGCAGGCCAGGCCCGCGCGCGCTGCTGACCGGCGCCGACCGCGCGCTGTACGGGGCCAAGCAGAGCGGGCGCAACCGCACGGTCGCCGCCACGCGCGTCGCCGGCTAGGCGCCGCGGCGCCACACCCTGGGCACCTGCGTCGCCACGCCTCGGCCGGCGGACGCGCTCAGTAGTTGCCCGACAGGCGGTCCCAGGCGCGCCGCAGCTTGCCCGACATCCGGTCGCCGGGATCCTCGCCGACCACCGCCGGGTTGGCCGACGGCTCCGGCAGCCGCTCGCACGCCTGCGCGTCGAGCCGCAGCACCACGCCGCGCTCGTAGATCCGGTCGACGTCGTCGGCGTCGGCGAACACGCGCCGGCGCCCCGTCCCGCGTGAGATCACGATTCCGTCGAACACGTCCTCGCGGTCGTCGGCGAGCACGTGCTCGACCCGCCCGATGCTGCGCTGATCGGAGCTGAACACCTCCGTGCGCGGCTGCAGCACCATGTAGGAGATCGGAGACCCGAGGTCCATCCTGCCCTCTGAGCTTACCGGCGACGGTATGGTGACGCCGGTGGACACGGCCCCGGCGGAGCTGACCTCGTTCGGCGCGGACGCGCCGATCTTCGAGGTGATGCGGACGATGCGCGCGATGCGCCGTCTGAAGCCCGACCCGGTGGCGCCGGAGCTGCTCGAGCAGCTGGTGCAGGCCGCCACCTGGGCGCCGACCGCGAGCAACACGCAGGCGTACACGTTCCTGATCGTCCGCGACCGCGAGCGGATGCGTGCGCTCGCCGACCCGTGGATGGCGTGCTGGCGCTTCTACGAGCACACCGGCGTGCCGCCGGAGGGGATGTCGCGTGAGGCGTTCGAGCGCGAGCTCGCGGCGTCGCGCTTCCAGGCCGACCACTTCGCCGAGATCCCTGCGCTGATCGTTCCCTGCTACGACATGGGCCCCTGGCAGCGGCAGGTGACGTTCAACGTCACCGGCGTCGCGCGCGGGCTCGCCGAGCTGGGGTGGAGACGCACCGCCGGGCTGATCCGCAACAGCGGGCGCTCGGTCTCGATCTCGGAGGCCGGCAGCGTCTTTCCGGGCGCCCAGAACATGCTGCTGTGCGCCCGCGCGCTCGGCCTCGGCGCCGTGATCACCACCTGGCATCTGTGCCTCGAGCAGGAGTTCAAGCAGATCCTCGGCATCCCGCGGCGGGTCAAGACGTTCGCGCTGATCCCCGTCGGCTGGCCACGCGGCCGCTTCGGCCCTGTCCGCCGCCGGCCCGCGGCCGAGGTGATCCGCTACGACCACTGGTAGCCGGTGCGCCGGGGCCGGAATCGGGGCGTCCATTTTTCGGCGCGGCGAGCGTTGTTAGGGGTGATGACCGCCCCGCGACGCCCCACCTCGACACTCGCCGCGCTCGTCCGCCGCGTCCGCGCGTTTTTCGGAGAGCTCGACTACGCCCAGCGCCGCCTGCTGGAGCTCCAGACCGGCCACATGCTCACGGACGAGACCCGCGCCCGCCACACGCAGACGGAGATCCGCGAGCTCGAGCAGCTGCTCGACGCCGAGGCGCACGAGCACACGCTCCACAGCGCGAGGCGCCCCGCCTGAGTCGACTCGCTCGGTCGGCAACCCCCCGAGCGCGCGCAGCCGACAACCGCGACAGCCGCTCCCGCGAGTTGACGGCCACTGTCTTAGCTCGCATACTGCCGCCCGGGGCTTGCCGCGGGCTTGGAAGATTCGGAGACATCACTCAAGACGATTCACCGTTTCGGCCGGATGAACAGCGGCGAGGCACGGTGTGCAGGGGGAGCGGCGGCTATGCGGCTTCGCATGCTGCTGCTCGTCTCGCTGCTGGCGCTCGGCCTTGCGGGCTGCGGCAACCTCGGCAGTGCGTCCGGCACGTTTACGCCAGCGCGCCGTGGGCTGCTGACGGTCGTTACGCAGCCGCTGCCGACGGCCGGGTTCTGGAACGGGACCGACGCGCGGCCGACGGGCGGCTTGGAGTATGGGATCGCGCGGAATCTCGCCCGTCGATTGGGGTTGAGGCTCGTCGTCCGGACCGAACCGTTCACCCGGATCGTCGCCGGACATCTCGACGGCGCCGACCTGGCGCTGTCGCTGATCACACCCACGTCGGCGCGCGAGCAGGTGCTGGAGTTCAGCTCGCCGTACATCAACACCGCGCCTGCGCTGCTGGTCCGCGCCGGCATCTCGGTCCCGGACTTGAACAGTGCACAGCAGCTGCGCTGGGCGGTGGAGTCGCATACGACGCTGCAGGCCACGATCGCTGATGTGATCCAACCCGACCAGCCGCCGCTGCAGTTCGCCGGCCGCGAGGGTGTACTGCGCGCGCTTGACTCCGGGCGCGCCGATGCGACCTTGTTCGACCTGCCGGCGGCGGTCGCGATCGCCCACGGTGACCCGAAGCTCACGGTCGCCGCGCACCTTGCCGACACCGAGCCGATCGCGGCGGCACTGCCGCCA
Source organism: Solirubrobacteraceae bacterium (assembly GCA_036273655.1). Classification (GTDB taxonomy): domain Bacteria; phylum Actinomycetota; class Thermoleophilia; order Solirubrobacterales; family Solirubrobacteraceae; genus Palsa-465. The sequence continues at coordinate 32,695 of DASUHF010000019.1, read as the reverse complement.
GGTTCGTCGAACGTGCAGGCGGTCAGCTCGGCGATGCGCGCAATGCTCGCCGACGGCACGATCGACCGCCTCGCCAAGCGATGGTTGGGTACCTCGATCACAGACAGCGAGGCCAACGTGCCCCTACTGCGGACGACCGAGTCGTGACCGTCGCGTCGATCACGCTGACCACGCCGGCCGGTAGCGCCTGGGAGTTCGTGGTGCTGTTCGCGGTGGTGATCCTCGGACCACCGATCGTGGGGCGAGCTCGCATTCCCGGTCTGATCGGGCTGCTCGCCGGCGGGTTCGTGATCGGACCACACGGGCTCAATCTGCTGAGCGTCGGCAGCACCACGATCCCCGACCTCGGACAGTTGGGTCTGCTCTACCTGATGTTCGTCGCTGGAATCGAGATCGACCTCGTGCTGTTGCGCGGTCACCGACGCTCTGCGATCGCGTTCGCCGCGCTGACCTTCTCATTCCCGATGCTGCTCGGCGCCGTCGTCGGCCTGGCGCTCGGGTGGTCGACGTCGGCAAGCCTGCTGCTCGGGTCGTTGCTGGCCTCCCATACGCTCGTGCTGTACCCGATGGTGGCTCACGCCGGGCTGGGCAAGGATCCGATGATCGCCAGCGCGGTTGGCGCGACCGTGCTGACCGACACGGTCACGCTCGTGATCCTGGCGGTCATCGCCGGGACCACCGCCGGCTCGGGTTCGACCGGCGAGATCATCTTGACGCTGTTGATCGGACTGGCGGTGCTGGTGATCGTCTGCTTCGCGATCCTGCCGCTGCTGGCTCAGCGCGCGTTCCGGATCTTCGGCAGCGACCGGACGGTCCGTTACGTGATCGCGGTCGAGGCGTTTCTGATCGCGGCGGTCGTCGCCGAGGTGTTCGGGATCGAGGGCATCGTCGGAGCGTTCTTCGCCGGCCTGGCGCTCAACCGCCTGGTGCCGAACGAAGGGCGCCTGATGGACCGCATCGACTTCTTCGGCTCGGCGGTGTTCGTTCCGGTGTTCCTGGTCTCGGTCGGTCTGCTGCTCAACCCGTCGGTGATGATCCAACCCTCGACGCTCGCGCTCGCGGCGTTGTTCATCCTGTGCTCCACCGGCGGCAAGCTGATCGGATCGATCCTCGCTCGGCCGCTGCTCGGCGCCACCGCACCCGAATCGTGGCTGATGTGGGCGCTGACGACCCCGCAGGCCGCAGCGACGCTGGCGGCGACGACCGTTGGCTTCGAGATCGGGCTGTTCGATGAGACCGTCGTCAACGCGGTGCTGGTGCTGATCCTCGTCAGCGTGATCGTCTCGACGCTCGTCGCCGAGCGGACCGTCGACCGCGTGCAGTTGCCCCCGGAGACCCTGCCCGCGCTGGGCCAGCGCGTCCTCGTCGCGGTCGCAGATCTCGACGCCGCTCCGATCGCGATGCGCATCGCCCGCGCTCTAGCCACCGCGCACTCCGGCGTGATCGAAATCATCCTGCTCGAGGCCGCCGGATCCCCGGAAGCCGACCGCCGAGCCAACCTGGACCGGCTCGATGGTCTGTGCCATCGCCTCGGAATCGACGCTGAACCGGCGCTGCGGGTCACCGACCACCGCCCCCGCTCGACGATGCTCGCCGCGTCCGACCTGGTCGCCTCGATCGTCATCGCCGCCGGTTTCGCCGACGACGACTGGGCCCAGACATCAAGCCTGCACGAGCGCGCCCCCATCGCAGGCGTGCACGGCACGCTGGACCGTCCCCTGACCGCCGTCGAGTGCGTGTCCACCCCACCCGTGAACGACCAAGCGGGTTACGTTCTCGCGGAGTTGGTCGCGGTCATGCCAACTCCCGTCAGCACGTGTGAGACTCGTGGAATCGCGCTGCTCGACGAGCTGAAACCCGGCCAACTGGGCATCACCAGGGTCAGCGGCTGGGACGCCCTGACGTCTGTTCGGGCTCCCGACGAAACCGCGCTCCTGCTCCTTGCCGAGACCTCGACTCGACATGCACCGGACGGCCGGGCTGGGCACTCGAGCGAGGGCGCCGCCGCTCGCACCGAGATCGGCGCGAGCGGCAGCGTCTCGTGAGGGTCAGCCGTCGCAGAGTGTCAGCGGAGGCGACGCGTGGCGCGACGCTTACTCGCTCGAGGTGGCGCCGAGGCTGACGTGCCGCCAGTCGCCTCGCCCGACGTATCGGCCTGCTCGAGTAGTCCTGCCGCGACACGCTTCGCGCGCAATGCCGCATCCTGGTCACCTTCGGCGGCAGCGACGATCGCGCCTTTCATGAGGATGTGCCATTCGCGCGCAAAATTCTCAGCGTCCGCGATTCCAGCTTGACGGGCGAGCCCCTCGAGAAAGTGCCGAATGCCGGCGAGGTACGCGGCTGCGGCACGGTGCACGGCGTGGTCGGCATCAGGGTGTTCCAGCATCACGTTGATGAACGAGCAGCCCTCGTAATCCGACGAGCGGAACCACCCGTCGAAGACGTCGAACACCGCCAGCAGTCGGTCCCGCGGATCGGTTGCCCGGCGGACGACTTCCGTTTCCAGCCAGCGTCTGGTCCACAACTGTTCACGGCGCTCCAGGAACGCGAGCACGAGGTCGTCTTTCGAGCCGAAGTGCCGGTACATGGTCTGCCTGGCAACGCCCGACCGTTCGATGATCGCATCCACCCCGACGGCTTGGATCCCGTAACGGGAGAAGAGTTCGTACGCGGCGTTGACGAGACGCTCGCGGGCCTCGCTGACGGGCTGCAGCCTCTCTTCGGCCCCGAGTTTCGCAGCTCCCACAGGCCCCAATCTAGCAACAAGGGCAGCAGGTTCTGTCTCCTCATTGCCGCCACGGGTAACCATCCGTCAGCGCAGATGCCAGGGAGAACGATCCGTCTTGCTCAAGAAGAGCGGTGACGGTGCGGCGCGGGGCGGAAATACCCATTCATGCTAACCGTTCCTTGACTTCGATGCAGGTGCCAGATACGGTCTCATGAGGGAGAACGATCAGTCTTGTCCAGCCGGGCGGAGATGTCGGGCAGACGGGACGGTTCATGATCGTCTTCAAGCCGCTAGACGAGGAGAGAGCATGCCAATCCCCACCGAGAACGTCGGTTCATTGCCGCGGCCGCAGAAGGTCCAGGAGGCGATTGCCAAATACGACCGGGGGGAGATCTCCCACGAGGAGGTGGTCGCTCTGCAGGACGAAGCCGCCCGCGATTCCATCCAGCGGATGGAGATGACCGGTCAATGGGTGGTCACCGACGGCGAGCAACGTGAATCGAGCTTTGCCACCTACAACCTGGCAGACACCCTGGCGGGTACGGGGGCTGCCGACCACCTGGCGCTGGATGGTCAGTACTTCGCGATCTTCGATGACGGGCACCACAGGCAGTTGCCCCGCCTCACCGCTGGTCCGTTCAGGTACAAGACCTATGCGTCGGAGTTCGTCAAGAAGAACAAGCAGATCGCGACCAAGCCGGTCAAGCAGGCGGTCATCTCTCCGTCGATGATGATGTTGCTGTATCCGTTGGACGGCGAGATCGACGGTTATCCGCGTGAGCGGTTCCTGGCCGACTGCGTCGACGAGGCCGAGAAGGACATCCGCCAGTGTTTCGCCGCAGGCGCGGTACGGGTCTCGGTGGACTTCACCGAAGGTCGGCTGGCGAACAAGAACGACTCGCGCAACCCGTGGACCGGGCGCAACATGCTGCAGGACTTCATCGATCTCAACAATCGACTGTTCGAGCGGTTCAGCGCCGACGAGCGCCGGAACATCGGGATCCACACCTGCCCGGGAGGTGACACCGACTCGGTGCACAGCGCCGAAGTCCCATATGAGCTGCTGCTCGAGCACATGTTCGACATGAACGCGGGCTACTTCCTGATCCAGTGTGCGAGCGAGAATGACAAGGAGCACGTGTACAAGCTGTGCGGGAAGTACAGCCGCGCGGACGCCAACGGGGTTCCCCAGGTGTGCTTCATGGGAGTCGTCAACCCGCTGGACCCGACGGTCGAGACGCCTGAGCAGATCAAGGAGGCGCTGGTCACGGCCGCCAAGTACATCCCCAAGGAGCGGCTGGGCGCCACCGATGACTGCGGCTTTGCACCGTTTAGCATGGACATGAAGCCCAAGCACGGGAGCCCTGACCACGCGCGCGACGTCGCATTCGAAAAGATCAGCAATCGAGTCAAGGGGACGCAGCTCGCCTCCGAGGCTCTCGGGGTCTGATATCTCCGGGCGGTAAGCCCGCCATCGGCCGGCGACGGGGCCGGCGACTGAGGGACGTACCCGCGCCGGGTGGACGCGCCCCGGCCCTGATCGGCGCCCGGTGGACGCCCGGGCCGCCATCTCGGCAATACTTGGGTCAGCATCGCGCGCGTGCATGTCGAGGGCGCGAGGATGCGGGGGGATCGTGAACAGCTCGCGGGAACGAATGCCGGTGAGGGCGGAGGCACAGCCGAGAGGCGCACGCGTACCGAGGATCGGCTCGCGTGCTTGATGTCGCCGCGATCGCGGTCCAGCCCGGGACGTTCCTGGCGGTGATCGTCGCCGCGGCGCTCGCCGGGGCCGTCGCCGCGGCGTTGAGCGGCCGCGGGGTCGTGATCCCGGTCGTCGTGATCGAGCTCGTGTTCGGGGTGATCCTGGGACCGCAGGTGGTCGGCTTCCACGTCGACTCGTTCCTGCAGTTCTTCTCCAACCTCGGCTTGGCGCTGCTGTTCTTCTTCGCCGGTTACGAGATCGACATCCACCGAATCTCCGGCCAGCCGCTGCGGCTCGGCCTGACCGGCTGGGTGATCTCGCTGGTGCTCGCCTACGCGCTGGCGAGCGCGCTCTGGGCCGTCGGCGTCGTGGTGTCGGTGCTGTTCGCGGGCTCGGCGCTGATGACGACCGCGCTCGGGACGCTGCTGCCGATCCTCTCGGATGCCGGCGAGCTGAAGACGAAGTTCGGGACGTTCATGCTCGGTGCGGGCGCCGTCGGCGAGTTCGGTCCGATCCTCGTGATCACGCTCGTGCTCTCCGCGCAGGGAACGCTGCACAACGCGGTGATCCTGATCGCGTTCATCGCCACCGCGGTCGCGATCGCGCTTGCGAGCGCGCGCTCGTCGGTGTGGACGATGCCGCTGTTCGAGCGGACGCTGGAGACCAGCTCGCAGCTAGCGGTGCGCTGGATCCTGGTGCTGATCTTCGCGCTCGTGCTGCTCGCGTTCAAGCTCGGGTTGGACCTGCTGCTTGGCGGGTTCGCGGCCGGCCTGATCGTCGGCCACGTGCTCGGCGATCGCGAGGTGCCGCTGTTCGAATCGAAGCTGACCGCGATCGCGTTCGGGGCGTTCATCCCCTTCTTCTTCATCGTCAGCGGCATGAACCTCGACGTCGACGCGCTGTTCGGAAGCGTCGGCAGCGTGTTGAAGATGCTGCTGTTCTTCGTCCTGTTCCTAGTCGTGCGCGGGACGCCGGCGATGCTGCTCTACCGGCGTGAGCTCAAGCTGCGCGATCGCAAGGCCCTGGCGCTGATGAGCTCGACGCAGCTGCCGCTCGTGCTGGCGATCACGACGCTCGCGATCGCCGACCACCACATGCGCGCGTCGACCGCGTCGGCGCTGATCGGCGCCGCGGTGCTGTCGACGCTCGTGTATCCGATCCTCGGCCTGCGGCTCCGAGGTGACATCGAGGAGTTCGAGCACGCTCACGTTGAGGCGCAGGTGGTGGCGTCGATGTCCGCTTCCGTCGAGGCATCGACGCGGGCACCGGCGGCCCCGCGCTCGTAGCGACCGCGCGCGGCACGCGGATGGGAGATTTGTCCGTCGATGCCGGACACCGCGGCTGACTCGGCACCGCCCTCTGCTCATCGGTGCCGGCGCCGGCACCGCCGTCGCGCGCCACGCGGCGGCCGGCCCTCCTGTGCCTCCAGCGCGGCGAGGAGCTTTGCCAGCAGCGCGGCCAGCGTGCGCTGCTCCTCGGCCGTGAGCGCGGCGAGCATCGCGCGCTCGTTGGCAAGGTGCGCGGGGGCCAGTTCGTCGACCAGCCGCTTGCCACGGGCGGTGAGCTCGACGAGCATCCCGCGGCCATCGGCGGGGTCGGCGACGCGCCTGATCAGCCCCGTGTGCTCGAGCCGATGCAGGCGGTTGGTCATCGCGCCCGAGGTGCGCATCAGCCCGAGGTACAGCTGAGTCGGGGACAGCCGGTACGGCGCTCCGGTGCGGCGCAGCGACGCCAGGACGTCCCAGCTCTCGCGGCGCAGGCCGTGCTCTGAGAACAGACGATCGAGGCCCTGGTCGAAGTAGCGAGCCAGGCGCCCGACGCGCGCCACCACAGCGACCGGACGCGTGTCCAGCTCGGGCGCCTCGACCTTCCACTGAGCGCGCACCCGTTCGACATGGTCATCGGCAGATAGCTTCATGTTGAGATATTGTCGTCGGCATGCCCCCGGAATTGCAGCCGCTGCGCGACCTGCTCGCGGCCTGTCGCTCGGTTCACGAGCAGCTGGCCAGCGAGACGGCGCACGCCGCCGACGGCGACGGACAGCGCGGCGGGCCGCAGAGCGTCGCGCTGCGGCTGGAAAGCTCGGTGCTGCGCCCGCTCGGCGACGCGGTCGACGATGGCGGCGGCGAGACGAGCGAGCCCGACGCGGCCGGCACGGCCGGCACGGCGAGCCGGCCCGACGTGGCCCGCCCGGCGAGCGAGACCGGCGCTGCCGGCGAGCAGCCGCCGCCGCACGCGGCGCCGACGCTGAGCGAGCTCGCCACACGGGCTACCACGCTGCGCGTCACCGCAGGCGCGGCCGCGCCTGCGCAGCTGCTGGAGGCGACCGCGGCGCTGCAGGACCTCGCGGTGCGCGCCGCCGAGTCCGACGGCGCGGAAGCGCGCGAGGCCCGGCTGAGCGAGCTGTGCGACCTGCAGGGCGAGCTCGAGGTCGCGATCGAGCCCGCCAAGGACGGCCCGTATCTGGTCACGAACGTCAAGCGGCTGACGGATTGGCTGGGCTGCGACTACGCGGCGACCCCGCAGCTGGCACTGTGTCGGTGCGGACAGTCCCAGATCAAGCCCCACTGCGACGGGAGCCACGCGCGAATCGGCTTCTCGGACGAGAAGAGCCCCGACCGCGTGCCCGACCGGCGCGACACCTATGTCGGCCAGCAGGTGACGATCCTCGACAACCGCGGCACCTGCCAGCACTCCGGCTACTGCACCGACCGCCTGGCGACCGTGTTCCGGCTGCGCGAGGAGCCGTTCGCGCACCCCAGTGGCGGGCGCATGGACGAGATCATCCGCGCGGTGCGCGACTGCCCGTCCGGGGCACTGAGCTACGCGATCGACGGCGTCGAGGCGCGCGCGGAGGTCGACCACCACGGCTGCCGCGAGCCCACGATCGAGATCACCAAGGACGGCCCGTACCGGATCACCGGCGCGATCACGTTGCGCAACGCCGATGGCCGCGACGTGCCGCGCGACGAGGGCGCCTCCCACGAGCACTACGCGCTGTGCCGCTGCGGCCAGTCGCAGAACAAGCCGTTCTGCTCGGGCATGCACTGGTACGTCGACTTCCACGATCCCGTGCCCGACCCAGACCGCACGCCGACGATGTTCGAGTGGGCCGGCGGGCTGCCCGCGCTGACGCGGATGACGCGCCTGTTCTACGAGAAGTACGTGCCCCAGGATCCGATGCTCGCGCCGCTGTTCGCCGACATGTCCGCAGACCATCCGCAGCGCGTCGCGGCCTGGCTCGGCGAGGTGTTCGGCGGCCCGCCGGCCTACAGCGGACGGTACGGCGGCTACAGCCGGATGCTCTCCCAGCACCTCGGCAAGCAGATCACCGAGGACTGGCGCGGCCGGTGGGTGCGGCTCCTGTTGCAATCCGCCCGCGAGGCCGGCCTGCCCAACGACCCCGAGTTCCGCTCGGCATTTCAGTCCTACATCGAATGGGGCTCGCGCCTGGCGGTGGAGAACTCGCAGACCGACTCGCGGCCGCCCGAGCACATGCCGATGCCCCGCTGGGACTGGAACACCGGCGCCGGCCCGCCCGGTTCGCGGATCTCGGCGCTGGCCGCGCCCGAGCCCCAGGACGAGCAGCCGGTCGTGCTCCCCGCCGACGGCGAACCCGTCGGCTTCGAGGAGCACATCAAGCCGCTGTTCCGCGCCCGCGACCGCAGCTCGATGCAGTTCGCGTTTGACCTGTGGTCCCACGACGACGTCGCCGCGCATGCCGACGCGATCCTGCAGCGCCTGCAGAACGGCACGATGCCCTGCGACGGCGCCTGGCCGGCCGAGCGGGTCGACGTGTTCCAGCGCTGGGTCCAGTCCGGCAAGGCGCCGTAGAGCCGACCGCGGGCGCCTCGCCGTGACGGTCAGCCGCTCGCCGGCGCTGGTGTCGGTAGGTCCGTGCCGGCGACGATGTCAGACACGCCGAGCCGTCGAAGCGGTTCCCGATCAGCGTGACACTGCGATCATCGGTCACGCCGTCGCTCGGTCACGGACGCACTGAGTCGTTCCACGAGTGGCACTCTGCAAGGTTCGGTCAGTGCGATGGTGCCATCAGGCCGCTATGCGAGGTGGTGTGCGTTATCTGGCAAAAACGATGCGAGCGACCGAGGTGGCCGCCCGATCAGCCGCTCGACGTCGGTACTCACCTCGGCGCCCGCGCCGGACGCGTACAGGTCGTAGAGCTCGACCATGCCGGCAGCATGCCACTCGTCCATTCCTGCGGCCATCAACGCGTCATGGCCCTGACGCGGATCCAGCGCCCGGTAGCGCACCGGGCGACCGACTGTCGCCGACAGCTGCTCGGCGATCGCCTGGTGGGTCAGAGCGGCGGGGCCGGTGAGGGTGTAGACCGCCTCATCGTGGCCACCGGTGGTGAGGACCGCGGCGGCGCTCGCCGCGACGTCCGCCGCATCGATGTAGGAGACCGGCGCTGCTCCCGCGGGCAGTGACAAGCTCCCGGCCTCGAGGCTCGCCCGCATCCGCAGAAAGTTCTGAAAGAACCCGTTGGGCGCGAGCACGGTCCACCGCAGGCCGCTGGCCTTGAGCGTGCCGAGTGCGGCGGCGTGGGCCTCGAGGAACCGCACCCCGGAAGGGTCGGCGATCCCCAGCGCCCCGTGGAGCGTCACCCGCGGCCTCGCTGCCGACCGCGCCGCGGCCTCGATCACGTTGCGCTCGTAGTCGGCCATCGGTGGGTCTGCCGGAACCAGCAGGTAGATCGCGTCGACACCGTCGACGGCGGGGCGCAACGACTCGGGGTCGCCGAGGTCGGCGACCATCCGCTCAACCCCGTCCCATCCCGTCGGCAGGGCGTCGCCGTCGCGCACGAGTGCCCGGACCGCGACACCCTTGGCGCGCAACGCGTTCACCAGGAGCGTGCCCACGGTGCCGGCGGCGCCGGTAACCAGGATCATCTGCTAGCTGCCGTAGCTGGGCGTCGGCGGAATTGGCCGGCCGGACCGCACCGCGTCCACGACCGCGCGGGCGTCGGCCAGCCGGTACTCCTCCCCGTAGACCGCTCCCGCTCGCCGCGGCGCCTCCATCACGCCGCACTCCGCGGTGCCGCCCAGGTCCACGGGCGCAAAGCCCGCGTCGTCGACGAGCCGGCCGACCACGCGCTTGGCGTCGGCGTCATCCCCGCAGATCCACTGCACGACCCGCGCGTCACCGGTGCGGCCGGCGGCCTCGGCCTGGAAGTCGGATGTCAGCGTGTTGAACGACTTCGTGTACCGCGCGCCGGGCATTCTCTGCAGGTTGAACTGCGCCGCGGTCTGACCGTCGGCGGGCATCGGTCCGCTGCCGAACTGGTTGGTGGTGTCGATCACGATCTTGCCGCGCAGAGAGCCGGCCTGGTCAAGGGCCTCGGGGAGCGCGCTCCAAGGGACCGACAGCACCACGACCTCGCCGAACTCGACCGTCTCGGCCACCGAGCCGACGCGCGCCCGCGCGCCGATCTCGGCAGCGAGACGGTCGATGCCGCGGCGGTCCCGGGCGAAGGACAGCGATATCTCGTGATCGGCCTTGGCGAGCAGTCGCGCGGTGTTTCCGCCGATCCGTCCGGCTCCGATGACGCCTATGCGCACGAGATCCTCCTCGATTCAGATTGAGCTGATTGCTTGGACTCAAGGCATTGACTGGATCGTAGACTGTACCGGATGCGATCGTCGCGGCTCCCGGACGGCGGTCCCCGTGATTCGGTCGACCGTCTCCTGGAGAGCTGGTCGCACGCCGCTCCCGACCTCGACCTGTCGCCGGTGGCGATCGTCGCCCGCCTCGTGCGGGTGCGCCGGATCATCGAGGTCGAGCTCAAGTCGACGTTCGCCGAGCACGGGCTCACCGCTCCCGACTTCGCGGCGCTGGTCACGCTTCGCCGGCTGGAGCGGCCCGGCGGCGTGCCCCAGAGCCTGCTCATGCGCGAGCTCGGTCTGACCTCGGGCACGATCAGCGTGCGCGTGGAGCGACTGTGCACCCGAGCCCTGGCCCGCCGCTCGGGCGACCCCGCCGACCACCGCAACAGCCTGATCAGCCTCACCGACGCCGGCCGACGGTTGTTCGATCAGGTGGCCCCGGCACACGCAGCGACCGAGCATCGGCTGCTGGCCGCGCTTAACGCCGAGCAGCGCGAGCAGTTGGTGTGCCTGTTGCGCGAGCTGCTCGTCTCGCTCGAGGAACCGCCCGACGCCGGTAGCCCTCCGGCGCTCGGGCTCCGCGTCGCCCCGGCGCACGACACGGTCCGGATCCGCCGCGCCGCGGGGCTTCCCGAGACCGTCGGCCTGATGGTCCGAGACGTTGTGCCCGAAGGGCCGGCGGCGGTGGCCGGTTTGCGGATCGGCGACGTCCTCACGCGCCTCGACGACCGCGAGCTCCGTTCGGTGACCGCCTTGCACGCCGCCGTCCGGCAGGCCGGGCGCGGCGGCAGGCTGCGCGTCAACGGCGTCCGCGGGATGCAGACGAGGTTCGAGGCGGTCCTGCAGCTTCCCGCGGGCCGCGCGACCCCCGGCGGTCGCGCGGCTCGCGCGGCGGCTACTTGACGACGCGGACCAGGCGCTCCATGCCCAGCCGGGTGTGCTCGCGGCCGTCCTGGGTGGTCATGAAGCACGCCTCGACGTAGTAACCGGGCTTGGTGTGCAGCGCTTGCTGTTGCAGCGCGCCGGGCGAAGCCGGGCCCAGCAGGTTGACGAACCGCCTGCTCGCCAGCCGCTCGGCCTGGTGGTCCTTGCCGGCACGTAGCAGCGCCACGATCCGCCGTCCGGTGGCGGCGTTGCGCACGCCGATCAGGTCGATCATGTGCACGAGGTAGCCGCCGTTGACCGCGCGGACGATCGTGCCGTCGTGCAGCACGGTCGGGCCGCGGAACGCGAAGTCGATCGCGGTCTGGGTCGTTCTCGCCCGCGGCAGCGCGGCCGGTGACGACGACGGTGTGACCGTGAACGGCATAGCGCCGGGTTGACCGTTGCCGGTCAGGTTCAGCGCCACGTAGTTGCCGGGCGTCAGGACCGTCTGCAACGTCCCGGGTGCGGTCGCGGAAACGATCAGCGTGCCGTACGGAGTGAGCGCGTTGATGTCACCGTGGCTGCGCTGCACCGCCGCGAACGCCTGCGGCAGCGACACGCCCTCGTGCAGCCGTACCAGGCCGAGCGCCGGACCGACGTGTGAGCCGTGTGGAACCTTGCCCTTGAACGTCGAGACGACGTCCACCGCGCCCGACACCGTACTGCCCGAGATGGCGACGCCGTGCGTACCGGTGAGCGCCACCTTCATTGTCGGCAGCGAGCCGGCGGCGCCGGCGCCACCGGCGAGCAGCAACGCACCGATGACCATCGCGGCGGTGACCGCGGCGGTCAGGCTTGCGAGTCTCTTTGCCATGTTGGAACCTCCTGTTGGACTGCTGGATGTGACGAACCTCTGCGGTGCCCGGCGTCGGCCGTGCCGCCCGGTCAGGGCGTGACGCCCGATGTCGCCGGTCCGGGCCGGCGCCCCCCGACCCGGACCCGGCGTGTACGTGGTGGCGGCCCCCCGGCCCGCCCCCATCGCGCTGCGGTCCCCCATTGCGGCGAACCGTACGGCGGCCGTGGCCGCACGTCATCGTGGTGCGGACCACGAACTTCTGTGGCCCGCGCGGCCCACGGTCGTCTGCGAAGGATCGTGGTCGCGACCACGATGCGCAGGACCCGCGTCGGGTGCATGATCGCCTCAGATGACGGAGCCGACCACGCGGATAGTGCTCGACGTGCACCCGGGGCCGCCGATCCATGGACAGGTGCGGTTCGCCCCGGCGCAGCGGGCGGACGTGCGCTCCGGGCACCGCGAGCGAGTGCAGCTGCGGCCGGACTCGGCGCGGCAGCCGGCCGAGCACGATGAGGTGCAGACGTTCAGCGGATGGATCGGCTTGCTGACCGCGCTGCAGGCGGCCCTGTCCGATCAGGCCGAGACGTAGTCACGCCCGACCCGCGGCCGGTCGGTCGCGCTCGGCCCGGAGACCGGGGTGGGGACGCGCGCCGCCAGCGCCCCCGGCAGTTGCGCGCGCGAGCCGATGTCGAGCTTCTGGTAGACGTGGGTGAGGTGGGTCTCGACCGTTCGCAGGCTGACGAACAGCGCCTGCGCGATCTCGCGGTTCGTACGGCCGTCCGCCGCCAGCCTGGCGACGCGTGATTCGCTCGGCGTCAGCAGCTCCGGCTCGGCGTCGACCGGCCCGCGTGGCCGCGCTCCGGCCGCGACCAACTCGTCGCGGGCGCGCCGTGCCAGAGCGCGAGCGCCGCATCGGCGCGCGCCGTCCAGACCGGCTCTCAGCGGTTCGCGCGCATCGGCGCGCTGCCCGCTGCGCCGCAGCGCGGCGCCGAGATCCACCAGCGCGCGGGCGTGCTCGAGCCGGGCGACCGAGCCCTCCAGGACCGTCACGGACTCGCGCAACAGCGCGATCCCCGGGTCGCCGCCGTGCACCAGCCCGCTCGTGCGCAGCGCCACCCCGAGCGCGCGCGGTGGCGCCATCGCGCGGGCATGGGCGAGCTCGGACTCCGCCAACCGGATCGCCTCCTCGCGCTCACCGACCCTGGCCGACGCGAGCGCCGCCAGCGAACGCCACGGCACCGCGGTCGGATTGCGCGGGCGCCACGGCGCCAGCCGACGGCCGCATTCCAGCGCGGTTTCGGCGGCCCGCATGTGGTCGCCCTTCGCCGCCCGCAGCCGCGCTTCGCTGGCCGTCAGCAACGCGTGCTGCCAGAGCTGCGGCCAGTTGGGACGCGGCCCCGCGAGCTCCAGCAGCGACTCCGCCTCGTGCAGCCGGTCAAGCTCGACCAGCACATCGATCATGAACGACAGCACGTACGGGCGGCAATAGCCGAGAAACTCGGAGTCGAGCACCTCCAGCGCGGTCCGCGCATCGGTCTCCGCACGCAGCACCGCGCCGCGGCGCAACTCCGCCTGCGCGCGGAACGCCGAGGCCAGCGCGACGCCGGGTGAGGATCCGTGGGCGCGGGCGTGTGCGATCCGCCGGTCGAGCACCGCGATCGCCGCCTCGAGCTCGTCGGCGTACACGAGCAGCTCGGCGACGAACAGCGCCTGGGACAGCCCTCCGGTCTCCACGAGCGCGCTGTCCGCGGCCGCCAGCGCGACCTCACGCGCCGCGCCTGCGTCCAGCTGGCCGGAGCAGATGAGCGCGTGCGCGGCGATCACCCGTAGCGCATGCTCCGCCGAGCCGCTCGCGGCCCGGTGCAGGCGCACGCCGCCCAGCCGCTCGAACGCGAGTCCCAGCCGGGACGACGCGTGCAGGCAATGTCCGGCCAGCTCGGCGTCGATCGACACGCGCAACGCGCCGTCGTCGTGCGGCTCGTTCAGCGCGGCGTGCAGCACGTCGGCGGCCTGCTCGTGATCGCCGGCGAGCCCAACCGTGCTGCCGAGCAGGAGCATCATCTCCGCCCGCGTGTGTGGCTCGGCGGTGAGCTCGAGCGCCTCGCGGATCCGCTGCACGCCGCCGAGATCGGTGCGCGCCTGCGCGGCGCCGAGCTCAAACAGCACGAGGCCGCGATTCGGCGGCGGCGGCGGCTCGTGCAGCGCACGCTCCAGGTAGGTGGCGGCGGCGACCGGCGCGCCACTGGCCAGCGCGGCCGCGGCCGCCTCGCGCAGCCGCTCGACGACCCACGGATCGCCCGCCGGCTCGGTGTGCAGCAGGTGCACGCCGACGCGCTCGGCGGGCGCCCGCTGCTCGACGAGCATCCGCGCCGCGCGGTCGTGCTGGTATGCCTGCACCAGCGCAGAGAGCTCCGCCAGCACGGTCTCCTGGACGATCGGGTGCACGAACCGCAGCGCGGCGTCGAGGATGTCGGCTCCTGCGAGCTCGTCGGCGGCGGCGATCGCGTCGGCGCGATCGAGCTCCGCGAGCGTCGCGGCCTGTGCGAGGACGCCCTCGTCGCCCAGGATCGCGACCGCGTTGGCGAGCGCTCGCGCGGCCTCCGACAACGTCGACAGCCGCAGCAGCACCGAGCGGGTCACGGTCTCCGGCCGCACCGCGTTGACCTGCGCCGCGCTCTCCTCGCTCGGCTGGATCCTGTCACGGCGCAGCTGCTCGAGCAGCTCGTGCAACAGGAACGGGTTGCCGCCGGTGACGTTGTGGCATGCCTCGCAGAACGCCGCCGCGGCGTCGTCGCCGAGCGCCGAGCGGGTCAAGGTCGCGGTCGCCGCCGCGCTCATCGCGCGCAGGCCGATGACCGTCGCCCGCCCGCCTGACAGCGCCCGCAGCTCGGCGCTGCGCTGCTCCTCGCCGCTGCGGACCGTGACCGCCACCAGCACCCCCAGGTCGTTCAGGCGCGGCACCAGATACGTCAGATAGCTCAGCGACGCCGGGTCGGCCCACTGCGCGTCGTCCACGGCCAGCAGCAGCGGCGACGCGCCGGCGATGTCGGCCGTCAGCCAGTACAGGCCGTGCAGCGCCCCCGCGTCGCTGCCAGCGGCCAGACCGAGCGCGGGCGCGGCCAGGCCGTTGACGCCCGCCAGCAGCCGTTCGCGTTCGGCGTCATCGGCTCGCGCCACGTCGGCGAACAGCTGGCGCACGATGTTCCAGCCCAGATCGCGCTCGAGCGGACCGGCAGCGGCGAACCGCACACCGCACCCCGCGTGCGCCGCGATCGTGCACGCATGCCTGAGCACGCTCGTCTTGCCGATCCCGGCCACTCCCTCGATCAGCACGAGCGACCCGCGGCCCGCGGCGGCCGCGTCGATGCACTCGCGCACGCGGTCGAGTTCGGCCGCCCGCTCGACCAGCCCACCGTCAGCGCTGCACCCCATTGACAACGAGTATCCCGGGCGGGCCAGGGGTGCGCAACCGGGCCTCCTCGTGAGCCGCCGAGCGCGGGACGGCTACGCGCCGACGCTCTTGGCGGCGGGCGAGCGGCACACGAGCCCGCTCGACCTCGCCGCTCTCGAGCGTCTGACTTCAGCAGCCCTCGTAGGCCAGCTCGGCGGCCCGCGCGGTCGCCGCGGCCGCGCGCTTCTCGGACTGCACGACCACTGCGGCGACCACGATCGCGGCGGCGACCAGGCCGGCGGCGATCAGGAACGCCAGGTGGTAGCCGCTGGTCAGCGCCTGTGCGTGCGCCGTTCCGGCGTGCAGCAGGTGGTTGCTGCGCGAGGTGGACACCGTCGCCAGGACCGCCAGGCCCAGCGCCCCGCCGACCTGCGCGGCGGTGTTGACCAGGCCCGAGGCCAGGCCGGCGTCGCTCGGCGTCGCGCCGGACATCGCCAGCCCCATCAGGGCGGGGAAGCAGAGCCCCACGCCGGTGCCGGTCAGCAGCAGCGCCGGCAGAACGTCGCGCACGTAGGAGCCGTCGACCGGCGTCTGGGCGAACAGCACCATGCCGGCGACCATCAGGCCCAGCCCCGGGAACTGCATCGTGCGGGCGCCGAACCGCCGGATCAGCTTCTCCGAGTAGCGCAGCGACAGCGTGCCCATCACGATCGTCACCGGCAGGAACGCCAGGCCGATCTGCAGCGCGTCGTAGCCGAGCACCCGCTGCAGGTAGAGCGAGCCGAGGAAGAACATCCCGAACATCCCGGCCACGGTCAGCACCTGGATGAGGTTCGCGCCGGTCACGTTGCGCGAGCGGAAGATCCGCAGCGGCATCAGCGGCGTGGCGGCCTTCGCCTCGCGGACGACGAACGCGGCCAGCAGGGCGACCGAGACGGCGCCGAGGATCAGCGTCGCCGACGCGCCCCAGCCGTCCTCGGCCGCGGGCTTGACGATCGTGTAGACGCCGACCATGAGCGCGGCCGTGATGAGCGCGGCGCCCGGCATGTCGGCGCCCTTGCTCAGGCCGATGCCCTCGTCGGCGGCCAGCAGCCGGCGGCCGAAGATCGCCGTCGCGATGCCGATCGGGATGTTGATGAAGAAGATCCAGTGCCAGTCGATGGCCTGGGTGAGCACGCCGCCGGCAAGCAGGCCGACCGAGCCGCCCGCCGAGGCGACGAACGCGTAGACGCCGATCGCCTTCGCCTGCTCCCGGGGCTCCGGGAATATCGTCACGATCATGCCGAGGATGACGGCCGAGGTCATCGCGCCGCCGATCCCCTGCACGAACCGCGCCGCGACCAGCCACACCTCGCTCTGCGCCAGGCCGCACAGCGCCGAGGCGCCGGTGAACAGCGCGAGCCCGGCGAGGAAGATGGTCCGGCGGCCGAGCAGGTCACCAAGGCGTCCGGCGAGGAGCAGCAGCCCGCCGAACGAGATCAGGTACCCGTTCACGACCCACGCGAGGCTGGAGGTCGAGAATCCGAGGTCGTCCTGGATGGACGGAAGAGCCACGTTCACGACGGTGACGTCGAGGACGATCATCAGCATCCCCACGCAGAGGACATAGAGAGCGATCCAGCGGGAACGGTCGGCGGTCATGTCGGTCCTTTCCTTCGGCATTTGAACTTCAGACCTGAGTCGGAGCCAGACCTCATCGCTCGACATGTCGAGAACGAGAAATCGGCTCCGATCTCACCGCGAACCCCCGAAAGGAGCGACGTCATGAAGTACATGCTGCTGATCCACCACAACCCCAACTTCATGGAGAACCCGCCGGAGCCGATGGACCAGATCGGGGCCGAGGTCGGGCGCCTGATCGAGGAGCTGACGGCCTCGGGCGAATGGGTCGGAGGCGAAGGCCTCGCCGACGTCTCGCAGGCGAAGGTCGTGCGCGTGCGCGACAGCGTCCCGGCCGTGACCGATGGGCCCTACCTCGAGGCCAAGGAGCATCTGGCCGGCTACTGCATGATCGACTGCGAGTCGCTTGACCGCGCGCTCGAGGTCGCGGCGAAGTGGCCCGACGCGCGCTGGATGGGAATCGAGGTGCGGCCGGTGATGACGCCCGGCGGAGAGGAGATGTGAGCATCGAGGAGCAGCTGCGCGGGCTGGCGCCGCGCGTCCTCGGGACGCTCGTCCGACGCTACGGAAGGTTCGACGCGTGCGAGGACGCCGTGCAGGAGGCGCTCCTCGACGCGGCGCTGCAATGGCCGCGCGACGGCGTGCCGGCCAATCCGCGCGGCTGGCTGATCACCGCCGCACACCGGCGGCTGATCGACGAGCTGCGCAGCGACAGTGCCCGGCGCCGCCGTGAGGAGGGCCTGGCGCGCGAGCCGCCGCCGGGCGAGGCGGCCGACGAGGACGACACGCTGGAGCTCCTGTTCATGTGCTGCCACGAATCGCTGACGCCCGCCTCGCAGGTCGCGCTGACGCTGCGCGCCGTCGGTGGACTGACCACCGCGGAGATCGCGAGTGCGTTCCTGGTTCCGGAGAGCACGATGGCGCAGCGCATCAGCCGGGCGAAGGCGACGATCCGCGCCACGGGCGCTCGCTTCGCGCCTCCCGCGTCCGAGGCGCTGCCCGTCGTCCTCCACGTGCTCTACCTGATCTTCAACGAGGGCTACATGGCGAGCTCCGGAGCGAACGTGGCCCGCGTCGAGCTGAGCGCCGAGGCGATCCGCCTGACGCGGGAGGTCCACCGCCGGCTGCCGGACGACGGCGAGGTGGCGGGGCTGCTTGCGCTGATGCTCCTGACCGACGCCCGCCGTCCGGCGCGCGCCCGCGCGGACGGAACCCTCGTCCCGCTGGCCGAGCAGGACCGCTCGCGATGGGACCGCGCCAAGATCGCCGACGGCGTCGCGCTGGTCGAGGAGTCGCTGGCGAGCAAGCCGGGAGGCCCCTACCAGCTTCAGGCCGCAATCGCTGCGATCCACGACGAGGCGCCGAGCGCGCAGGAGACCGACTGGCGGCAGATCCTTGCCGTCTACGAGCTCCTTGAGCGCCTCGCGCCGGGGCCGATGGTCACGCTCAACCGAGCCGTCGCGGTCGCGATGGTCCACGGTCCGCGCGCGGGACTGGAGTTGCTGGAGACGCTCGACGAGCCGCTGCGCGACCACCACCGTCTGGCGGCCGTGCGCGCCCATCTCCTCGAGATGGCCGGCGACGAGGTCGGCGCCCGCGCGGCGTACGAGCGCGCCGCTCGCCTCACCACGAGCATTCCGGAGCGACGCTATCTCGAGGCGCGAATCGCTGCTCTGTAGCGGTTCGGATCCAAAGACGAAACGAAGGGGAGGCGTTCTTGACCAGCGCCGTGCGTTGGCGAGTTTGGGCACGATCGCCGCAGCCTCATCGGTCACCACAATCGCCTTCATCCGACGCCTCCCGCGTATCGAGTTCTTGCCGGTAACGATCGACGATCGCTAGCGTCGCCGTTCTGTCGACGTTTCGGCTCGGGCGGCCGGGAGCGGAGCCTAGTCTCCATGCGCATGGGAGTCCTGCTTGCCGCGGTTGTTGACGCTTCCGACGCGGTGGCGGCCACGCGCAAGCGGTCGGAGAAGACCGCGATCCTGGCGACGCTGCTGTCGCAGATCACGCCTGCCGAGGCGGCGATCTGTGTCGGGTTGCTCTCTGGCGAGCCACGGCAGGGGCGCGTCGGAATCGGTTGGGCGACGGTGCGTGATCTCAGGATCACGGACGCGGACCGGGCAACGCTAACGGTGGCTGAAGTCGACGAGACCATCACCGCGGTCGCCAACGCGATCGGTCCGGGCTCGGCGGGTGTGCGCCGCGCGCTGCTGGCCGATTTGATGGTCCGTGCGACCACAGCCGAGGGGTCGTTTCTGCGAGCGCTGCTGACCGGCGAGCTGCGCCAGGGCGCTCTGGCCGGGGTGATGGCTGAGGCGATCGCTCGGGCTGCGGATGTCAGCACGCCTGTGACACGACGGGCGTTGATGCTTTCCGGGAATCTGACCCGCACTGCGGAGATCGCGTTGAGCGAGGGCGAGGCCGGGCTGCTCGCGGTCGGTCTGGAAATTATGCGTCCGGTGTTGCCCATGCTCGCCTCTCCGGGCGAAAGCGTGGCCGAGGCGCTGCATGCGTTTCGTCGCGCTTCGGTGGAGCACAAGCTGGATGGCCTGCGCGTCCAGATCCACCGTCGAGGCGACGAGGTCCGTGTCTTTTCGCGCAATCTCAACGATCTGACCGCGCGTCTGCCCGGCATCGTCGCGGCGGTGCGGTCGCTGCCGGTCGACGAGGTCGTGCTTGATGGTGAGGCGCTGTGGATGGGCGCCGACGGTCCGGCGAGCTTTCAGGCGACGATGTCTCAGATCGACACCGACGCTCCACCGGAGGGGGTGGTGACGTTCCTGTTCGACATCCTGCACGTCGACGGCGTCGATCTGCTCGATTCACCCCACGATGAGCGCAGCGCGCGGCTGCGCGAGATCGCGCCGGAGATGATGGTGCCCGCGATCGTCACCGACGACGTTGCGGTTGCTGAGCAGGTGCTTGAGGACGCTCTGGCGGCCGGTCACGAGGGTGTCGTGATCAAGGACGTCGATTCGGCGTACGCCGCCGGACGCCGAGGCGCAGCATGGCGCAAGGTCAAACCGGTGCGCACATTCGACCTCGTCGTGCTCGGCGCGGAATGGGGACACGGCCGCCGTCGAGGACGACTGTCCAACCTGCATCTCGGCGCGCGCGACCCGGACACCGGTGCCCTCGTGATGGTGGGCAAGACCTTCAAGGGCCTGACCGACGAGCTGCTGGCCTGGCAGACCGAAGCGCTGCTGGCGCGCGAGACCGGACGGCAAGGGATCGCGGTCCTGGTGGCGCCGGAGCTCGTGATCGAGATCGCGATCGACGGCGTCCAGTCCTCAACCCGCTACCCAGGCGGGGTGGCGCTGCGCTTCGCGCGGGTCAAGCGATACCGGCCAGACAAAGAGCCGGCACAGGCCGACACGATCGGCGCGCTGCGAGCCCTCCTGCCGGTTCGGCCCTGCTAGGTGCACCTATCGTGGGGCATGGCCCGCCATTCGTCTTCCAGAATCGCGAAGTCCAGCTCATCGCTCCACCGGCCTTTGAACCACTCGTTTTGCACTAGGTGCGCCTCTTGGCGCATGCCGAGCCGGGCTGCGAGACGAGCGGAGCTGTGGTTGTCGGCGTCCACCCGGGCCGTGACGCGGTGCAGGCCGAGATCGTCGAAGGCAAAGTGCAGGAGCCGGTGCGCGGCCTCGGTGGCGTATCCATGGCCCGCGAAGGCGGGATTGAGGACATAGCCGATCTCCCCGCCGCGGTGCTCCGCTGAGTGCCACATCAGGATTACGTCGCCGATCAACTCACCCGATGCAATGAGCTCCACACCGAGCGTGAGTGCGTCACCCTCGTTCTCGAGGACTTGGCGCGACCACATCCCCTGCACACGATCGCGGACCGCGCTGGCGTCCATAGGTTCAAACGGGACGTGGCGACACACTTCGGGGACCGATCGGTAGGCGACCAACGCCTCGACGTCTTGCAGCGAGACGGGACGAAGGGCCAACCGCTGGGACCGGAGCGGATAACTCGGATGAAGCGCCACACCGCACAGGATGCCGAAAACAAGTGCCGCCCTGGGTGGTCACGCTTGGAAGCGCTCCACAGTTGGGGTGCTGCCAGGCGCCCAAAGCGCTACGAGATGCGTCAATCGCCGAACGGTCCCGTGTGCGCTCGGCCCCGATGTGCTTGTCGAGCACTTCCTGGCTGGCCCAGCGTTCGAGCAACACCACTCTGTCGGGTTCGTCCACACTCTGGAACAGCTCGTACTGCTCGCAGCCGTCTTGCTTGAGCGCACTCGTCTGTAGGGCCTTGAACGCGCGCGCGAACTCAGCTGCTCTACCAGGGGCGACCTGGATCGTGACGACGTGACGAATCGCCATGTTCGCAGAATAGGACACGGGTTAGTCGCCACACAGCGCTTCAGCAAGAGACGCTTGCTCCCGCGTTGGCCCGCCACCGCGCGGCCGCCGAAGCCGTCACGGTCACGTGCCGACTGTTTCCTTGACCCGCATCACTGTAGTGACATCGGCACGCCCCGAAATTCACCGCTCAATTTCGCTGGCCGCGAACGCCTCAATACACGCAGCATCCACAAGTCCAAGCAAGGAGATCAGGATGGGAAAGATTGTGGTCAGCGAGAACGTCTCGCTCGACGGCGTCGTCGAGGACCCCAGCGGCGAGCAAGGGTTCAGGCACGGCGGCTGGTTTGTGCAGTTCATCGGTCAGGACTGGGAGGCGTGGGCTGAGGCCGAGCTCGCCGAGGCACAGGGTGCCGAGGCGCTGCTGTTGGGTCGCCGCAGCGACGAGTATTTCGCCACACGGTCCTCATCCCAGCGCGGCGAGTGGTTGGACAGGTTGAACAGCCTGCCCAAGTACGTCGTGTCCTCGACCCTCAAACAGCCTAAATGGACCAATGCGACCGTCCTGAGGGGCGACGTCATCAGCGAGGTGTCGAAGCTCAAGCAGCAGACCGAGGGGGAGATCGTCGTGTACGCCAGCCGTCCGCTCGTGGGCACGCTGATGGAGCACGACCTGGTCGACGAGCTGCGGCTGACCGTCTTCCCGGTCGCGCTCGGCGCCGGCGAGCGTCTGTTCGGCGAGACCAGCGACAAGCGGCCCCTGCGCCTGATCGACGCCAAGACGATGGGGCGCGGACTCGCCCACCTAACCTACGAGCGCGTCCGCGAGGCCTAGACGGACGGCGGGCGGTCTCGGTGAAAGCTCGATGCGGTCACCCGCGATCGAGCTCAACCACAGACCTCCAGTGGCATCGTGGACGGCGGGAGGCACGGCGTGGGCACCGACGTGCTCGGGCGGACGGGGCCCCGGCGAACCGCCGGGGCCCCTATGTCGCGTATGTCAGCCGGTGGGGATTATCGAGCCGAGCCCGAGCGCCTGAAGGATGTGCTGGAGCTCGAGCTGCGTCAGTCCGCTTGAGAGGTTGGTAATCCCAAGCTTACTGAGCAGACTCTGAATCTGTGTGGTCGAGAGGTTGACGCCGAGGCTGTTCAGCAGGCTTTGCAGCCCGCCGAGGCTGGTGATGCCGGTGCCGCCGGCAAGACCGCACAGGAGCTGGCCGAGCAGCCCCCGGCTGGGGATCGCGTTGATCGTGATGATCACTGGGCTCGTGTGGGTCTTACCGTAGAGATCCACAACCAGGCCAAGCAGGTTGAGGTTCAGCGGCCCCAGGACCAGCTTGAGCACCTGGCAGGACGGCGGGCCGGCCGCCGCGGCGGCGCGCATCCACTGCGACCCCGGCGTCGACTGTGACGCCGGCACCGACTGCGACGCCGCAAACACGGGCAACGAGCGACCGTGAAGCCGGGCGTTCAGCGCCCGCGCGGCCTGAGCGGCCCGCGGGAATGTGACCTTGGCGCGCGAGAGCGCACAGAACAGGTTGCCGAGGACCCGGCCATGGAGCGCGTAGATGTTCAGGTTGATCGTCGAGGTCTGAACCTGTACGCCGAGCAACTCGAGGTCCAAGGGCGCGAGATGGAGCGTGAGGACATCGCACCGTCCACGCTTCGCCTTGGCCACGACCGCGAACCGCACCGGCGCGCTGTCGCGCGACACGCTCGTGCCGGAGGCCAGTTTGCCGGTCAGGGTGCCGTTCGCTTGTACACCCCTCTTTGTCGCGTGGAAGCTGCTGATCCTCGCTGTCAGCGACAGCTTGGACGATCTGGTCGACTGTGCAATCGCGGACGGCGCGACAACCGCCGCGAGTGCGAGCACTGAGAAAACGACGATGACGAGCTTGCGCACGTCTCCCTCCTTGGATGAGTGGGTTGGTCCCGTGAGCTGGCCTCTACCCGGGCCATGGCATTTGAATCTCACCCTTCGCGCCGCTTTGTCAAAACTGCGCTAGACCTGACAAATGCTCACAGTTCCGGCAAACGCCGCTGCTCGTCTGGTGAGGCTCGTCGCGACGTCAGTGGTTGAGCGCGAGACGCTGAAGGGCGGTCTGGGTGGTCGAGCCAGGATCGGCCGTCGCGAGCAGCAGCGTCAGGCCCGGGTCGGCGCGCAGCGAGGCTGCTTCGAAGACAAGGTCGAGGGGGCCCACGTCTGGGTGGTGGAACTGGTGGCGGCCGCTTGCGGGCAGCCGCACGTCGTGCTGTGCCCAGACCGCGCGGAACTCCGCGCTGATTGACAGCATCTCGTCGATGAGCTCGACGGACCGGCGGTCGTGGGGATCGCGTCCGGCCTCGCCACGGAGGATCCGCGCGGTGTCGTGAGCGACGGCCTGCCAATTGTCGAAAAAGCGGCGCGAGCGCTCGTCGAGGAAGACGTAGCGGACGTGGTTGGGAGCGCCCGCGCGGCCGTCGAAGATCTCGCAGTACACGGCGCGTCCCAGCGCGTTGGCGGCGAGGTAGTCCCAGGAGCGGTTGCGGACGAGCGCCGGCCCCCCGGTGAACGCGTCGAGCGTGCGCTGGACGCTGGCGCGGATCTGACCGGGTGAGCCGGGGAGGTGCAACCCGGCTCCCGGCCGCGCGAGGTCGAAGAGGTGCGCGCGCTCGGCGTGGTCGAGCTGCAGGGCGCGTGCGATCGCGTTCAGGACGCTGTCGGACGCCCCGTCGAGATCTCCGCGTTCCAGCTGGGTGTAGTAGTCGGGGCTGAAATCCGAGCTACGACGTTCAAGGGCAGGTTGCGTTGGTCACCGGCGCGAGCTCGGGCATGGGTCTGGCCGCGGACGAGCCTGCCTTGACGATGCGGCGGACAGACTCACTCTTGCGTGATGTCGTTTTCTGGCCTGGTGGGGTTGGTAGCCGGGTTGTCCAGCGGTGGCGGAGCGGCGGTGGCCCGGACGATCTCTTCGAGATCGTCTTCGGTGTCGGCAAGCACGAAGATTGTGTCGTCGGCGTGCACTCGGGTGTCGTTGTTGATCGCGACGAGGCCCGAGTCTCTGATGATGAGCCCGACCTGGGCGTGGCCGGTGAGTTGCTGAATATCGGCGATGGTGCGGCCGTCAGCGGGCGAGTTGGCGGCGACCGTGAGCCGATGGACGCCCTCGGGCTCGTTGCGCAGGCGAACGCCGAGCGCCCACGGTTCGGGTTCGAGGATCCGCATCGGCAGCCGCAGCCGTTGCGCGACGGTCGGCACAAGGGTGCCTTGGACGATCACGGAGAACAGCACGACGACGACGACGATCCCGAACAATCTTTCGGCGTGAGAGGTATGGGCGCCGAGGATGAAGGTGGCGAGCAGGATCGGGACGGCACCCTTGAGGCCGGCGAACAGTACGAATATCTGTTCGTTTCGGTCAAGGCGAGCCGGTAGCAAGCAGAGGCCGACCAGGGCGGGCCGGATGACCACCGCTAGCGCGACGCCGATGATCAGCCCCGGGATCCAGACGTCCGTATGGGTCAGGGTGTTGAGGTCGATCGCGAGCCCAAGCACGAGGAATGCGACGATTTCTCCGAGACTGGCGAGCGCTGCGTGGAAGCGGTCGATCTCGCGCTTGTAGGGGCCCGGTGCGTCGCCGAGGACGATCCCGGCGACGAACACCGCCAGAAACCCGGAGCCGTGAGCCACAGATGCGATGCCGAACAGCACCATCACCGCGGCGAGGGTCCGGAGCGGGTACAGGCCTTCGCTGGGCAGCGAGACATGACGCATATGCCATCCGAGCCCCAGTCCGCCGAGGATTCCCACTCCGAGCCCGACGCCGATCTGCAGCAAGAACGATGTGGCGACGTTCCCAAACGCGGTGGCGCTGATGCCGCCGGCCGCGATCAGGCTGACCATCAGCGCGATCCCAACCGGGTCGTTGGCGCCAGATTCGCCTTCCAGGATGGTGCTGCTGCGGCCCGGGATCTCGCGCTGCCCGAGCACCGAGAATACGACCGCCGGGTCGGTTGGGGACACCGCGGTCGCGACTAGGAGGGCGAGGTACCAGTCCAGCCCGAACGCCAGGTGCACGAGCAGACCGGTCGCGGCGACCGTCAGAAATGTGCCAAATATTCCGACGATCGCGATCGGCGCGGCGGCCTGCCGAAACCGCGACCAGCCGATCTGTCGCCCGCCATCGAACAACACCAACAGCAGCGCGACCGTCACGACCCGTCCAACCAGGCGATCAGACGGCGCGTGCAGATCATCGACGAGCAGCCGCGCCACAGCCGCGCCAACCAAGAACACCACCGGCAGCGGAATCTTGATCCGGTCACCGAGCCGGTTCGACAACACCGCCAACAACCCAGCGCCGGCGGTAACGAGTACCAGCAGACCGAACGCCTCAGATTCCTTCATCGGCACGCTCCTCAAGCCAGGGCAGGGACAGACGAGTTGCCGACCAGGCTTCCCGGCGCACCTCGCGCAATCTTACTTATCGCGAGCGGGCATGCCCGCGTTCGCGCGGCAACTCGTCGACACCACGCCCTTCGCACGGCGCCGGCGGCTCGCTGTTGCCGCCGGCCTCGTTTGCTGTCGCTGAGGCGTTACCTCAGTCGCCGCGGGCCCCGCTGTCGCGCAGGTGCCGTTCGCGCTTCTCCGCTACCTGGTGCGCGTCTCAGCTGCCTTCTCAGGCGCCGCGTGGCTGTGGAACGGAGTGCGGATCTCGCTGACGAGCGCTGCCTGCAGACCATCGATGTTTGGCACGTGCCGGCTCCTCGTCAGTGCATCGCCCTCGATCGTGATCGTGGCGAAGCCACCGGGCAGCCCTGCCAGTTGCTGGTAGTCGCCAAGCCGAACCTCGTAGAAGAACTCGGTCTGGATCGGTGCGCTGGCGAAGTTCCACCATCGGGCGCCGACGGTCGTGGCTCGGCTCCATGACTGCCCTCGGTCGCTGGACACGACAAACTCGGTGCGGGTCGGAAGCGTGAACTGCTGGCCGCCACCGGGCTGAGTCCAGTAGCGGCCGAGGCAGGTCACATGAGACGTGTCGACCTGATCAAACACCAGTCCGAGCTGTCCATTTGGGTTCGAGCTGATGCTGGGGTACGCGACGGCGTAGGCCGACTGGTATACGCGCGAGACGCTCCACGTCCGACCGCCGTCATTCGACGAATCCATGTAGATGTCGCCCGGTCCACTTGCGGTCTCGTTGACCACATGAACCTCCACGATCGTACGCCCGTTGAGGACCGCTACCTGCCCGCTGTCCGTCGGCATGGAAACCGCGCTGCCGCAGTAGGGCCCGATAGTGGCGCTCTGCGGGATCGTCGGCTCTGGAGCACCAGGACCACGCCAGGATCGACCTCGATCTGTGGACCACCACGCCCTCGTGCCGCCGCCCATCGATGCCGGGACACTTGACGCGATCACGAGCGTTCCGTTCGCGAGCTGAACCAGGTTCCTCACTCCAAAGATGGTGTTCGGATCGTGCGCGTCAGCAATGATCGTGTGGTTCCACGTCCTGCCGGCGTCGGTCGAGCGGTCAAACAGCAGCTGTCCGTCACCTCGTGGTTCGCCGACCAGGCCGAACCCGGCATTGCGGGTATCGCTGTAGACCAAATTCGGAACCTTGTTATCGGCGAGTATCGAATCCTTGTCACTTGCATTGAGCGGATTTGGGAGGTACACAGCCGGCGACCAGTGGAAGCCATGGCGAGCATTCGTGCTCGAGACGCCCGTGAAGACGTGATAGTTCGATGTGTCGACGTCGGTGTTGGTCCAGGGCAACGCGCTCATGTAGACCCTGCCGAACGGGCTCCATGAGAGCCACGGGTCCGATGTCGCCGCCCACTGGAGACCCTCCGCCGACCGTCCCGTACACGTATCCATGTAGTTGGGTAGCCGCCTCGACCAGTGATGCCCCCTGTCGAAGGTGAATGCGGTGTCAACCGTGCCAGCGTAGTTGTCGGTCCATTCGGCGACCTGCTGGGACGGATTTTGTGGGTTGATTGCGATGGCTGGCTCGGAATTTTGAGGTAGCCCATCGCCCCACGCCGAATCCATGCAGCCGACGTTGAAGGCGCTCTGGCCGGACACGTTCGAGACACTGGTGACGACTGGCGGTGGGGCAGCCGCTGCTGACGCCGCCACCGCCGAGGCTGCAACCGTCAGGCAGGCGGCTAGAAGCGTCCGACCCAGCGGCACGCGCCTGGCACGAGTACTCATGTGCGACATCCTTTTCAGCTCGATTGAGTTGCGGGTCCGTCGGTCCGGCCACGGATTGGTGAGCTTTCGAACCACCCCTGCCCTTTGTCGGCCATCGGGCGAACTTGTTCCGGGGCGTCAAAGCGCTTCTTCTCAAGCTGCATTTGCTCTCCTCCGTGTCGCCTGCAGCGCTGACCAACGAGCTTACGCGCGACCAGCCACCGGCGTCAATGGCGGGCGAAACGGCAGCCGGGTCGCGCAGGCGCGACCCCGTCTCAGTGCCCGAGCTGGCTGACGATCGGGTTGATGATGTCGTGGGGGTTGATGCCGTCGTGCGCGGCCGCGAAGCGTTTGGACTCGGCCGGGCTGGCGAGCGCGAGCACGAGCTCCTCGCGGCTGGTGTGCAGCCGGCAGGCTGCCTGGTCGAGCAGCGCCAGCGCACCTTGCTGGAGAAGCCCGGTGATGCCGCCGATGCTCGGCAACGGACCCCCGGAACAGGGATCGGCGATGCGGACGGGCGTTGTCGCCAGCGCTTGATCGCACGCCGCGTAGGCGGCGGGGACGGCGATCGCGACGCTGAGCAGCGCCACCAGCGAGCCTCGGCGGCGTCCGAACCGCGGGCGCAGGCGCGCACCTCCGCCGGTCGAGCCGCCGATCGCCTGCGCCATCAACAATGCGGCGGCCAGCATTCCGAGCAGTCCGGTGATCACAAACGACCATCGAAAGCCGCGCTTGACGACGTTGAGCAAGATCGTCTGGCTGCCGGAGCTGAACTGCTTGTAGGCGGCCAGCTCGGCGCCGGAGAACTCCGACTGATGGGCGGCCAGCGCACGTCGCAGGCTGGCGAGCGGCTGCTGGGCGCTGACCGCGCCGAACAGAGCCGGCGCCAGCCGAAGCTTCTGCTCGGGAGACAGCTTGGCGTCGAGCACCAGCGCGGTGCCCTGCAGTTGCGCCTGACGAACCCCCGCGTTGAGCTGATGAGAGATCAACGGTCCCAGCGCGATCAGCACAAGCGCGACCGCGGCGTGACGCACGCTCAGCAATCGGCCAGCTTGCGCCATCGTGTTCTGGGGCAGGAGCTCTCCCGCGAGCGCGCGAAGCGCCAGCCCGGCGCCGACTCCCGCCAACGCCTGCGGCGCGACCGTCCACCACAGATCAGGCTGCGGGAGCCACGCCAACGCAAGCACCCCGGCGCCGACCAACAGACATCCCGCGGTCGCGCGCCACCAGGCGGGGCCCGCGATGCGCGCGCCCGCGATCGCAGCGACCGGCAGCACGCTCACCGCCACCGCGGCCTCGATCGGGCTGACACTCCAGCCGGCGATCAGCACCAGCACGAGTAAGAACAGCACCGCGCTCAACGCCGCCGAGATGCACGCCAACGCGATCGTCGCCGCCACCCGACTCCCGCGACCGCTCGACGGCGACGCTCGCGGCGGCGCAAGCGGCGCCGGTCGCGCGATCGCCGGCCACGTGTAGGTCAGCAGCGACGCGATGCCGGCCACCGGCACCTGCACGACGAAGATCGACCGCCAGTCAAACAGCTGGGTGAGCACCCCGCCTAGCGCCGGGCCGGCGGCGAGGCCGAGCACGGAGGCAACGAGCCACGCCCGCGCCCCGCGCCCACCGCCTTCGAGCAGCTCGAAGGATGCCACCGCGCCGGCACCGCCCCCGGCTGCCGCGACCACCCGGCCAAGCAGCATGACGTCCAGGCTCGGCGACAACGCGCACACCACTCCCCCGACCGCGACGAGCGCAAATCCACCGCCCGCCAGCTGACGAGCGTCCGCGCGCCCGCCGACCTGAGCGACGATCAGCGCCGCGACAGCCAGCACCGCCATGTACACGAACAGGATCGCGGCCAGGCCGACCACCGACGTGTGCAGATCCGCCAGCACGCGCGGCAGCGCCAGGGAGACGACCGACCCGTCCGCGAGCACGAGCCCGACACCGAAGGCCACAGCACCTCGACGAAGTCGCATGTCACAGAGGATGACGATCGCGATCGGCCGCCCTAACCGGTCATCGGTCCAGTCAGGCCGCTAGCCGGACTGGCGAAGCGGACGCCGGCGGATATTGTGCGGCGGTGCTCGTGACCTCGTGGGAGGAGATTTGATGACCAACACGCCGACGAACAGCTCTGAGCGGTTGGGAACGTTGACCCGGACGACGGGCGGGCGCCTGACTCGCCGGCAGGCGCTCGGCCGAGGCGGACGCCTGTTGGTCGCGGCGGCCGGGGCCCAGGCGGCAGCCTGGGCCGGAGCCCAGTCCAGCAGCGCCAAGAGCCGGCGCCCGACTTGGGGCGTGCTCGAGCGCAGTCTCCGCGGGCCGCTGCTTCGCCCGGGAGATAAGGGGTTCCGTGCCGCCAGCACGGCCGAGAACGATCTGTACGCGAGCATCGTCCCCGCCGGGATCGCGCTGTGTGAGAGCCCCCGCGATATCCAGACATGCGTGCGTTGGGCTCGAGAGAACGGCGTGCCCCTGGTCGCGCGCTCGGGCGGACACAGCTTTGGCGGATATTCGCGGACCACGGGGCTGCAGGTCGATCTGCGGCGGATGAAGTCGGCGATCGTCGACCATGACGCGGGAACGCTGCGAGTCTCGGGCACCGTCCGCTTCGCCGACCTCGACCGCGTGCTAAAGCCCTACAACCTGTTCATCCCGGCCGGACAGTGCCCGTCGGTGGCGGTCAACGGGTTCACGCTCGGTGGAGGGTTTGGCTTCTACTCGCGCGCGCACGGCCTTGCCGTCGATCAGCTCAAGCGGACCGATGTGGTACTCGCCAGCGGGCAGAAGGTGACCGCCGACCGGTCACGACATTCCGACCTGTTCTGGGCGTGCCGCGGTGGCGGCGGCGGCAACTTCGCGATCAACACGTCGATGACCTTCTCGTTGTTCCCGGTGGGCAACGTCAGCGTCTGCACATGCGTATGGTCGGCAAAGCTCGAGACCGTCCTCAACGAGTTCCAACAGCTCTTCCAGCACGTCCCCGACACGTTCTCGTTGATCGTCAGGATCACCCCCGCGACTCATTCCACCCCGATGACCGTCACCGCGCTGGGCCATTACTTCGGACCCAGCCGCGAACTGCGCGACATCCTCTCGCCCGCCCTGTCGGTGTCACCGGCAACGCGCACGCAGTTTTTGGACCTCAGCTTCTGGAAGGCCCGAGACTACCTGGCCGACACCAACGGGCCGCCTCACTCCTACGTCGAACGATCCGCCTACGTCGCCGGACCGATGTCCAGTGCCGGAATCGCCACGATGCTCGAGCACACCAGACGCTGGCCCGGCACCGGCGCGACGGCCGGGCGCCTGGACTTCTGGCTGTGGGGCGGCGCGATCAACAAGCCCGGCCCGCGCAGCACCGCGTTCGTGCATCGATCGGCGCGGTCGCTGTTCGCAGTCGGCGCCACTTGGCCAGCCGCGATCAGCCGCCAACGAGCGCGACCGATGATCAACTGGGTCAACGACACATGGTCGGCCGTCGGACACCACGCCACGCCCTACGCCTACCAGAACTTCATCGACCCCGCGCTCAAGGACTGGAAACGCGCCTACTACGGAGCGAACCTCGATCGGCTGATCAAAGTCAAGCGCGCCTACGACCGCGACGACCTGTTCAAGTTCGCACAGAGCATCCCCACCTGAGCGACATCAGCCGATCGGGGGCCGCCAGGCCGGCCTCGAGGTCACGGATGACCGCGCCGAGAATGGTCGCAACCGCGTCGAGGGACTCGTCGTTCGCGTGCAAGCGGAATCGCGGCAACGGGATCGCTCGCCGGCGCGGGCGGCGGTGGTCGCTTTCGGCGTGATCGATCACCCGGGTCCGCGTGAAGAGGCAACCAAAGCGATTGTCCCGGAATGGATGATTGCGCCGTGGCATGAGTTCCGCGAAGGCGCCGACAGACCGCTCCTGCATCCAGCGGAGAGCAGCGATCTCGCGCGGTACGCGAGCGACCGGCGAGACTGCTCAGAATTCGTGGAAGCAGGTCTGTGAAGACACCGCGGTGGTCGCCGACCGGCTTCTGCTTCTGGCGAGGAGCGGGGCGGCGCTGATGAGCTGACCTCCGGCGGTTCGGGTGGTGCGAGCGCGAGCCGGCAAGCCGGGGCTACTGCGGGCAGCCGCGATCTGGCTTGGGCGGCAGTCGGCTGGTCGCCGGCCACCGCCCAAATCCTCAAATGACCGCTAGCAGGTGTTGGTGGCCGGAACGCTCTGGCAGCTGCCGCCGGCGGTGTTGCCCTCACCGCCCAGAACCGAGGACCACTCGCCGCTGGCGATGTTCCCGGCCCCGCCGCTGACCGAGGAGGCCTCGCCGCTGGCGGTATTGGTCTGGCCGAACACGGCCGAGAACGGCCCGGTCAGGGCGTTGTGCTGGCCGCCGATGATGCCGCCGTAGGAGGTGAACGTCTGAAAGTCGCCGAGGATCAGGTCGTGCGAGCCGGTCTGGCTGGCGTTGTCTGGGTTCTCGTCGTAGCCGATGATCAGGTTGCCGAGGCCGTTGACGTTTCCATAGGTATAGCCCGAGCCGCTTACGATCTGCAGGTTCGCGCCCGAGATCTGTAGCGTCGGCTTGCCGTTGAGCCCGGTGGGGTCGTAGCTGACCTTCGACAGCGTGGTCTGGAGTGCGGACACTTCGCTCGTAAGCGTGCTGTTCTCGCTCTGCAGCGTGGTCACCTGGCCCTGCAGCGCGGTGACCTCGTCCTGGGTGGCGAGCGTGACAGGGGTATACCCGTCCTTGCACGCACCCCTCGCGTTCTGGGTCAGCACGGCCCTCGAGGGCCCGCCGATGCACAACTGCTGGCCAGCGGCCAGTGCCGTCCCCGCGCCCGCGGCCAGCACCAGCGTCGCGGTCGCGGCAACCACCACCAACATGCGTCTCATGACATCTCCTCCTTTCCCGGCGCCTGCCCGGGAATAGCTTCTGAGAGTCCTCCACGGCGGCACGACCGCACGCTTCGCCGATGCGAGCGGTACGCCTCGCCGCGCTGCAGATCGTCCCGGCTCTTGTCGCTCTTCGCGCCGGGGAGACTCCCCGGTATTACGTGCGTGCGCCGGCGCTACCCACCTGCATCGTCGGCGAGAGCTCGGCCCAAGTCCTGCGCCTCCCGACGTTCAGCTTGCTGAACACGTGGCCGAGGTGCCACTCGGCAGTCCTCGGACCGCTACACCGACGCCGGCGTCCGCGCCATCCTCGCGGCGCACCACAAACCCTGACCTACACACCCCGCGCGACCGTCCCCGTCGTCTCCCTTTCCTGGCCACACGTGCATCCCGCCAGCGCTCATAGGTCAACCTTGCTTGTGCGGCCGATGTAGGGTCGCGCAGCCGACCGCCGTCGGGAGAAGGCCCTCGGCGCTAGCCAGTGAGATGGCCAGGATGAGACGTGCCTCTCCCGACGGTCGGGGCTGCCGCAAGCGG
>DASUHF010000018.1:0-75180 GCA_036273655.1 Solirubrobacteraceae bacterium | reverse complement strand
CGGTCGTGGCGCTGGTCGTGCTGGCACTGCCGGTCTTCGGGCTGAAGACCGGCATGCCGTCGATCATGGTCGTGCCCGGCTCAGACAGCTCGCGCGTCGGCTACACCCAGGTCCAGCCGGCCTTCGGCCAGGGCGCCCCGGGCGCCATCCAGATCGCCACCACGCAGCGCGACGCTCAGCGCGTCGCGGCCATCGCCAAGGCCGACCCGGGCGTCGCCCAGGTGATGCCGGCGGTGCCCGGCGCCAACGGCGCGGCCATGGTGCAGGCGATCCCCAACGCCGATCCGTCGTCGAAGGCCGTCGGCAGGACCGTCGATCGCCTGCGCTCCGCCGTGCCCGCGAGCGCGCTGGTGGGCGGCTCGGTGGCCGAGAACCACGACCTCGAGGCGCTGCTGGCGGCCAAGACCCCGCTGGTCATCGGCGTCGTCCTCGCGCTCGGCTTCCTGCTGCTGCTGCTGGCCCTCCAGGCGCCGCTCATCGCCGCCTTCGGCGTGCTGACCAACCTGCTGGCCACCGGCGCCGCGTTCGGGGTCGCCCGGCTGATCTTCCAGGAGGGCCACGGCAGCGGCCTGCTCGGCTTCGAGCCCCAGGGCTTCCTCGACGCGTGGGCGCCGGTGTTCTTCTTCGCGATGGTCTTCGCGATCTCGATGGACTACACCGTGTTCCTGCTCTCGGCGGCCAAGGAGCACTGGGACCATACCCACGACCCGCGCGAGGCGATGATCGGCGGCGTCGCGCACTCCGGCCGGGTGATCTTTGCCGCCGGCGCGGTGATGGTCGCGGTGTTCTTCACGTTCGCGCTGTCGGGCCCGCTGCCGCCCAAGGAGATGGGGATCATCCTCGGCGTCGCGGTGCTGCTCGACGCCGCGCTGATCCGATTGCTGCTACTCCCGGTCCTGTTGCGGCTGATGGGCCGCCGGGCGTGGTATCTGCCGCGCTGGGCACGACGCGTGCTTCCCACCGTCACCTTCGGCCACGCATGAACGAGCTGCGACAGACCGCGCCGCCGGACAGCACGCCAAGGCGACCACGTCACGCACGAGGAACAGGAGGCAGCATGTCTGGCACTGACAGCCACTACACGCTCACAACGACCACCGACCTTCCCTTCGCCGACGCCGTCGCCCGCACCCGCGACGAGCTCGCCGCGGAGGGATTCGGGGTGCTGTGCGAGATCGACGTTCGGGCGACGCTCAAGGCCAAGCTCGGCGTCGACCGCGAGCCCTACCTCATCCTCGGTGCGTGCAACCCGAGGCTGGCGCACGCCGCGCTCGAGACAGAGCCCGAGCTCGGCGCCCTGTTGCCGTGCAATGTCGTCGTCTACCAACGCCAGGGTCAGACACACATCGCCGCCATCGACGCCGAACGGATGCTCTCGATCGTCGACAACGACCAGCTCGCAGACATCGCGGGCGAAGTTCGTCGGCGCCTGGACGCCGCCGTGCAGCGCGCGGCAGGCCGATCGACGCCGCCGTGCACAGGCACCGGTTCTCGCCCTTGAGGTGCGGCGACCACGCACGGCGCGGCTGCGCGGTGTTGTCGGTCAGGCGCCGCGGGTGGGGACCACGACCACGGGGCAGTGCGCAACGTGCAGCAGCCGCTGGGTCACGCTACCGAGCAACAGGCCCCCGATCGCGGTGTGCCCGCGGGTGCCGACGACGATCACGTCGCCCTGTCCCTCGCTCGCCGCGTCGGCGATCGCGCGCGGCGCCACCGACGCTCACACGAGTCTTCTCGAGCTTGGTTGAGACGCCGTCACGCGCGAGCTCGGCGACCTGCTCGTCGATCTTGGCCTGCAGCTCGTGCTCGTTGACGTGGACTGGAAAGGTCCCGCCCACGCCACGATCCCTCGCCGTCGGCGCGTCGCCGCGCGTATGCCGGCAGTCGTCTCCGGCGGCCCGATCACCATGACCACAGCGTCGCGCCACACCACGTGTCGCACATCCGCACGCCACGCCACCGGCGTGCGGGGAGATTAGGGATTCGATCCCGCGGTCAATGACACCGACCCGTTGACGGCGACCACTCGTTCTCATCGGTCGAACATCCGCGTCCAGCGGCGGGGGCGGGGCGTCTGTCGTCCGCCCCGCCCCCGGCCCCTGATCCCCCGGCATCATCCGGCCCGGTGCGCCCCCACGCGGTCCGATCGCTCGCGTGCCCCCCACGCGCAAGCGAGATCGATAGCGTCCCGCGGCGGGCCCCCGGGTTCATCGGGAACTTGCCGCACGACGAGCGTGCCGACTACGGATACCGAGCACGTCCCGGGGTCATCGCGAGGCGCAGATCACGTAGACGGTGAACTCTTGTGTGGTCTGGTCGGCGTTCTCGGCGATCGCGTCCCATCCGGTCGGAATGCCGGTCGTCGGCGTCGGCTGGGCGCGAGAGATGAACACGCCGCCTTCGCGATGGTTCCGCGGTGCGGGCCAGTTGACGCCGTCGTTGTAGAAGATGTCGACCTCCTGGCCGTCGGCGGCGATCTCGGTCGAGCTCGAGGCGCTGCCGACCTCGGTGCACGCGGTGCCTTCAGAGCGCAGTCGCGTGGACAACGGCCATCGCATCCGTTGCGGTCCGCAGCGGCTGTCCGTGACAACACCGATGACCGCGCGTCGTTGACCGGGCATGCTCGGTGATGCTCGCTACGACTGTGGAGAACGCATCATGATCCTGATCGGCTACGACGGCTCCGACGACGCCAGGGCGGCGATCGCGCACGCCGGCGCCCTGATGCCCGGCAGCGCCGCCACCGTGTTGACCGTGTGGGAGGCGCTGCTCACGCAGCTGACCCACACCCCCGCCGGCCTTGGCCCGGTCACGGGATTCGCAGACCTCGAGAAGGTCGACCGCGCCACCGCCGAGCACGCACGGCAACGCGCACAGGAGGGCGTCGAACTGGCACGCACCGCCGGCCTCGACGCGACCGCCGCCACCACCGAGCGACACGGCACGATCGCCGACGCCATCCTCGACGAGGCCGAGCGGATCGACGCCGGCGCGATCGTGCTCGGATCCCGCGGCCTGACGGGGATCGGATCGCTGCTGCTCGGCAGCGTCTCCCATGCCGTCGTGCAGCGCGCCGACCGCACCGTGATCGTGGTGCCGTCCCCGTCGGTCGCAGCGCGGCGCCATGACCGCCACCACGACCACGCCGGCACCCAGCAGGCAGCGGGTCCCGCCAGCGCGGCCTGAGATCAGACGAGGCGGTCATGTCCAGGCACGTCCCCGGCGGTCAGATGCCACGCCGCACGGCGCAATGCGCCGTCGCCGCTCAGGTCGCGATCATCGGCCGGGCCGTGACCCCGTTCGCGTGAGACCTGAGGCCGTGACGGCCACCACCACCGAGGCCCCCATCCACGGTCCGGCCGGTCTCAGCGACGAGGAGGCAGGTCGCCGGCTGGCGCTCGCCGGTTCGCGCAGCTCGCCGCGCACGAGCCGCTCCTACGCAAGCATCGTGCGGGCAAATGTCCTGACGGTGTTCAACCTGATCCTGGCGGCATTCGGCGCGTTGACGCTGGCCTTCGGCGATCCGCGCGATGCGCTGTTTCTGGCGATCATCGTCGCCAACTCAGGGATCGGGATCCTGCAGGAGGTGCGCGCCAAGCGCGCACTGGACCGGCTGTCGCTGCTGGTCGCGCCGCGCGCCACTGTCAGGCGCACGGAGGGCACGCGCACCGTCGCGGTCGAGGAGGTCGTGGTCGGCGACCACGTGCTCGTGGCGCCCGGCGATCAGCTTGTCGCCGACGGCCGCGTGCTGTCCGCCACCGATCTGCACCTGGACGAGTCGATCCTCTCTGGCGAGTCTGAGCCGGTTGCCCACGGTACCGGGGACGAGGTCCGGTCGGGGGCGTTCGTCGTCGAGGGCGCCGGCGCCTACGAGGTCAGCGCCGTCGGCGCTGCAAGCTTCGCCGCCCGTGTCACCGGAGAAGCACGCTCGTTTCGTCATCCGCGCTCGCCGCTGGAGCGCGCGGTCAACCGGCTGCTGTACGCGCTGGTGGCGCTGGTGATCGGCCTCGGAGCCGCGCTCGGCTACTCGCTGCAGCACCGCCAGGTCCCGATCCACACCGCGGTGGCGACCTCCTCGGCGGGCGTCGTGAGCCTGATCCCCGAAGGGCTGATGGTCCTCGTCAGCCTCACCTACGCCGCGGCCGCAGTGCGGATGTCGCGCCGCGGCGTGCTGGCCCAGCAACTCAACGCGATCGAGTCCCTGGCCTCGGTGGACACGATCTGCATCGACAAGACCGGGACGCTGACCGAGCCCACGCTGAGGGTGGTCGAGGTCGTGCCGGTCCCGGGTACCGACGAGCAGGCGGTCCGCGTCGCGCTCGGCGCGGTGGCCGCAGGCGCCTCGACGCGCAACCTCACGCTGCAGGCGATCGCCGATGCGTGTCCGGCGCAAGCCGAGCAGGCGCTGGGCGAGGTGCCGTTCTCCAGCCGCCGTCGCTGGAGCGCCATCGGGCTGCATGGCCGCAGCTACTATCTCGGCGCGCCCGACCGGATCCCGGTCGGCGACCTCCAAACCATCGCCGACCAGCGTCAGGCCGACGGCCGGCGCGTGGTCGCGATCGCCGTGTCGCCCGACGCGGTCCCAGCCGATGACACCGAAATGCCGCCCGCCGGACTGGCGCCGCTCGGCGTCGTCGTGCTCGCCGAGGAACTGCGGCCGGGGATTCACGAGACGATCGCGTTTCTGCGGCGCGAGGGTGTCGAGACCAAGGTTCTGTCCGGCGATGCGCCGCGCACTGTCGCCGCGATCGCCCGGGACGTCGGGATCCCGGTGGCACGCATAAACGACGGCAGCGCGATCCCCGACGACCAGCGCCAGCGCACGCGATTTGCGCTGGAGTCGACGGTGATCGGGCGGATCTCTCCCGAGGGCAAGCGCGCGATCGTGACCGCGCTCGCCGACGCGGGACGGTACGTGGCGATGGTCGGCGACGGGGTCAACGACGTGCCGGCGCTGAAGGCCTCGCGGCTGGCGATCGCGCAGGGCAGCGGCACGCAGATGGCGCGCAGCGTCGCCGACCTCGTTCTGATCTCGGGCGATTTCGGCAGCGTCCCCCGGCTGGTCGCCGAGGGGCGGCGCGCGCTGCGCAACCTGCAACGCGTCACGAAGCTGTACGTGACCAAGTCGGCGTTCGCGGCGTTCTTGATCGTCACGATCGGGATGAGCTCGGATGCCTATCCGCTGCTGCCGCGTCACCTGTCGCTCGCGGCGAGCCTGACGATCGGGATCCCGACGTTCTTTCTCGCGCTGGCGCCCAGCAGCGGCCCGTGGCGGCCCGACGGATTCGTGCGCGGCGCGGCGCGCTTCGCCGTGCCCGCCGGGCTCGTGCTCGGGACCGGCCTGATCGCCGCGTACCTGTTCGCGGTGCACGACCTCGACCTGTCGGTGCCCGACGCCAGGACGGTGGCGCTGACGACGCTGATCGCCAGCGGCCTGTACCTGGTGATGGCGCTCGAGGCCGGCGGCTCGCGACGGCGCTCATCGCTGGTGGCCGTCATGTGCGCCGCGATGGCCGGCCTGTACGTCGTCACGCTCCTGACCCCGGCCACACGCCGGTTCTTCGCCCTGACCGTCCTCGACCCGGGGATGCTCGCCACCGCCCTGGTCGCCGGTGCGCTGTCGATCGGGGCGCTGGCGCTGTGCGGCTTTACGATCCGCGCGGCGGGCTCCTCGGCCCACGACCGCCGGGACGATCAGTCGTGATCGTCGCGGTCGTGGGAAACGATCGGCAGCGACGCGTTCCACGGTGATCTATGGCCTTCGGCGACGGATTCGACAGCGCCAACCTCCCGGCCGCCGGCTGAACAGCGCACGCGCGGCCGGCCCGCGCCATCACGACGCGGGACGGGCGTCGGGTCGCGGCCTGGTTCAGTCGGGCGTGTGCTCGGCGCCCGGCTTGTGCTTGTCGGCCCTGGCGCCGGCGCGGGCGTGCGAGCCACCTAGGTCGAGCGCGATCGCCAGGATCAACGTCGCCGTCCAGGCGTTGACCGGGTTGAACAGCAGCGGCTCATGGCCGCCGATTTGATCGGCGACGAACCA
Organism: Solirubrobacteraceae bacterium; assembly: GCA_036273655.1. GTDB lineage: Bacteria > Actinomycetota > Thermoleophilia > Solirubrobacterales > Solirubrobacteraceae > Palsa-465. The sequence goes on along the minus strand of DASUHF010000018.1, from coordinate 69,140 downwards.
CATCAGCAGCCACAGGAGCGTCACGATGCGTCCGTGCTCGCGGCCACCGGCGCGGACGCGGCGACCTGCATCCCCCAAGCGCGAGCGCGCTCAAGCTCGCCGTCGGCGAGCGGGCCCTCGGCGTCCTGCACCAGGAAGCTGTCGGTGGCGAGGATCTCGTAACCGTGGCGACGCAGACGTTTGGCGATCCCGCGCGAGGCGACACCGGTCAGCCACGGCGACCGGTCAAGACGGGTATCGAACGTGACCGCCCGCGCGCCGCGGCGGTCGGGCAGCTCGCGGATCCAAGCCCGCAGGCCGGGCTCCTCGGCCGCGTCGGGCTCGACGTGTCCGGCACCATCCTCGTGGACGCCGTCCACCGCCAGTCGGCGGCTGCGCGCGGTCGTCATCCCGTGCATGTGCGTAGGACCGCCGACGACCAGCAGGTCGACGTCGTCGAGCTGTGCCGGCGCCCGGTGGACCGGGACGACGTCAGCGCCGTCGAGGCCGTCGGCGATCGCCTCGGCGACGGCACGGGTGTTCCCGTAGACGGACTCATAGACGACAAGTGCGTTCATCGCTTCTCCTCAGGTGACCTGCAGGGCAGGGACGATCGAAGGGTCACGCCCAGTCTCTGGTGGCGCGGCGCCTGCGCCATCCGAGAAATGGCGTTGTCGCGCAGCGGTGACTCCGCGCGCGCTGTCAGTGCTTTGCCGAGCGGTGCATGCGGGCGTCCACGCTCGCCTAAAGCCCGGGGGCGAAACCGTGGACGAGTACGGACGGGCTGGACGAGGTGGCCGTCTACGTTCGAGACGACGACGACCACGAAAGGAGCCGCGACATGCCAACAGACCGCCGGCACGCATTGGTTGGGCCGTCGACGAGCGCCGGGAGACGGCTTCGAGCCCTGGCGTCCGGGCCTTGGTCGTCGATCACTGATCGGCCCGCGATCGTCTGGCGCGACGGACGGGTCCGCGTCGGCATCACCATTGTCCTCGCCGCGCTCTCCGGGCTGGTGATGCCACTGATCATGCCGCGCGGGCCGGTTACCACCGGCGAGGCACTGATCCTCATGGCCACCGGCACGGTGGTCGGCTTCGCGGCGGGCGTGGCAATGCGCTCTCGGTGGGCGATGTTGCTCACACCCGTCGTGCACGTCGCGGCCTTCGAATTGGGGCGCGTCGGCGTCGAAGGGCCCACCGTCGAGGGGCTGCACTTCGACACCAGCTACGGGATTCTGGCGTTCGTCCTCGGTCGCGGCTTCTACGGCCTGGTGGGCGTCGTGCCGATGGTGGTGTTCGCCGCCTGGGGTGCCGGTTTGATGCGGCGTCGATCGCATGTCGCGCCCGCGGGGCGGCGCGCGGCACGCTACGGGCGCCGGATCATCACCGCACTGGCCACCGCCGGCCTGCTGGCGCTGGCCGTGCTGATCGCCCAGCCCGCGAGCACACCGCCGATTGTGGGCGCCAACGGCAAGCCGCTGCCCGGCAGCATCGCCACGTTGCAGCAGGTCCACCTCGGCGGCCACGACCAGTGGCTTGAGATACGCGGCTACAACGTCCACAACCCCGTGCTGCTGTACCTCAGCGGCGGGCCCGGGCAGAGCGATCTGCCGTTCTCACGCGTGTTCTTCGGCGGCCTCACCAAGCACTTCACGGTCGTCGGCTGGGACCAGCGCGGAACCGGCAAGTCCTACCCGTCGCTTGACCCCTCGACATACACGCTCGACGGCGCCGTCGCCGACACCATCCAACTGACCAACTACCTGCGCCACCGGTTCGGGCAGCGCAAGGTGTACCTGATCGGCGAGTCGTGGGGAACGATCCTCGGCGTCCTAGCCGTCCAGCGCCATCCCGAGCTCTACCGCGCGTATATCGCCAGCGGGCAGATGGTCGACCCCCGCCGCACCGACCAGCAGCTCTACCGCGACGTGCTCGCCCTCGCCGCCCGCACCCGCGACACCGGCCTGGCCGAGGAGATGCGCAGCTACGGCCCGCCGCCCTACGACAGCGTGTGGGCCTACGGGCTGGTCATGAGCCAGTACGACAAGCTCGCCGGCAACTTCACCAAGCCCAAGGCCTACGAGGACCTCGGCTCGACGTCCGGCATCGGACCATGGGGCGTGATGGGCAGCGAATACAACCTCGTCGACAAGGTCAACCTGCTGCGCGGGCTGCTTGACACCTACGCCGTCCTGTACCCGCAACTTCAACAGATCGACTTCCGCACGACCGCCGAGCGCCTCGATGTGCCGGTGTACATGCTCGATGGCCGCCACGAGCTTGCCGCCCGGCGCACGCTGGCGCTTGACTGGTACACGCATCTGCGGGCCCCGCGCAAGCACATCTACACCTTCGCCGACGCCGACCACTCGGCGACATTCGAGGAGTTCCAGGCACTCGAGCACATCATGATCCACACGGTGCTGCCCGAGACTCACAAGCAGTCGACCCCGAGGGTGGCCAGGTGAGCGGGGTCCGTAGGTCACGTCGCGTGTCGTTCGGGCTTGCCCGGATGTCGCAAACGAGAACCGACTGGAAAGTTCGTGGTCAACGAGCGAAGGAGCCCGCCATGGCCATCGCAGAGCGATCGGCACCAACTCAGTTGACCGCGCCGCCGTCCCGCCCGCCGCCGGCAATCGTCGAGGCGCGGCGGGTCGACAAGCGCTACGACACCGGCAAGCTTCAGGTGCAAGCACTGAGGGGCGTCAGCTTGTCGGTTGCGCCGGGGGAGGTGGTGGCGATCATGGGGCCGAGCGGCTGCGGCAAGACGACGCTGCTCAACTGTCTGTCGGGGTTGGACGCGATCGACGGTGGAGAGGTCCTGATCGAGGGCACCGCGCTGCGGGACATGTCAGACGCGGAGCGCACCGATTATCGCGCGCGCCGAATGGGGTTCGTATTTCAGTTCTACAACCTGATGCCGGTCCTGACGACGGTCGAGAACGTGGAGTTGCCACTGCTGGTGGCGCGCGTCCCCGCAAAGCGGGCCCGGGCGACCGCGCTCGAGGCGCTGGAGATGGTCGGGCTGGCCGACCGTGCGCCACATCTTCCCGAGGAGCTGTCCGGCGGGCAGCGGCAACGGGCAACGATCGCGCGAGCGCTGGTCAACAAGCCCGCGATCGTGTGGGCGGATGAGCCGACGGGAGATCTCGACAGCGAGAACGCAGCGGAGATCGTGGGGCTGATGCGCCGGCTCAACGACGAGCATGGACTGACCTTTCTGGTCGTCACCCACGACATCTCCGTCGGTCGCGCCACGGACCGGATCGTGCGGATGCTCGACGGGCAAATAGTCGAAGACGAACACGTGGAGTTGCGAAATGGTCGCACAGGTGACACTGGCTGATATCGACGTGGTCAGGGTGAGCCTGGCCACGGTGACCGACCTGTATCGACAGTCGGTCGTTCCGGCCCTCCAACGACAGCCCGGCTACCGCGGCGCGTACGGATTGGCCACACCCGAGGGCAAGGCGATGGTGGTCACGTTCTGGGAGACCGAACAGGATGCGCAGGCCCATGTGGCCAGCGGCGTCTATGACGAGCAGGTCGAGAAGTTCGTGACCTTCTACCGCGCAGCGCCGGGGCGAGAGACCTACGAGGTCATGATCGCCGACATCCCCGCCCTGCTGACCCGGTAACGAGTGATGACCAAGCTGTTCGGAGTTCCGGTGGGCGTGCTGGCGGTCGTGCTGGTCGCCCTATTGGCGGTCGCGGTCGGCGCGCTCGCAACGCTTGCGCTGCGCAATCGGATCCTGCTTCGGCTCGGTACCCGCAACGTGCGGCGCCGGCGCGGTCGCACTACCCTGATCGTGCTCGGCCTGATGCTCGGCACCGCGATCATCGCCTCGGCGCTGGCCACCGGCGACACGATGAGCCACACAATCCGCGCGGCCGCGGTCAGGTCGCTCGGTGACACCGACGAGGTGATCGCCGCCAAGGGAGCGAAGCCGACGCTGGCGGTCCAGGACGCAGGCTCGGCGACGGGCGTCGCCTACTTCCCGGCCGACGACTATCACCGCGTCGCGGCCGGAGTGTCCTTCTCACCGCTGGTCGACGGGGTTGCGCCCGCGATCATCGAGCCGGTCGCGGCCTTCGACGCTCACAGCAGGCAGAACGAGCCCGAGACGACTCTGTTCGCCACCGATCCGGCCGACATGCGAGGCTTCGGGACGATCCGGGACCGCAGCGGCCGTGCCGTGTCGCTTGGCGCTGCGTCCCGGCCAGGTGCTCATCAATACCACGGCCGCCGAGCGACTGGACGCCCGCCCCGGCGACACCGTGGTCGTCTTGGCCGGACGGTCGCAGATGACGGCGCGCGTGCGGGCGATCGTCACCTACGAGGGCACCGGCACCAGCAAATCCGCGGTCCTGCTGCCGCTGGCTGCGGCCCAGCGGTTGCTCGGCAAGCAGGGGCAGATCAACAAGATCCTGGTCTCAAACCGCGGCGATGAGCTCTCGGGCAGTGGGCTCAGCGACCGCGTGGCGGCCACGCTGCGACCGGTGCTCGCGCCGCTCGGGCTGGCTGTCAGCACCGCCAAGAGGGACGCGATCGCCGACGCCGACACGGCGGGGGCGGCGTTCATGTCGTTGTTCACGACGTTCGGCTCGTTCTCGATCGTCGCGGGGATCCTGCTGATCTTCCTGATCTTCGTGATGCTCGCCGCCGAGCGCCGGTCCGAGCTGGGGATCGCGCGCGCCGTCGGCACCCGCCGCAGCCACCTCGTGCAGATGTTCGTGTTCGAGGGCGCGGCCTACGACCTGCTCGCCGCCGTCGTCGGCGTGCTGGTCGGGATCGCGGTCGCGGCCGGGATGGTGGCGGTGATCGGCAGCGCCTTCGCCACGACCGGCGACCTGCACGTCAGCTACGCGGTCAAGCCGGCGAGCATCATGATCGCCTACGCGATCGGCGTGCTGCTCACCCTCGGCGTGGTCGCGTTCTCCGCCTGGCGGGTCAGCCGGATGAATATCGTCGCCGCGATCCGCGACCTGCCCGAGCCCCCCGCGCACGCCGGACGCCGACGACGTCTGACGCTGGTGGCGGCGGCGATCGTGCTCGGAGTCCTGCTCACGATCTCCGGCGCAAGCTCCAAGACGGCGACGCCGTTCAACCTCGGCGTCTCGCTTATGATCCTCGGCCTCGCCCCGCTGGCGCGTCTCGCGGGGATGCGCGAGCGGCCCGCGCGGACGATCGCCGGCATTGCGCTGGTCGCCTGGTGGGTGCTGCCGACCACCCGCTGGCTGCTCGGGCAGACCAGCAGCGACTTCTCCATCGCGATCCTCTCGGGCCTGATGGTCGTGATCGGCGCCAGCTGGACGATCATGTACAACGCCGACGCGCTGCTGGGTGCGCTCAACGCGACGCTCGGCCGCAGCCGCCGGCTCGCGCCGATCCTGAAGATGTCGATGGCGTACCCGCTGCGCAGCCTGTTCCGCACCGGTGTCACCTTCGCGATGTTCACGCTTGTCGTGTTCACGCTCGTGATCGGCGCCACCGCGACCAACGCCTTCACCAACGCGTTCAACGACCTCAAGGCCTTCGGCGGCGGGTTCGAGATCCGCGCCACGACCGCGCCCGCGACCCCGATCCCCGACATCGGCGCCGCGCTCAAGCGCGCCCCCGGCATCAACCCTGCCGACTTCCGATACGTCTCCAGCCAGTCGTTCTTGCCCGTCAAGGCACGCCAGGTGGGACCCGGCCACCCGACCGCCGACTACGTCGTGCGCGGACTTGACGCCGCGTTCTTGCGGCACACCACATACGGGATGGCCACGATGGCCAACGGCTACGGCTCATCTCGCGCCGTCTGGCAGGCCGTGGAGCGCCACCCGGGACTGGCGGTGATCGACGCCTCGATCGCGCCCCGCCTGGGCGGCTTTGCCTTCGGCCCGCCCCCGAAGTTCAAGCTCACCGGATTTCACCTCGAAAACACGCACTTCAGGCCATTTCAGATCGACAGCCGCGACCCGCAAACCGGCGGCAGCATCCGGCTGACGGTGATCGGGGTCCTGTCGGAGACGGCGCCGCTGGCGATGGCCGGCATCTCCACCTCGCAGCGGGCGCTGGTGCCGATCTTCGGCGATCGCGTTCAGCCCAGCGTCTACCTGTTCGCGCTCGCACCCGGAGTCCCCGCCGCGCCGACCGCGAAGGCGCTGCAGGCCGCGTTCCTGGCCAACGGGATGCACGCCGACACGATGTCCAAGCTCCTCTCCGACGCGGTTGGCGCCAGTCGGACGATCGATCTGCTGATCGAGGGTTTCATGGGCCTTGGCCTGATCGTCGGGGTCACCGCCCTCGGCGTCATCAGCACCCGCGCGGTCGTCGAGCGACGCCAGCAGATCGGCGTGCTGCGCGCCATCGGCTTCCGCCGCGGGATGGTCCAGGCCAGCTTCCTGCTTGAGTCCTCGTTGATCGCGCTGAACTCGATCCTGGTCGGCACCGTGCTCGGGCTGGCGGTCGCCTACAACATGATCCACGACGCCAGCCAGCAGCCCAGTTGGAACAACATCACGTTCAGCCCGCCCTGGCTCACGCTCGCCATCATCTTCCTCGTGGTCTACGTGATCGCGCTGGCAACGTCCTACGTGCCGGCGCGCCGCGCGTCGCGCATCTACCCCGCCCAAGCACTCCGCTACCAGTAGCCGCGGGAAGCCGACGGGGATGTGCCGCGGGACATGTCAGACGCAAACCGCCACCTATCCGCGCACGTGGTCGTGGCGCGCCACCGGCCGGAGTGGCTGCACGCGCACGGCGAGATCGTCCGCACGGCTGCGCCGGTATCATCTTCATGTACTTGCACCCCGCCTTCGGGTTGGCGGCGATCAGCCTGGCGCGGGGGGCCGCTTTGTGCAGCGGGTGCAACATCCCGGTCTCGGTCGCGACGATGAAGTCGCCGTCGGGCCGCTCGGCGACATGCTTCAAGCGCCGGGCCCGGCGTCGCAGAGATGGAGATCTTCGAGCGCCCGTCGGAGCCGTTCCGACATCGTCAACCCCCATCACGGCGACATCCACATCGACGTCGACGACGACGACGACGACGACGCTCCCGGCGCCACGCTACACATCACCCTCCCGGCCACCACGATACCGCGCACGTCCTGCACGGAGGTCCGTGGTAGCCAATCACACTGATCCTGCCGGTGCAGTCCTCGCACGCGGTCAGCCACGCGCGGACGGGCTCGTAGGCCCTTCCCTCGCCGAGCGCACAGCTCGCGGATGCGGGTCCACCCTCCGACGTGGAACTACCGACGCTCGCTGTGGGTCGGCGCGGATGGCTTACCGCCTCGTTGCGCCTACGGTCGAGGGTGACTCACTACGGCTGCGCGACTGGAGGCAGAAATGACGTCCTGGGTAATCCCATCCAAACTCCGTTTCGGGCGCCGATCGACCCCGTCTGCCAAGGCCGCCGAAAGTGCCCCGGTACGCCATCTCGCCTGGCTGGGCGGAGGTATGGCGGTCGCATTCCTCATCCCCTACGTGCTTGCCGATCGGATCGGGTTGCAGCGGGATGCGTACTACGGCGTGTACGCGGCGTCGGTGGCCGCTGTCTTCGTTGGTTGGACGCGCGACACCGGCCAGTCGGTGCGCGAGATCTGCGCGCGGCGCTGGAAGCTCGCCGTCGTGCTTGGCCTGATTGCCGCCGGCGCGATGGCATTCATCGCCACCCGGCAAGACGTCAGTGGTCCACATCCCGGCGGCCTCGCGTTCGTCGGGAGCGTTGCGTGGCGGGGTGTCGTGTACGGCGCCGCCGACGGACTGCTGCTATCCGCATTCCCGATCCTGCTCGTGTTCACGGCACTGACGAACACCAAGCTCCGCAAACGAGCCGGAGGGACGATCGCCGTTGGCGCGGTGGCGCTGATCGCGTCGATCGCGATGACGGCCGTCTACCACGCCGGCTACGGCGATTTCCGCTCTTCCAAGATCGCCAAGCCGCTCACGGGCGATCTCGTCTGGAGCGTCCCGACACTCGCGACGCTGAACCCGATCGGTGCGCCGCTTGCCCACATCGGGCTGCACGTCAGCGCTGTCATGCACAACTACAACTCCGACCTGTTCCTGCCACCACACCACTAGTGCCGGACACGGGTGCACCGACAAGTAAGGAGCGACGATGGCAACCGCAACTCCCACCAACAAACCGGCAGTCTCGGCGCCTGAGACGATCGAGCGGGCGCCCGACTTGGACGCAGCCTTCCCGGGCCGTTACCTCAGCGTAACGAGCTTCAAGCGTGACGGTACCGGCATCGCAACGCCGGTGTGGTTCGTGTCCGATGGCGGGCGCCTGTTTGCGTTCACCGACCTGCACTCGGCGAAGATCAAGCGGATACGGCGCAATCCGCACGTCCTGGTCGCGTCATGCTGGCCCTGGGGCGCGCTGCGCCGCGAGCCGCTTCCGGCCCGCGCCGAGGTGCTCACCGACACCGCTGACTTGGAGCGCGTGCGGCAGCTTCTGGTGGCGCGCTACAAGGTCTCGTATAGCTTCGTGATGTTCTTCTATCGGCTGGGACGTCAAGTGCGCAGCGAGCAGAGCGTCGCCGACGGGGCTGCACTGGCGATCACGCTCGACCAGCAGATGGGGTGAGGAGGCTCCCCGGCTGCTCCTGGTGCCGGCCGGCCGCCGGCCGTGTCGACCTCTCCGGAAGTGCTCTGAACTACGGAGGCTTGCCGGCGATCGGCCGGGTAAGTACTTAGCCCGCGTACACGGTTCGGCGGATGACATGCTGACGCCCGACGCCTACCGTCGGGGCATGTTCTACATGCACAACTTCGGTTGGGGCTGGTGGATGCTGATGTCGATCGGGATGGTTGCGTTCTGGGCGCTTGTCATCTACGGGATCGTCTGGCTGATTCGCGGAGGGCACAATTCCCAGCAGCCAGCTGAAGCAGCACCGGAGCCTGCAAGAGAGATCCTCAAGCGGCGACTCGCGCGGGGAGAGATCTCGATCGAGGAATACACGCAGCTGGTCGACGCGCTCGACGACCGACCGCCGCGAGACTCAATGGTCGCTTAGTGCCCCGTTTCGCAAATACGACGACGTGAGCGATCACGGACACCCCGTTTCGCTGTCCCCGCCGCTTGAGCGCATGTCACGCGGTCGGCGTTGCGGCGCCTTCCACAGGCGGCTGGCAGCCCCTCACGCGCGGACATGCCCACTACTAGCGCGAAGCCAACCGTTCGATCAGCTGGAAGTAGCGGGCCAGGTGCCGCGGGGCAAGGAACCGGTCGGCCACCCGCCGGCGGGCCGCGGCGCCAATCTGGCGCGCGTGGTCGGGATCGCTGAGCAGCTCGACGACGGCCGCCCCCACGCGTGCGAGATCTCGGGGGTCGTCGATCAGAACGCCGGACTCACCGTCGACGATCTGGTCCTGGATGCCGCCGATGCGGCTGGCGACGACCGGCCGCTGCTTCCACATCGCCTCGGCCACGGTCAGGCCGAACCCCTCGGCGAGGCTCTTCTGCACCACCACGTCGGCGTGGCGCTGCAGCGCGTTGACAATCGCCGCGTTCTCCTCGGCGTCGATCATCGGCAGCGCGGCGAGGTGCACTCGCGGGCGGACGCCGTTTGTGAGCTGCTCCCAGGCGCGGACGGTCTCAGCGAACACACTTGCTCCCTCGGGGTCATCGACGACCGCATCGGCCGCAGGGCCGGCAAGCACCAGATCCGCCGGGGTGCTGCCGGCGATGTGGTGCGCGAACGCCTCCATCACGCCAATCGGGTCCTTGAGCCGGTCCCACCGCGACACCTGCACGACCAGCGGCGTGTCGCCCCGCAGCCGGGAGGCCTGGACGACCTCGGCGCCGCGGTCGACGCGGCCGGGGGTGCCGTCGGCACGTGTGAACGTGGCCTGCCCCGGACGGTCGGCGGCGAGGATCCCGGCGCGGGTGAGGATCGCCCGTGACTGGCATGGGGCCTGCTCCTGGTTCTTGGGCGAGAACGCGTCGATCGACGGTGTGATCACCGCGATTCGGTCGCGATCGAGGCCCTCCCAGGCAAACGTGGCACGTGAGAAGACATAGGCATCGGCATCGCCGAGGTAAGTGCGCAGGAACGCCCATGCCGTGCGGGATCGCTCGTTGGGCCGGTCCAGGCCAACGTGACAGCGCCAGATCACGGTTGCTCCGGTGCGCTTGACCGCGTCGGTCAGCCCGGCCGTCTGGGGATCGTGCAGGATGACAACGTCATTGGGGCGCAGCAGCGGCACCAGGTCGGCGGCGTTGGCGGCGAGCGTTTGCTCGTAGGTCAGCCGGTCAGTCTCGCGTAGCTCGCCGCCGTCGTCGAAGCCGTGCAGGTAGTTGTGCAAGCGCTTGGTGGTTGTGAAGAAGGCCGGCTCGCCGCGGATCACCACCCACCGTGCGTCGACCCCGCCGCCGCGCGCGTACCCCAGCAGGCTGCGCAGCAGCTCGGCGACCCCGCCGCCCCGATACGTCGAGTTGACATTCCAGATCACGCGGCTGCGCAGGACGTCGACGGCTCGGTCGATCAGCTCGAGCAGCTCACGGTAGTCGCGGTCAGACAGAACCGAACCGAAGCGGTGAGGGTCGATCGCCCCCACCTGCATGTGCTTCAGCCGCGGCATGTCACCGGTGCCGCACTGCCGGCAGGCGTCCGCGAACGCTCCACCGGGCGGCGCGGTGGTGCATCCGCTGGTGCGCCGGTGGTCGCGCGAGTGGCGGCCCTGCCGGGCGCGGACGGTAGAAGCGCTGTTTACCGAGCTCGATCAACACCATGTAAACGATGACCATCGCGACCAGGAACGCGAAGTAGCCGGCGGGCAGAGCGGAGAACCCCAGGAGGTGCGCGGCCGGCGAGAACGGCAGCAGCGCGCCGATCGTCACGCACGCGAGCGTGGTGACGGTCAGTGGCAGGCTCGCGCGGCTGCGAAAGAACGGCACCCGTCGGGTGCGAATCGCGAAGATGATCAGGCTCTGCGTGGCGAGCGATTCGACGAACCACCCGGAGCGAAACAGCGATGCGTGCGCGTCGAACACCCAGATCATGATCGCGAAGGTCGCGAAATCGAAGATCGAGCTGATCGGCCCGAAGAACAGCATGAACCGGCGGATCAGCGCGGTGTCCCAGTGCGCGGGCCGGCGCAGCTGCTCGGCGTCGACGTTGTCGGTGGGGATCGTCATCTCGCCGACGTCGTAGAGCAGGTTGTTGAGCAGGATCTGGGTGGGCAGCATCGGCAAGAAGCTGAGCAGCAGCGAGGCGCCGGCGGCACTGAACATGTTTCCGAAGTTCGACGAGGTGCCCATCAGCACGTACTTGATCGTGTTGGCGAAGATCCGCCGGCCGCTGACGATGCCGTCGGCGAGGATCGCGAGGTCCTTATCGAGCAGCACGATGTCGGCGGCGTCGCGGGCGACGTCGGTGGCGGTCTGCACCGACACGCCGGCGTCGGCGTCGTGCAGGGCGACGGCGTCGTTGACGCCGTCGCCGAGGAACCCGACGGTGACGCCCAGCTTGCGTTGGGCTCTGATCACGCGCGACTTCTGCTCGGGGGTGACGCGGGCAAAGATCGTCGTCTGCGCCAGTGCGTCGGCGAGCTGATCGTCGGCGAGCTCGTCCAGCTGAGGTCCTGTCAGCGTGCCCTTGACCGCCAGCCCCAGGTCCGCGCAGATCTTGGCGGCGACCAGGTCGTTGTCGCCGGTGATCACCTTGACCTCGACACCGAGGTCGGCGAGGCGGGCAAGCGCGGCAGCGGCGTCTGCCTTGGGCCGGTCCACGAAGCTCAAGAAGCCGACGAGCTCGAGGTCGCGCTCGTCGTCGGCGGTCAGCGTCGATTGCCGGTCGCCGGCAGCGCGTGCGGCCACCGCGACGACCCGGCTGCCTGCGGCGAACTGCGCCTTCAGCACACGGTGTGCGCCCGGCGGCACCTCGCGGCAGCGCACGAGCACGAGCTCGGGCGCGCCCTTGACGATGATCCGGCGGGTCCCGTCGGACGCCTGGACGAGGACGGAGGCCAGCCGGCGCTGGTAGTCGAAGGGCAGCGACGCCAACCGGCGACCGTCGGCCGTGTCGATGTCGCTGGCATCAGGCGCCTCCCACAGCGCGCGGTCGAGTTGGTTGCCGCCGACGACCTTCGCTCCGGCGAGCACCGCCTCGTTGCACACCAGCCCGGCCTGCAGCACCTCACGCGAGTCCGCGCCGTTCGCGTCCAACGCGGCCGCGAACGCGATCCGGCCCTCGGTGAGCGTGCCGGTCTTGTCGGTGAAGAACACCTCGATGTTGCCCAGATCCTCGATGCTCACCAGCCGTTTGACGACGACGCGGCTGGCGGCCAGCCGCCGCGCGCCGGTCGCGAGGCTGACGGTGACGATCGCCGGCAACAGTTGCGGCGTCAGCCCGACCGCGATCGCCAGCGCGAACAGGATCGACTCAAGCGCCGAGCGCCCAAGCGCGACGTTGATCACGAGGATCGATCCGGCGAGGACCACGGTCACCCGGACCAGCAGCAGCGAGAAGGCGCGCAGGCCGAGCTGGAAGGCGGTCTGTGGCTGGCGGTCGCCGAGGCGCATCGCGATCGCCCCAAACTCCGTTGCCGGTCCGGTCGTGACGACGACGCCGAGCCCGGTGCCGTTGCGCACGACGGTGCCCATGAACGCACACGAGGCGAGCGCCAGCGGCGACTGCGGCGCGGCGATCGGCTCTGCCTGCTTTTCGACCGGCAGCGACTCGCCGGTCAGCACCGCCTCGTCGCACTCAAGGCCCTCGGCCGCGAGCATGCGCAGGTCAGCGGGCACGACATCGCCGACCGCCAGCCGCACGACATCTCCGGGGACCAGTTCGGTCACGTCAACCGCGTCCGGATCGCCGTCGCGCAGCGCCATCGCGGTGTGCCGCAGCTGCGAATGCAGCGCCTCGACCGCCTGCTCGGAGCGAAACTCGTTGACGAACCCCAGGCCGACGCTCAGGCACATGATCGCCAGGATGATCACCGCGCCCGCCCGCTCACCGACAAACAGCGACGTCAGCGCCGCCGCCAGCAGCAGGATCAACAGCGGGTTGCGCAGCTGCCGTGCGAGGATCGCCAGCGGCCGGGCGCCATGGCTGCGCAGCGCGTTGGGTCCGACTTGCGCAAGCCGCAGGCGCGCCTGCGCGCTCGTCAACCCGGCAGCGTTCGAACTGACGCTCTCGAGCACCCGGTCGACGGTCATCTGCGCCGCCTCGCGCAGGGTCAGGGCATCCCGTGCTCCAAGCTCGCGCTCGGGCGCAGCGGTGACAGCCGCGAGACCGCCTCGGCGCGGCGTCATCGAGCTCACGGTCAGGCCGCGAGCGATCCAAGCGGCGGGCGCGACGGCGCGGCCTGCACCCGCACGCGCGCGTCGACGATCACCGCGCGGTCGGGCAGCGCGATCAGCGGGTTGCAGTCAAGCTCGGCGATCTCCGGATGAGCCTCGACCATCGCGCTGACTCGGAGCAGCACATCCTCGACCGCGTTCAGGTTGCAGGGCGCAACGCCGCGGTAGCCGTCCAGCAGCGCGAACGTGCGCAGCGAGCGCAGCATCCGCCGTGCGTCGGCGTCGCCAAGCGGCGTGATCCGCACGGCGACGTCGCCGAGCAGCTCCGCGGTTGTGCCGCCAGCGCCGCACGCGAGCACCGGCCCGAAGCTGTGGTCGTTGACGACGCCGACGATCAGCTCGACCCCGGCGGGCGCCATCGGCTGGACGATCAGCCCGTCGAGGACGTGGCCGGCGGCGGCCAGCGACGCGTCGATCCCGGCCGCCGCCGCCGCTACCGCCTCGGCGGTGGCGAGGTTAAGGCGCACGCCGCCCGCATCGGTCTTGTGCACCAGCCCCGTCGCGCTGGCCTTCAGCGCGATCGGCATGCCCACCTCGGCCGCGGCGGCCACGGCCTCGTCAGCGTCGGCGACGATTCGCGTGTCGATCATCGGCAGCCGATAGCACGCCAGCAGTTCGACGACATCGGCCGGATGCAGCCATCCCGATCCTGCGCCCAGCGCGCGGCTGATGAGCGCCGCCGCCCGCACCGAGTCGACGTCGATGGGCACCGTGGCCGGGTGCTCTGGGGTCGCGCGCCAGCGGCCGTACTTGGCGGCAAGCGCCACTGCGCGCGCGGCCTCTTCGGGGAACTCGTAGCCGGGTACCGTCACCTCGTCTCCGCGCAGCTGCGCCGGCGGTCCGTCGCCGGTCATGAACACTGCGCCGATCGCCACCGCAGGCCGGGTCTCGGCCACCTGCCGGATCGCCGCCGCGACCGCGGCCGCCTCGGTGACCAGCGGCGGCACGAAGATCGCCAGGATCACGTCGCAGGCGTCGCCGTCGATCAGCGTCTGCAGCGCGCGGCGGTAGTCATCGGCACCGGATGTCGCGAGCATGTCGATCGGGTTGCGCAGCGAGGCCGCCGACGGCAGGAACTCGGCGAGCCGGTCACGGACCTGAGCCGGCGGCTCGGGAACGTCGACACCGGCGGCCTGGCAGGCGTCGGCGCACAGGATTCCCGGGCCGCCGGCGTTGGTGACGATCGCCACCCGCCCGCCCTGCGGAACCGGCTGCGCGCTCAGCAGCGCACCGACCGCGAACAACTCGTGCAGCGTGTCGGTGCGAACCACGCCGGCCTGCTCAAACAGCGCGTCAACGGTCACATCCGAGGACGCCAGCAGCGCGCCGGTGTGCGATGACGTCGCTCGCGCTCCGGCCGCCGACCGCCCGCTCTTGACCGCCAACAGCGGCTTGCGCCGGGCAAATCGCGGCGCGATCCGCGCGAACTTGCGTGGATTGCCGAATGACTCCAGGTACAGCAGCGCCACATCGGTGCCGGGATCCTGCTCCCAGTACCGGATGAAGTCGTTGCCCGATAGGTCGGCCTTGTTGCCGACCGACACAAACGACGACAGCCCGATCCCCAGCCGGCCCGCGGCCTCGACGATCGCGATCCCCAGCCCGCCGCTCTGCGACATGAACGCCACCCGCCCGGGCGGCGCCGGGTCGGGCGCGAACGTTGCGTTGAGACTGACGGCGGGCGCCGTGTTCAGCACGCCCAGGCAGTTCGGGCCCACCAGCCGCATCCCGGCGTCGCGGCACACCGCCAGCAGCTCGCGCTGGCGGGCGGTGCCCTCCTCTCCTGCCTCGGCGAACCCGGCCGAGATCACCACCAGCGCGCGCACGCCCTTGGCCGCGCACTGGCGCGCCACCCCCACGACCTCGTCCGCGGGCACCGCCACGACCGCCAACTCGACCGGTCCCGGGATGTCGAGGACCGAGCCGTGGGCGTGCAGCGACTGCACATCACTGGCGCGTGGGTTGACGGCGTACAGCGGACCGGAGAACCCCGAGGCGATGATGTTGTGCAGAAGCTCCCCGCCGATCGTGCCGCGTCGGCGTGACGCGCCGATGACCGCCACCGACGCCGGCTCCAGCACGCTGCGCACGGCGGCGACCGCCGCCGCCCGCTCGCGCTCGGCAAAGCGCTCCAGCGCCTCGGGCGAGAGCGAGGTCGGCAGCTCGATCTCGATCACATCAGGCCGCGAGTGCATCGTCACGGGAAACCCACTGTCGCGAAAGACATCGATCATCCGATGGTTCTGAGGCAGCACCTCGGCGGTGAACGCCGAAATCGCGTGCGCCTGCGCCACCTCGGCGAGCTGCGCCAACAGCACCGTGGCGATCCCCCTGCCCTGCCAGCGGTCGGCGACCAAGAACGCAACCTCCGCGCGCCGCGGATTCTCGCGGACATAGGCTGCGTGCGCGACGATCCGGCGAGGGCTGCCGCTTTCTGCGACAAGCGCGAACCGGTCGGCGTAGTCGACATCCAGCGACCACCGCGTCACCCAGTCAAGGCTCGGCATGCCGAAGAAGCGAAAGCCGATCGACTCCGGTGACACGCCCTCCAGGAACACGCGGATCGCGTCCCGGTCGTCGGCGCGCACCGGACGCACGTGGACGGTCGAGCCGTCTCGCAGTGCGATCTCGGCTTCCCGGTCGCGCGGGTATGCGGCTGCGCCGCCGGAGCTCATCGACATCAGTATCGAGCACACTCCGCGACTCTGTATCCGCAGCTTCTACCGCTGGGCACCGGCGCCGACCCCGGATGCGGGGCAAGCCGCGACCGCGAGTTCGACGTAGGCCCCGTGTCAGAGCTCGTCGAGCGGGACCGTTTCACCAGCGTGAGCTTGCTCCCGGCCGAGCTGGGCACGTTCGAATGCGCCCCGACTTCCGTTCTAGAAGCGCAGCGACGTTCCGAGCGGCACGTCGCGTGCGGTAGCGAAGGTGGCGATAACCAACAGGACGAGAGCGTTATGCGGGCTTTCACGGATGCGCCCGCGATCGGTGAGGCGCGACGCTCGGGATATGACCGTCCTCGTCGTCTACGCGAGTCGTCATGGAGCGACCGAGGGGATCGCGGCTCGGATCGCTGCCCGCCTCGCCGACTCCGGCCGCGCCGTCGTACTGCGCCACGTCGACGAGGTCGTGACGCTTGACCGCTGCGACGCGGTGGTGCTCGGGGCGCCCGTCTACAACCAATCCTGGCCACCCGAGGCAGACCAATTCGTCACCCGTCACCGCGACGCGCTGGCCGCACGCCCACTCTGGCTCTTCAGCGTGGGATCGTTCGCCGACACCAAGCGCCTGATCGGCCCGCTGACCCACAAAGAGCCCAGGACCATCAACGATGTCCGCACCGCCATTCGCCCGCGCGAGTACCGCGTCTTTGAAGGCGTCATCCACAAGCGCCAGTGGCCGTTCTGGTCCCGCGTGCTCTTCCACGCCTTCGGCGGCCGCTTCGGCGACCACCGCGACTGGCCGACGATCGACGCCTGGGCCGAGCAGATCACCCAAGCCCTGCCGGCGCCGGGCTTGACGGCATCGGCATGATCGCGCGGCACTCCCGGTGCCTCCCCGCCAGCGCCCCGGGGAGAAACCCAGCCGATCGCACAGCCTGCGGTCGCACGCCGCGCAGGCTCGGTACTTCTCGCGTCCTGGCTGCGGGCAGGTTCGGATGTAACGGGGGCGACGGCCCTCCAGGCTGGTCGGCGTAGATCTAGTCGACCCAGGAAGGACGGTTGTCATGCAAGCGACGTTTCCGGCTTCTGCGCAGCCGTATCCGGTGCGCGTCGAGGGCCTGTTGGAGCATCCCTCGCGGGGGCTGTGGCTGATCAAGTGACTGCTGGTGATCCCGCACTACGTGGTGCTGGCGTTCTTGTGGCTGGCGATGGCGGTGAGCTCGGTCGTCGCGTTCGTCGCGGTGCTGTTCACCGGCTGCTATCCGCGGAGGCTGTTCGAGCTCAACGTCGGGGTGCTGCGCTGGTCCTGGCGCGTGGCGTTCTACGCGTTCGCGGCCAATGGCACGGATCGGTATCCGCCGTTCACGCTCGCCGACGTCGCCGACTATCCCGCGCGGCTGCAGATCGACTATCCCGAGCATCAGCACCGAGGGCTGGCCTTGATCGGGTGGTGGCTGGCGGGGCTGCCGCAATATCTGGTGGCGGGCGTGTTCGTCGGGGGCGGCGGCACGCTGGGCTGGAGCGCGGCCGACTCCTCCTGGCAAGGCGTCAGCTCGATCGGCCTGATCGGGCTGCTCGTGTTAGTCGGGGTCGTCGTCTTGCTGTTTCGTGGCGAGTACCCGCGCCAGCTGTTTGACTTCGTGCTCGGCCTCAACCGCTGGGTGCTGCGGGTGGTCGCCTACGCGGCGGTCATGACGCGCGAGTATCCACCGTTCCAGCTGGACGCGGGCGAGCGCGACCCCGCTGGGGCGCTGGCCGTACCGTCGCCGTGCGGCGAGACCGCACCGACGCGACGCAGCGCGACCCGGGCGGCTACCTGATAACGTCGCCGTCGCGGTA
Organism: Solirubrobacteraceae bacterium; assembly: GCA_036273655.1. Taxonomy (GTDB): domain Bacteria; phylum Actinomycetota; class Thermoleophilia; order Solirubrobacterales; family Solirubrobacteraceae; genus Palsa-465. Next base: position 51,353 of record DASUHF010000018.1, on the reverse strand, counting down.
TGCGACGTCCACGTATGCGCTGGAGTCGGCCAGCTACCACGGTGGCACGGCCGCCCATCTGTTCAGCGGGCGCGACCTCCTGGGCACGATCCGGGTGCGCGTCCACAGCACGCGCCCGCTGTTCGTGGGCATCGGCCGAGAACGTGCCGTCGATCGCTACCTGACCGGTGTCGCGCACGCTCGCGGTGACCGGTTCGACGCGCCGAGCTCTGACTTCCGCGTCGTGTCCGGCAACGCCCCCGGCACACCACCCGCCGCGCAACGCTTCTGGAACGCGCGGGCCGCGGGAGCCGGCGAGCGGACGCTTACCTGGACGCCGCGCGCGGGCAAATGGCGGGTCGTCGTGATGAACGCCGACGGCTCGTCGCGCGTGGCCGCCGAGGTGAGCGTCGGGGCGAGGATGCCGCATCTGCTGGCGATCGCGCTCGGGGTGTTGGGCGTGGGCCTGGTGCTGTTGCTCGCGGCGGCCGCCGGGCTCGTGGCGACCTTGCGCCGGCGGTGAGCGCGCCGGGGTCAAGCGGCGCGATGCTCGTCGATGAGCTCCTGCCGGTCTTCGACGTCTCTGACCAGGTGGCGACGGTGGTCGCCGCCGACGCGGCGACGACCTGGGACGCGCTGATGGACGTCGATCTGATCGACGTGGGGCGCCGGCGACCGGTGGTCGCGCTGCTCACCGGCGTGCGGATGCTGCCCGACCTGGCGTGGCAACGCCTGCACGGCGAGCATCCGCCGGCGGCGCTCAGGCGCGTCACCCTGCGCGATACGACGAAGCTGCCGATGCGTGGCGGCGGCTGGGTGCTGCTGGGCGAGCGCCCGCCCGAGGAGATCGCGCTGGGGTTGGTGGGCAAGTTCTGGCGGCCGGTGATCGAGTTCGCCGACGTCGACGCGGCCGCCTTCTGCGACTTCGCCGAACCGGGCTTCGCCAAGACGATCTACGCACTCGGCACGCGCCCGCTCGACGATCGGCGCACCCTGCTGTGGGCGACGATGCGCACCGCGACCACCGACGAGCACGCGCGCGCCTGGTTTGCGCGCTACTGGACGTTCGGCGTCGGCTCCGGCGCCCACGTGCTCGCGCGCGGGCTGATCGACGTCGCGCGCGAGGATGCCGAGCGAGGCGCGGTCGCGGGCTGACGCGCACCGCCCACGCTCGCAGCGGGGGCGGTCATTCCCGCCGGCTCGGCGGCGGCCCCGCAGCCGCTGGCGCTGGCCGTACCACAAGGCTTACCCACCGTCGGCCGGGCGCGGATCTCGGCTACGCGGATCGGGCGGATCAGCCGGCGATCCGCGGGCCAGCCCGCGCCGGTAGGCCGCGGCTCGAGCCTCAGCCTCCTCCTCGGTGTCGTGCCGCGACACCGGAACCGGGTGACCTTCGAGGCGGACCACCCAGCCGCCCGCCGGCCACCGCTCGACATACACACGCTCCATCGCCATCGTCAGTCGGCCATCGCCGCCAAGATGCCATTCACGCCGACGTCATCATCTGCCAGGCGGGGCTCGCTTGGATCAATGCAAGCCTGCTCATCACGCATTCAGGCAGGCCGCAGCGCTTGCCCGCACCCGTCGTCGCCTGCGTAGACCGCGGCGAGGTCGAGCGTCGACAGAACGCCGACCGGATACCCGCCGGCGGCGTCGAGCACGACCAGGTGCGCGACACCGTGCTCGGCCATCAGCTGCGCCGCGCGATCCAAGCGCTCGTCGGAGGAGACGGCCAGCGGCTCGGTGGCGGCCACCTGCCGTGCGGTCGGCTGCTCGCAGGTCGTCATGGCGGCGACGACGTCGAGGTCGGACGCCACGCCCGCCAAACGCGAGCCATCGGGGTCGGCGATCGCCACCGCGTGCACCCGATGGGTGGCCATGATCCCGGCGATCTCATCGAGCGACGCGTCCGACGCGCAGCTGAAGATGCCCGGGTGCATGGCATCGCGAACCCGAATGGCGTCGAAGTCGGGCATCACTCGCCGTCCTCGCGCCTGCTGGTCCACCGTCGCCGCGGTCCCACGCAGGTGCCTGCGGTCAACTCCGGCGGGCTGAACACGCCCGGCGCGTTGGCGCGCGCGATGTAAGCGTCGAGGGTGGCTCGTAGCTGCCGGTTCTCCTCGCGCAGCCGCGCGTTCTCGGCGCGCAGCGACTGCAGTTGCTCACGCAATGCCTCAGACCCAGTCTCGATGTCAGGGTGTGTGTCGGTCGTAGTCGTCATGGGCACAGACTCGCGTGCCAAGTTGCCGATGACATCCGGGCGCCGCATCACCTGGTTCCCGCAAACTACGGACGCCCGAGCCACGAGCGCCGACTGACTCGAGGATGCACTGCGGCGTGCGGCGTCCGTAGTGGCCACGAGGTGGTGATCGCACCGAGCCCGGATGAACAAGGAGCGGGCGACAGATGATCGGCCGCTGGGGCATATCCAGCCACTTCGGGGCTGATGTCGGCACTGCCCCGGCCCGGCGTAGGCTGCCGTTCGGGGCCGAGTCATCGATCGCTGACCGCACGCGACAGCTGATCGACGATGAGGTCAAGCGCATCACCGACGACTGCTATGCGCAGGCGCAGGCGATCCTCACCGCACATCGGGCCCAGCTTGATCGCCTTGCCGCCGAGCTGCTGCGCCGCGACACGCTCGACGAGGTCGATGCCTACGCTGCCGCCGGTGTCGAGCTCCCGGCGCCCGAACCCACGGGCGACTCGGCCGCGCTAGCCGCCGCGCGCTAGCGTCTCGTCATCGCACCGCAGGCGCCCACACCGCAGCGCACGACGATCGTCCTCGCCGATGATCACGCGATCGTGCGAAGCGCGCTGCGAGCGTTGCTGGAGGCCGAGGGCGAGTTCGAGGTCGTCGCCGAAGCGGGCGACGTGCAGGAGGCGGCGCGCAAGGTGCTGGCCTACAAGCCGGCGGTGGTCGTGCTCGACCTGCGGATGCCCGGCGGCTCGACGCTGGCGGCGATCCCAAGGATGCTGAAGGCGTCGCAGACAACCCGGGTGGTCGTGCTGACGATGGAGGACGAGCCGCGCTTCGCGCGCGAGGCGATCCGGGCCGGGGCGCTGGGGTTCGTGCTCAAGGAGGCCGCCGAATCCGAACTGGTCGCCGCCGTCCACGCCGCACGGCAGGGCCAGCGCTACCTCAACCCGCGGCTCGGCGGGCTGCTCGCCGCCGCGCCCGAGACGCCGCCGGGACCACCGGACGGCCTGACCGAACGCGAGGTCGAGGTCCTGCGACTGGTCGCCGCCGGCCACACCAACGCCGAGATCTCCAAACGGCTGTATCTCAGCGTGCGCACGGTCGAGTCCCACCGCGCGCACATCCAGCGCAAGGCGGGCAAGTCGACCCGGGCAGAGCTCGTCGCCTACGCTCGCGAGCACGGGCTGCTGAACGACCCCGAGCAGCTTCCGTAGGACGATTGCGTGGCCGGTGAGCGCTGCGTAACGGAGCCCCGTCGCCCGGTCGGCCTGCGAGGTTAGAATCGAACCTGCCCCGAACCGTCGGCGGCATAGCGGATACCAGCGCTGGCCACCGGGGACAAAACGATGCAATCGGCCACCCAGGGCATTCTTGCCGTCGCTCGCAGCGTGCTGGAGAAGCTCGACGTCGGTGTCGTGCTCACGCGCGTCCTGGAAGCGGCGCGGGAGCTGACCGGTGCGCGTTACGCCGCGCTCGGCGTGCTCGACGACTCGCGAACGCACCTGGTGAGCTTTCACGCGGTCGGCATCGACGAGCACACCCGTGAGGTGATCGGCCCGCTGCCGACCGGTCGCGGCGTGCTCGGACAGCTGATCCGCGATCCGCGACCGCTGCGCCTGGCCGACGTCGGCAGCCACCCCTACTCCTACGGCTTTCCCGTCGGCCACCCGCCGATGCACACGTTCCTCGGCGTCCCGATCGTGATCGGCGATGAGCCGTACGGCAACCTGTATCTCACCGAGAAGCGCGACGGGCTGCAGTTCACCGACGAGGACGAGGCGGCAGTCGGAATGCTGGCCCAGTTCGCGGCGTTGGCGATCGACCACGCGCGGCGCTACTCGACCGCCGAGACCGAGCGCGCTCGACTGGAGCGCACGGTGCAGGCGCTTGACGCGATGATCCAGATCTCCCGGACGCTGGGAGGCGAGACCGACCTGGACGCGATCCTCGAGCTGGTGGCAAAGCGCGGCCGCGCGCTGGTCGCGGCACGAGCACTGATCGTTGAGGTGCTCGAGGACGAGCAGTTGATCGTCGCCGCTGGCGCCGGTGAGCTGCCCGCCGGCATCATCGGCCAACGCATGCAGGCTAAGGACACGGTCGCCGAACTCGCGCTGACGACCGGGCAGACCAGGCGACTGTCCGAGGAGGGCAACCGGACGCGGTTTGCGCGCTACGGTGGCGGCACCCTGGGTCTGATGGCCGACGACGGCTTAGTCGTGCCGCTGGTCTTCCGCGAGCGGGTGTACGGGGTGTTGATCGTGCTCGACCGCCTCGACGACGACCCGTTCACAGCCGAACATCAGCGTCTGCTGGAGTCGTTTGCGTCGAGTGCGGCGACGGCGGTGGCGACCGCACAATCGGCGGCCGACGAGCGCCGTCGCCAGCGCATCGCCGCTGCCGAGGCCGAGCGGGGACGGTGGGCGCGCGAGCTGCACGACGAGACCCTGCAAGCGCTGGGCACCCTGCGGCTGCTGCTCGCCGGCGCCCAGCGGCGCGGCGACACGGACGCCATGCGCGATGCGATCGCCCAGGCGCTGGAGCAGCTCAATCTCGACATCACCTCGCTGCGCGCGCTGATCGCCGAGCTGCGACCGGCGGCGCTGGACGAGCTGGGACTGGAGCCCGCGCTGATGGCGCTCGTCGAGCGCGTTCAGCACAGCGGGCTCACGGTGCGGGCACAGGTCGAGCTTCCGTTCGAGCGCGGCGAGCAGGTGATGCGCCTGGAGCCGGAGCTGGAGACCGGGGTCTACCGGATCGTGCAGGAGGCGCTCACCAACGCCGTCAAGCACGGCGAGGCCGCGCGCGCCGACGTCGCGGTCGTGCTCCGCGACGGATGCGTGCGCGTCGCGGTCACCGATGACGGCGCCGGCTTTGACCCGAGCGCTGCGACCAGCGGCTTCGGCGTCGCTGGCATGCGCGAGCGGGCCGAGCTGCTCGGCGGCACGCTCTCGATGCACTCTAAGCCAGGCGAGGGCACCACGGTCGCCGTCACACTGCCCGCCACGCCCGCAGATGGCGCGCAATCGTCAGAGCGTGGCGTTCCTGCCGCCGACCGCTGAACGGCGATCAGCGTCCGTAGCCCATACGGCAGCGCTGCCGTAGCCGCTGCCGATGCCCACGACCGTCACGCGGCATACAGTGCTCGCATGAGCATCACGATCCCAAAGAAATGCCGACGCAACGCGGGGCTACCGTGTCGGCGATGACCGCATCCGCGCCGATCACCGTCGTGCTCGCCGACGATCACCGAGTCGTGCGCTCGGGGCTGCGCGTCCTGCTCGAAACCGACGGCCGCTTTACCGTGCTCGGCGAGGCCGGCAGCGTCGCCACCACCTACGAGCAGGTGCAAGCGTGCCATCCGCAGGTGCTCGTGCTCGACCTCAACATGGGCGGCGAGTCGAGCCTCGACGCGATCCCGCAGCTGCGCGAAGAGCTGCCCGGCACGCAGATCGTCGTGCTCACGATGCAGGAGAACCCGGGGTTCGCTCGCGCTGCGCTGCGCGCCGGCGCAGTCGGCTACGTGCTCAAGGACGCCGCCGACTCCGAGCTGATGGACGCGGTCGCGCTCGCTGCCGAAGGCCGCACCTACCTCAACCCCGAGCTTGGCGCCAAGCTCGCCGCCGAGCCGGATCAGCGCGAGGACCGGCCCGACAGCCTGTCCGCACGCGAGGCCGAGGTCCTGCGGTTGATCGCGCTCGGCTACACCAACGGCGAGATCGCCACCGACCTCGATCTCAGCGTGCGCACGATCGAATCCCACCGCGCGCACATCCAGCAGAAGATTGGCCTGACCGCCCGCTCCGAGCTGGTCGCCTACGCCCGCGAGCACGGGCTGCTCGACTGACGCCAGGCTCGGCTCAAGCGCTCGCGTCGCCCGCCCGGGACAGGACCAGCAGCGCGCAACGGGCGTGACGCTGCAGATAGTCCGTGGTGCTGCCGAGCACAAGCCGCCGCACCGGACCGTAGCCGCGCGAGCCAGCGACGAGGATGTCGACCTCGTCGCCGAAGATCGCCAGCTCCTCGCCCGCCACGCCACGCACGGCGCGTCCCTGGACGTCGGGAAGCTCGCTCAGCTCCCGTTCGGCGGCCTCGAGCATCGCGGCGATCGCCTCCCCCACCGCTGTCGGGCCGGCGTAGCCGGCATACGTGATCGGCAGCGAGACGACGTGCAGCGCCAGGATCCTCGCATCGTGCGCGGCCGCCAGCCGCCGCGCCGCGGCCAGCGCCGCGTGGCTCTCCGGCGAGCCGTTGAATGCGACCCCGACCTTGGCGATCGGCGGCTGGTGGGCGGCGTAGCCGTGCGGCGCGATCGCGACCGCACACGGCGCGCCGTTCAGCGCAGCGCGCGTATCGTCACCCAGCGCCACCCGCCCGAGCATGCCACGGCTGCACGAGCCGACGACCAGCAGATCGGCGTGCTGACGCTCGGCCTGCACATGAAGGCCCTGTCCGGGCGAGGCGGACGCGACGCTGACCAGTCGCGCGTCAACGCCAGCCGTGGCACGCTCAGCCTCCAGCCGCTCGTGGGACCGCTCGGCCTGTTCGACGTCGTGGGCGTGCACGTGGGCGAGCGTCACCACGCCACCGCGATCGACCAGTCGGCCGGCGAGCGCGATCGCGTCGCGGCCGGTCGACCGGCCATCGACTCCCACGAGGACGTTGTGAAACATCGTGTCTCCTTTGGGTGAGGGCTGGTGTCGTGGCCGAGACGCCGACCCGGCCGCTGAGCTCACCACGAGCCGGACCGGAGCGTGACGAGCATGATCGCATCCGCCGCGCAGCGTTCGGCGGGCACGCACAACCTCAGTGGGCTCGCTTGCGCCGCGGCGCCGGCGAGGGCGAGGATTCTCCGTTGCAGAGCGTGCGAATGACCGGGACCTGCCCGGCCAGGCCGATGAGCGCGGCGGCCGCGATGATCGTCCCGGGAATCCAGTCGCCGGTGGCCAGCACGATGATCCCGAAGACCAGCGCAGCGGTCAGGCCGACGGCCAAGAACGCTGTTCGACGGACTTGGCGATTGAACTCTTGCTTGTCGGCCACGATGGCCTCCCTTCTTCTTCGCTCAGTTCTCAGGGTGCCGCGTGATGGCGGTGCCGTCATCCGATGTAAGCCCGACCACCCATCCGCATTCGCAGGCAAGTTGAAGCCGTCTCGAGTGCTGCACGTCGTCCCACGCGGCGCGCGAACGGTGGCCACGGCCCTCGTCCGGTGCGCGCCGCTATCGCCTCGCGGGGAGCGTCGACTGGACGCGGTCGCGCGGCAGCACCGCGTCCGTATATCTCCCGGACAGCGGCGCGGACAGCCCCGATGGCACAGCGTCCGGCGCGCTCTAGCGTGCGCCGGGATCCCAACAAGGAGGCCGCGATGTTCAAGAACGTGCTCGTAGGACTGGACGGCCGGTCGACCGGCCGCGATGCGATCGCCCTTGCCCGCCAGCTGCTAGAGGCCGACGGGACGCTGACGCTGGTTCACGTCCGCCCCGGCGCGCTCGCCGAGGAGGAGCAGAGCGCTCAGGCGATGCTCGAGCGAGAGCAGGTCGAGGCCGACGTCGATGCGCAGCTGGTGGCGGTCGTCGCATCCCGTCCCGGCCGGGGCCTGCACCAGCAGGCCGAGGACGGGCGCGCGGATCTGATCGTGGTTGGCTCGTGTGCGCGCGGCATGATCGGCCGGGCTATGCTCGGCGACGACACACGCGCCGCGCTCAACGGCGCCCCGTGCGCGGTGGCGATCGCGCCGGCGGGCTACGCGGCGGCGCAGCGGCCGTTAACCAAGGTCGGTGTGGCGTACAACGGCTCCGCCGAGAGCGAGGTCGCGCTGCAGGCCGCGCGGACGCTGGCTGAGTCCGCTGGCGCCTCGGTCCATGCCCTCCACGTGGTGTCGCTGCCGTCGACGGCCTACGCGCGATACGTCGCCCCAGGTCTGCGCGAGACCCGCAACGCGATGCTCGAGGACGCGCAGCGCCGAATGGACATGCTTTCCGACGTGGAGGGTCGTGCCGTGCACGGTGTGGCGGGCGAGGAGCTTGCCGCGTTTGGCGACGAGCTCGACATCCTCGTGGTCGGCTCGCGCGGGTACGGGCCGATGCGGCGCCTGTTGCTGGGCAGCACGTCGGATTACCTGCAGCGTCACGCTCGCTGCGCGCTGCTGGTTCTGCCTCGCTGCGCCACGGCCGACCAGGCCGGGGTGGGCACCTGACAGCTCCTGGCAGCGCGCGCACGAGCGCTCGGCCTGGTGGCCGGGCGCTCGTGGTTTTCCGACGCCGTGGGCGCGCTTTGCTACTTGTCGCCCGCGCCGCTGATCCAGCCGATCGAGCGATACGGTGGCAGCTGCCGGATCAGGACAAGCAGCACGGCGGTCAGCCCGAAGTAGGTGAAGACCGTCAGCGCGGTGGCGGTGTCGCCGACCATGTTGTTCGCCAGGCCCATCATCCCCAGGGCGAACATCGAGACGCCCAGCCCAGCGAGCAAGAACGGCTTGCGGCGACTGGTGAGAAACTCGCCGCCGACGACGCTGACGGCCAGCAGCACGACGATGAGGGCTTCGAGCGCGCCGAGCAGTACCCAGGAGACGTTGTCGCCGGGGAAGCTGGCCAGGAACGACCCGGCGAACTCGTGCTTGAGCCCGGTGGGCATCGTGCCGCTCTGGTCGATCAGCTTCTCCTTGGCGGCGTAGTAGTACATGAACCCGACCGACAGGTACACGCCGGCCAGCGACGTGGCGTACGTGAACAGCTTCGCGAGATGGCTCACGTTGGGTGCGGTGATCGTGGTCACGCGCGGACGATGAAATGGCGTGGCGGACATACGGGGCTCCTTGATTTGAACGCGGTAGTGACGTTGATGCTCGGTCACCTGGCGCCGACGTCCATCCGTACCTGGCCTGGATTAAGGGGGCGTCTGACTACCGACGCCGGCGGGACAGGTGGGGCGCGTGCCGCCAGGCGGACTCGGGCCAGGCAGCGCGGGCAGTGATCGATCGCCAGCCATGTCGCGCGGGCGAACGCACAGCCCGCACCTCGGGCGGCGCAGCATCGCCGAGGGTGCTACCGCCGGTCCGTTGCGAGGTGCTCGTCAGCGTGCGCGATCGCGCTGGCGGCGTGGTCGGCCAGTTCAGCGAGGAGCCGTTCGTCGGCACCGGTGAATCGGCGCCGCCAACCTTGTCGGCGACGAACAACCAGCCTGCCGGCGTGCCGGCCAGGACGACGGGCACGCCGAGGAACGTGGTCACCCTGGGGTGACCGCTCGGAAAGCCAGATGCCCGCCATCGCTTGCGATATTGGTCACGCGCAGCCGGCGCGGATGAGAGCTGACCCGCGCGGTCGACCACCGGCACCGCAGCCGTCGGGCGCGCACCGGCGCAGCGGCTGTCAGGCGGCGTCGGTGGTCGTCGTGACTGGCGACGGTTCGGCGATCTCCGAGGCGCTCTGCGGCACGGTGAGCACCGGGCAGATGGCGACGCGCAGCAACTGCTGGGTGACGCTGCCGAGGACGAGCGCGCCGATCGCGGTGTGACCGCGGGTCCCGACAACGATGAGGTCGGCATCCTCCCGTTGCGCGATCTCAGCGATCCGCTCGGCCACGTGACCGACCGTTGCACTCGGCATGTGCAGCGTCACCTGCAGGTCCTTCTCGCCGGCGAGTCGCAGCGTCTCGGCCTTGATCCGGGCGTCGAGTGCGGGCTCGTCGCAGCGGACCGGCTCATTGGGAAGTCGACCGGCTGGGAACCTCTCGATCACGTGCACGGCGTGCAGTGCGGCGCCGTCACGTGCGGCCAGCGCGAGCGCATACGGGAGCGCGCGATTGGCGTCGGGGGAGTCGTCCGTCGCCCACACGATGGTGTTGAACATGGTCACAAACCTCCAAGCTGTTTCAGTCGTTGTTTGAGTGCTCGCGGCTGGGCACGACGACAACGGGGCAATGCGCGATGTGCAGCAGGCGCTGGGTGACGCTGCCGAGCAGCAGCCCGCCGATCGCTGTGTGCCCGCGCGTGCCGACGACGATCACATCGGCCTGTGCCTCCCGTGCGGCGTCGGCGATCACGTGGGCGGCGCCGCCGACCCGGGCGCGGACGTTTTTCAGGTGGGCCGAAACGCCGTCACGTGAGAGCTCGGCGACCTGCCCGTCGATCTTGGCCTGCAACTCGTCCTCGTTGGCATACACCGGGAACGGTCCTGCGGCTTTGCCGGGGACGGTGAGCTCCTCGCAGTGCACGACGAGCACCTCCTTGCCGCCTTCGGCCGCGAGCATCTTCGTCACCGGCAGCGCGTCGTCGGCGGCGTCCGAGCCGTCGGTCGCCCAAACGATCTTGTTGAACATTGGTTCCTTCCTTCTCGAAGTCGCCTGTGCAGGTTCTCTTGATCACGACGGGGTACCGGGCCGCGTGGGCGGTACGTCACTGCTCGCGGTGGCGTCGTGGCCCAACGGACGTGCCAGCGGTCATCTCCAGCGGGCCGAACAGTCCGGGGCAGCTGGCGCGGCGGACATGTGCGTCGACAGCGGCGCGCAGGTCGCGGTTCTCGGCGCGCAGCCGCGCGTTCTCGGCGCGAAGGTGGTCCAGTCGCTCACGCAGCTCGACTGGGGCGGCGTCGCGGGGGGCGTCGGTGAGGGCGTTCAGCATGCCCATAGCTTCGCTCGGTGCCGTCTCGTCCACATCCGGGCACCACGGCAGTCAACGCCGGGGAGACTACGGATCTCACCGTAACGGCGTTGGCCCTGATCCTCGAGGAGGGACGTCATGCCACCACACCTCGCGTGCGCGTCGATCTCGGCGCGGGCGACGGGGTCGCGCCGACGCGCGCGGCCAGTTCGACGAGCCGGCTGGCGTAGCCGAACTCGTTGTCATACCAGGCGATGACCTTGACCAGGGTGCCGTCGATCACCGTCGTCAGGGAGCCATCCACGATCGCCGAGTAGGGCGAGCCGATGATGTCGCTGGAGACGATCGGATCCTCGGTGTACTGCAGGATGCCCCGCATCGGGTACTGATCGGCCAGCCGCGCGAACACGTCGTTGACAGCACGCTTGGTGGTCTCTCGCTCGGTCTCGACCGTGAGGTCGACCAGGGACCCGGTCGGCGTCGGCACCCGCACCGCGTACCCGTCGAGCCTGCCCGCCAGTTCGGGGATCACCAGCCCCAGCGCCCGGGCGGCGCCGGTCGAGGTCGGGACGATGTTGATCGCCGCCGAGCGCGCCCGGCGCAGATCCTTGTGCGGGCCGTCGAGCAGCATCTGATCGCTGGTGTAGGCGTGCACGGTCGTCATCTGCCCATGTCTGATCCCGAACCCCTGATGCAGGATCTTGGCGACCGGCGCCAGGCAGTTGGTCGTGCACGAGGCGTTGGAGATGATCGCATCGCGACCAGGGTCATACGCATCCTCGAAGTTGACGCCCAGCACCACCGTGGCGTCGGGCGGCTGATCCCCCTTCATCGGTGCCGAGACGATCACCTTGCGCGCACCGGCGTCAAGGTGGCGTCCGGCCGCCGCCCGGGTGCGAAACCGTCCGCTGGACTCGATCACGACGTCGACCGCCAGCTCGTCCCAGGGCAGCTCGAGCGGGTCGCTGAGCGCGAACGCACGCACCAGCCGGTCAGCGACCACGAGCATGCCTCCCTGAACCTGGACCTCCTGCGGAAAGCGCCCTCCGACGGAGTCGTACTTGAGCAGGTGCGCCAGCGTGGCCACATCAGCCAGATCGTTGACCGCCACCACCTCAATATCGGCTTCGTGGAGAACGGCGGCACGCAGGACGCTTCGGCCCGTCCGCCCAAACCCATTGATCGCCACACGTGTCGACATGATCAGCCTCGCTTGGTCATCGCCGGCGTTCATCCTGTACCGGCCGCGATGGCGACCATAAGTGCGCGGGAGCATCGCGCAATCCGCAGGCGTTGCGGATCGCGGCTCCGTACTTTCGTTCCAGACGCGCAGCCACGTGGGCGCTGCGGCATTCCCCGGAGCGCGACTGGGAGTGACAGCGGATGCCGGCGAGCCGACCAGCCGCTTGAGTGGGTCAATGACCAGGACCGCGGTTGCTGACGGTGCGCGACCGTATCCGCTTGACCAACCCCTCTCGGGAGACAGCATGTTTGACAACCTGATCGTTGGCATCGACGGGCGACCCGGCGGCCGCGACGCGCTGCGACTCGCCAAGCAGCTCGCGGGCGACGACGCGCGCGTCACCCTGGCGTACATCTACGGCACCCGCCAGGGACCGCCGGGCAGCGGGTCGATGCTGATCGCCGATCAGCATCGGGCAGCGATCGAGATGCTGCAGCGGGAGGGCCGAGGCGCTCATCCCGATGCCACGATCGCCTGCCGGCGCGACCCGTCGGCCGGGAGAGGGTTGCACCAGGTGGTGGAGGATCTCGGGGCCGATCTGCTGGTCGTCGGCTCCAGTCACCGCGGCGCGGTCGGCCGGATCCTGTTGGGGGACGACACCCGGGCCGCGCTGCTCGGCGCGCCGTGCGCGACGGCGATCGCCCCTCGCGGGCATGCGTCGGGCGGCGCCATCGACCGCGTCGGCGTCGCCTACGACGCCACTGCCGACAGCGAGCGCGCGCTCGCCTGCGCACGATTGCTGGGAGCACGACTGGCGGTGCCGATCCAGACGAGATGGGTGATCGACCTCGAGGATGTACGGCGGCAGGCACCGCTGCCCGCCGACTGGCCCGCCGCCCGCGTGCAGTTGGTGCAACAGGCCCAGCGGCGACTCGATGCCCTCGATGGCATCACCGGCCGAGCCGTGGCGGGCGGCACGCGGGAGGAGCTGCTCGAATTCGCCCACGACGTCGACCTGTTGGTCGTCGGCTCACGCGGGCTTGGCCCAATCGACAGCTTCGTGCACGGCAGCATCTCCAGCTACCTCGAGCGCCACATCGACAGCGCGCTGCTCGTCCTCCCCCGACCCGGCGTCGCCGCCGTCCGCGCCCGATCGCGCCGCCACGCCGCGCAGCCCGCCGGCAGCGGGTCGCGACAAGCCGCCAGCGCGTAACGGGTCACGTCTCGCTCGCGCATTCGGCCATCGTGCACTGAGACCTGGCCGAGGGCAGGAGGCGCCACGGACCGGGACGCACGGTACTCGACCGCAGCGCGAGTGCGTCGCGCTACCGATGTCGGCGATCTTGCCGGCGCCGATACTTGCTCGCGAGATGTCCGCATTGCTGATTGAGATCCGCGACTACCAGCACGGCGTGCTGCGGATCGCGCAGACGACGCTGCGAGCGACGCTCGGCCAGCACGATCTCGATGATCTGCTGGCCAATCAGGCGGCGATCAACGAGCTGCTCAAGCAGATCATCGACTCCGGCACCGAGGCGTGGGGGATCAACGTCGTCAAGGTCGAGACCAAGGACGTCGACCTGCCCGACACGATGAAGCGGGCAATGGCGCGCCAGGCCGAGGCCGAGCGCGAGCGGCGGGCGAAGGTGATCGCCGCCGAGGGCGAGTTCCAGGCGGCCGAGCGCCTGTCGCAGGCGGCGGGCGTGATCAACCGCGAGCACGGGGCGCTGACGCTGCGCACGTTGCAGACGCTGGCCGAGGTCGCCACCGAGCACAACTCGACGCTGGTGTTCCCGATCCCGATCGACATCCTCGACGCGGCACGCGAGCATCTGCTCGACGGCCGCCCGGGCGTGCTCACGCGTCCGGAGGTGCCGGCCGGCGCCGATGTGGCGAGCGGCGCGGCCGACGCGGCGCGAGCTCGATGACGATCATCACGTGTGCGAGCTGCGGCGCTCGAAACCGGGTGGGGGTGATCGGCCGCGGCACCCCGCGCTGCGCGCGGTGCAAGTCGGCGTTGCCGTGGCTCGTCGATGCCGACCTGCGATCGTTCGCGGCGGAGACGACGGCGTCGGTTCCGGTCCTGGTCGACTTCTGGGCCAGCTGGTGCGGGCCATGTCGAATGATCGCACCGGTGCTGCAGGACCTGGCCGTGCGTCATGCCGGTGAGGTCAAGGTCGTGAAGGTCGATGTCGACGCCAACCCGGATCTCGCTGCGCGGTTCGGCGCGCGGTCGATCCCACTGCTTGTCGTCCGACGCGATGCGCAGGAGGTCGATCGCGTCGTCGGTGCGCTGCCCCGAGCGGCGCTGGAACAGCGACTCTCGCATCTGTTCGCGAGCTCCTGACACCGCGGCCAAAGCAGGTTCACCCGCCCGCGCAGTGCAGACGGGACGACGCCGGCCACGCTGGCGAAGCAACTTGACGGCGATCAGGGTCAGATCCCGGAACCCAAGCCGACGCCACTACGCTGAATTTCGCGTGAGTGGATGGCGGTCGGCGCGGGGCGTCGTGGCCAGCGCCAGAGCTGCGATGCCGATGACCGACCCCTCGGCGACCATGTTCAGCACGCCCAGCAGAGGCGACCAGTTGCCGATGTCGTCGGTCGACCCCGGCAGCCCGACGGTGCGGCTGGTCACGAACACAAGCAGCGCAAGCAAATTGAGCGCCAATGCCACGTCCCAGGTCGCGCGTATCGGCTCGATCAACAGCAGGACCGCCAACGGCACGCAGGCGACTGCAAGCAAGAGCTCGAGCACCCCGAGGTAGGCCTGGTCCTGGACCGAATGGGGCCCGTCGAGCAGGTGGACAGCGCAGACGCCGAGCAACGCCAGTGCGGCAAAGGGGGCCAGCGGACGGGCCAGGGTGGTTGTCAGGCGGCGGTTGATCATGATTGCTCCGGACGGAATCGAACGGGGTTTGGTGATCTCATCCTCTGACGCTCGACCGGCCACCGGAAGGGCGGCCGGGACAGATGTCGTGTCGATCGCGATGCGCAGCGATAACCGTCGGCTCTGCCGCCCAGGTGAGCGGCCTATCGCGCAGCCAGATCGTCGCTTGGCGGCGCAGCTGGGCGATCAGCGCCTGGACGGGCCCGGAGGGCTCGCCGACCGCAGGCAGGATGAACACGTATTCGCGACGAAATGAGAGGCCGTCGACGCGCACCTCGCAGAAGTCGTGCCCGGTGAGCACGTTGCGGCTGAGCAGGACAGGGGCGCCGCGGGCCCTCGCCTCGCGGCGAGCGGCGTCGGGGGTGGCCGCCTCCACAAGCGTCGGCGCCGGCGTCAGCTGGCGCTCGCGCAGCAACGCGTCGACGGTCCAGCGGGCGTTGGAGGACGGATCGCGCACGACCATCGGCGTGGCCACGAACTCCTGCAGCGAGACCTCGCTTCGCCGTGCCCAGGGGTGGTCGGGCGGCACCGCGCAGATCACCTCGTCGGGCGCCAACGACAGCTCGCGCACTGCCGGGTACGGGGTGCGGTTGGGACGGCTCGCGGCAACGCCGAGGTCGGCGCGGCCGTCGGCGACGAGGTCTCGGACGACGCTCGAGTTGGCCGACACCAGCTCGACCGCCCGCGTCCCGCGGTCGTCGAGGTGAGCGAGCGCCTCGGCCACCAGCGCGTCGGTCACGGAATGGCTGGCCGCCAGCCGGACCGGCCCCCCGGCGCGGGCGATCCCCGCCACCACCTCGGCCACCCGATCTGACTCGGCCAACATGCGCCGCGCCTCCTCATACAGCCGGCGTCCGGCGGGCGTCAGCTTGACCCCGTGCGGCGAGCGCTCCAGCAGCCGCGCCCCGGCCAGCATCTCCAGGTTGGCCAAGCGCTTGGACAAGGCCGGCTGGCTTGTGCCCAGCCTGACGGCCGCGCGTCCGAGGCTACCCAATTCGGCGGCGGCGCACAGCGTCCGCAGCTCCTCGACGTCGGG
The DNA here is from genome assembly GCA_036273655.1 of Solirubrobacteraceae bacterium. GTDB lineage: Bacteria > Actinomycetota > Thermoleophilia > Solirubrobacterales > Solirubrobacteraceae > Palsa-465. Next base: position 35,470 of record DASUHF010000018.1, on the reverse strand, counting down.
CGATCGCACCGGGCACTGTCTCATGGATCCAACGTAACCCGTACGCGCGCATGCCTGAGCCGTGCAGACCCGCAACCGGGCCGCGGCTTTCCCGCAACCGCATCTGCATCGATCCCCACCGCGCATCCCGGCACCAACCGGACATGCCCCGCGGTTATCGCGCCGAGATGCAGCCGACATGGCTTTCGCGGCTGTCCGGCTTCCGACCGGGGCCCGCGCGGGCAATGCTGCAGACAGCGAAACCACGGAGGTGCAGATCATGTCAACCACAGTTCCACGTCCACCCGAGCACGACACACCGCCGGAGCTCGACTATGCGAGCGCCGAAGGCCTTGCGGACGAAAGCTCGAAGGAGCGCTCGTGGCGCGAATGGATGATGGTCGGCGTCGGCCTAACCGCACTGGCGGCGATCATCGCGGTCGCACTCAGCCTCGCGGCGGTCGCCGGTACCGGTGACTCCGGGTCGTCGGGCTCGGCCGCGCCGGCGGCACCGAGGATGACCGCGGCCCACAGCGCGACCGTCTCGGGCGCCGCCGCGCCGACGATGGTCCAGGCCAAGGGCATCGAGTACGAGCGCTTTGAACCAGTCAACCCGACGCTGCCGGCGGTGCCCACCGGCCCGACGAAGAAGTTCACTGTGTCGGTGATCCAGCACGTCGTGCAGGTCTCGCCGCAGCTGGCGCCGGTGCAGGCCTGGACCTACACGGTCAATGGCGTCGCCTACCGCGGCACCGCCGCCTCGCCGCCGATCGTCGTCAACCAGGGCGACCACGTGCAGATCACGTTCGTCAACGGCACCGGCCACAGCTCCGGGGTCGACATGGCCCACTCGATCGACATCCACGCCGCCCAGGTCGCACCCAACCTCAACTACATCGACGTCGCCCCCGGCCACAAGAAGGTGATCACGTTCACCGCCAACTACGCCGGCGTGTTCATGTATCACTGCGCCACGCAGCCGGTACTGATGCACACCGGCGCCGGGATGGTCGGCATGCTCGTGGTCAAGCCCCACAACCTGCCACCGGCGTCCAAACAGCTGTGGCTGATGCAAGGCGAGTACTACATCGGCAAGCCCGGAGGACTGGCCGACGAGGCCAAGATGGCGGCCGAGCAACCCGACGTGATCGCATTCAACGGCTACGCCGATCAGTACCAGCTGCATCCGATCACCGTCCCCGCCGGCAAGACGATTCGCGTGTTCGCGCTGAATGCCGGCAACTCCCGCTGGGAGGCCTTCCACGTGATCGGCACGCTGTTTGACACCACAGACGTCGAGGGCGTCGTCGGACACGGCGCGCAGACGATCAGCCTCGCGCCCTCACAGGGAGCATGGGTCGACTTCAAGCTCGCCGAGACGGGCAACTACCCGTTCGTCACCCACAGCTTCGGCGACATGGTCAAGGGCGCAGCCGGGATCCTGCACACGCCAGGAGCCCCGGCCCCGACCGGCGCCCCCGCGGCGCCGACCGGCGGCTCGACCGCACCCGTGCCCGCGAGGATGGCGACAACCATGTCTCCGAGCACGATCACCGCGCCCGCCGGCGCTCCGGCCGGATCGGTCGCCACGGCGATGGGCGACATGTGGGTGCGCACCGCAACCTCGACGATCAAAGCCGGCGCCGGCGGCAAGGTCACGCTCGCGGTGACCAACAACGGCCAGATGGAGCACTGGTTCGCGATCATGCGCGCCCCCGCGAAGCTCAGCGGCGGCACTCCGGTTGCCTCGGCCGTGCTCGCCAAGTCTGAGCCGCTGCCGCCCGGACAGAGCGCGGATGTGACCGCCAAGCTCGCACCCGGCCGCTACGAGCTCGTCTGCCTCGTCCCCGGCCACTACATGGCCGGACAGCACGAGACGATCACCGTCACCGGCTGACCGTCTCGCTCCCCTGCCGGCGCGCGGGCGCCCGCCGGCACCGGCGAGCAGCGCAGAAACCGCCGCGGCGATCCGCCGATGATCGCCGCGGTCGGCTACGGACGACGCCGGCACCGACCCGCGATTGGATAACCGCAATGAGCACGCAGACACACCGATCCACGACCACCCGACCGTCGATCCGCATCCAGCGGATCGCAGCGGCCGTCGACGACCGCCCCGAGGGCCGAGACGCCGCCGTGTTGATGCACCGTCTCGCCTCGGCGCTCGGCGCCGAGGGGATGCTGATCGCGATCGAGCACGACATCACGATGCTGTTGCCGCTCGCCGACTGGGACGCGATCCGGCGCGACACGAAGCGGATGCTCGGACGGATCCGCGAGGACCTGGCTCCAGACGCGCGCACCGTCGCCGGTCGCGACACCTCGATCGTCCGCGGCCTGGAGCACATCGTCGCCCGCGACCACCGGCAGCTGCTGGTGCTCGGCTCAAGCCGCCGCGGGCCCGACCAGAAAGTCTCGATCGGGCGCACCGCCCGCCAACTGCTGCACGACCTCAGCTGCCCGCTCGCCATTGCGCCACGAGGCCTGGCCAGCCGCCCGGGCTGGGCTCTGCGCCGGATCGCTGTTGGCTTTGACGGCGGCACCCATGCCGCAGCCGCACTCAAGCTCGGCCAGCAGCTCACGCGCGGCACCGATGCCGAGCTGCACGTCCTCGGCGCGATCGACGACCGGTTCCCGACGCCCAACTGGGCGACGACATGGCTGGAGCCGTTCCGCGACGAGTGGGACAACGCGGTCGATGAGCAGCTCACAACGCTCGCACGCCAGATCGACGACGCACTCGAGGCCGGCATCGACGCCCGCCCGGAGGTGGTGCGCGGCATCGCGTCTGCGGCGTTGACGACGCTGTCTGAACGGGTCGACCTGGTCGTGATCGGCTCGCGGCGCTGGGGACCTGCGGCCCGGCTGCTGCTCGGCGGCACCGGCGAGGCGCTCGTTCGCGCGTGCCGTGCACCGCTGCTGATCGTGCCCGCGCCGGCCGGCGAATAGCCACTTCACCCCGGACGGCGTATCACACTCGTTGACACGCTGAGTCTGACCGGCCGTCACCGATGACCGAGGGACCGCGAGCTCAGCCCGTGGGCGGTTGCCGGCGCGCCTCTGCCCGCTGGCGCTCGAAGCGGGCACGCGCGGCATCGGTCCGAAGGCTGGCTCGCCGCAGCGCGTCCGCGGCCGCCGGCAGGTCACGCTCGAGGTCGAGCTCGACCGGATGGCCATCCGGTCGCGGGCCTTCGCCGACGGCCTCGCGCCCGTGGCGGGCCGCCAGGTAGGGCGACAGGTAGCGTCCGGCGATCTTGGTCGGCGGCCACCACAACGCCCGGCGGACCGCCGCGCCCTCGTCTTCCCCTGCGAGCTCGTGGCGCATCCAGGCCTTGCCGCGGCCGGTGAGCATCATCCCGCGCAGGACGGGTCGGTACGGACGCGGCTGCAGCTCGGCGCCGGCGCGCGCAGCGATCGATTCGGCCGCCGCGTCGGCCTGCTGGGAGGCGAGCCCTCCCTGCTTGACCGCAAACGCGGTCGCATCACCGGCCGCCCACACCCCCTCGACACCGGCGACGCGGCCGTGCAGGTCGGTTGGCACGAAGCCACGGGCGTCTGATGGAACCCCTCGCAGGCCGGGCCCCAGGGCGCGCGGCAGCGCGACGATCCGCTCGGCATCGAGCGCTCGCGCGCCGGGATGCAGGACAAGCCGGCCCGGGATCTGCGGATCCTCGACGACGTAGACGCCGACCTCGGCCTCGATGCCCGCCTCCTCGAGGTCCTGGCGAACCGCCGCGGTCGCCTGTGCGCCGAACAGTCCCAGGGGCGCATCCTCGGGCGTGAAGATGGTCACCCGGACGTCGTCGTGGCCCATGCCCCAGGCCTGCCAGGCGGTCATCAGCGCCAGCTCGTACGCGGGCAGCGCCCACGCCACCCCCGGCGGCACCACGAACGCCACCCGTTTGACGTAGCCCTCGTCGAGATCGCGCAGGAGCCCGCCGAACACCGCGGCGTCGGCCTCCGGAGTCCAGGTCAGGACCCGCCGAAACGGCGGCTCGCTGACCGCGCCGACCGCGATCAGTAGCGCATCGTAAGACAGGCAGGAGCCCGTCTCGGTGACCGCGATCCGCGCGCCGGCGTCGACGCTGACCAGCGCCCCCCGGACCAGCTCAGCCTGGACGTCCGCCGCGATCTCCGCCAGCGAGTCGCGGTCTGCCAGGCCGCGGCCGAATGGCTCGGCGACCGCCATCGGGCGGTAGACGAACTCCTGATTCGGTGAGAGCAGCGTGAGCTCGACGCGATCCCCGGCGAGGTCGCGCAGTGCCAGCAGCGCCTCGAGCCCGGCAACCCCACCGCCGGCGATCAGGATACGCAGCGGAGGTGATCCCATCATCCAGACGTTAGCTCGCGGTCGTCAATGCAATGCGCGGCAGCGCCCCGCGGCGCCCGGACGGCTGGCATCGGGCTCGCGCGCCAGGGTGGGATCGTGTAGCTCATCGGCTCCCCGGTCGAGACGGTGATCGGCTCACCGTGGTGGGCAACCTCGAGCGACCAGCTGTGGCGCAGGCGGTGCGCGGCATGGCCAGCGTCGATCGCGACCAGAGGCTCGGCCGGCAGCCCCACCATCACAGGCCCAACCGCTTTCGCCTGCCGCGCTCCTCCGCGAGCACCCCCGCCAGGCGCGCGAGCCGCACCGCCCGGTACTGGGCGCTTCGCAGCCGGGGCGCGGGCAGCCACGATCGGCTACCAGCAAGCGGGCCGCCCGGCCCCGCCTTGAGCTCGAGCTCGAACCTCGGTGGGCCGACGATCACCCCTCCCCAGCGGTACAGCGCGTCGTAGATCGGGTGAAGGATCGAATCAGGCGCGAACTGCTCGGGGCGGTCGGTGAACACCGTCACCGCCTTGTCAAACAGCCGGCCGCTGCTCCACAGCAGCTCGGTCCCCTCAAGAAAGTGCATCAGCTCCGGGGCCGGAGTCCCCGCTCCTATCGGAGTGCCGAACGCAATCCCGTCCGCCCACTCCAGATCATGCAGGCGTGGCAAACCGTGCCCACCCCCAACACCCTCGAGGCTCAGCACGCGTACACCCGCGGCCACCTGTCCCGCCGCCTCCCCGAACCCGTCCGCCACAGTCGCCAGATCGCCGGCGTAGATGACCGCGATGTTCCCGCTCACCGCAGCAGGCTCCTGCCCGCCGAGCCGAGCTGCTCGCACGCCTGCGCAACCCGGGCCGCCATCGCCGCCTCTGCCCCCCGGCCCCAGGCGCGCGGATCGTACGCCTGCTTGCGCCCGACGCCCGCGTCGATCTTCAGCACGCCGTCGTACTCGACGAACATGTGGCCGGCGACCGCGCGTGTGAACGCATATTGGGTGTCGGAGTCGATGTTCATCTTCACCACCCCGTAGGAGACCGCCTCTCGGATCTCCGCCGGGTCCGAGCCCGAGCCGCCGTGGAACACATACCTGAATCGGGCGCCCGGACTGGCGGCGGCGAGCGCCTTCTGGCCGTCTGCCAGCACCTTCGGGCGCAGCTTGACGTTGCCTGGCTGGTAGACGCCGTGGACGTTGCCGAACGTCGCCGCCAACAGGTAGCGGCGATGCTCGCCGCTGCCGAGCACCTCCACGACGCGCAGCAGATCTTCGGTGGTGGTGTAGAGCCGCTCCGGTAGGCCGTCGGTGCGCATCCCGTCCTCCTCGCCGCCGACGACTCCGCATTCGATCTCGAGCACCACGTCAGCGCGGGCGCACTGATCGAGCAGCACGGAGGCCAGCTCGAGGTTCTGCTCCAGCGGAAGCGTCGAACCGTCGAACATTTGCGAGTGAAACAAGGGTTGCTCGCCCCGTTGGCGGCGTGCGAGCGACTCGGCCAGCAGCGGGCGCAGGAAGTCGTCGAGCTTGTCCGGCGGGCAGTGGTCGGTGTGCAGCGCGACCAGCACCGGGCAGTTCTCGGCGACGACCTCGGCAAACGCGGCGAGCGCTCGCGCACCGGCGACCATGTCGTTCCGTGAGGCGCCCGAGAGAAACGCGCCGCCGCCAGTCGAAACTTGGACGATCCCATCCGCGCCCGCGTCGGCGAACCCGCGCAGCGCCGCGTTCAGCGTCAATGACGAGCTGACGTTCACCCCTGCGAACGCGAATCCGCCCGACGCCGCCGCGTCGAGCATCGCCGCGTACTGCTCAGCGGTGGCGAGCGGCATCACCCATCAAGCTCCGCGCGCACCGCGATCTCGACATTGCCGCGCAGCGCATTTGAGACGGGACACAGCCCGGCGGCCTGCTCAACGGCCTGATCGAAACCCGCCTGGTCAACGCCGGGAACCTGGGCGCGGATCGTGAGCGCGACGTCGGTGATCCTCGGGGCGCCCTCGACCTCGTCGAGCGTGCACACGGCATTCACGGTCAACCGCTCAGCCGGCGTGTGCGCCTCGCCAAGCACCAGCGACAGCGCCATCGCAAAGCAACTGGCGTGGGCGGCGGCAATCAGCTCCTCCGGACTCGTCTTGCCATCGGGCTGCTCGGTTCGCGACGCCCACGTCACCGGCAGATCAAGTGCGCCGCTCTGGCTCGACACCGTTCCGGCACCACCGGCCAATGACCCCTCCCAGACGATCTCTGCTTGTCGGGTTGCTATCGGCATGGACTGCCTCCTATGTTCAAGAATCGATCGCCGCAACCCACCGGATGCGGCTGTGCACCGGATGTTTGACCTCTCTGCGTCGGATCCGAGCCTCGTCTTACCCGCGCGCGGGAACCATTGCGCCCGAGCTATTGCGCCCGAGCTGCGCTGAGCGGCGTCCGCACGCTCACCCCGGGCCCGGGTGCAGCGGCCGCTGCGAACGGAGGGCCGAGCGCACGGCCTCGGTCCACTCCTGCTGTTGTGGGATGGAATCGCGGCGCCTCCGGGAGGAAACTCAATCGCGCGAGTCGATCCACCGACACGAATCACGTGACGACCACCGAGCGCATGCCGATACGCAGACCAATCGTTCCGATATCCCGCATCGCCGCCCTACGGACCGCGGCTCAGGCGAGGCTTGGCCGGAGCGATCCGCGCCTCGACGTGCTGATCGACAGCTACGTAGAGTGGCGAGAGGAATGCACGACGGTCGAGACGGCGTACGCACGCTGGGCGCGGGCCGAACGCCCGCGACGCGCGCTGGCGTACGCGGCCTATCGCGCCGCGCTGGATCGCGAGGAGAAGGCCGCCGACGTGTATGGGTTGGCCGTGACCGAGCTTGCGGGCATCGCGTGCGAACAGCCACAAGCGTGAACAGGAGGCGACGATGGCGGTGAGCGACGACGCCGGGGGCGATCTCGACGCGGTCGAGACGAGCGAGTGGCTGGAGGCGCTGGACGCCGTGGTCGCGCACGACGGACCCGAGCGGGCGCGTCAGATCGTCACCCGGGTCGTCGACCGCGCACAGCATGCGGGGACCGGGCCGGTCGCGTCACTGACGACGCCATACGTCAACACGATCACGGTCGAGGACGAGGCCCAGCTCCCCGGCGACCCGGCGCTCGAGCGCCGGTTGCGGTCGATCGTGCGCTGGAACGCGATGGCGATGGTCGTGCGCGCCAACCAGCGGTCGCACGGGATCGGCGGTCACATCGCCAGCTATCAGTCGCTGGCGGTGCTCTACGAAGTGGGGTTCAACCACTTCTGGCGCGGCCCGCAGGCTGCTGGTGGTGGCGACCTCGTGTACTTCCAGGGCCACTCCTCCCCCGGCAACTACGCGCGCGCGTACCTGGAGGGGCGCCTCAGCGAGGAGCAACTCGACGGCTTTCGCCGTGAGGTTTCACAGCCGGATGGCCTGAGCTCATACCCGCATCCATGGCTGATGCCGGACTTCTGGCAGTTCTCGACCGTGTCGCTGGGGATCGGGCCCATCACCTCGATCTACCAGGCGCGGTTCATGCGCTACCTGCACGCGCGCGGGCTGGCCGACACCTCTGACCGCAAGGTGTGGTGCTTTGTGGGCGACGGCGAGGTCGACGAGCCCGAGACGATGGGCTCGATCGGGCTGGCCGGCCGCGAGCAGCTGGACAACCTGATCTGGGTGGTGAATTGCAACCTGCAGCGGCTCGACGGTCCGGTGCGGGGCAACGGCAAGATCATCCAAGAGCTCGAGTCCGACTTCCGCGGCGCCGGCTGGAACGTGATCAAGGTGATCTGGGGCACACGCTGGGACCCACTGCTCGCCGCCGACACCGACGGCCGGCTCGTCAAGGTGATGGAGGACTGCGCCGACGGCGAGTATCAGACCTACAAGTCGCGCGATGGCGCCTACGTGCGCGAGCATTTCTTCGGCAAGGACCCGACGCTGTTAGAGCGGGTCGCGCACCTCTCCGACGAGGAGATCTGGCTGCTCAACCGCGGCGGGCTGGATCAGCAGAAGGTGTACGCCGCCTATCACGAGGCGGTCGGTCACACAGGCCAGCCGACCGTGATCCTCGCCAAGACGATCAAGGGCTACGGGATGGGGGCCTCGGGCGAGGGGCAGATGGTCACCCACCAGGCAAAGAAGATGACCGAGGACGCGCTGCTGGCGTTCCGCGACCGCTTCGAGCTGCCGCTGACCGACGATCAGGTCCGGGCCGCCGAGTACTACAAGCCGCCCGCCGACGCTCCCGAGATGCGCTATCTGACCGAGCGCCGCGCGGCGCTCGGGGGCAGCCTCCCGGCGCGCCGGCGCACGGCGGCGGCGCTCGAGGTCCCGCCGCTTGTGACGTTCAAGGGCCAACTCGAGGGCACCGGCGAGCGCGAGGTCTCGACCACGATGGCGTTCGTGCGCGTGCTGGCGGCGCTGTTGCGCGACAAGGTGGTCGCCAAGCACATCGTCCCGGTCGTCCCCGACGAGTCGCGCACGTTCGGGATGGAGGGCCTGTTTCGCCAGATCGGGATCTACGCGCCCACGGGCCAGCTCTATCAGCCCCAGGACTCCGAGCAGCTGATGTTCTACAAGGAGGATCAGCACGGCCAGATCCTCGAGGAGGGGATCACCGAGGCCGGCTCGATCTCCTCGTTCATCGCCGCCGGCACCGCATACGCCAACCACGGCGTGCCGATGATCCCGTTCTTCATCTACTACTCGATGTTCGGCTACCAGCGCGTCGGCGACCTGGTGTGGGCGGCCGCCGACAGCCGTGCGCGCGGGTTCGCGCTCGGCGGCACCGCCGGGCGCACGACGCTCAACGGCGAAGGGCTACAGCACGAGGATGGCCACAGCCACGTGCTGTTCTCGGTCGTGCCCAACTGCCGCGCATACGATCCCGCGTTCGCCTACGAGGTCGCGGTGATCATCCACGACGGGCTGCGGCGCATGTTCGCCGAGCAGGAGGACATCTTCTACTACATCACGCTGATGAACGAGAACTACCGTCACCCGGCGATGCCCGACGGCGCCGAGGACGGGATCCTGCGTGGCATGTACCTCCTGCGACAGGCACCGAAGCGCACCCGCAAGCCAGTCGTGCAACTGCTGGGCTCGGGAACGATCCTCAACGAGGTGATCGCCGCCGCTGACCTGCTCAACAGCGACTGGGATGTCGAGGCCAACGTGTGGAGCGTGACCTCGTTCACCGAGCTGCGCCGCGACGGGATCGCGGCCGAGCGCTGGAACATGCTGCACCCGTCGTCGACGCCACGGATCCCGTACGTCGCCCGCTGCCTGGCCGACCGCAACGGCCCCGTCGTGGCCGCCACCGACTACATACGAGCGTTTGCCGACCAGATCCGCGAATGGGTGCCCGGCCGCTACCGGGTGCTCGGCACCGACGGCTTCGGGCGTTCGGATACCCGCGCCGCGCTGCGTCGCTTCTTCGAGGTCGACCGCCACTACGTGACCGTTGCCGCCCTGCGTGAGCTCGACCCCGCGCGCGCTCAGGAGGCGATCGCGCGCTACGAGATCGACCCCGAGGCGCCACTGCCCACCACCGTCTGAGTTCCCCTCGCGAACGCCCACGGGATCAACGCAGTAGATCTGCATCCGACGGCGTGCGGCCACCGCGCTTGCAGCCGATCTCAGGCCTCGTCGTGGGGTCGTAAGAAACCCGGGATCCCGGACGCTGAGATGGCAGAGATTCCAGACTCCAAAGGAGGACGCCATGTCAGCCAGCGTGTATCCGGACGCGACCCGGGAGCTTGCAGCGCGGCGCAAGCAGGCAGCACCGGAGATCCACGAGGCCTTCCAGGCGTTCAGTCAGCAGGCGTTCGCCGCCGGCGCGCTATCCGAGAAGACCAAGCAACTGATCGCGGTCGCCGTCGCACACGTCACCCAATGCCCGTACTGCATTCGGGGACACACCCGGCTCGCGCATCGCGAGGGGGCGAGCGCGCAGGAGATCATGGAGGCGATCTGGGTCGCGGCCGAGATCCGGGCGGGCGGCGCCTACGCGCATTCGATGATCGCTCTTGATGCCCTCCCCGCGCCTGACCACGGCACCGAATGAGGGGCAAGGCAGGAGACAGGTAAGACGTACGCATGCACTGGTGCGGTGCCCACAGCGACGGCGGCATCCGGTACCGCGGCGCCTTGAGCTGCATCCGCGGCCGCCGTTTCGCCGCGGACCTGCGCGAGGATCGCGAACTTGGTCGCGCGGGCCGGGCAGCCGATCGACGCGCCGGCCACCGCGCCGGACGCGTCAGGTGGAGCCGGATGCGCGACCGGACGTGACGACCGCAAGCTTGCCCTCGATGCAGTTCAGCAGCTGGCGGTAGGAGTCACAGAACGATCGCACGCCTTCGCGCTCGAGTTGCGCGGTGATCGCGTCAAGATCGATGCCGGCGTCGGTGGCGTCGGCGAGCACGCGCTCGGCGGCCGCCGGGTCGGCGTCGAGCGTGCGTGCGACCGTGCCGTGGTCGGCGAATGCCTGCAGCGTGTGGTCGGGCATCGTGTTGACGACGTCGGGCCCGATCAGCTCCGCGACGTAGCGGGTGTCGGGGTAGGCGGGGTTCTTGGTGCCGGTGCTCGCCCACAGCGGCCGCTGGCGGTGTGCGCCCTGGGCCATCAGGGGCTGCCAGCCGTCGCCGGCGAACTTCGCCGCAAAGCGCTGGTAGGCGACCCGCGCGGACGCGATCGCGACCTGTCCGCGCAGCGGCGAGCCGGCGGGGAGCCGGTCGTCGATCTTGGTGTCGATCCGCGACAAGAAGAACGACGCGACCGAGTGCACGTGGTCGACTGGCTCGCCGGCGCCGGCGCGGGCGGCGATCCCGCGCTGGTAGGCGTCGATCACCCGCTCGTAGCGCTCGATCGAGAACAGCAGCGTGACGTTGACGTTGATGCCCTGGCGGGTGAGCTGCTCGATCGCGGGCAGCCCCGCCTCGGTGCCGGGCACCTTGATCATCACGTTGGGTTGATTCAGTCGCCGCCACAGATCGGTGGCTTGCGCCACGGTCGCGTCGGTGTCGTCGGCCAGGTCCGGCGTGCACTCAAATGAGATGAAGCCGTCGCGGCCGGCGCTCTGCGTAAAGGTTGGGCGCAGCTCGCGCGCCGCCTCGCGGACGTCGTCGAGCGCGAGGCCGAAGAACAGTTGCTGCAGGTCTCGCTGGCCCGCAGCTGCGAGGTGGTGAAGCTCTGCGTCATAGCGGTCTGAGCCGGTGATCGCCTTGGCGAAGATCGTCGGGTTCGACGTCGCGCCGGTCACACTGAAATCGCGGATCAGCTGCGCGAACTGACCGCTGTGCAACAGCTCGCGCGAGAGCGTGTCAAGCCAGATCGACACGCCCGCGTCGTGCAGCCGCGCGAGGTTGGGATTCGGTGCCATCGTCGATCACCTCCCGGCCGCGGCGGTGATGAGGGACTCGAGCGGCGTATCTGGGTCGAGCAGCGCTCGGGGGTCGACCGGCTGGCGCGAGCGGATCAGCGCCTGGATCTGATCGTTGACGTCCCACACGTTGACGTTCATGCCCGCCGCCACCCGTCCGTCTGAGAGCCAGAAGGCAATGAACTCGCCGCTGTCACGGTCGCCGCGGACCACGACCTCATCCCACGACGTCGCATAGCCGGCGTACTCCATGCCGACGTCGTACTGGTCAGAGAAGAAGTAAGGGATCCGGTCGTATGAGACGGGCTCGCCGAGCATCGCGCGGGCCGCTGCCGGTCCTTGGTGCAAGGCGTTTGACCAGTGCTCGACGCGGATCCGCCGGCCGTAGAACGGGTGCTGCGCGTTGGCGACATCCCCGGCCGCGAACACGTTTGCGGCCGAGCTCTGGAGCTTGTCGTCGACGAGGATGCCGTCGTCGACCGCCAGCCCCGCGGCCTGTGCCAGTTCGTCGTGCGGAACGACACCGATCCCGACCACGACGAAATCGCACTCGACGGTCCGGCCACCGGTTGTGCGCACGCGTCGTACCGCGGCGTCGCCCTCCAACGACTCGACGCCCTCGTTGAGCGCCAGCTTCACGCCATGGCGGGCGTGCACGTCGCGGTAGAACTCGCCGATCTCCGATCCGAAGACTCGTTCATTGGGCAGCTCGTGCGGGTCGATCATGGTCACCTCGCACCCCTTCTGGCGGGCCGAGGCGGCGACCTCGGAGCCGATCCAGCCGGCGCCCACCACCGCCACGTGCCCGCCCGTCTGCAACCGGGCCCGAAGCCTCTCGCAGTCGGCCAGCGTGCGCAGGTAGAAGACGCCGTCGAGCTCGACGCCTCGGATCTGCAGCCGCCGCGGCTGCGCGCCGGTGCTCAGCAGCAGCCGGTCAAACACAAGCTCGCGGCCGTCGACGAGCCTCAGCCGGCCGCCGCCGGGATCGATCGCCGCCACCGTCGTGCCCGACATCAACTCGATCTGATGCTCGGAGTAGAACGGCGCCGGGTGCACGAACGCCTTCTCGCGCTCGGACTCGCCGCGCAGGTAATCCTTGCTAAGGGGCGGGCGCTCGTACGGGCGCTCCAGATCGGCGCCGACGAGCACGATCCGACCATCGAAGCCGCGATCGCGCAACTCCTCCGCGGCCTTCGCACCGGCCAGGCTCGCACCCACGATCACAAATGTCCGTTCGCTCATCCCAGTCTCCCTTCGATCGTCCTGTTCTCCTAACTCTTGCGATCGAAACGACGCCGTTCTTACCCGCCTACCACGGTCGAAATCACGCCCGGCCGCACAGCTGCCGACATACTCCAGGGAATCGTGCGGCCCGGCATCGGTAGTTTTGCGAACCCCGTCGTGGGCGTTGTGCCGGTGTCGGATACCCGCAGCGCGCCTACTCTCAGGGCATGGCACCAGACACGAGGCCCGACGGGCAGATGCAGCGGCGCGAGGCGCCGCCGACAACGCCCGACGAACACCGCCCGGGGAGCGAGATCCGCAAGCTCTCCCGCGAGGAGTGCCTGTGGCTGCTCGCCACCCATCACTTCGGCCGCGTCGCGGTCCGCCTCGGCGACGGACCGCCGGCGATCCGGCCTGTCAATTACCTGTTTGACCGCGCATCGCAAGCGGTGGTGTTGCGCTCTGATCCCGGCTCCAAGTTGTACGCGCTGCTGCGCGCCACGCGGGCCGCATTCGAGGTCGACGGCGTCGATGACGGCTCGCGGACCGGGTGGAGCGTGATCATTCAGGGCATGGCCGAGGAGATCACCAACGCGGCAGAGCTGCGCCGGCTGGAGCGTTCTGGCTTTGCGCCCTGGGCTCCCGGGCCCAAGCGCCACTGGGTGCGTATCCGGACCGAGACGGTGTCCGGTCGGCGGATCGTCCTCGACGCAGACCCGATCCCCGGCCGCTACCTGGGATAGGCGCCACCGTCCCTCGATGGCGGCCGACGCTCAGGCAAAGCGGGTGTGTGACGCGCTCACGCGCCCCGACATCTATCCGGATCGTCCCCAGCAGGTGGAGGTTCGTGAGACGCATCTCTCGTGGGTGTTCCTGGCCGGCGAGCGTGTCTACAAGCTCAAGAAGCCATTGGTGCTGGACTTCGTGGACTACGGGACGCCAGAACGTCGGCGGGCGATGTGCGAGGCCGAGGTGCGGCTCAACCGGCGGCTGGCGCCCGACATCTATCGAGGCGTGCGCGGCGTCGCGATCGCCCACGGGGCCGAGCTGACTACCGTCGACGATCCGCGCGCGGTCGACTTCGTCGTCGAGATGCGCCGCTACGACGAGCGCGACACGCTGGCGGCGCGGCTCGCGTGCGGCGAGCTTGAGCGCGATCAGGTGGCGACGGTCGGCGTCGCACTCGCGCGCTTTCACGCCGGCGCCCCCCGCGCGGACGATTCTGAGTCGCCGGCGCTGGCGGCCGAGCGACGGTTTGCGCGCAACGTGCACGAGCTGCTGGCGGTGGTCGAGGAGCGTGGAGAGATCGGTCGTGTGCAGGCGCTGGAGCGCTTCGCGCACGCCTTCATCACCGCACACGCCCGCACGTTTCAGACACGCGCTGACCGTGGCTGCCTCCGCGAGGGTCACGGCGACCTGCGCGCCGAGCACGTGCTCGTCGATCGATCGGGGGTGCAGATCGTCGACTGCATCGAGTTCGATCCCGCGCTGCGCCGACTGGACGTCGCCGACGACCTTGCGTTCCTCGTGTTCGATCTTGTCGCGCTCGGCGGCGAGCGCTTCATCGAGACACTGGCGAGCGCCTACCGGGATGCCGGCGGCGATCCCGGTGACGAGCCGCTGATCGCCTTCTACGCGGCCTACCGTGCGCTGGTGCGCGCGAAGGTCGCGCTCGTACGCGCGCCCCAGCTGCCGGCCACCGGCGGCAAGCGCGAGCAGGAGCGTGCGCATGCGCGTGACCTGATCGACCTCGCCGAGCGCTTTGCGTGGGGCGCCCGTCGCCCGCTGGTGATCGTCGTCTGCGGCCTGCCCGCGAGCGGCAAGTCGGTCCTGGCTGGCGCGCTGTCGGACCGGTCGCAGCTACCGCATCTGAGCTCCGATGTGACCCGCAAGCGACTCGCGGGGCTAGACCCCACGCAGCGTGCGCCGGCCGACCACTACACACCAGCGTGGAACGCGCGCACCTACGCCGAGCTCGGGCGCTGCGCGGCACGAGCGCTCGCCGACGATCGCGGCGCGATTGTCGATGCCACGTTTCGGCATCGGACAGACCGGCAGGCGTTCGCCTCGGCGCTCGCTGCGGGCGTGTCGCCGCTGTTCATCGAGTGCCGGGCGCCGCGCACGGTCCTCGCCGAACGCGCCGGCCGCCGCGAGCAAGACGCTCGGCGCGTGTCAGACGCCGACGCGGCGGTCGTGACAGGCGAGCGCGACAGCTGGGAGCCGCTCGACGAGGTCCCCGGCGCCACGCATCTGACGGTTCGCACCGACCGGCCGATCGCGCAGATCACCGGCGACGTGCTGGCGCTGCTGGACCAACGGCTGCTCGATACCGGCTGAGCTGGCGGCCGCGCGTCAGCGTGCACTGACGGCCGTCGTGTCGTGCTCGTCCAGCGACATCCGGTAGGCGTCGGCCGTCCGTGCCGCACGGGTCAGGACCAGCAGCGGACACCGCGCCATCCGGGCCAGCTCCTGAGCGGTGCTGCCGTGCACGAGCCGCCCCATCGGACCGTAGCTGCGCGAGCCGATCACGAGCAGGTCAAGCGACGCGCTGTAGAGCGCGAGCTCCTCTGCCGCGTCGCCGTAGGCGGCGTGCGGTTCGACGCCGTCGATGCTCGCAACCCGCTCGCGAGCGGCATCGACCAGCTCCTGAAACGTGGTGTCGTCGGCTGGGACCGGTGCGGTGAACAGATAGGAAGGAAACGACACCGCCTCGAACGCCGACAGCCTGCTGTGCCGTTCGGTCGCAAGCGTGCGCGCGACCCCGAGCGCGTGCTTGGACTCAAGCGAGCCGTCGTAGCCGACGCCGATCTCACGCATCGCGGCCGGCTGATGGTGGTAGCCGGCGGGGGCGATCGCCACCGCGCACGGCGCGCCGTTGAGCGCGGCGCGGGTGTCATCGGTGGTCAGCACCCGTCCGAGCAGCCCACGCCGGGTCGAGCCGATCACCAGCAGGTCGGCGCCGCGCGCCTCTGCCACCTCGTGCAAGCCGCGCCCGACGCCTGCGGCGTAGTGCACGCGAAAACGCGCCTCGATCCCGGCTTCGTCGGCTGCCTTCCGCAACAGATCCCGGGCACGCGCGCGCTCGGCGTTGTCCTTGTCCACGCTCCAGCCCCGCCAGCTCAACGGCTCGTCACGGGAGATGTGGGCCAACGTCAGCTGACCACCATCGCGGGAGAGCGCCGCGGCGAGGACGATCGCGTCCCGACCCCCCTCGTCTCCATCCACTCCAACGACCACGTCCTGAAACATTGCGTGCCTCCTCTGGTTACTTCCCGACCGTAGGTCAGCGGCGGGCGCCGACCATCGGGGTGCGACCCCATGTCGGCTGCGTGTTTCTACGAGTCGGCGGCGCGGCGGACCTCGCGACTCAGTCGTGGAAGGGCTCTGCGAGAAGTTCGGCAGAGGTGATCTCGCCGCGCCAGTACACGAACCGGCCCTCGGGCAGATCCCAGTACACCTCGCCGCGCGTGGGCATCCGCATCCCGCCGAGCGTCTCATAGCGGCTGAGATCGCCGCCCCACCGGGTCGGCACAGAGCCGCCGTCGACCGTCCGCGGGCGGGCGTCGGCCACGCACCGCGTGATCTTGTTGTCGGCATCGAACTCGAGCCGCACCGTCGGTTGCGTGCCCGCCACGGCGGCCGAGACCTCGACGGCGCGCGCGTTGAGCTCCCGCCATTGCAGCTCGTGATTGGCCGCCAACGCGTACGGGGCCCACGGCAGCTCCGCCAGGTAGCGGTGGGCCTCACCGACGGCAACATCATGGCCGGACTGGGTCTTGACCGGCAGCCCCAGCGCGCGGACGCTCAAGACACCACCACCGTCGACGTAGCCGTCGCGCACGCTGAGTGAGACCAGCGGCGCGACCCGGAACCGAGCCTCCCAAGAGAACGCCACCCGGTCGATCGCAAAGCGCTCGACGGCGGTGAAGCGCAGCGCGCGCCCACCGGGCCGCATCACCATCTCCCCCGTCTGGGTGACGCGCACCTGACCTGCAGACGTCCCGCGGGCCGGGAGCGCCTGCTCGAGATAGCGTGCGACCAGCGGCGGCAGCTCGTCGCTCGACATCTCAGGCGGCGGTCGCCTCGGGCTGCGCTCGGACATCGGCCGTCATCCACGCGCCACCGGCGCGCCGCTCGACCGCGGGTGGGCGGTTCCGGCAAGCTGCTGCGCCAGCGCGATCGGGTCGCGGCCGGCTTGCCATTCGTCGACTCCGATGATGACCTCGTCGAACAGTGGTCTTCCCATCGTGTGTGACTGCACCGCCAGCGTAGGATCGCCCGTCGCGCGGCGGATCCGTGCGTCCTGCGCACATGAATGCGGGTTCGTACGCAGAGCCGGGTGCTTCGATGTGGGTAAATGAAGCGCATGACGAGTGAGACCGAATCGCGACCGGCGCCCCTGTCGGCGGACCAGCTGCGGCTGATCGATATGTGGTGGCGGGCGGCCAACTACCTTTCGGTGGGGCAGATCTATCTGCTGGACAATCCGTTGTTGTCGGTGCCGCTGGTGCCCGAGCATGTCAAGCCGCGGCTTTTGGGGCACTGGGGCACGACGCCGGGGCTGAACTTCATCTATGCGCACATGAACCGTGCGATCTGCGCCCGTGAGCTGAACACGATCTATGTGACGGGTCCGGGTCACGGCGGTCCCGGGCTGGTGGCGAGCGCGTATCTGGACGGCACCTACAGCGAGGTGTATCCGCACATCGGCCGCGATGCGGAGGGGTTGCGGCGGCTGTTTGAGCAGTTCTCGTTTCCGGGTGGGATCCCGAGCCATGTCGCGCCGGAGACGCCGGGGTCGATCCACGAGGGCGGCGAGTTGGGGTATTCGC
This sequence comes from Solirubrobacteraceae bacterium, assembly GCA_036273655.1. GTDB lineage: Bacteria > Actinomycetota > Thermoleophilia > Solirubrobacterales > Solirubrobacteraceae > Palsa-465. Next base: position 17,733 of record DASUHF010000018.1, on the reverse strand, counting down.
TGTTGCACGCGTACGGTGCGGTGCTCGACAACCCGCGGCTGTTGGCGGTGTGCGTGGTCGGCGACGGCGAGGCCGAGACGGGGCCGCTGGCGGCCAGCTGGCACTCCAACAAGTTCCTCAATCCGGCACGGGATGGGGCGGTGCTGCCGGTGTTGCACCTGAACGGGTACAAGATCGCCAACCCGACGGTGCTGGCGCGGATCCCGCGGGAGGAGCTGCGGTCGTTGCTGGAGGGCTATGGGTACGCGCCGCGGTTCGTGGAGGGCGCTGAGCCTGCGGAGATGCACCAGTTGATGGCCGCGGCGCTTGACGAGGTGCTCGAGGAGATCGCCTCGATCCAGCGGCAGGCCCGCGATGCAGCGGACGCGGGTCGACCGCGGTGGCCCATGATCGTGCTGGTCACCCCGAAGGGGTGGACGGGACCGAAGGAGGTCGACGGGCTGCCGGCCGAGGGGTCGTTTCGCTCCCATCAGGTGCCCTTGGCGCAGGTGCGCACCAACCCCGAGCATCTGGCCCAGCTTGAGGCGTGGCTGCGGTCGTATGGCCCGCAAGAGCTGTTTGACCAGACTGGGGCGGTGCGAGCCGAAATCGCGGCGCTGGCGCCGGCCGGTCAGCGGCGGATGAGCGCCAACCCGCATGCCAACGGTGGTCTGTTGGCGCGAGCGCTGGAGCTGCCCGACTTTCGCGACTACGCCGTCGAAGTGCCGGCGCCGGCGCGGACGTTCAGCGAGGCGACGCGGGTGCTGGGCGAGTGGTTGCGCGACGTCGCGCGCGCCAACCCCGATCGGTTTCGGATCATGGGCCCGGACGAGACGGCGTCTAACCGCTTGGGGGCGGTGTTCGAGGCGACCGACCGGGTGTGGGAGGCGCAGCGGCTGGCGACCGACGATCATCTGGCGGCGGAGGGGCAGGTGATGGAGGTGCTCTCAGAGCATCTGTGCCAGGGGTGGCTGGAGGGCTACCTGCTGACCGGCCGCCACGGTCTGTTCAACTGCTACGAGGCGTTCATCCACATCATCGACGCGATGTTCAACCAGCACGCCAAATGGCTGAAGGTGACCCGCCAGATCCCATGGCGGGCGCCGATCCCGTCGCTGAACTACCTGCTGTCCAGCCATGTATGGCGCCAGGACCACAACGGCTTCTCCCATCAGGATCCGGGGTTCATCGACCATGTCGTCAACAAGAAGGCCGAGATCATCCGCGTGTACCTGCCGCCCGACGCCAACTGCCTTTTGTCGGTGGCCGATCACTGCCTGCGCTCGCGCCACTACGTCAACGTGATCGTCGCCGGCAAGCAGCCGGCGCTTGACTACCTGACGATGGAAGAGGCGGTCGCGCACTGCACCCGTGGGGTGGGGATCTGGCCGTGGGCATCCAGTGACGCCGGCGCCGAGCCCGACGTCGTGCTCGCGTGCGCCGGCGACATCCCCACGCTGGAGACCGTCGCGGCCGCGGCGATCCTGCGCGAGCATCTGCCCGAGCTCAAGGTCCGGGTCGTCAACGTCGTCGACCTGATGCGCCTCGAGCCCGACACCGAGCATCCCCACGGCCTCTCCGACGCCCAGTTTGACGCGCTGTTCACCGCCTCTGAGCCGGTGATCTTCGCCTACCACGGCTACCCGTCGCTGATCCACCGGCTCACCTACCGGCGCGCCAACCACCACAACCTGCACGTGCGCGGCTACAGGGAGGAGGGCACGACCACAACCCCGTTTGACATGGTGATGCTCAACGATCTCGACCGCTTCCACCTGGTGATGGACGTAATCGACCGCGTGCCGGGCCTGGGTGAGCGCTGCGCCCATTTGCGCCAGGAGATGGTCGACCAGCGGCTACGGGCGCGCGCCTACACGCGCGAGCACGGCGACGACCTGCCCGAGATCCGCGACTTCACCTGGCCGGCCGAGCCACGGTAAGGGCACGCGGTGCGGGTGCTGGTCGTCAACGCCGGCTCCAGCAGCCTCAAGCTGACGTTGCTCGGCGCCCACGACGAGACGATCGCCGAGCGCGAGCTGCCCGCGCCGCACGCAACCGTCGACGAGCGCGCACTGTGCGCGGCGCTCGCCGGCGAGCTCGGCGACGCCGAACTGGTCGGACACCGGATCGTGCACGGCGGCGAGCGCTTCCGCAAGGCGGTCCAGATCGACGACGAGGTCGCACACGCCCTGCGCGAGCTCGTCGACCTGGCACCGCTGCACCAGCCCAAGGCGCTCGCCGCGCTCGACGCGGTGTCGGCGGCGCTGCCCGACGTGCCCGCCGTCGCCTGCTTTGACACCGCGTTTCACACCACGATGCCGCCTGCCGCGTCAACGTACGCGCTGCCGGCGGCTTGGCGCGAGCGTTGGCGGCTGCGCCGCTACGGCTTTCACGGCCTCTCGCACGCGTGGATCGCGCGGCGCGTCCCGCAGCTGTTGGACCGGCCCGCGGCCGCGCTGCGGATCGTCAGCTGCCACCTCGGCGCGGGCGCCTCGCTGTGCGCGATCGCCGACGGCCGCTCGCTCGACACGACGATGGGGTTCACCCCCTTGGAAGGCCTGGTGATGGCGACACGATCGGGCAGCGTCGACCCCGGCCTGCTGCTGTGGCTGCTCGATCACGACGGCCGCTCTGCCAGGCAGCTCAACCACGCGCTCGAGCACGAATCCGGGCTGCTCGCGCTCGCCGGCACCGCCGACATGCGGGAGGTACTCGCCCGCGCCGCCGACGGCGACGCCGCCGCACAGCTGGCACGCGATGTCTACCTGCACCGGCTGCGGGCCGGGATCGCCGCGATGGCCGCCACGCTCGGCGGACTTGACGCGGTCGCATTCACCGGCGGCGTCGGCGAACACGCCGCCGCGGTGCGCGCAGGCGCGATCGCCGGCCTCGGCTTCCTCGGGCTCGAGCTCGACGACGACGCCAACCGAAACCCGTCGGGCGATGCTGCCGTCAGCACCGGCGCGGCGCGGGCATGGACGCTCGTGGTCCGAGCGCGCGAGGACCTCGAGATCGCCCGCCAATCCCGGCATGCGGTCACGGCCCAGCGATAAGACCGACACCGTGCGATTTCGACCGAGCCGGAGCTCGAGCCCGGGGCTGATGCCCGCCGACCTCGTGCAGGACGGCATCACGACCGACCACCATCCGTAGTCTCCCCGCGCCAGCTCTGCCGGAGTACGCGGATGCGAGCGGCCCGGCGCAGAGCCATCCTGTGGACATAGTGAACGTTGCGACCAACCCCCACCGCGATACCGACACCGACACCCGTGAGCTGTATCGGCAGGTGGAGCGCCTGCGCGCCGAGAACGGACGGCTGCGCAGCAGGAACCGAGATCTGCGGGTCGCCGTCGACGCCTACGTGCGCCGCGTCAACCGCGCTGGGCTGTTCGGGCCGCTGGAGATGACGGCCGGCACGTGCGTCGGACCACGCCACCGCCGCGGGGGACGACGCATGCGGTTGCGCGCCGCCGGCCGCGCCACGGCCGGCGCTCCACGCACCCCTCGTTGAGACGATCCGCGCCCGCGTCGGCGGCGACGCCCACGCGAATCGTGGTCGGCACCAACGGTCACACCGCGATCGGCGGGCCTGCTGCTTGGCAGCGTCACCCAGCGCCTGCTGCATATCGCGCATTGTCCAGTGGTCGCGGTGCTAGCCCGTGGCGTCCACGACGGCGCCTGAGCGACAGTCGTGAGACCCTGCTGCCAACAACCGGGCCACGAGGCGCGCGTCGCACAAACGTCCGGGCGAGGTCAAGCGCCGCCGACGCGGGGCTGGCGCCCGGCACCACGAACGCCGGGCGCAGCGGTCGTTGCGCAAGCAGGCCGTCGATCCACGGCCCGCAGCTTCGCGTCGGGCAGGCTGGCGCGGGCGAGGCCCAGCGCGGCGACCGCCTCGTCGATCGCTCCACACATCTCGATCACCGGGTGCGCCTTGGAGACGCGTCCGCCGAACAGGAGCCCGGTGCCGCCGTCGTCGCCGGTCTTCGTGTAGATCGGTGGCGGGCTTCCCTCCGGGCGCTCATGGACTCTGCATCGGCGTCAGAGGCATCGCCGTCCACGGTTGCGGCTCGACGAAGAAGACCTCGGTGTGCACGGAGCGACGCGCCGCGCCGAGCGCGCCGGCGGCCGTGGCGCAGGCGCGCACGAAGCCGGGTGCGCCGGCGATGAACACGTCGTGGCCAGCGAGGTCGTCGTAGAGATCGCCGAGCAGCGCCGGGATCCAGCCGTGCGGCGGCGGCCCGGCGCCACGCGTCAGCGTACGCACGAAGCGAAAGCCGAAATGCTCCATATCCCAGGCGGTGAACCGCTCGCGGTCGATCACGTCGGCCTCGGTGCGCGCCGAGAAGATCAGGCTCAGCGACCGCCGCGTGGCTGCGACGCGCGCGGCCTGAAGCAACGCCCGGATCGGCGCCAGCCCCGATCCGGCGGCCAAAAACAGCGCCGGCGCAGCCGTGGCCGGGTCGTCGACGAACGTACCGTAGGGCCCCGAGACACTCACCTGATCGCCGAGGCGCAACTGCGTGTGCACCCAGGTGCTCGTCGCGCCGCCGGGCACGCGCGTGACCAGCAGCGAGATCAGCCCATCCGGATGCGGCGCGTTGGCGATCGAGTACGACCGTGGCGGCACCGCGCCCGCCCGGTCCTCCAACAGCACGTACTCGCCCGGCAGATACTGCAGCGGGACGCTGTGTGGCGCCAGCCACAGCTCGACGATCGAAGCCGTGCGCGGCCTGATCTCCAGCACCTCGTAGGGCTCCTGGAAGCTGAGCGGGTCGGCGATCCGCCACGGGTCACCCATCCCGGATCAGCTCCGCCACCACCACGGCGTTGTTGTGCTCTCGGTCCCGAGCGCCAAACACGACCGTCACCCGGCCGCCACGCGCGCAGCCGCGCAGCTCCTCGATCCGTTCCCGATGCCCGGCGAGCTCGTCTCGATAACGGGACCGAAACTCCACAAAGCGCGCCGGTACGTGGTCAAACCAGCGGCGCAGCTCGTCGCTGGGGGCGAGCTCGCGCGCCCACTCGTCCAGCTGCGCGTGCTCCTTTGAGACCCCACGCGGCCAGATGTGGTCGACGAGCACGCGGTACCCATCGTCGGGCTCCGCCTCGTCATAGACGCGCTTGACGCGTACGTCGAGCGCCATCGTCAACTGCCCGGATAGGTCACGACCCGGCCCCACAGACTCTTGGTCCCCCAGATCCCGCGGCGCAGGCATTCCAGCTGCACGATCTGGGAGTGATCGACGAACAGGTTGACCTCGGGGCCGTAGTTCTTGACATACCAGCCGAACACCTCGGAGTCGGCGGCCTCGAACATCACGTGGTCGAGGCCGAGCTCGCGCACGATCGCCGCGGGCACATCGGTGCGCCAGCTCGTGACCTCCTCGGTGATTCCCTCGGACTCGATCATGATCATGTAGGCGCCGGCGTCCAGGCAGCGGCGTGCCAGGTCGATCGCGTAGCCGACGTCGCGGGTGCCCTCCTGCGCAAGCTCCTCCGGGATGGTGGCGCCGCCGGCGCCGAACTGGATCCCGACCTCGGGCTTGGCCTTCAGGCCGGCCTGCTGCACGCGCTCGACGAGCCGCAGCGTGTCGTCGGTCGGGATGCTGATGAACCCCGCGGAGATCTCGAGGATGTCAAACCCCAGGCGGGCGACCTCGTCGATGTAGCGGTCGGTCGCCTCAGGGCCCTGGGTGAGGACATGCTCGATGAATCCGCCGGTGGAGACGAGCACATCGTGCTCGTGGGCGGTGTCCAGCAGCCCCCGCAATGCGCGCTCGGGCATCAGCGTGAACGACCCGCCGGCGAACTTAAGCGCGTCGACGTGCGCGCCCATCGTCTCCAGCACGTCTTTCAGGTACCGGTGGCCCATCGCCGTGTAATAGGGGCCGCGGATCTCGGTGACCCCGCGGGTGCGGGGCTTGGGCGGGCGATGGCTGGCGTGCAGGAACGCGAACGCGGGTTGGTCGGTGGATGTCAGCGTCTCGGTCGCCATCTCTTGTCTCCTTCGATTCGGTCCGGTCAAAGCCCCGAGGAGGCGGTGCGCACGTAGCCGATCACCGCCGGGTCCTGTGACGAAGCGCGCTGCATCGGCTCGCCCGTGCACGCGCACAGGTCGACGACGACGCGCTGTGCCGAGATCTCGACGACGCGCCAGTGTGCGCCCGCCTGCACCCACCGTCGCAGGTCGTCGATCGTCAACGCTTGGCTGCTCATGGCGCCACGCGGATCGGCGCGACCAGCAGGCGGGTCAGGTGCTCGACGGTCAGCTGCTCGAGATCGCCGACCGCCTGCTTGATCCGTGCGCGGTGCTCGACGTCGCAGCGGTGCTTGGCGAGCCGGTCAAACTTCGCCGCCGTCGTCTCCCAGCTCATCGGCCGGGTGTGAAAGCCCTCGTAGTCGTGCTGCTCGCGCTGCAACACCGTCCCGTCGCGCAGGTGAAGCCGAACCCGCGCCGGGTGCTGGTCGGGGAAGCGTCGGGAGAGCTCGGGATCGGGGCGGACGTCGACGCGGCGCAGCAGGTCCTGTACGTCGGCACCCGCGATCCGTTGCGTCAGGTACTGCTCGGGGAGCACCTGGCCGTCGAGCAACGCGACCGCGAGCAAGTAGGGCAGCGAGTGGTCGGCCTGCTCCTTGGTCTGGACCTCGTACTTGGAGCCCTCCTCTCCCCCGCCGATGATGTCGTAGGCGACCTGGAAGGTGTCGAGCTCGATCCGATCGACCTGCGCGGCCTCGATGTGATGCTCGGCGCGCAACTCGAGCAGCGCCTCGATCGCCGACTGGGAGTGGATCTCGGCGTTGTAGCGCTTGAGGATCGTGCGCCTGACCGATTCGACGTTCTCGTGGCGCCAGTCGATCGCAAACGGGCCCGCGATCGCGTCGCTGAAGCCCTTGGTGCCTTCGAACACCTCGCGCGGGCCGGTGATCCCGCGCATCGCGAGAAACGCCGCGTGGGTGGCCCCGAAGCCGTTTGCCGGCGCGGCCAGCCCCTTCCAATGCGACAGCGCGCCGGTGCGCGTTACGCGCAGCGCGTTCAGCGAGGTTCCGGCGATCGCGACCGCGTTCGCGGTGTACTCGGCGTCCAGGCCCAGCGCCCGCGCGACGCCCGCCGCGACCGCGTAGGCGCCGTGCGTCGTGTGGTCAAATCCCTTTGCGCGCACGGGCGCGACCTCCGACAGACGGTTCTGCACCTGGTAGGCGACGGCCAGCGCAGTCAGCAGCGTCCGGCCGTCGGCGTGCCCGTACTCGGCCGCGGCCAGCACCGGCGCGAGGCTGTCGGAGGGATGACAGGTCTCCCCCGGCGCCAGGAATGAATCGTTGAAATCCAGGTAGCGCACGAGCGCGCCGTTGTATAGCGCCGCGCGATCCGGCGCGCTCTTGCCGGCGTCGATCAGCGTCGCCAGCGGCGCGCCGCCGAACTCACGTACCTGCTCGAGCACCATCCGTACCGGCCCGGCCCCGAGCGCCCCCAGGGCGCACCCCAGCGAGTCCAGCACCCGCAGCTTCAGCTGCTCGCGAGCCGCCTGCGAGATCTCGTCGAACCGTGCTTCGCACACAAACTGAGCAAGTTCATCAACCGCCGTGCCGCCTCGGACTCGGCCTTCGCGTGAGTCGCTGCCCGCCCGCCGGTGAGGTCGATCAGCGCTCGTAACTCGCGACTGGGCCATCACCCGACCCTCCTGTTCGGCGCACCGCCTGGAGCAGGCCGCAAACCGGATCGCGCGGCGCGACGAGCGCTGGCGGCCGCGGCATGGTCGATCGCCGCCGACCACGGCCACGTCAGCGAGCGGCTCTCGACCGCGGCGGCGTGGGCAAGCGCCTCTCGGCTCGCGGGGTCGTGTTTTGCGCGCCGGTCACGCTCGCGCAACGCCTCCCGGATCGCACCATGGGCTTGGTCATCGAGTCTCATACCTCCCCTGCGTCGGCCCGTCGCCGTGTCTTACGCCGGATCGCGCTCGCGGCCTGTTCGCCACGACGGCCGCGCGCGCCCCGACCCTCGCCGGGTCGCGCGCAGGCGCCGCTCCCGGACAGTGACGGCGCCGGCCTACGAGTCAGCCGACAGGATCGGGTTGACGAAGAACGAGCCGGCGCTGACCGAGTCCGGATCGCGGGGATCGAGCACCATGCCCTTGCGCCGACGCAGCGCCAGCACCGCGTCGCGCACCGCCGCCAGCGGTGCCCGCTCCCCGATCTCAGATCGGAGCGCTACTACGTGGGCAGGCGGCCGTGCGACTGGCAGGTATCCGTTGTCACCGGCGCCGAGGTTGAGCCACTGGCGCACACCGGCTACCGCAGCGACGCGACATTTGACTGGGGCGATCTCACCGCTGGCGCGCTCGAGTTGGCGTTCGCGCTGCTCGCCTGCAGCACCGGGGGCCGGCCTCCCGATCCGATCTGCGAGATGTCCCAAAGCGACGTGATCGCCCGTCTCGATCGTGCCGGGTCCGTGCTGGGCGACGACGCTCTTGACCGCGCACCGCGACGGCGCCAGGCTGCAGACAGTCGTGGGGTCCGACCGCCGGATCCCGCGCGGGGCGGGCGTGTCGACGGCCGCGGCCGAGCGATCGCGACTCAGCTCACCAGGTGAGCGATGGCCAGGGCCACCACCACGCAGAGCGCGATCGCGATCCCGGGAAGGAATGATCCGCCGATCATCATCAGGACCCAGGCGGCGAGCTCGCCCACGCTCCGCAGGCGACCCGCGACTGGCTGGCGGGGTTCATCGACCACGGACGGCCAGCCTATCCGGCGTCGGTGGCTCACCGGGATCGGCTATCCGCCTCAACCCCATGGCTGACGAGCTTCCACGCGCCATTGCATCCGCTTGGTCTCATACTCGGGTGGGAGCGAGCCCTGGAGCGCCTCCGCGGCATCGAGCGCGCGCAGCGCGGAGCGGTGGTCACCCCAGCGCGCGTCGCAGTCGGCGAGCAGGAGCGCGAGCCCGAGCGCGTCTTCATATTCGGCCTGAGACAGCGGCTGACCGGCACTCGCGACGTGGTCGGCGAGCAGGTGCGAGCTCAGCGGGTCAGGCCGCGCGGTTGCGAGGAACGGTGCGAGATACCGTCCGGCGATCTTGGCCGGTGGCCACCACAGCGGCTGGCCCGCCGCCGCCGACACCTCCCGAGTCAGGCGGCGAGCCCGCGGCTTGGCGTCGATTGCGACGGTCGCCTGGCCCGGCAGGCGCTGCGGCTGGGCCCGCAGGTACAGGGGCGCTCCGCCGGTCATCAACAGCCCGCGCAGCACCGGGTTGAATGGTTCGGGCGTGATCGCGAGCCCGCATGTGGCGGCGATCGCCTCGGCGACCGCGTCGGCCTGCTGAGCGCCGAGGCCGCCCTGTTTGAGCGGAAACGTCGTGGCGTCGCCCGCCGCATAGACGCCGTCGCAACCGCGCACGCGGCCGTGGCGGTCCACCGGGATGAACCCGAGCTCGTCATGCGGCAGCCCCGGGACCGCGGGCCCTTCCAACAGTGGCAGCGTAATCACCCGGTGCGCGGGCACCTCGCCCCCACCGGCCAAGACCAGCACGCGGTCGCGAACCCGGGCCGGCAGCGACGCGGTCCGCAGCCTCACGCCGAGCGCGTGGAGCATCGGCTCGATCGCTCTCGCGGCCTCCGGTCCGAACAGCTCCAGCGGCTGCTGTTCGGGCGTGACAAGCGACACCTTGACGGTCGTCGCACCGTGCTGGCGCAGGTGCTGGGCGACCATCACCGTCAGCTCGTAGATCGGCAGCGACCAGATCCGCTCGACGGGCAGCGTCAACGCCACCGACCGCGCCGTGCCTGCGGCCAGCTCGTCGAGCAGCCCGCGCAGCCCCGGCACATCCGGTCGGCCGCGGAACGTGAACGCGCCCGGCAGCGCCTCGCGCGGCCGCGCGCCGACCGCGACCACGAGTGCATCAAACGCAATTCGTTCACCCGACGCGGTGACTGCCGCGCGCGCCTCGGCGTCGACCTCGGCGAGCGCGTCGCCGATCAGCCGCGCGCGCTGCGGGCCGGCCACGAGCTCGGCAAGGTCGTAGGTGCGCGCCTGACTGTGCTCGAACGCCTCGCCGACCGTCACCGGGCGGTAGACGAACTCCCGCGCGGGTGAGAGCAACGTGACCTCGACCTGGCTGCCGACCAGCTCTCGTAAGGCGAGCAGCGTCTCCAGCCCGGCGACGCCCCCGCCGGCGATCACCACTCGCATGCGCCCGGGATGAGTATCGCACTGCTGAGGGCCGGGTCGGCCCGGTTGATGGGCGTCGGGCATGTGCTCCTCATCGATATACGCGGCGCCCCGTGGCACCGCCGAGCGCACCCAGCTTTGCGCCGCAGGCGTCCGGCGCCATCCGCGATCTGCCACGCCGCGCGCGGGAAAACGACGGATGCGGCGCGATCGATGCCACCAGAACGGGCGTACCGGGAAAGGTACGCATGGCGTTGCGGACGAGGCCGGATGTCAACCGGCCCGAACCCTCATAGCCTGGGCTCATGGCCTGTTGCATCCCGTGGACGAGCCCCGAAGTCCCATCCACGGTGATCGACCGCACACCACGGTCAGCTTATTTACAGTGAGCCTGTGCAAAGAATCGAGACTCAGATGAGCACCACAACCGAAGCCTCTCACGCGCGGGCGGATCGGCGTTCAGCCCCGCGCACGCCGTTGCGCCAGCGCACGTCGCCAATCGCACCGTCGCCCGCCGCCGCCGCACCTGCCCCACCGCCGACCCCGGCTCGACACGGTCGCGGTGGACGGGTGCTGTTCACGGTGCCGTTTCGCAGCGAGATGACCGATGCCGATATCGCGCGACTGCAGCGCCCACTCGACCTGTGGACACACATGGTCGAGAAAGTGCATCCCTCCCCCAACAGTCCCGGCGTCGCCCGCCTCGACCACTTCTCCGGCCTGTTCTTGGAGCGCGGCGACGGCGACGGGCAGTGGGTGTTGGAGGCGCGCACCTGGGGAACGCCTGCTGCCGCGACCGTGCACGAGTGGCATCTCGTGGCCGCCGACACCGCACACCAGCTCGACCCCTCGGTCCAGCGGCCCGCGCGCCTGTCACACGCCCCGGCGGACTCCGATCGCGCGGCCCGCAAGGACCGCACCCGCCGCTGGGCTGTCACGCGGCACCGCCTTGCGAGGCTGACATGACCGTCGCCGACGCGCCCGTCGCGCACCGGCCCGACGCCGAGTCACAAGCGTGGTTGGCCAAGCTGCACGCCGAACGCCCGATCCGGGACGCCGCGATCTGCGAGCTGCACGCGATCTTGCTGCACGAAGCGCGCTACGAGGTCCGGCGCCGGACCGCCGCGCTGTCGCATCCTTCCGGCCGTGACCTCGATGATCTCGCCGTCCAGGCCGCCGACGACGCGCTCGTCGCGCTGCTGACAAAGCTCGACGAGTTCCGCGGCGACGCCCGCTTCATCACCTGGGCAAAGCGCTTCGCGGCGCTCGAGGTGCCCGGCAAGATCCGCCGACGCCTTGGCCACACACGCGAAACCCCCAACAGCGACGGCTGGCCAGCCGAGTCGGCCGCACGAAACGACCCCGAACAACTGCTCGAGGCCAGCGAGCTCGCCCGTACCGTCGGACGCCTGATCGCCCAGCAGCTCACCGCCCACCAGCGGGAAGTCCTACTGGCGATGGCCATCGACGAGGTCCCGGCCAATCGCCTTGCCGCGCGCCTGGACTCGACCCCCGGCGCGTTGTACAAGACCCTACATGACGCGCGCGCCAAGCTCAGAGAATCAACGCCGCTGGCATGAGCAGTATCGGCGTCTGTGCCGCGCCGCCGGTTGTGCCGCGGCCGGCGTGATCGGTGCCAGTGGAGCCTTGCTGGGGCTGGATGCGGGCGCGATCGGGCTCGCCGCGGCACTGCTCGCGGTCATGCTCGGATGCGTACTGCACACCTGGTGGTGGGTCAGACTGGCCGCCCGCACCCTTCAGGCTCCGGATTCGTTGATCACGAGGTCGAGCAGCCCGGGAAATCGTTGGTCGAACTCCGGTCGTCGCAGCCGGTTGAGGCGTCTGGTTGCATCCGGGCGCTGCTCGATCAGGCCGGCCCTGCGGAGCGTCGCGAAGTGGTGGGAGAGCGTGCCGTTGGTTACCGGCAGGTCGAAGCTGCCGCATGGCTTGGTCCAGTCTGGCTCGGATGCCAACTGGCGCACGATCGAGCGCCTGATCGGATCACCGAGTGCGTCCAGCGCGGCATCGAGCGAGACGTCGCGCGGATGCGCATGCCCGTCGCTTGTTTGATCGTGGTCTAACCTTCGTTTGATCGCCATCAAACAACAAGAGTAGCGGAGGGATTGACCGTGGACATGGATCTCGGACGCATCGGAATCTGGAGTCCGTCGCCGGCGTGGGAGAACTCGCCGCGAGCCTCGGCAGTGGCGGCCGAGCTTGAGAAGCTCGGCTTCGGCGCGCTGTGGCTAGGTAGCTCCCGCGGTGACCTCGATCTGCCGGCGTCGCTGCTTGGCAGCACCAGCAGCATCGTCGTCGCAACCGCGATCATCAACGTCTGGACAAGCCCCGCCGTGGAGGTTGCGGCGCGCTTCGCGGGTCTTGACGCCCGGTATCCCGGTCGGCTCCTGATCGGCCTGGGCTCCAGCCATGCCCCGATCGTCGAGCCCGCGGGCTACAGGTACACCCGGCCGCTTCGGCGTTTGGGGGGTTATCTGGACGAGCTCGATCACCTGGTGCCGACCCTCCCCGTCGACCGGCGGATCCTCGGTGTTCTTGGTCCCAAGGCGCTCGAGCTAGCGGCTCGCCGCGCTGCGGGCGCGCATCCGTACCTGGTCACCCCGCAGTACACCCGCCAGGCCCGCGCGCGGATCGGGCCCGGGCCTCTGCTGGCCGTCGAGCAGAAGGTCGTACTCGAAGCTGATCCCGCACGCGCCCGGCCGATCGCCCGCGCTCGCCTCGCGCAATACCTCAAGCTTCCCAACTACACCAACAGCTTGCTCCGTCAGGGCTTCGCCGAGACAGACCTCAACGACGGCGGAGGCGACCGCCTGGTCGACGAACTTGTCGCGTGGGGCACAGTGGAGGCGGTCATCCAACGCGTCGCCGAGCACCACGCTGCCGGTGCTGACCACGTCGCCATCCAGGTACTCGACTCCGAGGACTATGCGCCCACCAACCCGCTCCCGGTCCAGCAATGGCGCCAACTCGCGAGCGGCCTCAAGCACAACATCGCCTCCGGGTGAGCACCGCCCTCACCCAGTCGGAAGCGTCCTCCCCGATCCCCGACCACATCCCGCAACGACCTGCGTTCACGAAGACCCGGGGCGTATGGCCGAGCGGGTTTCTGTCTGTCGAGACTCCCGCTCCGCGTATCCGGGCGGGCGCGGCACGTCCGTTTGCTTGTTCGCGGCCGACGAGCGGAGGGCGGCCAGCTAAGGATCTATTCCGGTTGGATCGCACGCCCAAACGGGATAGGCCTAAAGGTCGCCCCCGACCGGGCCGATAGACCTATGCCTGGTCGTGGGACGAAGGCAAGGCTCAGTCGAACGGAGGATTCGAAGGGGTGAGGCCGCCGTGGAGCCTTCTCATAGTCGACAAAGTGAGGCTCCATGAGCGACGTGTGCGAGGCGGCGACCCACGATTGGTCACGGCGGCCGGTCGATTGGTCGGGTCCATCCTCACGCTGTGGGATCTGCTCGGTGATAGCGCTTGTGTTGACCGTGGTTGCAGCGGCGGCGCTCTCGCTGCCCCCGCCGGCTGCCGCGAGCGCGCTGGTAACGCCGATCGCCGTAACGGTGCTCAACCGGCCGAACCCGGTTCTGGGCGCGGATCGTCGCCACCACCTCGTCTACGAGCTCAAGGTCGCGAACCTGAGCTCTGACGCGGTGACCGTCGACTCTGTCGAGGCGCGCGCCGGTGGCAAGCCCTTCGGAGCGCGGCTGGAGGGCAGGCGGCTGGCCGCGAACTTCCGTTCGGACAACCTCGGGACCGGCACCACGATGCAGCCCGGCGTGGGGGCCACGATCTTCATGGACGTGACGTACGCCGCTCGCTCGCGGCCACCGGCGGCGCTCACTCACCGGTTGGTGGTCACGGTACGCGATCCGTCTGGCGCCAAGCCCCCAAGGCGGCTGAGCTTCACGGGCGTGCGCACGCCGGTGTATCAGGGAGAGGCGATCGAGGTCGCCTCGCCGCTGCGGGGCAAGCGCTGGCTCGTCGGCAACGGCTGCTGCGGGATAACGGCGCACAGCGGCGCGACGCTCCCGATCGACGGCACGATCCACACCCCAGAGCGCTTCGCGATCGACTTCGTCCAGCTCAACGCCCATCGTCGGCTGTTCAGCGGCCCGAAGAACAAGCTGTCGAGCTACGCGTTCTACGGCGCCCGAATTCACGCGGTCGCGGACGGAACGGTCGTCGGCATCCAGGCCGGCCTTCGCGACCAAACCCCGGGCGTCTTCCCTGCCCACCCGACGATCCAGACGGCCGGCGGTAACTACGTCGTGGAGAGGATCGGCGAGCACCGCTACGCCTTCTATGCGCACATGCAGCCAGGCAGCCTGCGGGTCAAGAAGGGCGACCGCGTTCGCACCGGCCAGGTCATCGGCTTGCTCGGAAACTCTGGCAACAGCGATGCACCACATCTCCATTTCCACCTAATGGACTCGCCGTCTCCCCTGAAGTCAAATGGGCTGCCGTTCACGTTCAAGTCGTTCAAGGGGCAAGGCGTCGTCGAGGACGAGGCTCCGGTCTTCGCCGGCGATCCGGCACCCATCAACCGCAACCGCTTTGCCGGCCCCCACCGCGACCAGCTGCCACTCAACGACCAGCTCATCGATCTAGGCCGATAGACAAAACCAGAACCAACAGCCTCCACGCCGGCGCACCACTGCGTTCACCCGGCAGCACCTCCAAGTCTGGCGACTGCCTTGGCGACATGGGATCGTCGAGACGGGACGCGGGCGCGCTCGTCCATGCCGCCCGAGGTTTACCCCGGCAGATCTTCGGACCGCTTCTCGGCGAGTCGGCCGTCGAGCAGCCCGGTGGCCTGGCCGACTTCGATCAAATAGCCGTCGGGGTCTCGCATGTAGCAGCGGATCTCAGCACCGCGATCGATCGGTGGCGTCACGAACTCGGCTCCCCTCGAGCTCCACTGCTCATAGCAGGACTGAACGTCGGCGACACGCAGATTCATGAAGCTCGACACCGTGTTCCCGGCCTCGTAGTTGACCACCGAGATATCGGGCTTGTCGGGGGTAGGGCCACCGCCCGGGTTCATGATCAGCCACGAGTTGGAGAGCCTGATGATGCACGGGTTTTCCTCCAGCACGACCTGGCCACCGAGCACGTCGGAGTAGAACGCGCGGGACCGAGCAACGCTGCGCACGGTGATGAACTGGGTGACGAGGAACCCCTCGCTCGGCGTGGGCAGGTTCTCGAAGTCGATCGCTGGCGTGTGCTCGCTCACGGTTCTGGTCTCCTCCGACGCGTTCTAAGACTGTGGCAACACCCTGATCAGAGCCTACGCTCCGCGGCGCGTCAGGCAGCCGGCAAAGAGGCTGGACCACGACGCCTGGCGTACATGCGCTCCGATCTCACGCAGCTCTCGCCCAAGCTCGGGCCTGCGGCCAGCGCAGCCCCAGCGATCGCTTTCGTCGTCGCCGCACGCCGGGTCGCGGAATCGCATCGGCGACGAAGCGCGTCCGCTCACTGTCATCGTCCCGAGCATCGGCGCGTCTCTCGCCGCGGTTGCGAGAGTCGCCGAAGTGCTTGCTGGCGGCCGATCGGGCGACCCGCAACGGCTCTCAGTCTCGGTTGGCGCGACCGAGCCAGCGGATGAGTGCGTCGCGGCCGACCAACGTGACCTCACCACTGGAAGCGATCCAGTCACGGGCGCGCAGCTCGCCGACCAGGCCGATCGGCTGACCTGGAGGTGGTCCGCTCCCGACAGAGATCAGCTCTTCGGTTCCTGGATCGACCTTCCAGCGCCCCGAGTCGAGGGCACTGAGCGCAAGCCCTTGCTCTGGGGTCGGCACATCAAGCGGGTGCGGTCCGTGCCGCGGTGACGCGCTGTCACCGACCCCGACGTGACCCGGCGGCGAGCCCGACGACCAAGGCGGTTCGGACCCCGCGAATTGCTGGCTGAGCCACTGCTTTGCGAGATCAGCGAGCTCGTTGCCGCGCTCACTGCTGAGCCCGATCCGGTCGGCGATCTCGCTCAAATCGAATTGGTCGACGGCGCGCTCAAGCGAGCCGCTGAGCTCCTCCATCACCGCGCGGAGCTTCGCCTCAAGGCTGTCGTCATCCGGTGCGCTCACCAGCACATCATCGCACCATCACCCCTAAGTCACCACGGGCATCGTCAGCACTCGGCCCAGCGACGCGAGTGGACCCGCCTGCCCCGCGGCAGCGCTGTCGCCACGCGCAACCAGTTATTGGCCTGGCCCGCGATACGACACAGATCTCTTCGCAGCCCCGTCCACCTCCTCCGGCGTCAGCAGGACGGTCGTCCGGATGTCAACCAGTCCCGAGGCGCCGACGGTCATGGCGACGGACGCGATCGACTCGTTGTCCGGAGCGTCGATGATCGTGACGATGTCGTCGCCGCCGAACGCGAAGTAGAACGCCTCGACCGTCCCGCCGACGCTCTCGGCCAGCTTCTCGACCGCTACGCGGCGGTCTGAGCCGCCTTTGGCGAGCACGCCCTGAGCGCCCGCGGATGTGTAGCTCCCGGTGATCAGATATTTCGGCATGGATCCCCCGATCCGTTGTCTTCACGACTCGACACTACGCGAGCCGCGACGACGCGGCAACCCGAAGGCTGTCGCGAGAGCGCTCAGTCCTCGGGAGGCTCCCGGCGGCTCTCCTCGATATCGCTCTCAACTCGCTCCTCAAACGGCTTGAGCTTCGCGTAGAGCTCCTCGGGCTCGACCGTCTGTCCCGGCTGGCCGACGAGCCACGGTGCGGCTTCCACGGCGGTCCGCCATGCCGCCTCCTGGGGATCGGTGTCGCTCTCTGAGCGTGCCGCCCGGGTGGGCGCGGGCTCGACCGCGTCGAGGTAGACGTTGGTGTACTGGCCTCGCTCCTGCTCGTGATACGTGATCGTCACGAGCGTTCCCTGCAGCTGCTTCGCGCGCTTGCCAATCGCTTCGCGGAACGTCGTGTATTCGGTGCCCTCCGCGTCCAGCGCGACGTACCGGATGCCTCCGCGGCGCATTTCGAACTCACGGACCTCCTGCAGCGTGGAAACTGTCAAGCGGCGCCGAAAAATGTAGGTGGATCGGCATCGAAAAATGTAGGTCGGGTGGTTGTTGAGCCCGTCGGGGTGGGGCCAGTTCAGGCCGTCGCTGACGGCTCGGCCGGCTTGAGCTGATCGAGCCGACCCTTGAGCCGGTAGCTGGGGCCGTTGATCGCGAGGACTTCGCCGTCGTGGAGCAGGCGGTCGATGATCGCCGTGGCGAGCACTTCGTCGCCGAAGGTGTCGGCCCATTCGGTGATCGCCTTGTTGCTGGTGATGATCGTCGACGCTCGGGTGTAGCGGCGGTTGACGACTTGGAAGAGCCGGTTCGCGTCGGCGCGATCCAGCGGGAGGTAGCCGGCTTCGTCGATTGCGAGCAGGTGCGGTCGTTGCATCTGCGCGAGCTTTGAGGGGAGCTTGCCGAGCGCGTCTGAGCGGCGGAGTCCTTGGACGAGGTCGTCGAGCGTGGTGTAGCGGACGAGGTAGCCGCGGGCCAAGGCTTCCATTGCCAGGCCGACCGCGATGTGACTTTTCCCAACGCCCGGCGGGCCCAAAATGAGACAGCCGAC
>DASUHF010000017.1:0-55864 GCA_036273655.1 Solirubrobacteraceae bacterium | reverse complement strand
CTCGGCGTCGATCCCCTCGCCGAGCATCATCATCTGCGCGGCGCGCCCGCGCCCCACCAGCCGCGCCAGCCGCTGCGTGCCGCCGCCGCCGGGAATGATCCCCAGCCGGGCCTCGGGCAATCCGATGCGCGCCCTGCCGGTTGTCATGAACCGCGCGTCGAGGCTGAGCGCGAGCTCGCAGCCGCCGCCGAGCGCGTGACCCTCGATCGAGACGATCGTCGGCTTGGGAAAGCGCTGCAGCTTGAGGAACGTGCCGTGCACGAGCTTGATTTTGCGCTCGATCGCCTCCGGGCTGAAGTCGTAGTTGCGCATCGCGTTGATGTCGGCGCCGGCGACGAAGATCGTCGGGTGGTCTGACAGGAACAGGACCACCCGCACCGCGCGGTTGCGCTCGAGCTCGTCCAGCAACGCCGACAACCGCTCATACATCTCGTTCGTGAGCGCGTTCGCGGGCGGGTTGTCGATCGTCACCTCCGCTACTGCACGATCGAGCTCGACACTCAGCATGGGAGCCGCGAGCCTAACAGCATCTGCCAAACGGTTGGTAGAATCTTGACCTTCCTCCGCCGCACCTGATCGTCCATGAGCCTAGAACTCCTCGCAGCCGCCACGGCGCTGCCGGTCCGGCGCGTCCCTTGGCGCGGCGGCCGGCGGTGCGCCGCGCCGTTCGACCAGGACGCGGTGACGCTCGCAGCCGAGGCCGTGCTCGCGCTGCACAAGCAGTCGGACGCGCGCCCGGCAGCGCTGCTGCTCGCCACCGTCTCGCCCCCGTACGAGGAGGGCGGCAACGCGCAACTGGTGGCCGAGCTGACCGGGCTCGGCGAATCGCTGTTCTGCGCCGAGTTGACGGCGACGCCGCGCGACGGCCTCGCGGCCCTGCGCCTCGCCGACGGCCTCGTCGCAGCTGGAGGCGGACCGGTGATCGTCTGCGCCGCCCACCGCGCGCGGCGATCGGGCGAACGCGATGCCGGCGATGGCGCGGTCGCGCTGCTCGTGGACCGAGACGGCGGCGTAGCGACGCTGACCCCGGGTCCGGCACACGCCGAGGAGCTGCGCGATCGCTGGCGGCGCAGCGGCGACGCCGAGCCACGCGAGGCCGATCCGTCGTTTGCCGACGAGCTCGGCGCGCCCCGCGTCGCGGCGCTCGTGGCCGCCGCCTGCGCCCGGCCGGCGCCGGCAGTGGTGGGCGTCGGCGAGGCCGGCCCCGTCGCTGATCGTGAGCTGCAAGCGGCGATCTGCGTGGGCTCGGCACGCGCCGGCGCCCGTGCCGAGCGCGCGCTCGGGGGCCCCGGCGATCGGGCCGTCGCCAGCACCGGCCTGCTCGGCGCCGCGCATCCGCTGCTGCGTGTCGCGCTCGCCGGCGATCGGCCGACGGTCGTCGTCGTCGCCTCCGGCGGCCTCGGCGAGGCCACGATCGTGACGCCCGGCGAGGGCGCCGCCGAGCTCGCGAGCGCCCTGCAGGCGCAGGTCGATGGCGGCCGGGAAGCCGACTCGGCCCCGGGCGACCCGGCGCAGGTCGGCTTTGACCCATACGCATCGGCTCCGCGCGCGTGGCGCGAGCGGGCCCAGGACCTGCGCCTCGAGGGCGTCGTCCATGACGGCCGCGTGCTGTTCCCGCCTCCGGCCGGGGTGGACGGTCCGCGCCGCGGCCTCGCCCGCCGTGGGCGAGTGATCACGTGGACGCGCGACCACGTCTATCCGGGAGCCGACACCGTCGACATGGCGGTCGTGGCGCTGGCCGACGGCAACCGCTTCTACGGTCAGGTCGCCGCCGACGACGAGGTCGCGATCGACGACGAGGTGACCCTGGTGCCGCGCCGGCTGCACGACGGCGGCGGCGTCGTGCAGTACTTCTGGAAGGTGGCGTCGTGCCGATAGCCGGCGAGGTGGCGATCATCGGCTCGGCGGCGACCCGCTTCGGGGTGCTGCACGACCACGGCTACCTGGAGCTCCTGGCCGAGGCCGGGCGGGGCGCGATCGCCGACGCCGGCATCGAGCCCAGCCAACTCGAGGCCGCCTGGCTGGGCACGGCCGAGCCGGGCACCGCGGCGCTGCTCGGCGACGCCGGGACCGCCGTGACCGAGGCGCTTGCATTCGCGCCGCGCCCGGTCACGCGCGTCTCGACGTTCTGCTGCACGGGGATGGAGGCGGTCCGCGCCGCGGCGATGTCGATCGCCGCCGGCGAGCACGACCTCGTGCTCGCGGTCGGCGCCGAGAAGATGCGCGACGTCACCCCGCGCGGCAGCCTCGTCGCACGCACGGCCAACCTCACCCACCCAACGCTCGCCAAGGGCCGCACGGCGCCGGGCCAGTTCGCGCTGTTGGCAAACCGCTACATGCACGAGTACGAGTGCAGCGCCGAAGATCTCGCCGGGGTCGCGGTCAAGAACCACGCCAATGCGGCTCGTAACCCGATCGCCCAGTACAGCGATCCGCTGACCGTCGAGCAGGTGCTGCGGGCGCCGCGCGTCGCCGAGCCGCTCGGGGTGCTGGACTGCACGCCGACCACCGACGGAGCCGCCGCCGTGGTGTTGACGTCGGTGACTCATGCGCGCACGCTCGGCCGGCCGTACGCCGTGATCGAAGGGATCGCGCTGTCGGTCGTCGACGGCTACTACGCCGGCTTCTTCCACGACGACCACGACTACACGAGCTTCGCGGTCACGCGCGAGGCGGCGCAGGTGGCCTATCGCCAGGCAGGCATCGAGGAGCCGCGCGCGCAGCTGGACATGGTCGAGTGCCACGACTGCTTCACGATCACCGAGCTGATCAACTACGAGGACCTCGGTCTCTGCGGTCGCGGCGAGGGCGTCGAGTTGCTGCGCAGCGGCGTCACCGCGGCCGACGGCGATATGCCGGTCAACCTGTCCGGCGGACTGCAGGCGTGCGGCCATCCGGTCGGCGCCACCGGGGTGCGCGTGATCAAGGAGATCGCCGACCAGGTGATCGGTCGCGCGGGCGAGCGTCAGGTCGCCGACGCGCGGCGCGGCGCCGCGCACACGCTCGGCGGCCCGGGTGTCGCGTCGTGCGTCGCGGTCATCGGCGCCGGCTGAGCGCCGATCGCGGCACGCGCAGCGGCTGAGCGCCGATCGCGGTCGGCGTGGCCGGCAGGTCGGCGATCTCGGTCAGCCCGACCGGCTGAGCGCCAGCGACGCGATGATCGCGGTCGTCGACCGATGGGGCACGTACGGGATCTCGACCACGCCGGCGCCGAGCGCCGCGGCGACCGCGCGTCGGCCCGCGGCGGCGGGATCGCCGGCCGTGAACGCCAGCCGCGCCGGCGCCAGCGGCGCCAGCAGCTCGCGATAGCCGGGGATCGGCGCCACCTCGGGCGAGCCCGAGATCGCGAACACGGCATCGACCGGCCACAGCGAGGCGACGAGCTCGCACCGCTCCTCGACGCTCTGAAACGGCCGCCCCGCGCCCTTGCGCACGCGCGTGCGTTCGTCATCCTCGATCCCCACGACCAGCTGTCGACCGGCCGCGCGCGCGGCGCGTAGGAAGCGCACATGACCGACGTGCAGGAGGTCGAAGACGCCGGTCGCGACGACGGTCTCCGGCCCCGCCAGCGGGGGCGCGGTGAACCAGCGCAGCCACAGGCCGTCGGCTGTGTGGAGGTCGTACCCCGACGCCTCGGGGCTTGCTGACAACGGCGCTGACATCGACCATCGCAAGTCTATGGGGGATCCGGTTTTCAATCAAACGGTTGGTGGGTTTCGGTATTGTCCCCAGGCGACGAGCGATAGGAGAGAGCCGATGCCGCGCATCCAACCCGTTCCGCCTGATCCGGAGGCCAACGCAGTTGTCAACAACCCGCTCTGGCGGGCGATGAAGCGACGGCCGGAGATCGCCGACGCGTTCGCGCGCCTCGACAGCGCAGCGCGGTTTCACGGCCTGCTGCCGTTGGAGCTGAAGGAGACCGTGCGGCGAGCCACGGCCTGCACGGTCGGGTGTGCGTACTGCGAGTCGCTCGGGGTGGTCGGCGACGAGCTCGACGAGCCCACGACGGCTGCGGTGCGGTTCGCGCGCGCCGTCGCGGCCGATCCCGCTGCCGTCACCGACGAGCAGTTCGATGAGCTGCGCGAGCTGTTTGACGAGGACGAGATCATCGAGCTCGTGGCGTTCATCTGCCTGGTCGCGATCGCCGGCCAGATGTTCGGCGCGGTGATCGGGCTGGAGGCTTCGTCGCCCGAGGAGGCGGCCGAGTACCAGGCCGTCCTCGCCCGGCGTGCATAGACCACAAGGAGAGAGATGGCTCGGACTGACGTAGTCGTGATCGGGGCCGGCGCGGCCGGCCTCAGCGCCGCGTCCCTGCTCGCCAAGGAGGGCAGGTCGGTGCAGGTGATCGAAGCCAGCCCGTGGCTGGGTGGGCGCGGCGTCGCGGTCCCCGACGAGGGGTTCAAGATCAACGTCGGCGGGCACCTGGTCGAGGATTCCGGATCGGGCATCACGAAGGTGTTCGAGCACGTCGGCAAGAAGCTGATCCACGGCGCGATGTCGAGCGATATGGTCGTCTGGAATCACGAGGCCGGGCGCTGGGGATCGATCCGCGAGCAGTACGCGGCCGACAAGTCCGAGCTCAAGAAGGTCATCCAGATCCTGCTCGAGACGCCGTATGAGGATCTCGATGACTGGGACGACCGGACGCTGCGGGAGTGGATGCTGCAGCACACCAGCCACGAGGGAGTGATCGCGCTGTGGGAGTTCATCACGGTGCTGGAGGCGATCACCGAGAACTGGTGGGATCACTCGGCCTCCGACAACCTCTACGTGCGCAAGATGCACTACTCCGAGAAGAACATCGGGGGCTACTCGTTCTGGCCCGGCCAGGGCTGGGACGGCTTGTTCTCAGACCTCCGGGACGCGGTCGTCGAAAACGGCGGCGAGGTCAAGCTCAACACCCGTGCCAACCGGGTCGTGATCGAGGACGGCGAGGTCAAGGGCGTCGCGATCGCCAACGCGCCGGTGCTGCCGAACGAGATCTTCGAGGAGACGATTCTCGAGACCGGCTGCGTGATCTCGACGCTGCCGGTCTGGAACGTGCTCCGTGTCGTCCCCGAGCAGGACTTGCCGGACTGGTACGTCGCGCAGATCAAGCACTTGTCCAGGATCGAGTTCCGGGCCACGTGGCTCGGCGTCTACATGGCGACCAAGGAACCGGTGCACGCGGTCGACCCTCAGGAACTTGCGACCTGGATCCACACACCGAACCTGCCGCACGCCGGCTTCTGCTTCAACAACACCGCGATGGACCCATCGGTGGCGCCCGACGGCGTGCAGTTGTACGTCGCCGGTCTCGACATCCCGGGCGCGAAGGTGCGCGACACCAAGTGGATGCTCGCGACCATGGAGCAGTTCGAACGCGACCTCGCGATCATGTATCCGGGCCTCGGGCAGGCGTTCTGGCGCAAGCGCCACCTCGTGCACGAGCCCGGGCTGGGCGTGATCCAGAAGCCGAACCTCGTCGGGCGCTTTCGTCCACACTGGCGCGCTCCCAACGTCGACGGGCTGTACTTCGCCTCCGACACGTTCCGCTCGCGCGGGATCGGCGTCGATCGCGCGGCGCGGGCAGGTGTCACGGTGGTCGAGGAGATCCTCGGGCGCCGGCTGGCAACGTTCGGCGACGGCTGGCGCTACTGATGAGCGGCCGCTTCGACGGGAAGTGCCTGCTGGCGACCGGCGCCGGCTCAGGGCTCGCGAAGGCTACCGCCGAGCGATTCACGGCCGACGGCGGCCGCGTCGCGGTGATCGACGTCGACGGCGATCGTGCCCGCGCGGTCGCGGATGAGCTGCCCGGCGCGGTCGCGCTGCAGACCGACGTCGCCGACGAAGCGGCGCTGACCGCCGCCGTCGCCGACGCTGCGGCGCGGCTCGGACGGATCGACTGCGTGTTCAACGCGGCCGGGATCGCCGACTTCGGCCCGATCGCCGAGTGGAGCAGCGAGCGGTTCGATCGGATGATCAGCATCCACCTGCGCGGGACGTTCATCGTCTGCCGCGAGGTCGTGCCGATCATGCGCTCGGGCGGCGGTGGCTCGATCGTCAACGTCGCCTCGGTGGCGGCGCTGACCGCGCAGCCGTTCAACGCTCCCTACGGCGCCGCGAAGGCGGCGATCGCCGGCTACACGCGCCAGCTGGCGTTGGAGCTCGCGCCCGACATCCGCGTCAACGCGATCGCCCCCGGGAGGGTGCTGTCGGGGATGACCGAGCCGCTGTACGTGCAGCGCGGCGGCGGCAGCCTCGAGACGGGCGTCGAGCAGGCCGGCAAGCACAACATGCTCGCGCGCGTCGGCGTCCCGCCCGAGATCGCCGGCCCGGCGTGCTTCTTGTTCTCGGACGACGCAAGCTTCGTCACCGGCCACCTGCTCGTCGCCGACGGCGGCGAGACCGTCCTCTCGTGAGGTGCCTCCAATGAGCGATTACAGCCACCTGCAGGGCCACCGGTTTCCCGGCGGCACCTACACGCTTCCCGGCTACGTCTGCTGGCTGTGGGCCGACGCGGCAAAGCTCACACCGGACCCGCAGGTCGCCCACCCCGGGCTGATCTACCTCGTCGCGATCCACGGCGCGGGCGTCTCGATCCAGGACATCTTCGACCTGATGGACGCGACCACCGACAGCGGCGTCGTGTTCGGCGAGTACAAGGCCGACGTCCACGGCACGCTGCGCCCGGACGCCACCTACGAGTGCGAGGGCGAGGTCATCTCGGTGGAGCGCAAGAGCGGCCGCCGCGCCGGCGTGTTCGACAAGCTCTCCTTCCAGGTGACGATCCGCGAGCAGGGCGCGAGCAAGCCGGTCGCGGTCACCACCAACGACTGGATCTTCCCTCGCAAGGGAGAGGAGGCGTGATGGCGCGCAAGCTCCAGGTCGGTCAGGCGCTCGAGCCGTTCGTGATCGAGTCCGTCGATCCCGAGCCGATGAAGGTCATGGCGGCGATCCTGCACGACCCCAACCCGATCCACTTCGACGCCGAGGCGGCCAAGGCGCTGGGCATGGGCGACCAGCCGGTCAACCAGGGTCCGACCAACGTGACGTGGTTACTGGAGTCGGTGCAGCGGTTCGCCGGCGGGCCCGACAAGGTCCGCGGGTTCTCGGTCCGGTTCCTGGGCAACGTGTTCGGCGGCGACCGATTCGAGGTCACCGGCGAGGTGACGGCCGTCGACGAGACCGCCGGCGAGGCCGAGCTGCAGGTCACTGCCACGTCCGGCGGGCGCCCGGCGCTCGGCGGCACCGCGCGGATCGCGTTGAGCTAGACCCGTCGCCGAGATGTCGACCGCGACGAGTCTGACGAGCGATTTGCAGGCGCTGGTCGGGGATCCGAGCCAGGTCAACGCCGGCGACTCGGTCCGTCGGCTGCACGGCGAGCCGTTCATCGGCCACTTCACCGGGCGGCTGCCCGACGTCGTCGTGTTCCCGCGCTCGACGGCCGAGGTGAGCGCGGTCATGGCGTTCGCCTTCGAGCGCCGGATCCCGGTCGTGCCGTTCGGCGCGGGTTCGAGCGCCGAGGGCGAGATCGTCCCCGTCCAGGGCGGTATCTCGCTCGATCTCACGGGGCTCCAGGCGCTCGAGGTCCGGCCGGCCGACCTGCAGGCGACCATCGGCGCCGGCGTCACCCGCCTCGCGCTCGAGCGCGCCGCCGGCCAGCACGGACTGTGGTTCCCGGTCGATCCCGGCGCCGACGCGAGCCTCGGCGGCATGTGTGCGACCAACGCGAGCGGCACCACCACCGTCCGCTACGGGTCGATGCGACAGAACGTGCTCGCGCTCGAGGTCGTCCGCGCCGACGGCGACGTCATCCGAACCGGGGCACGGACGATGAAGACGTCCGCCGGCTACAACCTCACCAACCTGTTCGTCGGGTCGGAGGGAACGCTCGGCGTGATCACCGAGGCGACGCTGCGGCTGTACGGGATCCCCGAGCAGAGCGTCGTGGTCCGCACCGCGTTCGAGCGGATCGAGGATGCGTGCGCGTGCGCGGTCGCCATCGTCGGCGGCGGCCTGGACCCGCTGCGGGTCGAGCTGCTCGACGACGCGGCGATCACCTGGCTGAACGCGTTCAACGGCACCGGGATGCCCGAACGCCCGCATCTGTTCATCGAGCTCGGCGGCAGCCCGGCGAGCCTCGACGCCGACGTCGAGACGACCCGCGAGCTCGCGCAGTCGTTCGACTCGCTCACGTTCGAGGGCTCACGCGACCCGACCGAGCGCAGCCGGCTGTGGTCGGCGCGCCACGACTTCGCGCACGCGATGATGGACGCGCACCGGGGCAAGTCGATCAAGGGCACGGACACCTGCGTGCCGCTCTCGGAGCTGCCAGCGGCGGTCCAGTTCGCCCGCGTGACGATGCAGGAGCTCGGGCTCGACGCGTGCGTGCTCGGCCACGTCGGCGACGGCAACTACCACGTGACGTTCGCCGTCGACGAGTCAGACCCCGAGGAGCAGGCCAGGGTCGCTGCCGGCAACGAGGCGATCGTCGCCGACTGCCTGTCGCGCGGGGGGACGTGCAGCGGCGAGCACGGCATCGGCCTCGGGAAGCGGGCGTTCCTCGCCCAGGAGCACGCCGACACGATCGAGCTGATGCGGGAGCTCAAGGGCCTGCTCGACCCCCGCGGGATCCTCAACCCCGGCAAGATCCTCCCGGACGCGTAACCAAACGGTCGGTTGGTAGACTGCCGGCGTGCGGGCATTGCGCTTTCACGCCGCGCGTGACGTTCGGCTCGAGGAGGTACAGAGCCCTCCTCGCCCTACTGGCACCGAGGTGCTCGTCGCCCCCGTCAAGGTAGGGATCTGCGGTACGGACGTGCACGAGTACGCCGACGGACCGCTGCGCACCACCGTCGAGCCTCACCCCGTGACCGGCGGCCGCGTGCCCCAGATCCTCGGCCACGAGTTTGCCGGCACCGTCGTCGAGGTCGGTCCCGACGTCGAGTCGCTGAGCCCGGGCCAGCGCGTGTCCGTGATGCCGCTGCAGGGCTGCGGCAAGTGCGCCGTCTGCCGCGCGGGATCGGAACAGCTGTGCGACCTGCGAGCCGCCGTCGGCCTGCGGCATCCCTGGGGTGGCATGGCCGAGCTGGCGCTCGTGCAGGAGCGCCAGGCGTGCCCGATGCCCGACTCGCTGTCGTGGGAGCAGGGGGCGATGATCGAGCCCGCGGCGGTGTCGTGGGCCGCGGTGCAGACCGGCGGCGTCGCCCCGGGCCAGTCGGTGCTGGTGACCGGCTTTGGCCCGATCGGCGCGCTCGCCGCGCTTGCGGCCGGCGGCGCCGGTGGCGACGTGCTCGTCGCCGAGCCGAATCCCGCCCGCGCATCGCGCGCCCAGGAGCTCGGCCTCGCGGTCGTGGACCCACGCTCCGGCACGCTCGCCGAGCTGACCACGGCGACGTTTGCCGGCGGCGTCGACGTCGCGATCGAGTGCTCCGGCGTCGAGGCCGCGATCCAAAGCGCGATGGCATCGCTGCGACCGAGCGGCGTGGTCGTGCAGACCGGCGTGCCGGCGTCGCCGCCGACGCTCGACCTGCGGAGCCTGATGCTCCGCGGCCTGTCGATCGTCGCCTCGGTCGGCTACCCCCTGTCGTGCTGGCCGACCGTGATGGACGAGGTCGCTTCGGGCCGCTACCCGGTGCAGCGGATCCTCAGCGGCGAGGTCGCGCTCGACGACGGCCTCACCGGCGTCTTCGAGCGCCTGCTGGATCCCGCCGGCGACGCTCTCAAGGTCGTGATCGACGTCAGCTCGCCGGCGGCGTAGCCGCCCCGCCCGACGCCGACGCGTCGCCCGCGTCGAGGATCAGCAGGCCGTCGAGCTCGGCAGCGTCGCCGACGGCGTGCACGGCGTCGATCAGCCCCCGCAGCCCGGGGTAGCCGTCGCGCAGGACCGCCTCGGTCCCGGGGTCGGGCTCGATGCCCTCGGCGGCCAGGCGCGCTCGCGCCTGCGGCCACGTCGGATGCTCACCTGGTTGCATCCAGCGGCTCCCGGCCGAGGCTTGCGGGACGACGGAGGTGGAAGTCGGTGTCGCGCTGGTAGAGCTCCGCGACGTCCAGCAGCAGCGCGTCGGCGAACGCCGGCGCGGCGAGCTGGCAGCCGAACGGCAGACCCTCGGCGCTGAAGCCGATCGGGATGTTCACCGCCGGGTTGCCGAGCCCGCTCCAGTAGTTCGTGTACACGCTTGCCGCGACCTGAGCGAAGTCGAGCCCCTCCACGCGCGGGGCGACGCCCGTCGCGGTCGGGCCGATGATCAGGTCGACCTCGTCGAACAGTCGCGCGACGCGCTCGCGCCCCAGACGCCGCACCTTCTGTGCCTGGATGTAGTCGCCGGCGCCGATCAGGCCGCCGTTCATGAACACCGCGCGCGCCGAGGCGCCGAAGCGGCCGGGCTGCTCGCGCAGCGCGCGCCGGTGGTAGGCGTAGGCCTCGGAGTTCCAGGTGATGATGCTGGCGGCGGTCACCTCGTCGTACATCGGCGAGCTCACGTCCACAAGCGCCAGCCCGTGACCGGCGAGCTGCTCGACGGCCGCCTCGAACGCGTCCCGGAAGGCGGGATCGACCGCGTC
The DNA here is from genome assembly GCA_036273655.1 of Solirubrobacteraceae bacterium. Taxonomy (GTDB): domain Bacteria; phylum Actinomycetota; class Thermoleophilia; order Solirubrobacterales; family Solirubrobacteraceae; genus Palsa-465. The sequence goes on along the minus strand of DASUHF010000017.1, from coordinate 45,319 downwards.
GCCGTCGAGATGGGACCGGTCGACGCCGAGCGTCAGGCCGTCGATCGACGATGGCGCGGGCATCGGTGCGCCGGCCGCAATCGGCGCGGAGCACGCGTCGGCGGGCGCATGGCCGCGGATCACGCCGAGCAGCGTTCGCGCGTCGGCCGCCGTCCGCGCCAGCGGACCGACGACGTCCATGCTGTTGCCCAGCGGGATGACACCGTCCTTGGGCACGAGCCCGAACGTCGGCTTGTGGCCCGTGATCCCGCAATAGGTCGCGGGCAGGCGGATGCTGCCGCCGGTGTCCGACCCGAGCGCGCCGAGGAACATCCCGGCGGCAACCCCGCTGGCACTTCCTGAGCTCGAGCCACCCGCCCACCTCGTGGTGTCCCACGGGTTGCGTGGATACGGGAACGGCTCGGTCTCGTCCGGAACGCCGATCGCCAGCTCCATCGTCGTCAACTTGCCGGTGACGACGGCGCCCGCCTCCCTCAGTCGCGCGACGACCGTCGCGTCCTCGCACACCTCCCATGCCGGGTTGACAACCGTCGTGTTTCCGGTCGTCGCGGCCTCCTCGGTGCGGATGATGTCCTTGACGCCGATCGGCACGCCCTGCAGTTGCCCGCGATCCTCGCCGACGGCGAACGCGCGGTCGGCCGCGCGCGCGGCGGCGGTCGCGGCCTCGTCGAAGCGGGCGATGTAGACGCCGAGCGACGCGTCGAGCGCGTCCGCCCGGGCGGTGCAGGAGGCGAGCAGCTCGACGGCCGAATATGTGCGCGACCGCAGCCCTGCGGCCGCCTCGGCGATCGTGATCGGAGCGTCCACGCCGTTAGGCGGGCTGGCGCTCGGCCTCGAGCTCGCGCGCCAGCCGCTCCTGCAGCTGGAACTTCTGGATCTTGGTCGCCGACATCGGCCACTCGGTGACGAAGCGAATGTGGCGGGGCACCTTGAAGCGGGCGAGCCCCTGGCGGGCGAACTCGAGCAGCTCGTCCTCGGTCGTCTCGTGGCCGGGACGCAGCTCGACGAACGCTGCCGGCACCTCCATGTAGTGCGGGTCCGGGACGCCGACGACCGCGACCACGGACACGGCCGGATGGGTGGCGAGGAACGACTCGATCTCGATCGCCGCGACGTTCTCACCGCCGACCTTGAGCATGTCCTTGGTCCGGCCCAGATACGCGATGTGACCCTCGATCAGCTTGCCGATGTCGCCGGTGTGGAACCAGCCGTCGGCGTCGATCACCTCCGCCGTCTTCTCGGGGTCCTTGTGGTAGCCGTCGAACACGCAGTATCCGCGGACCACGATCTCGCCGGGCTCGCCCTCCGGCAGCGGCTCGCCGGTGACCAGATCGCGCACCTCCAGCTCGATTCCGTCGAACGGGATCCCGCCCGTGGTGACCCGGAGCTCGAGGGGATCCTCGGGATCGGTGAACGCCACCACCCCGCCGCACTCGGTCAGCCCGTAGGAGCTCATCAGGATCGAGTGCGGCATCCGCCGCTGCATGTCGCGCAGCGTGTCGGGCGGGGCAACGTTGTTGACGAGCTTGATGTCGCGCCAGCGATCGGGGTGGTAGTCGGGGTGGTTGAGCAGGGCCTGGGTGATCGCAGGAAACGTCCCGAAGTTCATCGTCGCGTGCTCGTCGGAGAGCATCGCAAGCGCGGCATCGGCCTCGAAGTGAGTCATCGACAGAAACGTGGCGCCGGCGTCGAACGCGCCGATCATCGGCAGGATCGAGCTCATGTGGAACATCGGAAGCGGGTCCCAGAACCGATCCTCGCGAGTCATCCGGAACTTCGTCCGTCCGCCGACCACCGACGTGCGCACCAACGGCTCGTGGGACATCACGCATCCCTTGGGCATCGCGGTGGTGCCCGACGTGTACATCATCAGCGCGGGGTCGCGCAGCGAGGTCCGCAGATGGCGCGCCCAGACCTCCTCGTCGGTGTGCCGGTCGCAGCCGGCGGCGAATCGCCGCTCGGTCAGCATCCCGGGCGCCTCGCGGTGGCCGAGCAGCACCGCTGTCCGCAGCGCCGGTGCGGCCGCGAGGTCGAGATGCAGCGGGTCGCTCTGATCGGCCAGACCGGGCAGCGCCTCGTGCAGGCGCGCGACGTAGTCGACGTGGTCGACGACGACGTCGTTGGTGAACACGACCTGCAGGTCGCCGTTCTCGATCACGTAGCCGAGCTCCCGCGGCGCGAAACGCGCGTTGATCGGCACGATCACGGCACCGATCAGCGAGATCCCGAACATCAGCTCGATGAACTCCATGCAGTTGGCCATCAGGATCCCGACGCGATCGCGCTGGCCGACGCCGAGGTCCAGGAGGGATCGCGCGACCGCGAACGACCGCTCCTGCAGCTCGCCGTACGTGATCCGGCCATCGGGAAACACGATCGCCTCGTGGTCGGGATCCCGCTCGGCGGCTCGCGTGAGCAGATCCGCGAAGCGGATAGTCTCCTGCCAGTGCTGGCTGCCGGTGCTGGCGACGCTCATCGGGCGATGTTCGTGGTCGTCATCACATCTCTTTAGGAAGCTGAGGCGGCCGACGCTAGCAGAACAAACAAACGCCCGGTAGGTTATCGGCGTGGCCGCCGGCAAGGACGAACCTTCGGCTCAGCCCCCGGGCACCGACCTGCTCGATCCGGTTGCGGTCGACGACCAGCACCGGTACTTCGCCGCGCTGCGGGAACGCGACCCCGTCATCTGGAGCCCCGAGCAGCAGGGGTGGGTGCTCACCCGCTACGCCGACGTGGCGGCGGCGCTCGGCGATCCGCGCCTGTCCTCGGATCGCGCGCGCCCTCTGCTCGACGTCCTGCACGGCGAGCGCCTCGTGCGGACCGCGCGGGTGCTCGACGTGATGCAGCACTGGATGGTCGTCAACGACCCGCCGATGCATACGCGCCTGCGCCGGCTCGCCGCTCGCGCATTGCGCCCGCAGCGCGTTCAGGCGATGCGCGCGCGGGTCGCCCGCCTCGTCGATGAGTTGCTCGACGAGTTCGTCGCCGGTGGTCATCGAGACCTGATCGAGCACTTCGCCTTCCCCCTGCCGGCGACCGTGATCGCCGAGCTGATCGGCGCGCCGCCGGAGGATCGCGCGCGGTTCCGGCACTGGTCGCATGAGCTTGCGCTCGTCGCGTTCGGCGCGGGCGGCGACGCCCGTGACGCCCGCCACGACCGCGCATCGCACGGCTTGGAGGAGATGCTCGCCTACTTCGACGAGTTGATCGAGCGGGCGCGAGGCACGCATGGCGAGCACATGATCGCCGACCTGCTCGCCGGCGACGGGTCCGAGGACAGGCTCTCGGACGAGGAGCTGCGCGCGATGTGTGCGCTGATGCTGTTCGCAGGTCACGAGACCACGACCAGCCTGATCGCGGCGGCGGTGATGCTGCTTTTGCGCAACCCCGATCAGCTCGCGTCGCTGCGCGGCGATCCCGAGCTCATCGGGGGCGCGGTCGAGGAGGCATTGCGCTGCGAAGGCCCCGCTCGGGCGCTGGTGCGATGGGTCACCGAGGATCTCGAGATCGGCGGCAAGCGGATCGCGGCCGGGGAGCGCGTGTTCGCGGTCCTGCCGGCAGCCAACCGCGACCCAGAGCGGTTCCCGGATGCCGACCGCTTCGACATCCGCCGCCACCCCAACGTGCACCTGGCGTTCGGCAAGGGCATCCACGCGTGCATCGGCGCCCTGCTGGCGCGCATCGAAGCCCGGATCGCGGTCGCTGCGATCGTCGAGCGCCTTCCTGGGCTCGCGCTCGCCGACCAGCAGCTGCAATGGGCGGCGAGCATCGGCTCGCACGGGCTCGAACGGCTGGAGGTCGAGCACAGAGCAGCCCGCGCGGGGCCACGACGTGAGGCGCCCGTCCCTCGTCCGACTACCAACCGTTTGTTTTAGAATTGTTCGGGTGCCACCGGAGGAGACCGTGACGCCATCACACACCCGGTCGGTCTGCGCGCTGCTCGACGCGCGCGCAGCCTCGGCCCCGGACGCGCCGGCGATCTCGTTTCGCAGCGGCGAGTTCACCTATGACGAGGTCCAGCGGGCCAGCGTGATCGCCGCGCGGCGCCTGCTGGGAGCGGGCGTCCGGCCGGGCGACCGGGTCGGGATCCTGCTCCGAGACGCATGCGAGCCGTACGTCGCGACCGGACTCGGCGCGGTTCGCATCGGCGCGATCGTGGTGCCGATCAACGCCCGCAACAAGGTGCGTGAGCTCGAGTACGTGATCGGTCATTCCGGCCTGCGGCTGCTGCTCACCGAGAGCGAGTTTTTGCCGATGCTCGACGAGGCCGAGATCGACCGCGAGGTCCGTATCGTCGACGTCGCCGGAGATCGCAACTATGTGGCCGGCGGCGACGGCGTCGACGAGGCGCGGGTCGCCGAGCTCGAGGCCGCGGTCTCGCCGGACTCCCCCTCGTTGCTGCTGTACACGTCCGGGACCACGGCGAACCCCAAGGGCTGCCTGCACACGCACGCCACGATGCTCGCCAGCGGCAGCAACACGGCAGGCCGGCTCGAGCTGACGCCGGCCGATCGCTACTGGACGGCGCTAGCGATGTTCCACGTGGGCGGCTGGCAAGTGCTGATGGCCAACATCACCGCCGGCTCGTGCTTCAGCCACGCCGGCATCTTCGACGCGACCGCCGCGCTGGACCAGCTCGAGCGTGAGCGGGTCACGGTGGCGATGCCCGCATTCGAGCTGATCTGGATGGGCGTGCTCAACCACGAGCGCTTCCCGACCGCCGACCTGAGCGCGCTGCGAACGGTGATGAACGTCGGCGTGCCGGAGCGGATGGCGCGGATGCAGGCGATGGTTCCGCAGGCCGTGCAGGTCTCGATGATCGGGATGACCGAATGCCTCGGTTCGATCTGCATCGGCTCGCGCCACGACTCAGAGCATTCGCGGATGCACACCTCGGGCCGGCCGCTGCCCGGCATGGAGGTGCGGATCGTCGACCCCGCGACCGGCGAGGACCTGCCGCGCAACACTCCCGGGGAGCTGCTGTTCCGCGGTGTATCGAAGTTCGTCGAGTACTACCGCGACCCGGAGACGACCGCGGCCGTCGTCGACGAGGAGGGGTGGGTGCGCACCGGGGACCTCGCGATCCAGGACGAGGAGGACTGCGTGTCGTTCGTCAGCCGACTGAAGGACATGCTCAAGGTCGGCGGCGAGAACGCCTCGGCGGCCGAGATCGAGGGCTATCTCATCACCCACCCCGCGGTGGCGATGGCCGCGGTCGTCGCCGCCCCCGACGAACGATACGGCGAGGTCCCGGCCGCGTTCGTGCAGTTGCGCCCCGACGCGGAGGCGACCGAGCAGGAGCTGATCGACTACTGCGTCGGCAAGATCGCGACGTTCAAGGTGCCGCGTTACGTGCGCTTCGTGGACAACTACCCGACCGCCGCCAGCGCCAAGATCCAGAAGTACGTGCTGCGCGAGCAAATCGCCGCCGAGCTGCGAGAGCGGGGCATCAGCCAGGCACCGAAGATCGTCACCCGCCGCTGATCGCCGATCCGCCGCCGACGACGCCGCGCAGCACGAACGCCGCGCACGTCTCGGCGATCTTGTCGCGGCTGACGCGGCCGCGCGGGCGATACCACCGGTACGTCCACAACAAGGCGCCGTGCAGGAAGTTGCCGAGGAGGTGCGCGTCGAGCGCGGGGTCGGCCTCGCCGCCGGCCTGCGCCTGTTCGATCATGTCCGACACCCACCGTTCGAAGATCCTGCGGCGAGCGACGATCTCGGCCTTGCGAGATGGGCTGAGGCGCTCGTACTCGTTGTAGTACACCGCCACTCGGGGCAGGTTCTCGAGGTCGAACTGAACCTGCGTGCGGACGTACAGCGCGAGGCGCTGCAGCGGCGACAGGTCCTCGCGTGCCGCCACCTGCTCCAGCAGCGCCTGCGTGTCATCGTGGAGTTGCTCGAGCAGCCGGAACAGGAGGTCCTCCTTGACCTCGATGTAGTGATACAGGCTGCCCTTCAGGATCCCGAGCTCGTCGGCGATGTCCTGTACCGACGTGTTCGCGTAGCCGCGCTCGTGAAACAGCCGGGCGGCAACGTCGAGCACCTCCCGCTCCCGCCGGCGGCGCGGCCGGTGCAGCGGCTCGACGTTCGAATGGCTCGCCCTTGTCACCCCTCGCTTGCGGGCCGGTCGGTCGCGCGGGGCGGCGGGCATCGCGCCATTCTGACATGCGCCGCGGGTGCCACGGAGACGCGGTGCCTGGTAGCGTGCCAAACGTTTGGTTGGTGAGGTTCCCCGCATCGGGCTGTACTGCGATCTGCGCAATCCGGGGGGCTCGCGAGCGTGGCCCGACGTCTACCGTCGAACGCTCGATCGCGTCGCCGAGGCCGAGCGACGTGGCCTGCCGGCGGTGTGGGCAACCGAGCACCACGGCTTCGCCGACGGCTATCTCCCGCAGCCGCTGACGTTCGCCGCCGCCGCCGCCGCGCGGACGACCCAGATGCGGATCGGCACCGCGATCGTGATCGCGCCGCTCGTGCACCCGCGGGCGCTCGCCGAGCAGGCCGCGATCGTCGACCTGCTCAGCGACGGACGGCTCGAGCTCGGGCTGGGCGCCGGCTACCGCGAGGACGAGTTCGCGGGATTCGGCGTCGACCGCAGCCGCCGATTCGAGACGCTGGAGGCTGTGGCCGCCCGGTTGCCGGAGCTGTGGTCGTCGGGCGCGGTCACGCCGCCGCCGGCGCAGCGGCCCCTGCCGATCTGGATCGGCGGCCGCGGGCCTCGCTGCGCCCGCATCGCCGGCCGCCTCGGCGCCGGCCTGCTGTGGCTGGACCGCGAGCTGTGGACGATCTACCGCGACACCCTGGCCGCCTCCGGCCACGACACGGATTCCGCGCGCGTCGGCGGCCTCGTCAACGTGTTTCTCGCCGACGATCCCGAGGCCGCGCTCGCCGAGATCCGCGAGCAGGGCCGTCACAACCGCCGCAGCTACGACAGCGGTGACGCCGGCAGGCACCGCAGCGGCACCGACGGCGTCCGCGGCGGCAGGGGTGACGCCCGCCGCGACCGCGACAGCACGGGTGACGCCCGCCGTGACCGCGGTCGCAGTCACGACAGCGGCAGCGGGCCGCTGCTGCGGCTCGAGGTCCTCTCCCCCGCCGACGCAGCGGAGAAGATCGCGGAGGCGATCGACGGGATGCCGGTCACCGACATCTTCTGCTTTGAGCGGATCGGTGCGCTCGAGGGCGAGCTCGTCGATCGCCACGTCGAGCTGCTGTGTGACGCCCTGCCCCCGGCGCTTGCCGCGCGGCTGGCAGCGACCTCCTCGTAGCGGGCGATCGCCAGCCCGGCGTGGGCACACATCGCTGCGCCGGCTCGCTCGCAAGCGACCTCGACGATTCGCCAAACGTGCCCGCTCAGCGATTGGTTGGCGTCGGGCGCAGACAGGTCGTCGATCGGCGACCAACCTGGACCGGCGATGCATCGGTTGGCGAAAATCTAGGATGCCGTCGCCGAAGCCCGGCCGGGGACAGCCAGGCGCGGGGCAAGACCCCGGCGCGGCCAGCCGGGACCGGCGGGCGAGAGCGCGGCGCGGCCAGCCACGCCCCGGTGAGGGCCTGGCCGGCCAGCCACGCCCGGGGTGAAGGCCGGCGCGGCCAGCCGAGGCATGCGAAACGAGAGGCGAGACCGGATCGCAACGGTCCCAACGGGGTCGTACATTTCCACGAAATCGCCGGGTCGGCGAGTGCTGACGTTGCGAAGTACGGTCACGCCGAACATTTTCACGTCGGCTCCCGATCGCGGCCGGAAAACGGGGAAATGTTCGGCGCCGGCGTTGCCGCCCGGGCACCCGGCCTATCCGGCACGCGGTCCGGAAACGAGCGTCGGCGCGCGCGCGGGGGCGCCGCACGAGTCCATTCCCGGGCACCGGCCTATCCGGGACGTGGGACCGGGAGGGATCGTCGGCGCGCCCGCCGAGGCGCCGCACGAGCCCAGCCGGCCACACGGGCCCAGCCGGCCCCACGGGGCCACTAAGCCGCGCCGGGCCACTGAGCCGCGCCCCGGCGACTTGGCCGTCCGCAACCGGCAGCCGCACGGGACCGGCAGCCGCACGCAACCGGCAGCCGGACTCGATCGTCAGCCGGACGCGACCGGCAGCCGCTCGCAACCGGCAGCCGCACGCAACCGGCAGCCGCACGCAACCGGCAGCCGGACAGGGCCGGTCAGCCCTACGCGACCGGTCAGCCACACGAGATCGGATCAGCCGCCCCGCCGGCTGAGCCCGCCGATCACCATCGACGCCATCAGATCGCCGAGCTCGGCCCCCCCGGGGCCCTGACGCGGCTGGTACCAGGTGTGCATGTAGCCGACGAGCCCGAGCGTCACGTGGCCGACGGCGTCGGCGTCGGGCTCGGGTCCGACCTCACCCGCGGCCTGGGCGGCTCGCACGAGTGCGGTGACGAACTCGAAGCGCCGCTCCCTGCCCTGCTCGATGGCACGGCGGCGGCGGCGGTCGAGCTGGTTGAGCTCGCGCGTGTAGACCGCGACCTCGGCCAGGTGGTCGACGTTGAAGCCGACCCAGGCGCGCACGTAGGCGGCGAGTTGCTGCAGCGGCGAGACCGGCATCGTCATCACCTCGGAGACGATCTCCTCGCCGGCATCGTTGACCTCCTCGAGCATCACGAACAGGAGGTCGTCCTTCGAGTTGACGTAGTAGTAGAGGCTCGGCTTCGAGAGGCCGACGGCGTCGGCGATCTGCTGCATCGAGGTCGCGGCGTACCCCTGCCGATGAAACAGCCGCGCGGCGTGGCCCATGATCAGCGCGCGCCGTGCCGACCGGCGCGCGGACGTCGTGCGCGCGCTGCGGGCGCCGGCGGCACCGTAGGCCCGGGTCTCCTCCCTCATCCGCCTAGCGGATCACACGATTCGGTTGATGTCAACCGACCGGTCGGTTGAACAACCTCAGCCGCGCCCCGCGACCGCCAGCGCTCGCCGAGCCCATCTTCGGTGACGCTTGCGACCGTCAGCCCGCGCCGCGGCCGGCACCGGTCACGCGCGGGCCGCTGCCCCACGCGAACTCGATCCCGGCGATGATCAGCTCGCGCGTGCGGCGCGGGTCGATGACGTCGTCGAGGACGACGTTGCGGGCGGCCTCCCACGGCTCGGATTCGGTCGCCCACTCGGCCTGCAGCGAGGCGGCAAGTGCGTCGCGCGCCTCGACCCCATCGGTCTCCAGGACCGCGTCGAGGCGGTGCCGATGGACCGTTCGCACGCCCGTCTCGGGCGCCATGAAGCCGAGCTCCGCGCCCGGCCAGGCGAGCAGCAGGTCGGGCTTGACGGGACGACCGCCGAGCGCGATGTGACCGCCGCCGTAGGCCTTGCGGACGATCGTCGCGATCTTCGGGACCTGCGCCCGGGCAAGGCGGACGACGACCCGCTCGTAGCCGCGCAGGATGCCGCCCCGCTCGGCCTCGGTGCCGATCATCAACCCGGGCACGTCCTGGAGGAACACGATCGGCAGGTTGAACGTGTCGCAGAGGTCCGCGAACGCGACCTCCTTGGTCAGTGCCGGGACGTCCATCACGCCGGCGCGCTGCATCGGCTGGCTGGCGATCACCCCGACCGCATGGCCGTCCACGCGCGCCAGCGCGCAGATCACGCTGCGCCCGTACCGATCGCCCCAGTGGAGCAGCGAATCGGCGTCGACGATCGCCTCCAGCACCTTGCGCATGTCGTAGCCGCGGCGTGGCTGTGACGGCACGAGATCGAGCAGCTGCTCGGGATCACGCGCCGGTGGGACCGAGGGCGCATCCGGCGCCGGCAGCGCGGCCGAGTCCGGCAGGTAGGAGAGGAAGCTGCGCAGGGCGTCGATCGCCTCCTGCTCGGTGTCGACGGTCATGTGGGCGATGCCGGTCGCCTCCTCGGCCACCGCGGGCCCACCGAGCTCCTCGGCGCTCACGTCCTCGCCGATCGCACCCTTGATCACCGGCGGTCCCGACAGCGCGATCGCGGCGTCGCGCTTCATCACGACGAAGTGACCCATCGCGGAATGCAGCGACGAGTCCCCGAAACTCGCGCCGAGCACGGCCGTCACGCGCGGGATCTGCGGCCAGCCCGACGGCGACTGCAAGAACGTCGAGAAGTCGAAGGCGACGGTCGAGAAGCGCCAGCCGAGGATGTCGGGGAGCCGCCCGCCGTCGTTGTCGGCCAGGCAGATCAGCGGCAGGCCGCGGCGCCCGGCCCACTCGGCGATGCGGTTCTGCTTGCGCATGTTGATCGGCGAGGTGGTGCCGGCCAGGACGGTCGCGTCGACGGCGATGATCGCCACCTTGCGCCCACCGACCCGGGCAAAGCCGGTGACGACGGCGTCGGCGGCGGCGAGCTCGGGACGGCGCAGCTCGGGCTCGGCCAGCAGCCCCAGCTCGGTCCAGGAGCCCGCGTCGACGAGCAGCTCGATCCGCTCGCGCGCGGTCAGCCGGCCCGACGCGTGGTGGCGCGCGATCCGCTCGGGCCCGCCCATCGCGAGCGCCGCGGCCCGGCGCCGCTCGAGGTCCTGCAGCGGCGTGACGGCGTCCGCATCATCGCTCGGGGTGCCCATCGCTCACCGTCCCTCGAATCGCGGTTCGCGGCCCTCGCGGAAGGCAGCGATGCCCTCCTGCACGTCCGCGCTTGACTGCAGCAGCGTGATCGCCTCGATCCCGTGGCCGTAGCCCTCGTCGGCGTGGCGGTGCAGCGCCCGCTTGCCGACCGCCAGCGCGAGCGGGGCACGCCGCGCGATCAGCTCGCCGAGCCGACGGGCTTCGGTCTCATGCCCGCCCGGCTCGGTGACCCGGTTGACGAGGCCGGCGAGCCGGGCCTCGTCGGCGTCGAGCGTCTCGCCGGTCATCACCATGTACTTGATCCAGTGCAGGTTGAGCTGGGCGAGGCCGCGGACGATCCCCAGCCCGGGGACGAGGCCGACGGCCGACTCCGGCGTGCCGAACCTGGCGGTCGCGTCGGCGACGACGATGTCGCAGACGATCGTCAGCTCGCAGCCGCCGCCGAGCGCGTGCCCGTGCACCGCCGCGATCGTCGGCTTCGCGAACGCCTCGACCGCGCGCAGCGCGCCGAGCGCCTCCTCGACGTAGCGGCGGCGATCGAGCGTGTCGCGCAGCTCGCCGAAGCCGGCGATGTCGCCGCCGACCGAGAAGCAGCGCCCGGCGCCCCGGAAGATCAGCACGCGCACCGCATCATCGGCCTCCGCGCGCGCCAGCAGCTCGGTCAGCTCGCCCCAGAACGCGCGAGTCATGGCGTTGAGCTTGTCGGGGCGGTCGATCGTCGCCCACGCGATCGGACCGGTTACCTCATAGCCGAGCACGTCAGTCGACTCCCGATTCCCATTTGCCGTCGACCGCGCGGTACGGCCGCGCGACCTCGACCAGCGTCCCGTGGGTCGCCTTCGGCGGTACCCAGCTCCACTCCTGCCAGGGCATCGTCGGGTCCTGGAAGACCTCGTCGCTGTTGAGCTCGACTCCCGCCTCGCGCAGCCGTTGCATCGTCCCGGGGACGTCGGGCGTGGTGAAGCAGACGTGATGGACGTGCTCGCCGCGCTTGGCCAGCCGGTGGCCGAGCGGCGTGTCGGGACCGGGCTGCATGAGCTGGATCTCCGGGCCGGCGTGGGAGACGAACGTCGCCCAGCGCATCGTGTCGCCCCCGGCCTCGAACTGCTCGTACTTGACGATCGGCTCGGCCAGCTGATCGGGGTCGAGCACGCTCAGGATCTTCGTCCAGTCCTCGATCGCCCGGTCGAGGTCCTCGACCAGGAAGCAGATGTGGGCTACGGCGTTGCTGGGCATCGTGTCTCCTGTAGTGGGGTCGGCGTCAGAGCCCGAGGGAGCGGCCGACGATCTCCTTCATCACCTCGTTGGTGCCACCGTAGATGCGCTGCACGCGCGCGTCGCGCCACAGGCGCGAGATCGGGTACTCGTCCATGTAGCCGTAGCCGCCGTGCAGCTGCAGGCAGCGGTCGAGCACCTCGAACTGCAAATCGGTGGTCCACGCCTTGGCCCCGGCGGCCTCGGCGTCGGTCAGGTCGTCCTCGCCGAGCGCCTCGATGCAACGGTCGATGTAGGCACGGGCGGCGGACACCTCGGTGCTCAGCTCGGCGAGCGCGAAGCGGTTAGCCTGAAAGCTGCCGATCGGGCGGCCGAAGGCGCGGCGCTCGCGCACGTAGTCCAATGTCAGCGACAGCGCGTGCTCGGCCGCCGCGACCGCCGAGACCGCGATCGAGAGCCGCTCCCGCGGCAGGTTGCGCATCATGTATGGAAACCCTCTGCCCGCCTCGCCGAGCAGGTTCGCGGCCGGCACGGCGACGTCCTCGAAGTACAGCTCGGCCGTGTCCTGCGCACGGCGGCCGACCTTCGCAAGCTTGCGCCCGCGCGCGAAGCCCGGAGTCCCGGCCTCGACGCAGAACAGGCTGAACGCGCCACGCGCGCTGCCCTCGGCGGTGCGGGCGGCGACGATCACGAGGTCAGCCTGGATGCCGCTGGTCACGAACGTCTTCGAGCCGTTCAGCACCCAGTCGTCGCCGTCGCGCCGCGCGCTCGTGGCGATCGCCTGCAGATCCGAGCCGGCCCCGGGCTCGCTCATGGCGAGCGCGACGACGAGCTCGCCGGCCGTGAACGCCCGCAGCCAGCGGTCCTTCTGCCGGTCGTCGGTGAGCTCGAGCAGGTACGGGCAGACGATGTCGTTCTCCAGCGCGAAGTTGTCGGTCACCACCGCCTGATACTCGACCTCCTCGCCGAGGATCGCGTTGAAACGGAAGTCGTCGATCCCGAGCCCGCCCCACCGCTCCGGCGCCTCGAAGCCCACGAAGCCGGCGGCCGCCGCCTTGCGCCAGAACCCGCGGTCCACGATCCCCGCCTGCTCCCACTCCTGCGCGTAGGGCACCGCCTCGCGGCGCAGGAAGGTCCGCACCGACTCGCGAAACTGATCGTGGACGTCGTCGAAGATCGTGCGTCGCATCGCCGTTCAACCAATCAAACGTTTGGTTCGATGAAGCCTAATCGATGTCCGCGGCGGCGGTTCGCGCCTCGATCAGGGCCGCCAGCACGTCGCACACCGGGGTGGGGATGCCGGCCGCGGCCCCGCGCCGCCGGATCTCGCCGAGCTGGGCGTCGATCTCGGTCGGTCGCCCGCGCGCGACGTCGACGGCGAGCGACGGCGCGTGCGCCCCGATCGACCGGTAGGTCGCGCCCGCCTGCTCCCAGACCTCGTCCAGGTCGAAGGCGATCCCCTCGGCGCGGGCGACGGCGACGATCTCCGCGAACGCGCGGCGCAGCAGCCCCCGCGCGGTCGGGCGCGCCATCGCGTCGGCGACGGTCCCGTCGATCGTCGCGCACAGCGGTCCGATCGCGGCCGCGAAAACCGCCTTGCGCCACACGGCCTCGCGCACGTCGTCGATAACGGAGGCGGGCAGCCCGGCCGCCTGCAGTGCCGCCGCGAACCGCTGGCACACCGCCGCCGAGGCAACGTCGGCCGGTCGCCCCAGCGCGGTCCTCGACTCGCCGTGCGCGGTGCCGGCAGCGAGACGGACGTGCCCCGGACCCTGGATCTCGGCGCCGACCGTGGTCGAGCCCTGCACGATCGGCGCAGCGCCGAGGACGGCCGCCAGGCGCGCGTCGTTGCCGATGCCGTTCTGGACCGTGACCACGATCGCGTCGTGACGCATGACCGGAGAAAGCGCCCGTGCCGCCGCCTCCGATGAGAACGACTTGACGACGATCAGGATCACCTCGGCGTCGGCCGCGGCCCCCACCTCGGTGGACGCGGCCACGTCCACGGTCCGCGCCCCGTCGGGCCCGTCGACGATCAGCCCGCGGTCGGCGATCGCGGCGACGTGCTCGGCCCAGACGTCGATCAGGACGAGATCGTGGTCGCCCGCGAGCGCCTGGCCGAACGCGCACCCGATCGCTCCGGCGCCGACGATCGCGATGTTCACGACGATCCTTCCGGGAAACGGGTGGCGCACCGGCGCGCCATGTCGGGAACGACCCGGCAGGCGAGACCGATCAACCAACCATCCGGTAGATTCCCGATATGAGCGCGGACACGAACTTCGCAGAGCAGGTGGGCGGGATCGCGCCCGAGGTGGCGGCGGGCTACGCGCAGGTTCGCGCGTCGATCGAAGCTGACGGCGCGCTTCCGGCCTCCTTCAAGGCGCTGGTGTGCGCGGTCTGCGCGTCGGTGCTCGGCCACGTCGAGCTGGCCGGGCGCGAGCTCGCCCGGGGACGCGCGCTCGGCCTGTCGGAACGTGAGATCGGGATCGCCGGCGTCGCCCTGCTGCTCGGCCGCGGCGAGGCGCACACGCAGCGGTTCGTCGATCTCGCCGGCGGCCTCGAGCCCGCACAGACGCCCCGGCCGCGATCCGAGCTCGGGGCCGAGGCCTACTTCCTGCACTACCTCGGCGTCGACGCGCTGCCCGCGCGGATGGCGATCATGCAGCGCTACGTGCCCGAGGTGTTCGCCGGCTACCAGCGCATGCATCACGGCGTGCTGGCGGCCGACCCGAGCGCCACCCAGTGGTCCGAGATGCTGCTCGTCGGCGTCAACGCCGCGCAGCTGCAGACCGGCTTCATCTCGATTCACGCGGCGACGGCGCGCAAGGCCGGAGCGACCGACGAGCAGCTGGTGGAGGCCGTGGTGTGCGCGATCCCGGCGGCCGGCATCGCCGCCTGGGCGGCCGGCGCCGAGGGCCTTCATCCGAACGCTTGACGCTGGGCCGCGAGCCCCAATACCGGCGCCCGCGCTCACGCGGTCGCCTTCAGCGCATGCGGGTCGAGCGCCTGCAGCAGCTCCAGGCACGCGCGGCTGTAGAGGACGTCGAGACCGAGACGCTGCGCCTCGTCGACCAGGAACCCGTGCACGGCATCGAGCTCCAGGCGGCGGCCGTTCTGCAGGTCGCGCAGCATCGAGGTGATGACGTTGGTCGATCCGGCCTCCTGCATGCGACGGCCGAACCCCCGCACGATCTCGACCGCCTCCCCCCGCTCGATCGTCGACAGCTTGTGGACGGGAAACATGCCGGGCAGGTCCTCCAGAGGCACGGCATCGGGATCGCCGGCGGCCACCGCCGCGCCCTCGCGCAGCAGCCGGACGTAGAGATCGGCCATCCCCGGGTCCTGCAGGGCCTGATGGAAGGGCAGCCGCGGGAGCGCCGTGATCGTCATCGACGGGCCGGCGTGCACGAGCTTTGACCACTCGATCGCACGGATCCGCTCGCTGCAACCGACGGGCATGCCGCCGGCCTGCAGATCGGCACCCAGCGCGCGAACGCGCGGGGTGAGCCCACGGGGAAGCTCCCCGAGATAGCTCGTGCCCAGCAGCGTGTGGCTCACCCGGCCGGGCGCATCGAGCGTGCCGCCGACCATGCTCATCGCGCCGATCACGCGGTCGGCGCCGCACCACTGCGCGAGCAGGCGGTCCTTCTCGACCCCGTTCTGGAAGGACACGGCGACCTGCACTTCGGGCGCGATGTGCTCCAGGCCCGCGAGCGCCCGCACGGTGTCGTGGGACTTTGTCATGAGCACGACCGTGTCGGCGGGCTCGATCCGCTCCGGGCGCCATTGGGCCCGGAGCGCGACCGTGAATCGTGCCTCCGGCTGGCGCACCTCGACGCAACCGGTTCGCTGGATCGCCTCGGCGTGTGCGCGGCGGGCCAGCAGCTGGACGTCGGCGCCCGAGCGCGCCAGGGCAGCTCCGTAGACCGTCCCGAGGCCGCCGGCGCCGACGACCACGACCCGCCGGGCGGCGCCCAGACCTCCGCCCTCGTCGGGCGGGACGTCCATCGAGCGCTCGAACCACCGTGCCTCGCTCACGACCGCTCACACCACCCGGTAAGCAGCGTGTCGATCGCCTCCTGGGCCGCTGACATGTGAGGAAGGCGGGCCTTCGCGGGGAGGCGCCGCGCCGTGGAATCTACCAAACATTTGGTCAGAATGAGATACAGTGCGCCGACGCCGTCGAGGGAACAGGAGACCATCGCCATGGCTGACAGCGCGCTGCAGGAACTGCTGGACTACCGCGCGATCGAGCAGGTGTTCGTGACGTATTTCGACCGCGTCGACGCCAACGATCCGGAGGGCGCGTCGATGTGCTTTGCGCAGGATGTCGCGTTCGAGATCATGATCGGGAAGACGAAGACCGGTCGCGAGCGATTCGCGCGCTCGCTCGGGCGCGTGCTCGACCAGTACGAGCGCACCTCCCATCACCTTGGCAACGTGATGACCACGCTGGACGGCGACACCGCCGACGTCACCGCCTACGTGTACGCCTACCACCGGATGCGCAACACCGGCGAGCCATGGCATCTGTGGGCACGGATGGTCGACAAGCTGGCGCGCATCGACGGTCGCTGGCAGATCACCGAGCACCTCCTGCGCGGCTTGGACGCGGTTCCGAACCGGCCCGACATCCCGCGCGAGTGGTACCCCGGTCACCCGGGTCGCCAGCAGCGCGAGCCGATCGCCGCCGGCGGCGATTGACGCGTCCGGCTGGCGCGCTGCCGAGATGAGACTCGTCGTCGAAGATCGCTCCCGCTGGGTCCTGCCCGAGCTGCTGCGCGAGCGCGCTCGCGAGCTGGGCGACAAGCCGTTTTTGTCGTTCGCCTGCAACGAAGCGACCGCGAGCTACGCGGAGATCGACGAGCGCAGCGATCGCATGGCGGCCGGGCTGGCGGCGATCGGCGTCACTCGCGGCGACCGGGTGATGGTGATGATGGGCAACCGGCTCGAGTTCGTGATCACGTGGTTCGCGCTCAACAAGCTCGGTGCGTTTCACGCGCCGATCAACACCGACTACCGAGGTGACTTCCTCGAGCACCTGATCAACACCGCGCAGGCGGAGATCATGGTGCTGGAGGAGCGCTTCGTGGACACGCTCGTGGCGTGCGGCGAGAACATCGGCCGCCTGCGCGAGCTGATCGTGGTGCCCGACGAGCCCGGAAGCGAGCCGAGCGTCACGACCGGTCGCTGGCCGTCGCGGCCAATCGCCTCGGTGCCGCTCGCCGAGGCGCCACCCGAGGTCGCCGTCACGCCGGCCGACACCTACGCGGTGCTGTTCACCTCCGGCACCACCGGCCGCTCCAAGGGCGCGCTCGTCCCCTACGCTCATGGCCACCTGCTCAACGAGCGCAACCTCGAGCTGCTCGACATGGACGGCGCGTCGAGCTACATCTCCGAGCTGCCGCTGTTCCACATCAACGCGCACATGACGGTCTACGGCTGCATGATCGTCGGCGCCCACGCGCGGATCGAGGAGCGGTTCTCCGCCAGTCGGTGGCTCGATCGGCTGCGCGCGTCGGGCGCGACCCACTCCTCGATGCTAGGGGTGATGGTCGACTTCGTCCTGCGCCAACCGCCGACCGACCACGACACCGACCACAACCTGCGCTCGGTGTGGATGGTCCCGTGCCTGCCGGAGCTGTCACGGCGGTTCCGTGACCGCTTCGGGGTGCAGCGGATCGTCACCTCCTATGGCACCACCGAGGTCGGCATGGTCGCGCGGCGCGTCGTCGATCGGTCCGACGACATCTCCTCCGGGCCGATCGACACCGACTTCTACGACGTGCGGATCGTCGACGGCGACGATGAGCCCGTGCCCGACGGCGAGGTCGGAGAGATCACGGTCAGGACGGTGCTGCCGTGGACGGTCGCGCACGGTTACTTCGGCATGCCCGAACGAACCGTCGAGGCCTACCGGAACCTGTGGTTCCACACGGGCGACGCCGGGCGTTTCGACGAGCGCGGGAACCTCGTGTTCGTCGACCGCCTCGCCGACCGGATCCGGCGCCGCGGCGAGAACGTGGCATCGGCCGACGTCGAGCACGTGCTCGGCACCCACGAGGCCGTCGTCGAGGCGGCGGTCGTCGCCGTCGACGCCGACGAGGAGGGCGGCGAGGACGAGATCAAGGCGTGCCTGGTGCTGGCCGACGGCATGGGCATCGACCACGAGTCCTTCTGGGAGTGGTGCGACGCGCGGCTGCCCTACTTCGCGGTGCCGCGCTATCTCGAGATCTACGACGCGCTGCCCAAGACGCCCACCGAGAAGGTGCTCAAGCACGAGCTCCGCGTCACCCGGCCGGACGCGGTCGTCGCCGACCGGGGGCCGTCGGGCCGTCCGGCGCGGACCAATTCGGTTGGTCCGGCGGCGACGCGTCGCCGGCGTCATCTTGACCCCGGCACAAGCTAGGCGCATAATGATCATAAATTCGCGCCGCGGCGGAGATCGCCGCGGCATGCTGTGACCGCGAGTCCTGGAGGGAGAGACTTGTCGACTCAGACGACGCGGGCCCTGGACGTCGATGTGCCCGGGCTCAACAAGCTGTTCATCGGTGGCAAGTGGGTTGAGCCGGCCACGAATCAGATGGTCGACGTGATCATGCCCTCCACGGAGGAGACGATCGCCGAGGTCGCCGATCCGGCGCCCGAGGACGCCGACCGTGCGGTCGCGGCGGCCCGCAAGGCGTTCGACGAGGGCCCATGGCCGCGGATGACGATGGCCGAGCGCATCGAGGTGTGCACGCGGTTCGCTGACGCGCTCGAGGCACGACTTGACGACCTGAACCGCGCGTGGACATTCGAGGCCGGGGCGCCGAAGGCGCACGGGGACATGATCAACAGCGGCGCCGGGTCGATGGTCTGGCGCTACGCGCTGGCGCAGGCGGCGCAACTGGAGATGGAGGAGCAGCGCACGTCGATCATGGGCGAGGCCCTGATCGTTCGCGAGCCGATCGGCACCGTCCTTGGGATCCTCACCTACAACGGCCCCGTCGTGCTCATGGGGATGAAGGTCATCCCAGGGCTGCTGGCGGGCTGCACGTTCGTGATCAAGATGGCGCCGGAATCGCCGCTGACCTCCCGGCTCATCGCCGATGCGGTGCAGACGGCCGGATTCCCCGAGGGTGTGATCAGCATCCTGGCGGCCGGCGTGGAGACGACGAAGCACCTCGTCGGCCACGAGGGCATCGATATGGTGCACATCACCGCGGGAACCGAGATCGCCAAGGACGTCGTGCGACGGACCGCGGACCGGCTCGCCCGGACCGCTTTGGAGCTCGGCGGCAAGTCGCCCGCGATCGTCCTCGACGACGCCGACATCGATCAGGTGCTGGCGACCCTCGTCGACGGGGCATGCGGGTTCAACGGCCAGGTCTGCGTTGCCCTCTCGCGGGTCCTCGTCTCGCGCGACCGCTACGACGAGTTCGTGGAGAAGATGGGCGAGGCGTACCGGAACATCAAGGTCGGCGACCCGTTCGATCCCGAGACACAACGCGGCCCACTCGCCGTCAAGCGCGCGATGGAGCGGTGCGAGCATTACGTGGCGATCGCGCAGGAGGAGGGGGCCACCGTGGTCGCCGGCGGCGGGCGCCCGGAGCACCTCGATCGCGGCTACTACTTCGCGCCGACGCTCCTACGCGACGTGGACAACTCGATGCGGGTGGCGCAGGAGGAGATCTTCGGCCCGATCACGTGCGTGATTCCGTACGACGATGTCGAGGACGCGATCAGGATCGCCAACGACACCAAGTTCGGCCTCGCGGCGTCCGTCTACTCCGCGGACCCCGATGCGGCGCTCGCGGTCGCTCGGCGAATCCGAGCGGGTGGCGTGGCGATCAACCTGGCCGGCGTCAGCCTCTGCGAGCCGTTCGGAGGGATGAAGCAGTCGGGGTGGGGTCGTGAATGCGGTGCCGAGGGGATCCTCGAGTTCACCGAGATCAAGCAGATCCTCCTGAGCGGGAGCTACGCCGACCAGTAGAGCGACACCGCGGGTCCCGGACGTCCACGTTCCCATGAATGAGGAGAGCAGATCATGGTCACACAGAGCGCACCCGGAGCATCGCGCGACCGCTCCACGCTGACCGGCATCGTCGATTCGGACGTCCATCCGAACTTCACCAATGGGTTGCGTGACCTGACCGACTACATGTCACCGACCTGGCAGGAGAAGCTCGGGATCGGCGGCGGCGCGGGGTGGTCGTCGCGGTTTGCCGCAGCGTCGTTCGTGCTCCCGCTGGACTACCTCTACGTCAACGTCATCGGAGGCTACCGACAGGATGCGTCGGATGGGAGCATGGCTCCCGGGACCGATCCGCGGTTCGTCGCGCGTCAGCTTCTGGACGAGAACCACATCGACCGAGCGGTGCTCGTCGCCGGGCATCTGCTCGGGATCGGGTCCTTTCCCGATCCCGAGGTGGCGGCAACGGTCAGCTCGGCCTACAACGAGTGGATGCGCGAGCGGTGGCTGGAGAGCGACTCGCGCTTCCGGGGCGCGCTGGTGGTGGCACCCCAGCATCCCGAGGCCGCGGTTGCCGAGATCGATCGTGTCGCCGACTGGCCCGGCGTCGTGGCGATCTTCATGCCCCTGCATCACATCCTGATGGGAGAGGCGCACTACTACCCGATCTACGAAGCGGCTCAACGCCACTCGCTCCCGATCGTGACACACCCGAGCGGCACCGAGAACGTGTTCGCCACCGGCCCGCGGATGGCGGGCACGCCGACCTACTACGTCGAGTGGCACACGGCCCTCTCCCAGATCCACCAATCGAACGTGCTCAGCCTCTTGTGTCACGGGGTGTTCGAGCGATTCCCGGAGTTGACGATCGTCGTCGCCGAAGGCGGATTTGCGTGGGCGGCCGAGACGATGTGGAAGCTCGATCGAGACTGGCAGGGCCTTCGCCCCGAGATCCCGTGGGTCAAGCGCCGGCCGAGCGAGTACCTCCGCGCCCACATCCGGTTCACCACCCAGCCGATGGTCGAACCACATCGCAAGGAGCATCTCCTCACTCTGATGGAGATGGTCTACGCAGAGGAGACACTCATCTTCAGCTCGGACTATCCGCACTGGGATTACGACGATCCTCAGCGCGCGCTCAGCGAGTTGCCGGAGGACCTGATCCAAAAGATTTGCGTCGACAACCCTCGCAAGCTCTACGGGGACCGCCTATGAGTCCGACGCCGCTGCGCTCCGCCCCGCCTCGCACGCCAGCGCGCCGATGACGGTCGCGGTCGGGCCCGAACAGCCACCAAGGAGGCGCCGTGAGCCAGACCCTGCTCGAGCGTGAGAACGAGCATCCCCAGGAGGTCGTCGACGAGCGCAACGACTGCCGAGTGGTGATCATGGACTCGGCGCGCTGGGTCGACGAGCGCAATACAGCTCGTGACGTGGTCGTCCCGGCGTCCTACATCGGTGTGCTCCCGGCGCGGATGGTGGCGATGCATCGGCCACGTGCGGTGATCGGTCACGATGCCTGCATCGGCAAGGAGGGCGCCGGCGTCGCCGGCCTCTGGTATCTGGAGGCGCTCGGGATTCCCGCGGCGACCGCCGACGGCATGAGCGCCGAGATGGGCAACGGCCGCGACCTCTATGAGTCGGGCGTGCTCTCCCGGCTCAACTACCCGGCCGAGATGTGCGGACTGCGCGCCGGGATGTCGGTGCGGGAGGCCGCGGCCATCCTCTGCGACGTGGCCCCGACGGATGTCGAGGTCGGCAACAAGGTTCGCCGGGAGGTGGTGGAGACGCACCCGAGCGGTCGCCGCACGGTCGTCACGGATTCGATCGTGTGGGCGTACCCGGAGGACGAGGGGACCAGCGTGCCCGTCACCGCGGGCCACACCGGTCGCAGTGGGGCGAGCTTCCTGCTGGAGGCGAACCCGTGGGGGTTCATCTGTCACGACGGCGGCATGTCCAAGAACCGATCGGGCATCACCGGGCTGAAGACGACCGAGGAGCACGGCCTCGCCGGCGCGACGATCGACGGCAACTCGGCGCCGATCGGCGACGCATTCCGCGGGTATGCGGAGGGCACGATCAGCGCATGCAACAAGCCCGCCCGCGTCCGCGGCGTCGAGGTCGGCATGTCGGTCCGCGAGGTTGCCCATCTGCTGCTGGTGGGCGGGGAAGGATGACCGAGGCCACGCGGGCACACCGCGGAACCGGCGGATCGCCGCTGACGGCCGGCTTCTGGGACGCTGCTGCGCACAGGACCCTCGTGCGGCCCGTCTGCGCCGCGTGTGGAAAGAACTTCTTCTCGCCCCAGATCGCGTGCCCGCGGTGCCTGTCGGAGGAATGGGTTTACGAGCCGAGCTCGGGTCGCGGCACGATCTACTCAGCAACCGTCGTGCATCGGGCACCGTACCCCGGCGTGACCGCGCCGTATCGGTTGGCGATCGTCGACCTGGAGGAGGGATGGTCGATGTTGGCCACCGTCGACGGGGACCCACTGGCGCCATTGGCGATCGGCACTCCGGTCCGCGTCGGGTGGCGCACGGGGGCCGACGGCAGGGTCATCCCCGTGTTTGCCGTGGATCCCGGCAGCGATCCGGGGATGTGACGTGAATCTCGGTGTCGCCATAACCACCAGTGCTCGGCGCGATCCCGGCGCCACGGCGGTCTTCGCCGGCGAGCAGGAGCTCTCGTACGCCGAGCTCGAGGAGCGCGCCAACCGCCTGGCGAACGTGTTGATCGATCACTTCGGGCTCGAACGTGGCGATCGGGTGGCGCTGCTCGTCCACAACCGTCCGGCCGTCGTGGAGGTCCTCGGTGGCTGCGCGAAGGCGGGAGTCACGTATTGCGGGCTGAACTTCCGTCTCGGCGACCCGGAGTACGACGCGATCTTCGAGAACGCGGGCCCGCGGCTGCTGATCACCGAGGCCGAGCAGCGCGAGCGCGGCGATCGGCTCGGTAAGCAGTTCGGGATTCCCGTGATCGACGTCGACGACGATGACCCCGGACACTACGAGGGGCTGCTGGCCGCCGCATCGACCGAGGTCCCGCCGGTGGTGCACGAGGTCCGGCCGGCCGACGACTTCTGCATCGTCTACACGAGCGGAACGACGGGACGTCCGAAGGGCGTCCGGTTCGATGTCAACGCGGTCATGCAGCACGGCACGGTTGCGGCGCTGGAGTATGAGTTGAGCGCGTCGTCGCGGTGGCTGATGGCGATCCCGCACAACTCCAGCCTGCAGATCACACTCGTGCCGCTGCTGCTCGTGGGCGGCGCGATCGGCTTCAGTGACACACGCGGGTTCGACCCCGTCCGGTTCGCGGCCGAGGTGCGCCAGACGCGCGCGACGCACACCTTCCTCGTCCCGACGATGCTGTTCCGTGTCCTGGAGGCGGGCCTCGATCGCAGCTCGATGCCGACGCTCGAGACGATCGGCTATGGCTCGTCGCCGATCCCGCCCGACCGGGTTCGTGATCTGGTGTCGGCCTTCGGGCCGATCTTCATCCAGCTCTACGGGATGGCCGAGATCGCGTCGATCGGGACGATGCTGCGCAAGAACGACCACGCTCGCGCGCTGGCCGGCGAGTCGCAGCTGCTGTCCTCCGCCGGACGGCCCTCGTATGCCGTCGACGTCCGCGTCGTGGACGACGAAGGGCGCGACGTGGCGGTCGGAGAGCGTGGCGAGGTGATCTTCGCCTCCGCGTATGTCATGAAGGGCTACTACCGCGACGACGAGCAGACCCGAGAGTCGCTGATCGACGGCTGGATGCACTCGGGCGACATCGCGGAGCTGTCGGCCGACGGGTTCCTCTACATCGTCGACCGTAAGAAGGATCTGATCATCCGGGGTGGCTTCAACATCCTGCCCTCCGAGATCGAGACCGTGCTCTATCGCCATCCGGCCGTGCTCGAGGCAGCGGTCGTCGGGGCGCCCGACGCGGAGTGGGGTGAGGCCGTGCGCGGCTTCGTGGCGTTGAAGGAGGGGAGCGCGCCCACCGGCGAGGAGCTCACGTCCTGGTGCCGCTCGGAGGGCCTTCCGAGCATCAAGATCCCCGAGAGCATCGAGATCATGGAGTCGCTGCCCAAGAACGCCGTGGGAAAGATCGCCAAGCGATCGCTCCGCGACCGAAGCTGGGTGGGGGCTCGCCGCGTATGAGCGCCGGCGGTCGCGGCCGCTGCGGGGTGGCGATCGCGGGGATCGGGATGACCCGACAGGCGCGGCGTCTGGAGACGTCCTCGCTCGCGGCCGCACTGGAGGCAGCCAAGGCGGCGCTCGACGATGCCGGCATCGACAAGGACGACATCGACGGGATCGCCGCTCGCTGGCCGGGGCCCGGCGGCACCGTGTTCGAGCCCGGCTCGGCGGACTGGGCCGGTCTGCTCGGGATCCATGTCCGATGGATCGGCGACAGCTACCCGCAGGGCGTTCCGGCCGTGCTCGACGCGGCGGCCGCGATCGCGGCCGGTTACTGCCATACCGTGCTGATCACGGGCGGCCAGGCGGGGGTGATGGGCGCCGAAGACGGTCGTGTGGCCGACTACACGAGGCCGGCGAACGAGTTCATGGAGCCGTTCGGATCGTTCACCGCGGCACAGTTCGCGCTCGTCGCTCAGCGGTATCTGCATCGTTTCCCACACGCGAGAGAGGCGATGGCCCACGCTGCGGCGACCATCCGCAACATCGGCGCCATCAATCCCGACGCGGTCATGTACGGGCGAGGGCCCTACTCCGCCGACGACGTGCTCGACGCGCCCGCGATCGTCGATCCGTTCACGCTGCTCGAGCTGTGTCTCGCCAACGAGGGGGCGGCGGCGCTCGTCGTCACGACGCTCGAGCGCGCCCGCGCCGGCGCCCGCCCGCCGGTGGTCGTTCTCGGCGGCGGCTGCGAATGGATGCGCCAGCAATACGTCGATCCACCCCGCTATGAGGAGGTGTGGTCGATCGGCGCCGACGCCGCCCAGCGCGCGTTCGGGATGGCGGGCGTCGACCGATCCGACGTCGATGTTCCAGGCCTACGACGTCAACTCCTATGAAGTGCTGCGCCAGTTCGAGGCGCTCGGGTTCTGCGGCGAGGGAGAGGGCGCCGACTTCGCCTCCGAGCGGGGACTCGGGTTAGACGGGGCACTGCCGACGTGCACCGACGGTGGCGCGATGTCGTTCAGCCACATCGGCTGGGGAGCGCCGACGTTGAAGATCATCGAATCCGTGCGCCAGCTGCGCGGCGATGCGGGCGAGCGCCGGGTCCCCGGTGCGGAGATCGCGCTCGCGGCGGGTGCCGGCTCGGGCGCGCAGTACTACAACGTGCTGCTCCTCGGCATCGATCGATGAGGGCCGTCGGTCAGCTCACACAACCACTTGCACAAACACACACAAGGAGAACCCATGTTGCTCGAGAACCGGGTCGCGTTCATCACCGGCGCATCTCATGGACAGGGCGCATCGCATGCCCGATACCTGGCGCGCGCCGGGGCCAAGATCGTAGCCCTCGACATCTGCGAGGACATCGAGCCGATTTACCCGCTCGGCACGCGAGAGGAACTCGACGCCACCGTGGCCGCGGTCGTTCAAGCCGGCTCGGAGGGATTGGCGATCCAGGCCGACGTGCGTTCTTCGGAGCAGATCGAGGCCGCGGTCGCCCAGGCCAAGGAACGCTTCGGCCGTATCGACATCCTCTGCAACAACGCGGGCGTCTGCATCGTCGAGGGAGTGGACGCGATCACGGACCGGAGCCTCGACGTGGTGATCGACGTCAACGTCAAGGGCGTGTTCAACACGATGCGCCACATCGCACCGATCATGAAGGAACAGCGATACGGCAAGGTGATCAACACATCGTCGGCGGGCGGCCTGAAGGCGCTTCCGTATGTGTCGCACTATGCGGCCTCCAAGGGCGCGGTCGTCCTCGCGACCAAGAGCTGGGCGAACGAGCTCGCGGAATGGGAGATCAACGTCAACGGGGTCGCCCCCGGGACCATCCTCAGCGGCATGATCACCGGACTGGCGGATCAGCTGGGCCGTGATGCCGACGACGCCTACGCCGAGTTCAACGCCAACAACATGTTCAAGGGCGAGCGAGGGCACGTGACCGTCGATGACATCTCCAAGATGGTCCTGTTCCTCGCCAGCGACGACGCTCGGATGATCACCGGCCAGGTATTCCCGGTGGACGCCGGATGGGTGGCTTCCTGACCGCCTCCACCGCCCCTCGTCGGTGATGTCCGTTAACCCCTCACCGCAGGCCCGGGCCCGGACGGTCTCCGCAGCCGGCGGCGCGACCCTGTTCTGGATGCAGGAAGGCCAGGGACCGCGGGTGCTGCTGGTCCATGGCGGCACCGGGACGGGCGCTCACGACTGGGAGTACGTTCGCGAGCCGTTGCGCCGCAACCACCGGCTGCTGATCTGCGACCTGCGCGGGCACGGCCAATCCGACGATCCGTCCGCGCTGCTGGGCCTGCGGCAGATCGGCGACGATACGGAGGTGCTGCTGGAAGCTGCAGGCGGCTGCGACGCGATCGTCGCCTTCTCGATCGGCGCGACCGCGATGCTGGCGCTGCTGGCCCGCCGACCCGACCTGACACGCGCGTTCGTCTCGATCGCGGGCTCGGTCCGCGGCGATCCCGAGCAGGTGCCGCGGATCGTCTCGGGCCCGTGGCCGCAGGAGCTGATCGCGCTGCGCCACGAGCACGCGACCGATCCCGAGCACTGGCGCCGGTTGCGCGCCGCGATGGCGACGAGCTGGTCAGAGCATCACCTCTCCGAGGCCGAGCTCGCGGGGATCGACGTGCCGACGCTCGTCGTCTCCGGCGACCGTGACCGCGTCGAGCCGCTACGGACCGCGCTGTCGCTGTTCGAGACGCTGCCGCGGGCCGAGCTGTTCGTGCTCCCCGGTTGCGGGCACTTCGTTCCACGCGAGCGGCCGGTGGCGCTCGCGGCCGCCGTCGAGGCGTTCCTACGGCGGGTGCTGCGGTGAACGAGTTCGTCGCCTTCCTCGGGCGCCAGCTCGCGGCCGACGCGCGGTCGGCGGCACCCCGGGTGCGCGCGCGCCTGTCCGACCAGCGCGTACAGCGATGCGGGACGATCGCCGAGCTGCGCGCGGCCGCTCGGCGAGGCGTGCCGCGCGTGATGTTCGACTTCGTCGACGGTGGCGCCGAGGACGAGGTCACGATCGGCCACAACCGCTCCGATCTCGCCGAGCTCGAGATCGTCCCGCGGATGCTGGCCGACGTCTCCTCTGTCGATCTATCGACGACGGTGCTGGGCGAGCCGGTCGCCGTGCCGCTGCTGTCGGCGCCGATGGGCCTCAACGGGCTCGTCCATCATGACGGCGAGCTCGGGATCGCCCGCGCGGTGCACGACGCCGGCTCGGTGTTCGTGCTCGCGGCGATGGCCTCGTACTCGATCGAGGAGATCGCGCACGGGGCGCCCGGTGCGACGTGGCTGCAGATGTACCTGTGGAAGGACCGCGGGCTCGTCGCGGAGCTGATGCAGCGCGCCGCCGCCGTCGGCCAACGTGTGCTCGTGCTCACCGTCGACGTGCCCCGGCCGGCGGCCCGCGACCGCGACCGTCGCAACGGGTTCGGGTTCCCGCCCCGGATGACGATGCGCACGCTCGCCGGCGGGCTGGCACGCCCGCGCTGGTCGGCGCAGTTCATCCGCTACCCGCGGATGACGACGGCGAGCGTCAGCGGTCACGGCGGCGGCGCGCAGGATCCCGTGACGATCACCGAGTACATCGGCCGCCAGTTCGATTCCGCCACCACCTGGGACGACATCACCTGGTTCCGCGAACGTTGGGACGGGCCGCTCGCGATCAAGGGGCTGCTACACCCCGACGACGCCCGCCGCGCGGTCTCGCTCGGCTTCGACGCGATCATCGTCTCCAACCACGGCGGCCGCCAGCTCGATCACGCGGTGTCCTCGATCCGCGCGCTCGGGCCGATCGTCGACGCGGTCGGCGCCGACGCCGAGGTGCTCCTCGACAGCGGCATCCGGCGCGGCTCGGACATCTTCAAGGCGCTCGCGCTCGGCGCGCGGGCGTGCCTGGCCGGGCGCCCATTCGCCTACGGGCTCGGCGCCGGCGGCGAGACCGGGGCGCGCCGCGCGATGACGATCCTGACCGAGGAGCTGCGCGCGACGATGGGCCTCGC
Source organism: Solirubrobacteraceae bacterium (assembly GCA_036273655.1). Taxonomy (GTDB): domain Bacteria; phylum Actinomycetota; class Thermoleophilia; order Solirubrobacterales; family Solirubrobacteraceae; genus Palsa-465. Next base: position 17,468 of record DASUHF010000017.1, on the reverse strand, counting down.
CGGCTGCCCGTCGGTGACCGCGCTGGACAGCTCGTGGGTTCGCGATCGGCGCGTGCCGGCCGTGCCACCGCCGCCGGGCGAGCGCCCGCCGTCGGCCTGAGCGCACTCAGGCAGCCAGCCGGTGGCGAAACGTCCCGTCGGGAACCGTCTCGCGCGTCACTTCGCCGGTGACGCGCAGATGACGCAGGAACGAGAACGTCTCCGCCGCCCGCCACGGCCCGATGCTGCCCGTTCAGTCTCTGAACGCGGGGATCACGTCGGCTCCGAAGCGGCGGATGCACTCGAGCTCCTGCTCGAGGCTCGGGCCCGCGGCGACGCGGAAAGACATGATCAGGTAGTCCGGATCGATCGCGTCGCGAAATGCCTGGATCGAAGCGATGCAATCGTCGGGCGATCCGACGATCAGCCGGTCGATGCGATGGCGATCGAACTTGAAGTCCTCCTCCTTGGAGATCCCCTCCAGGAACGGCTCGCGTTCGGCGACCCAGCGCGGCACCTGCTCGAAGTAGAACCAGTGCTCTGAGCGGATGCACGGCCACCAGGTCTGCTCGACCTCCTGCAGCGAATCGGCGACCCAGCCGTCGCGCAGCAGACACACCCCGAGCCGATCGCTGGTGCCGAACTCGGCCCCGGCCTGCCGGTACAGGTCGGCCCAGTACTTCATCACCTCGATGTTGTGCAACGGGTCGGTCGGCCACCGTGCCCCGAAGCGCGCCGCCCGCCGCACCCCCGGCTCCGACATCGCCCCGAGCCACAGCTGGATGTCGATCGGCAACGGCGTGATCCTGCCGGTGATGTCGAAGTGCTTGCCGTGGAAGTCGATCTCCTCCCCGGCCCATGCGCGCTGCACGATCTCGATCGATTCCTCGAACCGAGACAGCTGTGTCTTGGCGTCGATCCCGAACAGACCGAACTCCTGCGGGAAGTTGCCCAGGCCAACCCCGATCCGGAGCCTGCCGCCGGCGATGATGTCGGCCATCGCGGCGTGCTCGGCGAAGTGGATCGGGTGCTCGAGCGGCAGCAACGTGACCGTCGTGCCGAGCTCGATCCGCTCGGTCAGCGCGGCCAGCGCGCCGAGCGGCGCCCACGGGGACGGCAGGTAGCCGTCGGGCATCATGTGGTGCTCGGGCAGGAACAGCCCGTCGAAGCCGGCTTTCTCGGCAGCCTGGCCGGCGGTCAGGATCTCCTGCCAGCGCTGCGCCATGTTCGCGGCCTCGGGCGGGTCCTGTGGGCGAAACAGCAATCCGAACTTCATCTCTACCTCTCCTTTGCCCGCAGTCGGTCAGAACGGACGATCGAGTGCAAGATCCATTGACGTGATCTTCCACGCCCCCCCACGCAACGCGAACCACACGTCGTACACGCCCGTGGACTTCGCCTCAAGCTCGCCCGCGTCGGTCACCAGCAGCACCAGATAGGCCCGCACCCGAGCACGCTCGGGCTCGTCCACCACGAATCGGTGATTGACGATCACGTGGCGACGCTGATCTGTCTGGTCGCGCACCGTCGGATAGATGAACCCGACGATCGCCTCTCGACCCTCAAACGGACCGATCGGCTCATCCACCCCTTCGATCGTCAGGGCGAAGCGCGCATCGTCGTGGAACACAGAGTTGAGCGCCGCCTCATCCTTGGCGTCATTCCCCCACCCATAATCAGCCAGCACGTCCCTGATCTGCTCGCGATCAGCCATCTCGCTCCTGTTCGTGGTCGACGTTTCGGTCTACGCCGCGGCCTCGAGCTCCCTCAGGAAGCTCTATCAGCTGGACGACGATGGAGCCAGAATAACTTCTACCAATCGTTTGGTTTGACCCCATTGGCCTGACGACCTAAGCTTCGGCTGGCCGGCAAGGCGAGCTGGAGGGAGAGCAACAAATGGCCGTCACGCAGCCTGACGCACCGGACATCCTGTCGCCGGAGCACCACGAAGACCCGTACCGGACCTACCGGATCCTGCTCGAGGAGCGCCCCGTCTGCTACCACGCGCCGACGAACAGCTGGCTCGTCAGCCGCCACGAGGACCTCGTGGCGCTGTTCCGCGACAAGGTGTTCTCGTCGGAGAACTACTCCTGGCAGCTCGAGCCGGTCCACGGTCGAACGATCCTGCAGATGGAGGGCCGCGAGCACACGATCCATCGGCGACTGCTCAACCCCTTCTTCCACGGCGCGGGCCTCGAACGCTTCGGGCCGACGATCGAGGCGACGGCCCGAGGTCTCGCCGAGCCGTTCCTGTCTCGGGAGGCCGAGGCGGTCGCCGCCGGCGAGCGCGACCGGGGCGAGGTCGACATCGTCGGGGCGTTCACCAACAAGTTCCCGATCGGCGTGATCATCGAGATGCTCGACCTGCCCAAGGCCGATCACGAGAAGTTCGAGCGCTGGTACCAGTCGATCATGGACTTCCTCTCCAACCTGTCGGGCGCGCAGGAGCCGATCGACCGCGGTCTTGCCACCCGCCGTGAGCTCGCCGAGTACCTGCTGCCGGTGATCGCCGAGCGCCGTCACAGCGATGCCGAGGACCTGCTGTCGCTGTTCTGCCGCGCCGAGGTCGACGGTGAGCAGCTGACCGACGACGAAATCCGCGGCTTCGTCAGCCTGATGCTCACCGCCGGCGGCGAGACGACCGATCGCGGCATGGCATCGATGCTCAAGAACCTGATCGAGCACCCCGATCAGCTCGCCGCCGTCTACGAGGACCGCAGCCTGATCGTCAACGCGTTCGCCGAGACGCTCCGGTACTCGCCACCGGTCCACCTGATCATGCGCCAGCCGCTGCAGGACGTCGAGATCCAGGGCGTCAAGATCCCCGCCGGCGCGACGATCACATGCGTGCTCGCCGCCGCCAACCGCGATCCGCGGAAGTTCTCCGACCCCGACCGGTTCGACATCTTCCGCCCCGACAACAACATCGACCGCGCGTACCGGGCGTCCGCCGACCACCTGGCGTTCATCGATGGCCGCCACTTCTGCGTCGGCGCGATGCTCGCGCGGTCCGAGATCGAACTGGGCGCCAACCTGTTGCTCGACCACATGCAGGACCTCCGCATGCGCGACGGCTTCGTCGCTCGCGAGGAGGGCGTGTTCACGCGCGCGCCGGAGCGGCTCGAGGTCACCTGGATCCCGGCCTGAGCCGGCCGGCGGGGCGCACGGCGCGCCCAAAAATGAAATTTGACCAACCGCTTGGTAGAGGGTTTCGGTCTACACTGCCCGCGTCCGGACGAGGTCGTGGAGAGGAGCGGGGATGCGGATCGGCTACCTGATCGACTTGCACAAGGGCGGCTACGAGCAGCCGATGCCCTCGGCGCGCGACGCCGCCGAGACCGAGGAGCTGATGATCGAAGAGGGGATCATCGCCGAGCGCGCAGGCTTTCATTCGCTGCAGATCCCCGACCGTCATGGTCGGACCGAGTGCTACTTCCCGGGCCCCGCGCAGATCTTGACGATCCTGGCGCGGGAGACCGAGCGCGTCGCGATCGGAACCTTCACACTCGTCGCGACGCTGTATCACCCGTTGCACGCCGCGGAGTGGTTCAGCGTGATCGACAACCTCTCCCACGGCCGGCTGTACACAACCCTCTCCCGAGGCTTCCACCAGGGCTACTGGCGGCAGTTCGGCGTTCCCGAAGAGAAGCTGCTGGGCCGCTTCAAGGAGTTCATCCGCGTCTGGGAGCTGGCGTTCGGCGGCGAGCGCTTCGACTTCGACGGCAAGCATTACCAGGTGCATGACGGATTGCTGGCGCCACAGCCCTACCAGCCGGGAGGCTGGCCGATCTGGGGCGGTGGGAACGCCGTGCCCGCGGCGATCCGCCGGTCGGCAGAGTACGGCCGCTGCTGGACGTGCGACGACTTCCCGCTGCTCAAATCCGTCTGGGACGAACAGTGCGGCGCATACCGCGCCCGGGCCCGCGAGCTGGGCGACGAGCCGTTCGTCGTGCTGATGCGCAACGGCTGGGTCGCGGACACGTTCGAGCAGGCGGCCGAGCAGTTCGGGACCCACTTCGTGCGCGAGATGCGGTTCTATTACCGCCAGGGGATCTTCACCCATCACCCCGACTTCCAGTCCGAAGAGGACATCACGGCGGAGCGGGCCGCGCCGCACGTCGTGATGGGAACCCCGCAGCAGTGCATCGAGCAGCTCGAGCGTTACCACGAGGAGTTCGGCGTCGATTACTTCACGATCCGCTTCCGGATGCCGACGGGACCGTCGATGGAGGCCACGCGCGAGCAGATCCAGCGGTTCGGCGAGGAGGTCGTCCAGCCCATCCACCGCAAGTACCCGGCCCCCACGCACCCCGCGATCCCCGAGGCGTGCAGGTGGTGAGCCCCCTGGCCGGCGGCGGGCTGCGCTCGGCCGTGACGGTCGGCGCAGACGCCTCCGAGCCGCGGTAGCCGGTTGTAAATTCTACCAACCGATTGGTAGCATTCGCGTGGGTTCCGGATCCGAGACAACGAGGGAGAGCGTGGCCCAGCAACCGGCGAACGAGACGGTGAGCCGTCCGCCTACGCCAAGCGACGGTGGGTCGAGGTCCAGAGTGCAGCGCCTGCGACGTTCGTCGCACCGGCCGAGCTCGACCGGCCTGCTCGCGCGCTACGGCGTGGTGATCGCCTTCCTGGTGATGATCGCCGTGTTCTCGCTGGTCAAGCCGCACGTTTTCCCGACCGGAACCGACGCGAAGTCGATCCTCACGACCGCGGCCCCGTCGGCGGTCCTCGCCGTCGGGCTGACGGTCGTGCTGGCGATGCAGGACTTCGACCTGTCGATCGGATCGATGATCGGCCTTGCCGGCGGCGCGGCCGTGGCGCTGATGGTCAACTCGCACGTCGGCTGGGGCTACGCGTTGATCGTCGCGCTCGCGCTTGGGGTCGCCGTCGGGTGCGTCAACGGATACCTGATCGCGTTCCTGGGAGGGTCGTCGTTCATCATCACGCTGGCGATGGGCACGGTCCTCACCGGGATCGAGTTCGCGTTCACCAAACAGGCGACGGTCTTTTCCGGGGTCGCGCCGGGCTACGTCGACATCGCTGCGAAGAGCTACTTCCTCGGCCTCAGCAACCAGATCTGGATCGCGGTGATCGTCGCGGTGGTCCTGTGGGCGCTGCTCGATCGCACCGAGCTCGGGCGATTCATGTACGCGATCGGCGGCAACCCGGAGGCGGCGCGCCTGTCCGGGATCAGGATCCGCTGGATCCGGCTGATCGGGTTCGTGATCGTCGCTTTCACGGCGGCGATCGTCGGCATCATCCTCACGTCGCAGGGCGGCTCTTACACCCCGGACGCCGGCGCGCCGTACCTGCTCCCCGCTTACGCGGCTGCGTTCCTCGGCGCCGCCTGCTTCCGCCCCGGCGAGTTCAACGTCCCCGGCACGATCGTCGGCGTGCTGTTCCTCGGCACGATCCAGACGGGGCTGACGATGCTCAACCTCCAGACGTACCTGATCAACCTCGTCCAGGGCGGCATCCTGATCGCGGCCGTCCTTCTCAGCCGCCTCGGTCAGCGAGTGGTCAGTTGAGCGAACAGGCCCCAGCCGACGACCGCCCCGAATCGGCCGCGCCCCCGATTCTCGCGTTCCGCGCGGTCCGCAAGGCGTATCCCGGCGTGATCGCATTGGACGGCGCCGAGGCCGAGATCGCCGCGGGAACGGTCACCGGGCTGCTCGGCAAGAACGGCGCAGGCAAGAGCACGCTGATCAAGGTGGCGGGCGGCGTCGTCTCCCCCGACGCCGGCGAGGTGCTGCTCGATGGACGTCCGGTGACGCTCGACAGCCCGCACGCCGCGGCCGCCCTGGGAGTGGCGGTGGTCCATCAGGAGCTCGCCGACGTGCCCAACCTCACCGTCGCCGAGAACATCGAGCTCGGGCTCGGCTATCCCCGCCGCGCGGGGCTGTTCGTCAACCGGTCGGCGCTCAACGAGCGCGCCGCGACGGTGCTCGGCCGTCTGCAGACCGAGATCGATCCGCGCGCGCGGGTCGGCGACCTCAGCCCGGCGGAGCGCCGGCTGGTGATGATCGCCCGGGGGCTGGCGCTCAACGCCCGCGTGCTCGTGCTCGACGAACCGACCGCGGCGTTGACCGTGCAGGAGATCCAGCACCTTCACCAGGTGGTCCGCGCGCTGCGCGACCACGGGGTGGCGATCATCTACGTCACCCACCGCCTGCAGGAGGTATTCGACGTCACCGACCGGGTGATCGTGATGCGCGACGGCCGTGTCGTCTACGAGGACGAGACCTCGAACGTCAGCCGCGAGCGGCTGATCGACGAGATCACCGGCGGGCACACCGAGCTCGAGGAGCGCGAGGAGCCCCAACGGATGCCGGCCCACAGCGAGGTCCTGATGACCGTCGACCATCTCAGCTCGCCCGGCGCCGTCGAGGAGGCGAGCTTCACGCTGCGCCGGGGCGAGGTGCTCGGCGTGGCCGGGCTTGTGGGATCCGGCCGCACCGAGCTGCTGCGGCTGATCTTCGGAGCCGACCGAGCGGCGTCGGGCTCGGTGTCGATCGGTGGCCACGAGGGCACGATCCGCGGCCCGCGAGATGCGATGCGGGCCGGGATCGCGCTGCTGCCCGAGGACCGTCGCAGCCAGGGCGCGGTGGCGGAGTTCTCGGTGCGCAAGAACATCACGCTGCCGACCTTGCGACGGTTTCGCCGGCTGGCATGGCTGCCGTTCCCCGACGGCCGGCGCGAGCGCCGCGCCAGCCAGGAACTGATCGAGCGCCTGGGAATCAAGGTGAGCGATCCGGAGTCTCCGGTGCGTCACCTGTCCGGCGGCAACCAGCAGAAGGTCGTACTCGCGAAGTGGCTCGAGACAGGCGCCGACGTGTTCCTGTTCGACGAGCCGACGCACGGGATCGACGTCGGCGCCAAGCAGGAGGTGTACCGGCTGATGACGGGTCTGGCGGAGGCGGGCAAGGGCGTCGTGTTCGTGTCATCGGAGTTCCCGGAGCTGATCGCGATCTGCAGCCGCGTGGTGGTCATGCGCGAGGGGCGGCTCGTGGCAGAGCTCGACGGTGATGGGCTGTCCGAGCCGGCGTTGATCCGACACTGCTATCCGGCCGCGGCGTGAGCCGCATTTCAAACGTGACAACAGGGGGCTATTCGGTGTCTCACACGAGGAGAGTCAGATGATCATCAAGCGGATCGCGGTGACTTGCGCGATCGCCGTCGCGCTGGCGGTGGGCGCCACCGCGTGCGGAGGAAGCAGCAGCAAGAGCTCGACGAGCTCGGCGGGCGGGGCGTCCAGCGCCACGTCCTCGGCGAGCGCGACGAGTTCGACGACCGCGGGCACGTCAACCGCGACAGGGACAGCCGCGGCGTCGGGCGGCGCGGTGATGGCGACCGGCAAGGGCGCCCCGCCGCTCCCCGGGCCCGGCGTCGGCAAGGGGATCGGTCCGATGGTCGGCACCCCTGAGGCCAAGGCCGCCACCGCCGCCGGCACCGCCGCCGGTAAGAAGCTGGGCGTGGTCAAGAACCCGCCCCATCCGACCGTTGGCTACCTCGACATCCTCGGTGGAATCGAGTCCGCCGACCGTGCGCACAACTCGGTCACGCAGGCGTTCAAGGCGGTCGGCTACAAGATGGTGTACTGCGACGGCGCGGGGCAGCCGACGAAGTGGACGACGTGCGGCGATTCCCTGCTCGCGCAGGGCGTCAAGGCGATCGTGCTGACCGGCATCGACCCCTCCTCGATCCCGACGGTGGTGCAGAAGGCCAAGTCCGCCGGCGTGCCGATCGTCGACTGCTGCGGGCTGGTCGCCCCTGGCTTCGCCGCGGCGTTCTATCCCAATGAGCCGCTGTCGGGCAAGATCCTCGCCAAGGCCCTGATCTCCAAGCTCGGCTCGGCCGGCGGAGACATCGCCGTCGCCAACTATCCGGCCTCGTGGGGCAGCGCCCGGACGGCGCAGTTGACGAAGATGATCAAGGGCACGAACGTCCATGCCGCCGCCACATCGGTGACCGACCCGGCGAACCTCGTGCAGGCGACACAACAGACGGTGACCAACCAGCTCACCGCCGACCCGAACCTCAAGGCGCTGTGGTATGCGTTCGACAGCGCGGGCCAGGCCGCCGGGCAGGCAGTCGCCAGCAAGTTCACGAGCGATCCGTCGAAGGCACCGCTGATCTTCACCTTCCATGCGGATCCGAGCACACAGACGCTGATGCGCAAGGGCGAGATCTACGAGGTGGTCGACGTCAACTACGACGTCACCGCATGGGAGGCGGTCAACGCGATCGTCGAGCACTTCGCGCGGCACACGCCGTTCCCGGGTTACAGCGACGGTGAGTCGTACCCGGGGCTGGGCAATCCGCTCTCCTATCAGCTCGTGACCAAGGCGACGCTGCCGCCGGCCGGCGACTACGTCGCGCCTCGCAAGGATGGCGTGAGCTACTTCCTGGCCAAGTGGAAGGCGGAGGGCCTCGGCTCGTAGCGACGGACGACCACGGATGTAAGGAGACACATGCGACTCGACGGTAAGGTGGCGATCGTCACCGGCGCAGGGCAGGGCATCGGCGAAGCGGCCGCTCGGAAGATGGCCCAGGAGGGCGCGCGCGTGGTCGTCTCCGATGTCAACCGTGATACCGGCGAGTCGGTGGCGGCGGCGATCCGGGAGGCCGGCGGGACCGCCCGCTTCGTCGCCGCAGACGTCTCCTCGGCGCGGGACGTCGAGGCGCTGATCGCCGCCGCGGTCGACGCGTTCGGCCGGCTCGACGTCCTGCACAACAACGCGGGCGTGCACGAGACCGCGTTCACCGACACGGCCCAGAGCTACGAGCTCGACGAGGAGATCTGGGACCGGGTGGTCTCGATCAACCTCAAGGGCACGTGGCTGTGCTCCAAGTACGCCGCGCCGGCGCTCGAGCAATCGGGCGGCGGCGCGATCGTCAACGCGGCCTCGATCGGGGGGCTCGTCGGCTATCCGATGGGGGCCGCGTACGGGCCGTCGAAGGCCGGCGTCGTCCAGCTCACCCGCGTGATGGCGATCGAGCTGGCGCCCCGCGGCATTCGCGTCAACTGCTACGCGCCGGGCAACACCGACACCCCGATGGTGCAGAAGTATTACTCCTCGGCGCCGCCGGAGGCCCGGGCGATGGTCGAGCAGCAGCTCACCGGCACCCATCTGATCCCTCGGCTCGCCACGCCGGAGGAAGTCGCGAACCTGGTCGTGTTCCTGGCCAGCGACGAGGCCTCGGCGATGACCGGGGGATGCGTGGTGATCGACAACGGGACGACGGCCTGGCGCGGAATCCGCGACTGAGCCACGGCTCTCAACGGGCGGGACGACGCCGTCCGCCACGCTGCTGCGATCTTCGAACCGGGCACCGGCGGCTGGCATCCTCTGACCGTGGACGCGGTCCTGCGCGACATCGTCGAGACGTTCGAGTCCGGCCTCGGACCGCTCGCCGATCCCGGCGTGATCGAGCTCGCCAGGGAGCTGCCCGTTGCGCTGGCTGGAGGCGAGGAGCTGCACGTGCTCATGCAGGGCCGCCGCCGTGCCGGGGTCCGCGCCCGTTTCGTCCTGATCACGGTCGTCGGCGACGAGCTCGCGCTTGCCGCTCCAGGGTCGCGGCGAGCGGTGTGGCCGGCTTCCGGATGCTCGGTATCGACCGAGGAGGTGAAGCTCGGCGGGGTCCGCCTGATGCTCGCCACGCCGACCGCGCGCGTCGCGATCCAGCGCGCGATGCCGGCCGACGAAGCCCCGCGGCTCGCCGCCGCCCTGGCGCCGGGTGGTCTCAGCGGGCGGACCGATGCGCAATTCTCGGCGCGCCCGCCCGTGGCGCGCCTCGGCGCGAGTGCGACGCTGTACGACGACCGGATCGCGTTCGAGAGCGCGCCGACCCGGCCGCTCGTGCCCGGTGTCGTCGCCCGGGCGCTCGAGCTCCCGAGGACGGGCTCGGCGATGCCCTCGCTGAACCGGCTGGTGTTCCGGAGCCAAGGCAAGCCGCGCCACGTGCTCGTCGACGGCCCCGGCTGGTCGCAGGTGGCCGCCGCTCCCGAGAGCGCGCCGGAGCTCGCCGACCGGTTCGCCGACGCGGTCAACCGCTGGGTGGTTGCGGCAACCGCCTGATTCCGGTCAGCCGCTCGCTCGGCCGCAACGTCACGCCGGTGCGCTCGCCGGGTCGTCCTCGATCAGCTTGTCGAGCAGGTCATCGATCGCGATGTCGATCAACTCGAGCACGTTGCCGTCGGGATCGGTGACGTAGATGACCTGAAAGCCGCCCGGCATGTCGCGGACCTCTGGCCAGTAACGCTTGCCGCCGGCCCGCTCGACCCGTTCCAGGGCGGCGGGAACGTCGTCGACCTGGAACGCGTAGTGGATGATGCCGCCCTCGGCGGGAGGGATCGAGCGGGTGGGCATGACCGGCTCGACGAACTCGAACAGCTCGATCGTGCCCTCGTCGAACCCGATGTGGGCGACCTTGAACGCCGCATTGGGCGTGCCGCCCATCACGATCTCGGCGTCGGGGCCGTCCATCGTCACCGGCATCCGCTGCCAGCGGCCGCCGAACGCCTCGATGTAAAAGCGGCCCGCGCGCTCGATGTCGGCGACGCGGAAGCCGGGGTGGTGCACTGCGCTGGTCCTCATGGTCGTCCTCCTCGGTCAGGTGTTGGCGCCGCGCCAGGCGAGGCAGCCGCCGTCGATCGGGAACACGCCACCGGTGATCCAGGCTGCGTCGTCGGATGCGAGGAAGCACACGAGCTTGCCGACCTCGATCGGCTGCCCGAACCGCGGGATCAGGTGAGAGGACACCATGAACGCCTCGATCGCCTCCCGGTCCTCGGCCGCCTCCGTGAACTTGCGCACCATCTGCGTATCGACCGACGCGGGACAGTAGGCGTTGACGCGCACGTCGGGCGCGAGATCGACGGCGACGCAACGCGTGAGCTGGATGATGCCGCCCTTGCTGGCGCCGTAGGCGTTCATCATCGGGTACCCGGTGACGCCGCCGGTGGAGCCGGCGTTGATGATCGACGGTCCCCGTGTCGAGCGCCGCAGGTGCGGCGCCGCATACTTCATCGCCAGCCACGGGCCCTTGAGGTTGATCCGGTAGACGCGATCGAAGATCTCCTCGGGCAGCGTCTCGACGTCGAGCTCGGTGGTGAAGTCGGACTCGTGGACGCCGGCGTTGTTGTGCAGGACGTCGAGACCGCCGAACCGCTCGACGGTCGCGTCGATCAGGTCGCGGATCTGATCGGGCTCGCCCATGTCGCAGTGGCGATACTCCGCGTCGACGTCGAGCGCGCGGATCTGCTCGACGGTGTCCGCCCCCTGGACGTCGTCGATGTCGGAGACCATCACACCACCGGCCCCCTGCCGGGCCATCTCGAGCGCGGTCGCCTCCCCGATTCCACCTGCCGATCCCGTCACCAGGCAGATCTTTGAGTCCAGCATGGTGCTCCTCTCGGTCAAGCGTGATCAGTGCGGACGGCCGCGGGCGAGGCGAGCCGAAAGCCGATGTTCAGGCGTGCCAGTGAGCGCAGGAAGTAGTTCGGGCGGTAGCGGAAGTCGTTGGCCCCGTCGACGAACCACATCTCCTCCACGCGCTCGAACAGCACCTTGAACCCGTAGTAGAGCTCGCGCCGCGCCAGCGGCGCCCCGAGGCAGTGGTGGATTCCACCGCCGAACGCGAGATGTGAGCGCGGATTCTTGCGCTCCAGGTCGAACTGGTGCGGATTCTCGTACCGGCGCTCGTCGCGGTTTGCGGCGGCGAAGCGCAGGCTGACGATCGCGCCTGCGGGAATCGTCACACCGTGCAGCTCGACGTCGACCGCCGTCTCGCGCAAAAGGCACTGCACGGGAGATTCGAGCCGCAGCACATCCTCGATGAACGGCTCCAGGTAGCGATCGGTGTCAGATTTGACCTTGTCCCAGATGTCGGGGTTCTGGATCAGCAGCATCACGCCACCGGACAGCGCGTTGGTGGTCGTCTCGGCACCGCCGACGAACAGGTCGGCCATCATCTCTGAGTGCAGCTCGTTGTCGGTGAGCGTGCGCCCCCACCCCTTGACCTCGTTGTTGACCAGATCGCTGAGCAGGGAGTCGTTGGGGCGCTCGCGCAACGTCTCGTACTTGCGCTGGAAGTAATGCTGGGCCTCGATCTCCTGCTCGGCCGACCAGACCCGCTCCTCGGGCGCCTGCATCAGCCCCATGCGCGCGACCCAGGCGTCGGTCCACTCCTTGATCTGCGGCATGTCCTCGTCGGGAACGCCCATCTGGTGGCCGATCACGTAGAGGGGCAGCGGAATCGCGAACGCGCTGACCCACTCGCAGGCGCCGTCGGATGCGAACTCGTCGAACAACCGGTTCGCGAGTTGCTCGACGAACGGATCGAGCTCGCGCACGCGCGCGGGACGGAAGGCCCAGTCGAACAGGCGGCGCAGCTGCATGTGCTTGGGCTCGTCGAGCCCGCTCAGCGTTGGGCAGGTCGGCCAGCCCTTCTCCTCATACAGGTTCTGGATCTGCTCCTCGCGGGCGGCCGCCTCCAGCAGCTGGCGCGCCTGTTCGGGATCCTCGGGCCGGACCCCGCGCTCGGTGGCACCGGCGGAGTTGCCGATCCGGTTGGTGAACCGCTCGGGATCGAACAGCGCGGCACGGATGTCCTCGTAGCGCGTCAGCGTCCACATGCCCGTCACCGGGTCCTGCCACACGGGCGCCTCGTCTCGCAGGGACTCGTAGGCGCGATACGGGCAGTCGTGCGTGTCCTCGTCGAAGAAGTTGATCTGCGACACGGCCTCGGTCATTCCCTCTCCTCGTCGACCTTGGTGGTCAAGCCACACCGGCCGTCACGGCCGGCCGAGTTCGGGTGCAAATCCTACCGGACGATTGGTAGATTGACGAGCGTGGTTTCATGCCGGTTACACGCGTGAGCGAACGGATCGCGGGCTCGTCGGTGCTGGTCACCGGCGGCGGCTCCGGCATCGGCGAGGCGATCGCGCGCAGCTTTGTCGCGAGCGGGGCGCGTGTGACGGTCAGCGGCCGCCGCGCTGCTCGGGCGGAGGCGGTGGCGGCGTCGCTCGGCGAGGCGTGTGCGGCGCAGGCGGGCGACGTGTCGGTCGCCGCTGACCGAGAGACGATGCTTGCGACCGCTCTCGCGCACGGCGGCGGGTTGACCACGCTGATCCACGCCGCGGCGGACATGTACCGCGGTCCGCTTCCAGAGCTCGTCGAGGACGAGCTCCTGAATCTCTTCCACGGCAACGTCGTCGGGCCGATGATGCTGACCGGCGCCGCGCTACCGGAGCTCCGCCGCGGACGGGGGAACGTGATCCTGTTCGGTTCGGTCCACACCCAGCGCGCGTTCCCGGGCGTGTCCCCCTACGCGGCCACGAAGGGCGCGATCGAGGCCCTGACCGCCGTGCTCGCGGCAGAGCTCGGCCCCCAGGGGGTTCGCGTGAACGCGATCCGCCCCGGGGGCGTGCCGACCGAGATCAACGTGCGAGCCGGGCTCGGGACGCCCGAGGAAAACCTCGCGCGGCTCGAGTCGCTGGCGGCGGCGCACGCGCTCGGTCGGTACGGCAGCCCGGAGGAGGTCGCCGAGGGCGCCGTCTACCTCGCCGGCGCCGACTGGGTCACCGGCACGGTGCTCACCGTCGACGGTGGGCTGTCGCTCGGCGTCACCCAAGCCTGACGCTCGTCCGCTACGGCGAGACGGCGGCGATCTCGGCGTCGGGACGCCGCAGGGCCCAGAGCGCCGCTCGCGCCACGATCCGCCGGTGCGTCGGCGGATCGTAGGAGCCAACGTGGTGTCCGAGCAGGTCGTAGACGACGCGGCCGCCGTCGACCTCGCGCGCCCACAAGAGCGGATGGCGCTCCCCGCCGTGCTCGGCGCTCATCAGCGCCTCGACGTCGGCGGCACGATCGAGGTAGGAGTAGACCTCATCCTCGACGGTGAAGCGCTCCGACAGTCCCGCGACGATCGGATGGGCGCTGCGGGCGACCTCGACGGCGACCGGCCCGAGCGGGGGGTGCATCGAGCGCCCCCACTCCCAGCGCGCGCCGATCAGCTCGCCCCAGCCGGGCCAATCGTCGAAGCAGATCGCGGCGCCGTGTATGGCCAGCAGCGATCCACCGTCGCGGACGAAGCGCTCGATCCGCGTTCGCGCCGACTCGCTCAGGGAGATCGCGTAGGTCGGCGCCAGCTCCACGTAGCGCTCCTGCAGCATCCGCCAGCGCAGGAGGTTGACGACCAGCAGGTCCCGTTCGCCGAGCTCGGCCAGCGCGCCCTCGATGTCCTCTCGGACCCGTGCACCGACCCCGACGCCGACGAGGATCTCCACCAGCTGCGCCGAGGTGCCCGCACAGTCGTGGTTGGGACCGCCGCTGAGGATCAACGCCGTGCTCAACGCGCGCCGCCGAGGTCCACGATCGGCATCCTGTCGCCGATGCGGTCGGGCATGTACGAGCCGAACACGGCCGCGCGCCGCTCGGTGGCGTGCTCAGCGTTCGCCGCCGAGTGGCCGGCAAGGCGACCGAACGTCAGGCCGCCGCAGATGTGCATGCCGCCGAGGTCGGCGAGCGGGCCGAGCGCGCCGACGCAATCGCCGGCAGCGTACAGCCCGCCGATCGGATCGCCGAAGATATCCAGCACCTGCATCTGCTCGGTCACACGGAAGCCGCCGCCGCTGAAGTTGACGCCGACCAGCATCTCCACGGCGCTGAAGGGAGGGGTCTCGATCGCACGCCGGCCCGGGGGCATCACGACACGGCCGAACTCGTCGTCGGCTCCGTCTTCGCGCAACATCGCGTTCCAGCGCGCGATGGTGTCGACGAGCGCCTGTGGGGGGCAGCCGATCACGGCAGCCAGCTCCTCGCGCGTGTCCGCGCGCCGGGCCGGTCGCGGCATCTGCTCGAGGAGCGCCTGCTTCTCGGCCGCGACTGTCGCATCCACGACGTAGTGGGCGCGGCGGTCGGGTTGCGCGAGGAGCGCCTCCACCCGCTCGTCGTAAGGCCCGCACTCGTCGTGAAAGCGCCTACCGGCAGCGTTCACGGCGATGGCGTCCTCGACCAGCGAGGAGGAGACGATCACCAGCGGCGCCAGGTAGCCCATGTTGATCAGGTCGCCGCCGATCGCCTGCCCGAGCAGGTGACCGTCGCCGCGCGACGTCTCGACCCCCAGGTACGGCCCCTCCGCGAGGTAGGCCGGCTGGTAGCGCCGGCGCAGCGCGGGGTTGGCCTGATAGCCGCCGGTGGCGAGGATGACGCCGTTGCGGGCGTGCAACACGCGTTCCCCCACGCCGGCGTCGGCGTCGGTCACGATCACGCCGCTGACCTTGCCGCCGTCGTGCAACAGCCGGTGCGCGGTCGTGCGCAGGAGCGTCGTGACGGCCGGGAGCTCGAAGTCCGGCTGGAACGCCCGCTGGAAATCCCAGGTGTCGACCGTCGCCGCCATGCGGTCGACGCTGTGGAGCCCGGGGCGCGGGATGAAGCGCGAGAAGCGGACGCCGCGCTCGACGAGGATCCGGTGGGTCTCCGCACTCTCGCTGGCCCATAGGCGCACGAGCGGCTCCTGCCACACCAGGCCGTAGCGCTCTCCGGCCTGCTCGAAGACACGCCGCGCGTCGGACACGAACAGCTCCTTGCTGTCGGCGATCCCCTGTTCGCGCTGCATCGTCGAGTCGACGAAGCTCAGGTAGCCGGTGGACCACACGGCGTTGCCGCCGATGTGCGCCCGCGCCTCGACCGCGATAACCGATGCGCCGGCGCCGGCCGCCGCGGCGACCGCGGCCATCCCGCCCGGGCCGGCGCCCAACACGATCACATCGGCGGTGAGTTCCGGTTTGTTCATCCGCGCGCGCGGTGGCCGGTCAGACCTTCGCGAGCAGAGCGAGGTCGCGCTCGGTCAGCGCGAGCTGACGCGTCAGCGGGCAGGACGCAAGGAAACGAACCTGCTCGGTCGCGTTGATCTTGCGCTCGGGGATCGGGGTGACCAGGTCGGTCCGTTCGCCGCCCTTGATCACCTCCGAGATCCGCGTCCTGTCCTGGAGGATGCGGATGTCGGCAAGTGGATCGCCGTCGATCACGAGCACGTCCGCATGGCTTCCCACCTCGAGCGTGCCGAGCTCACCCTCCATCCGCATCGCGAAGGCGCCGTTGGAGGTCGCCGCCGTGATCGCCTGCAGCGGGGTCATGCCGATGTAATCGACGAGCATCTCGAGCTCACGCGCGTGCCACTCGCCCACGGGCGTGACCGCGAAACCCGTCTCCGATCCCGCCAGGATCTTCACGCCCGCCTTGTGGGCTTTGCTCAGCTGCGCCGCTGTGACCTCGATCTCGGCGCGGAAGACATCGAGGAGCTCGGGCGCTGAGCCGATCTTCTCGCCGTAATCGGCGAGGTTGCCCAGCAGCGTGAAGGTCGGACACAGCGCTGTGCCATGCTCGATCACCGCCTCGAGTGCCTCGTCGTCCATGTAGGAGGAGTGGTAGATCAGGTCCATGCCGGCGCGCGCCCCGTCACGCGTGCTCGCGGCGTTGCGGCAGTGTCCGACGACCTTGGTGTTGAGCTCGTGCGCGGTCTCACACACCGCCTGCAGCTCGTGCAGCGACCAGACCTTGACCTCGGGGCCCCGCATGCTCGGGATCAGGCCGCTGGCCATGACCTTGATCCAGTCGACGCCGTATTTGATCTGGCGCCGGATCTCTTTGACCATCGCGTCGGTGTTGTCGACGACGGTGGCATAGCCGGTGGTGCCTTCGTCGCGGACGAGCCGCCCGGCGGTGCCGCCGAGGCAGGTCATCAGCGCTTGGCCGCCAGAACGCATCCGCGGCCCCTCGACGATCCCGGACTCGATCGCGTCGCGCAGCTCGACGCCGATGTTCCACAGGCAGTCGGCGTCGAGCACGCTGGTGACGCCGGCGCGCAGCACCTTGCGCGCGTTGTAGGCCGACAGCAGCGAGCTATACGCCTCGTTGCGGTGGAAGAAGAGCTCGTCGTTGCCGGTCGGCTCGCCGAAGCTGAGATGGGTGTGGGCATCGATCAGCCCCGGCATCACGGTCTTCCCGGCCGCGTCGATCCGAGCGTCGACCCCGCTGGCCCGCGCGTCATCGAGCGCTGGGCGGCCCAGTGCGGCGATCCTCCCGTCGCGGATCAGCAGGGCGTTGTCGCGAACCGGTTCGGCGCCGGTTCCGTCGATCAGGGTGCCCCCGGTGATCAGAAGGCTCGCGGACACGTCCGCCTGCCGCTCCTCTCCACAACCATGAACACCACAATCTACCGGTCGGCCGGTCGGTTCGTGCGCGCCGGCAGGCGCAGGAGCCGTTGCGCGTTGACCGCGAGGTCGACGCCCGGAACGCGCAGGTCCGTGCCCGGCGCCTCGGCGTCCCAGCCGGCGAAGTTGGTGCCGTAAACGAGGCGCTCGGTGCCGGCGATCTCGGCCAGCGTGTGGAGCGCCTGCACGGAGTGCACGTGGGTGTCGAACCAGAGGCGTTGCAGATAACTGACGAAGCCTGCGTCGCGCACCGCCGGGTCGGCCCACGGAC
>DASUHF010000016.1:0-102280 GCA_036273655.1 Solirubrobacteraceae bacterium | reverse complement strand
CCGGGCGGATCAGGCGGGCACTGCGTCCAGGTCCTCGGCGGTGATCACCTCGAGTGCCTCGCGCAGCGCGGCGACGCGGTCGGCGCCAAAGCGCTGACCCCAGTCGCGCTCGAGATCATCGATTAGGGCCTGACCGATTGCCTGAGCCTCGCGGCCCCGCTCCGTGAGGCGGATGATCTTCGCGCGGCCGTCGTTTGGATCCGGTACCCGTTCGACGTACCCCCGGGCTTCGAGGTCGCTCGCCACCTCGCCAACCGACTGCTTGGTCATCCGGGCTCGCTCGGCCAGGTCGGTCAGGCGGGATCCATCGGGGTCGATGTTGCCGAACACGCACCCGTGGCCGGGGCGCAGGTCGCCGTAGCCGGCCGCCGCGGCACGCTCGAACAACTCTGCGGAGAAATCGTCCATCGCGGTCGACAACAGCCGAATCATCGGCAGACGGGTTGTGTGCTCCGAATCGGTTGACATATGGTCAGGTCTCCTGATAAGGTTACCAGACTGTCTGGCTGCCTTACAAGGCTCCCTGACAAGTTTAGCACTCGAATCGGAGGCATTTAATGGCTAGAAAATGGTGGACATTGATAGCCGTGAGCGTGGGAACGTTCATGCTGCTGCTGGACATCACCGTCGTCAACACGGCGCTGCCGTCGATCCAGCGGGATCTGTCGGCCAGTTTCACCGACGTTCAATGGGTGATCGACGCCTACACGCTCGCGCTCGCCGCGATCGTGCTCACGGCGGGCTCGCTTGCGGACCGGATCGGGCGCCGCGCGGTATTCACCGCCGGACTCGGGATCTTCGCGGCCGCCTCGCTCGCCGCCGGGCTCGCGCCCAACGCGACCTTCCTGAACATCTCGCGAGCCATCCAAGGGATCGGCGGCGCGGCGATGTTCGCCGTCTCGCTGGCGCTGGTGGCGCAGGAGTTCGCGCCCGGCCGCGCCCGGGCGACGGCGATGGGCGTCTACGGCGCCACGATCGGCGTGTCGGTGGCCGTCGGGCCACTGGTCGGAGGCGCGATCACGAGCGGCCTCGGCTGGCGCTGGGTGTTCTTCATCAACGTGCCGATCGGGATCGCGGCGATCGTGATGACCTTGGCGAAGCTGCGCGAGTCCCGCGATCCGAACGCGACGCGCGTGGACTGGCTCGGACTGGCGAGCCTCAGCAGCTCATTGTTCCTGCTCGTCCTGGCGCTGCTGCGCGGCAACACCGAGGGCTGGAGCAGCCCGCTGATCGTCGGCCTGTTTACCGGCGCCGCGGTGATGCTGGCCGCGTTCGTCGCGATCGAGCGGCAGGTGTCAGAGCCGATGCTGCCGCTGGGGCTGTTCCGCCGGCGCGCGTTCACCGGGGTCCAGCTCGCGGCGTTCGCCGTCTCGGCGTCGCTGTTCGCGCTGTTTCTCTACCTGACGCTCTACCTGCAGAACTACCTGGGCTACTCGCCGGTGCAGGCAGGACTTCGCTACCTGCCGATCACGCTGGCGCCGTTCTTCGTAGCGCCCGTCGCGGTCGCGCTGCTCGGGCGGATGCAGGCGCGCTTCGTGCTAGCGATCGGCCTCGCGGGCGTCGGCGGCGGGCTGCTGCTGATGGGCGGGCTCAGCGAGAGCTCGAGCTGGACGGCGTTGCTGCCCGGCTTCATCGTCGCCGGCATCGGCGTCGGCCTGCTCAACCCGGTGATCGCCGACGTCGCGGTCAGCGTCGTGTCCAAGGACCGCAGCGGCATGGCCGCCGGAATCAACGACACGTTCCGTCAAGTCGGCATCGCCGTCGGCACGGCGACGTGGGGTGCGATCTTCCTCTCGCGCGGCGCCGACAAGATCTCGGCGCTGACGGCCGGCACGCCTGCGAGCACCGGTAACCACCCCCGCCAGCTGCTCGAGGCAGCATCGAGCGGACACCTCGGATCAGCCCTCGGCGCAGTGCCACAACACGCCCACGCGCTCGTCTTCAACGCGACCCGCCAAGGGTTCCTGAGCGGCCTGAACACGATCCTCGTGATCGGCGCGGTGCTCGCGCTGACGGGCGCCCTAGCCGCCCTGTTACTCGTACGCGAGAACGAGATCGAGCGCGACCAGCCCGAGCTGGCAATCGGTCCCGAGGCCGAGCTCGAAGCAATCGCGGCTTGACCTCCCCCCACCGCATCCAAGGCGAAATAACCACGTGGCGCAGCGCTCTCCGGCGGTCCGGAGGGCCTGCGCCGCGACCCCCGGTAGGACTGAAGGCCTAACGCAGAGACTCGCCGGAGATCGACGTGATGTTCTCGGGATCGACCGCGACTGTCGCCGAGCGGTTCGTGCCGCCCGGCCAGCGGCGGCCGCTTGCCGCCTGAGCGCCCGACCGCGCGACGATCGCTTCCATCATCCCGCCGTCTAGCTCCCTTGCGGTTCGGCGACGTTCCGCTTGCCGAGGTGCGCCTCGGCGGGATCCGGGACCCGGACGAGCCTGGTGGAGGACGAGCCTGGTGGAATCACTCCGATGCGACCCACCAGGATGATCTGCGGAAGGTTTAGAGGCCGTGGGTGGCCGGGATCATCGGTGCTGGTCGTTCGTGGACGTGGACGATCTCGGTGTCCTCGTGGTCGAGTACTCAGCTACCGCCCGCCTGAGGGCTCGCCGTCTCGGTTTCTTCCGGGCTGATGCGTATTTACTACCGAGCGCAAGCGTGGTCGAGTGGTGATGCGAGGGCTCGCGTGTCGCGGGAAGCTCTCCAAACCTCGCGATCGCGTTAGCCATGAGTAGCGAGAGCAAGAGACTGGTGACGGGGTGGTCGCGCGAGCGGACCGCCGATTGGATGGGAGAACGGTCATGTTGACGAGGCGGCAGTTACTCCAGCGGGGAGCAGCCATTGGCGCGGGCCTGGTTGTGGGGCGCGCCGCTGTTGCGACGGCCAAGCCTGCGACGGTAGGTGCGACGCCGAAGCTGCGCAAGTGGGTCGAGGCGTTGCCGGTACCGCCAATGCTCGATGGCCGGGGTGGTGGGACGAGGTTCGTGATCGCGGCGCGGGAGTCGAGGTCCTGGAAGTTTCACCCGGATCTTCCGCCGACGAGAACTTGGGGCTATTGGTCGGATGACCCGCAGGCTGGCCTGCCGTACCTAGGGCCGACGATTGTGGCCACGCGCCGGCCCAACGACGCGGTGCAGACCGCGGTGACGGTCGAGTGGCGCAACGAGCTTGGCAATGCGTTCCTGCCCAACGATCCGACCATCATGGGTGCCGTGCTGCCGGGGGAGCCCGCCGCGATGGTCACGCATCTGCACGGCGGCGAGAACCTTCCCCAGTTCGACGGTACGCCGCTGCAGTGGTTCACCAGGGGCGGCAAGACCGGCCCGCACTACATCACCAGCACCTCCACGTACTACAACGAGCAGCGCGCGTCGATGGTGTGGTATCACGACCACGCGGTGGGCAACACGCGCACGAATGTCTACGCGGGGTTGGCCGGCGTCTACATCATTCGCGACGATCAGGACACGGGGGAGGTGGACAACCCGCTCGGGCTGCCCGCTGGGGCGTACGAGATCCCGCTGGTGTTGCAGGACAAGACGTTCAACGGCGACGGCAGCATGTTCTATCCAACCCAAGGGGTCACCACGGATCACCCTGAGTGGGTGCCGGAGTTCTTCGGCGATGTCGCGGTCATCAACGCCAAGATCTGGCCGTTCCTGGACGTCGAGCCGCGCCGCTATCGGCTGCGGATCGTCAACGGCTCGCAATCGCGCTTTTACAACCTGCGGTTCGTTCACGGGCACAGCCAGCAGGCGCTTCCGTTCACACAGATTGGAGCGGGGGGCGGATTTCTGCGCGCACCGGTCAGGATGACCGCGCTGTTGATCGCTCCAGGTGAGCGCGCCGATGTGATCGTCGACTTTAGCGGGCATCACGGCTCGTTTATCGTCACCAACGACGCCCGCGCCCCGTACCCAGCGGGTGCTCGCGCGAACGTCACGCAGCTGATGAAGATCCGCGTCAAGCGACCGCTACGCGGCGTCGACCACACGACCTCGCCCTCGCGGCTGAGGCTGCCGGCGCTTGCCGCCTTGCCGGCGCCGTCAGTCATCCGCTTGCAGCACCTCTCAGAGACGCTCGACCCGCTCACCGGCGCACCGATCCACCTAAACGTCGAGGACGCCCCTTACCTCAACCCGGACACAGGTCTGCCCGGGGTCACCACGAAGCCCAACGCGGGAGCGACCGAGGACTGGCTGCTGGTCAACACAACCGCCGACACGCATCCCATCCACCTGCACCTAGTGACCTTTGAGGTGATCGACCGCCGGCCATTCGATGTCGCGGCCTACGACCCGACGACAAAGGTGATCACCTATACCGGACCGCCGCAGCCCGCCGTGCCTAACGAGAACGGTCGCAAGGACACCGTCCAGGCCCACCCCGGGCAGGTGACCCGCATTCGCGCCAGCTTCGACCTTCCCGATGAAGGCACAATCCAACTTCCGCCCGGAGTCGACAACCCACAATACGTCTGGCACTGCCACATCCTCGAGCACGAAGAGAATGACATGATGCGCGCATTCGAGGTCGTCAGGTAAGCATCGCCGACGAAGGTGGCGATGTGGCGAAACTCGCCTCGTGCCACGGCCCGGCTCCTCGATGGCCCGAGGCCACCGCGCCGGCCGAGCACGACCGCATTCGCGAGACCCGCAGTCTCACCTCTCGCGACCAGCAGGGTGCGTCCGACCACGAATCGACGGACAGTGTGCGTGGAGTGCCAGCTCGGTAGCGACGGTCGAGCGGCACCCATGTCCGAAAACGGAAGCCAACGTGCATTCTCCGAGACAGCCGCATCAATCGAGACGCAGCAGGGTCGGTGGGCTGACGGATCCTGAGCAGAGCCATCAGCTGCCGGTGCGACCGTCAGCTCGCGCGTTCGTCGTATGAAGCTCATCTCGGCCCGCCGCGATGAAAGACGCGGTTTGCGCGGACAGCAGGTGCGCACGCGCCCGGCGCGAATTCTCAGACTTACCTACGCAGGTCGCACTCGAGCCCGAGGCTCCCCCGACGATCGCAACCGCTCAAGGAGTTTCCAGACCTTGAGCCTGAAGACGTAACCGAAGCGCTCAGGTATGCGGCTGAGGCGGTTCGGGAGCGCGAGCTGCCGCTCACGCCCGCCGGTTGAGATTCCTGATCGACGATGCGCTGTCTCCGCGGGTTGCCCAAGAACTCGGCGCCGCCGGCCACGACGCGGTGCACGTCCGGCAGTACAAGCTGCAGGCCGCAGGCGACGCCGAGATCTTCGACCGAGCCGCTGCCGAGGATCGAATCGTCGTTTCTGCTGACACCGACTTCGGCACGCTGCTCGCGCAGCGACGCACCGCGCAGCCGTCCGTGATCCTGTTCCGCCGCGGGACGTAGCGGCGACCCAGCGATCAGGCAGCGCTCCTGCGCGCGAACCTGCCTGCGATCGCTGAGGCTCGCGGCCTTCCCCTCCTCCCCTGATCGTCGCGCAGACACGGACCGTCGTCGGGATGACGTGACCCGAGATATGTCCCGAACTCGGCAATTCTGGCTGCGCCAACTAGATGCAGACGGCCTGAACCGCCCGTGCTTATAACTTTTGCCCTGCAAATGAGCCACTTGTAATGAAGGGGTTGGGGGTTCGAGCCCCCCGGCGGGCTTTGGGAAATAGCTGCTGTCGTCTCTGAACGTGGCTGGACTCGGCCCGCCGTCGCCGTCGGGACACGGGTTCCCCGTCGACCGTGCGCACGGGCCGGTCTGGTACGCGAGGGCCGAGCGGCGGTCATCGCTCACGCCACGAGGGCACCTCCGGCTCATTGATGCACGCCAACGTCGCACGTCGCCACGCCGTAAATGGCGCACGCCCCCCATGGGAACTGAGCCTGTTGGCGGGGTGGCGCAGCCATAACTGCTCCGCCGCGTGGGAGCGTCGAGAACCGGACGCGTGCATGGTGCTGACGCTCTGGACGATCGTCGACGTCGCCTTGACTTCTCCGCGTCGGTGGCGCTACGCTCGGGCGCGCTTTCGGACCGGGCGCCCGCAGGGCGTTCACTCATAGGGCAGCGAAGGGACGAGTGAAGTGGAAGCGGTGGCTCGCATGGGCGGGGCTGCGCTCGCGCCGCGTGGGGCAATCGACAGCCGTGGGATCCGCCGAGACCGGCGATGACCTCGTCGGTCCGGCCGCTGGGGTTGTATGACCTGCTCGGCCCGGAGTTCCTCGCCGGCTTCACGTTTCCCGACCACATCGATCAGTACCTGAAGCCGCTCTCGGTCTCGCATCTGGCGATGACGAGCGACGACACGGGCGTGCTCTACACGGGCACCGTGTACTTCGGCAGCGACGGGGTGCCGCCGTCCAACCAGCACACCGATCCGAGCGGAGCGGTGTTCGACTGGACCGACCTGAACTTCCAGTTCCGGCTGCGCGTGTGGCGCGAGGTCTCGCCCGACGTCCAGACGGTCGTCAACGCGCTCGGCGGCTCGGCCAACAGCCTGTCCGCGCTGTTCAACGAGTTCGGCACGAGCGCAAGCCCGACCGACTACCCCGGCCTGCGCTTCCGGCTCGAGCTGCTGCTGTCGCTGGTGACGTTCCATCTCGGCCCCAGCTGGCTTCCCGGCGTGATGGACAGCACCTACCACGTCGTCAGGGACACGACCGCCCAGACCAACGACGTCAAGATCGCGCTGCCCAAGATGCTGTTCCGCTACGAGCAGGTCGAGGACTTCACCCAAGCGCCGACGTTCACGCTCGACTCGTGGGGCAGCTCCGGGTTCGACGCGCCCAGCGACCTCGCCGAGGGCGAGCTGGTCAGCATGGATCCCCCGCTGGCGATGCACACGAGCGGCCGGGTGGCGTTCAGCATCCAGGACATCGCGCTCGACCTCAGCCAGAACAACACCCCCGCAGAGATCCTCTCGCACTTCGGCGCCGGCGACGACTTCCAGGGCGTCTACATCAAGGCGATGCAGTTCTACTACTCCGACGCGGACAAGGACTTCGCGTTCAACATCGCCGTGCGCGACGCGCTGATCTCGTTCAAGGGCGAGGTGTGGCTGGAGGCCGAGCTCGACCTCATGTGGGACCCGGCGCACTCCGCCCACACGAGCCTCAGCGTCACTCCGAAGTTCCTCATTGCCAACCAGCCGATCCAGTTCAACGCCGGCACCGCGGCCGACGGCCAGCCCAACACCTACCAGGGCGGGTCGGTGAGCGCCGGCGGCGACGTCCACGTCCAGCTCCAGGTCGCGGGCGGGATCCCGCCCTACACCTACGACGTCACGTTCACCCCCGGCGGCGGCGGCGCGCCGGTGTCGATGTGGGACGCCGGCCAGAACCAGGCCCACTTCCCCACCGCGCCGACGACAACCGAGACCGGCACGCTCGTCATCGAAGTCACCGACTCGACGTCGCCGACCCCGCTGACCTACACGAACACCCTCGCGATGACCGTGACCGCGGCCGCCGACGGCGCCTCGCCCAACGGAACGCCCGCCGACACCCCGGGGGGCACGCTCGCCCCGACCAAGCCGACCTGGGACTCCCGGCCGAGTGGCATCCCCGACAGCTACCAGGTCAGCTTCACCCCGGCGACGTCCGGGACGCTCGAGACGCTCGTCGCCCACGGCGCGCCGCCCGGCGTGACCGTCACCGTCACCGCCACCGACGGCGCCACCACGAGCAATCCGCCGGTGTCGAGCTCCGGCCGGTTTGCCGTCGACGTCCCGGCCGGGCACACCGTCGCGCTGCAGATCGTCTACGGAGCGCAGGCGGCGATGCCCGCGGCGATGACCGTCCTGTTCGACTACGACGGGCCGCCCAGCGACGCCGCGGTGTCGAGCTACGTCGCCGGCGTCCCGTCCCCGCCCGATCCGGTGTTCGCCACCAACGCCGCTCCCGACGGCGTGCCTCCAGATGGCGCGGCCCATGCCGGCGCCGACGCGGTCGCCTACTTCGTGCACACCGCGCTGGATCGCAACCAGCCGATCACGATCGCCGCGACCGCGAGCTACGAGGGCCACTCCGACACCGTCGACCACAACCAGGCGCTTTCGGTCCGGCGCGGCCAGGTCGCCCAGCAGCTCGTGCAGAGCGCGGGCGGCAGCGTCCCCAGCCCACCGACGGCGACCGGCCAGACCGCCGCGCAGGCCGCCAACCGGGTCGGCGACCAGAGCGATCGCGCGGCGACGATCACCGGGACCCCGCTGCCCGGGCAGCCGTCGTACACGCTGACCGGCACGCTGAAGCGCGATGCGACTCCCGGCACCACGGCCCCGCAGACGCCCGCCACCACCACGCCGCCGCAGACGCCGCCGAGCGCGACGAACTCCGACAAGCCTCCGTCGCTGACGCGGCTGAGCTTCCGCGTCCGGCTGGAGCGCAACCTCCCGGTCGTGATGGAGGTCTCGGGCGAGATCGACTTCCAGAAGCAGACCCAGGCCGCGCTCCAGCAGGCGCCCGGCAGCGACCCGAGCGGCTCGCTGGACCTCCAGCACACCCCGAGCGCGACCGCCAACCCGCGCGCGTCGCAGTCCACGCTCGACTTCACCCTCAACGTCACCTACGACACCGCCACGCAGGCGCTCACCGAGACGCTGACCCTCGGCACGGGGCCCGGCGATGCCAACGGGCTGCTGCAGATGTCCAACGGCGACGGGACGGCGACCGGCAACTACAACCGCTTCAAGAACATCTTCGGGGCGCTGCTGGTGTTCACGCCGATCCTCAACGCGGCGACGACGGCGATCGACCCGGCGAGCGCCGGCGAGTGGTCAGACCTGGCGATCAGCCTCGGGCCGCCCGTGCTCATCGGCGGCCTGGACTGGATGAACACCGTCGGGGTGACGCTGTACGGCGGCAGCCTGGTGATGCGCCAGAACGTCCCCGACGGCTTGAGCTCGGCGGAGTTCACGGCGGCCTCGGTGACGTTCGACTACGGAGTCACCTTCCGCTTCGACATCGACCTGCTGCACATCCACTCCGGCCGCAACCTCACCGTCCGCTACAAGGCGGTCGGGTTCAGCCTCAACTTCACCGGCGACCCACGGTTCAAGCTCGTGTTCGACACGAGCAAGGGATACACACTTGACCTCTCAGACCCGTCGCTGTTCAACCTCCCGGCCCCGCTCGGAGACCTGCTCAAGATCGCCGAGGCGCGGATCGCCCAGTACAACCCGCTGACACTCGAGGCCGACCTCGTCGTCAAGGCTGACCTCGGCGTGGTCACCATCGACCGCTTCCAGCTCAAGCTGCCGCTTGACGGATCCGGGCCGCCGATGGTGCTGCCCTCCGGGGTCCACGTCAACGTGCCCAGCGCGCTGCGCGGCGGAGGCAGCGTGTCGTTCAAGCCCGCAGGCGGGTTCGAGGGCAACTTCGACCTGACGGTGGTGCCGGTCAACCTCCGCGTCGCCGCGTCACTCGGCGTCGAGCCCGTCAGCGACGGACAGCGCAGCGCCACCGCGGTGTTCCTCGGGGTCGAGGTCGACTTCCCCACCCCGATCATCCTCGGCGACACTGGGCTGGGGATCTTCGGCCTGTTCGGGCTGTTCGGCATGCACTTCACCCGCAACCTCCCGGCGCCGACGCCAGGCTCGGCGATCGGCCCGGACCTGCAGTGGCTGCTCAACGCCGGCGGCCAGCCGCAGTTCCTGTCGCCGCCATCGAACCCGGCGGTGGAGAACTGGGTCCCGAAGCTCGGCAGCTGGGAGCTGGGGATCGGAGCGCTGCTCGGGACCGTCGATGGCTTCCTGATGAACATGCGCGGGATGGTGATGCTCGAGCTTCCGGGCCCGCAGATCATCGTCACCGTCAACCTGCAGATCGTCACCGACCTTCCCGGTGGCGACAGCGGGGTCGACACCGACAGCCTGACGGTCGGGATCCTGGGGATACTCGACATCGACTTCAACCTCCAGCAGATCACGATCGGGGTCAGCGTCAATTTCGACGTCGACGAGCTGATCGTGATCAACGTCCCGATCTCGATCTTCTTCAGCCTCGAGGACCCCGTCGAGTGGCACATCTGGATCGGCACGATCCAGACGCCGGTGAGCGCCAAGATCCTCGGGATCGTCAAGGGCTCCGGCTACCTGATGATGGGCGGCCAGGAGATCGACCTGCCGGCGCCGTCGAACGCCGTGCTGCCCGGTGTGGCGGTCGCGCTCGGCCTACGGGCGTCGGTCATCTGGGGCAGCGAGTCGGCCGGGATCTACCTCGAGGTCACCGTCGGCGCCGACCTAGGGGTGTCGTTCTCCCCCCACCTGTTCATCGTCGGTCAGATCTACCTGTCCGGCCAGCTGAGGCTGCTGATCGTCTCGATCGGCGCCACCGGCACTTTCCTCATCCAGGCGCCGACTCCGTTCTACCTCGACGTCAGGGTGTGCGGCTCGGTCTCGTTCTTCTTCTTCAGCATCTCGGCCTGCGTCGAGTTCTCGATCGGCTCCACCACGTCTCCTCCGCCGCCGCCGGCGCTGATCGGGCGGATGTACCTGCAGAGCTACGCCCCGGTTATCCCGTCCGGCCAGGGCGGCTCGCGCCCGATCGACGCGAGCCTCGGCGACGCCACCGAGACCGTGGCCAGCGGCCTGCCGACGCTTGCCCCGGCCACCCAGCCGAGCGGTCTCGGGCCGGTGCCGATCGACTCGGTGCCGGTGCTGCAGTTCCTCTACGCGGCCGATGCCACGACGATCACCTCCACGTTCACGACGCCGGTCCCGCAGTGCGCGGCGCTGCCGACGAGCCTCGGAGGGGCCCAGGTCAGCCTCGGCGGCGGGCGCACCGCCGCCTACCAGCTCAAGTCGCTGTCGATCGACCCGCCGCTGCCGTCCGGCGATCCGGCCCCGCCCGCGGTGTGGCGCAAGAACACCTCGCAGAACGACACCACCGCGACCCGCGTCGACCTCGCGCTGTTCAGCCGCGACCCGAATCTCGCCAGCCACGCGCTGGAGCGCTCGACGACGCTGACCAACCAGCTGACCTCGATCTGGGGCGGCCTGTGCACGCCGATCGCGCCCCCGGCGTGCGTGCTGTGGACGTTCTGCGGGCAGCGGCTCGGCCCCGCCCGCGCCGGGTGGGATCTGACGGGGATCCCGACCCCCGACCCGCCCGGGACGACCCGCGCCGGCCCGGTGCCGACCGCGCTGCACGTCGACGGCCCCGACCCGAGCGACGGCCAGGGGCTGCTGGGCACGTTCGGGCCGCTGCTCGGGGCAAGCGCCTACCAGCCGGCGGAGGTCATCGGAGTCGGTGGCCAAACCTCCCTGGCCGCCGTCATCGTCCGCAACCGGTGCTGGCGGGGGCTCGAGCTCCCCGAGCTCGTCCGCGCCCCCGCGGTCGCCGGGCTGGAGAAGGAACTTCTGGCGTCCGAGCCCCAGCTGGCGGCGGCGATCGAGAACGCGCGGGCGGAGGTGTCGGCCCAGCAACAGGACACGCGCTGGGTGCGGTTCGACACGGGCGCGGCCACGAGCGTGCAGCTGTACCTCGCCGTTGCCAAGGGGCTCTTCCACGGCTCGGGAGGGCCCGTGCCCGCCGCCGCCGGCGCGGTCTCGAACGCGATGCTGCGCGCGGCGGGCGCGCTCGAGCCGCCCGTCGTGGCCACGGTCGCGCCGGGCGTTGCCGACGTGGTGATCCGCGAGCGTCACGCCACCGGCGCGCTTCTGCGGGAGTCGACGCTCGAATCGCTGGGGCCGCACGTCGTGGCCGCTCCAACCGACCTGCCGAGCGCCTGGACCGACCCCAGCGGACCGTGGGCCACGGAGATCGCGCCCCTGTACGATTTCTTCACCTCACGGCTGAGCGCCCTGGTCAAGCTGTACGTCGAGCTCAAGCCATTGGCGCAGACGACCGTGATCGAGGTCGCCGAGGTCGGTCCGCCGGTGCTCCCCACCCCGACCGTCGTGATCGGCGCGATCGTCGCCTGCCCCACGAGCGAGGCCGACCGCTACGAGACCGGGATCCAGGTGCAGACCGGCCAGGTCTCGACGCTGGAGGGCTACCTCGACGGCGGCTCGCCGGTGCCGCTGCTGGCGCCGAACACGACGTACACGATCACCGCCGAGTACGACGTCACCACCACCGAGGCCGACGGCACCACGACGCCGTACACCGGCGTCCAGCAGGGCTTTCAGTTCTCCACCGACGCCGCGCCGCCGCCGAAGCTCGACCCCTGGGTGATGTCGTGCTCGCCGGCCAACAACGAGGAGCACGTGTTCTACGAGGACCCGGTGACGGTCGTGTTCAACGACCAGGAGGCGCTCCAGCTGTGGAACGCCTACGACGACAAGCTCGTGCTCGACCTGCGGGCCGCGGACGGGCTCAACGACCCGACCAGCTCGGTGCAGACCACGGTGTCGGTGTCCGGTCTCGGCCCGGCGGGGTACGACTCGCTGCTGCAGCTGGTCAAGGACGGCAAGCTGCCGTGTGTCGGCGCGAGCACCGCCTACCAGAACCAGCAGTACACCGCCGACGTCAAGCTCCGGCCGACGATGGCCTACACGCTGGACATCGTCACCGACCCGGCCGCGCCGGCGCCCCCCGGCTCACCGCAGGTGCCGCTGTACCGGACCCGCTTCACCACCTCCAACTACCCGAGCCTCCAGGCGCTCGCCGCCGACCTCGGCGGCTCCTCGATCGCCCACCGCCACCTCACCGCCCCGCTGACGACGCTGACCGCCCCGACCGGCGGCGTCGCGGCCGCGGCCAACGACCAGGACATCGAGTCCGCCTTCCTGGCCGCCGGCGAGCAGGCGCTGCCCGCGCCGAGCGAGAGCACGATCACGATCTACTGGATCCCCGGCACCGGCGGCGCGTACGTGCCGTACTGCCTGCTGCTGGACTGCACCGAGCCGCTGTGGCGCACCCGCCAGGAGCCCGCGCTCGTGCCCGTCGATCCCGCCGACCCGAGCTTCACGATCGTGCAGATCACCCCGACGCCCGCGCTACAGGTCGTCGAGACCGGCGGATCGAGCATCGCCGGGTACCTGTACTCGACGTCGGGGACGCGCACGATCGCGTTCCTCGTCCCCGGCTTCGCGCCGCCTCCCGCCGGCACCACGGTGACGCTCGCGCTGCACCGCCCCGCCAGCACGGCGTTCGGGCTGGCCGACGCGGTGGCGACGATCGTGGCCGTCACGATCGGCCCCCAGGCCCCGTGGGAGTCCGATCATGTCTAGGCGGATCGTCTGGCCGTACGCGTTCACCCTCCTGGCCAACGAGCTCGTCGAGGCATACCGCAGCGGCGCGACGAGGGACCTCGCCAAGGCCCAGGGACTGCTCCCCCAGGGCGCGCCGGTCGGCGCTGCGCTGGGCATCCCCACCGCGCTGCGATGGTCGACCCACCCGTGGCTCGGGATCCCCCGCCAGCCGTTTGCGGTCTATCGGCGCGACCGCGCGCCGGTCCCGGCAGCCGTGATCCGGCAGGTGTTCGCCCAGCCGGTCTCGGTCGCGGGCACCGCCGACCTCGCGTTCCCCGCCGGCACGGGACTCGTCCACCTCGCCAGCGTCGCCGCGACCCCGTCGAGCGGAGGCGGCCTGGACGTGGCCGCGTATGACCTGTATGGGCGCGTGCTCCCGGCGCAGGACTGGTCGACGAACGCCGCGGGCACGCACCTGTTCGTCGGCCCGGGGATCGCCGGGCTGCGCGTCAGCGGCAGCGGCACCGTCGGCCCGGTGCTCGCCGTCAACCAGGACGACTACGCCAACCTCCCCGACTGGCAGCTCACCCAGGTGGTCGGCCTGCCGACGCAACCGGGCCAATTCGCCCCCCACTACGACTCCGCCGCGCTTCAGGGCTATGTCACGCCGAGCCTGCCGGGCTTCAAGGCGGCCGTGCTGCGGCTGCTGATCGCCGAGCTGCTGCGCGGCCAGCCGCAGCCGAGCCCCGACGCGCAGTTCCCGTTGCCGGCGTGGCCACCCTCCTCGCCGACCGGCTACCTGCAGAACCTGTGCGGTCCAGACAACCTCCTCGCCCTGATCGGCGAATGCCTCACGGTCAGCGTCGATGCCGACATCACGAAGACGCAGTCGCTGTTCACCAAGTCGGTCACGCTCGACGGGATCAAGCAGGCCAACCTGCCCGGCGCCCAGGCCAACCCCGGCCAGACGAGCACCGCCCTGCTCCCCGTCGTGAGCGTCGCGATGCTCGGGGTCAGCACCGACTCGGATGCGGCCACGGGGCTCGGCTACGGCACGGTCGACTTCCCCGCCCTGGGCGCGGGCAAGCCGGCCGAAACGCCCGTGGCCGGCCAGCCTGGCACCCCACCCGCGGCAGCCCAGCCCGTCGCCCCGCCAGTCGCCCCGCCTGTGGCCGCGACGCAGGTGGCCGCCCCGCCGGTCCTCGCCGAGCACGCGGACGCGTTCAACACCGCCGCCAGCGTTGGCGCGGCCGTCACCGACTTCATGGTCACGGCCCCCTACGTGCTCCCGCTGGGGATCGAGCTCACGCTCGCCGCGCTGTCGCAGACCGCGCCGGCGGTCCAGACGGCCGACGGCTTCTCGGCCGAGATCGCCCAGCAGCACGCGACGATCGCCCGCGACGACACCGCCCAGGTCGCCGTCGAGCTGTCCTGGCAGGACCCGGCGGTGCCGCAGGCCTATGCCCTCCTCGCCTCGCGCAAGCCGCTGACGTCGGTCGTGCTCAACGCACCCCGGCCGGCGGCCGTCGGCGGCTATGACCCGTTCGTCGGGCTGCCACCGACCTCGCCCGACCCCAACGTGCCCGCCGACGAGCAGCTGCCGAGTTTCAAGGACGCCGCCGGCCAGCTACCGCTCGATGGGACCGCGACGACGCACTACCTCGCCGCCGGGATCGACGTGTTCGGACAGTGGTCGGCATGGACCGAGGCCGAGGTCACGCTCGCCGCCGGGCCGATCGCCCAGCCCGGCCTCGGCGACGTCTCGCTCGCTCTCGGCGCGCTGCCCACCACGGGAACGGCGGTCCCGTCCGAGCTGGTGATCGAGGTGATGTGGGACTGGACCGACCGCTCACCGGGCGTCATCCGGATCAGCGGCGAGTTCATCGCCCCCGGTACGCCGCTCGGTCCGGCGTTCCTCACCGGCCTGGCGATGGGCAACGACGTGGCGGCCGGCCCGCCGCTGATGCTGACGTGGCAATACGGCGCGAGCGATCCGACGACCGTCGCGCCCGGCGCGGTGCTGCCGACGATCACCAGCGGACACACGGGCACGGTCGAGCTGATCACCGACACGAGCGGCGTGGCCGACAACCAGGCGATGCGCTATCGCGTCACGCTCCAGGGACTGGCGCTCGACTTCGCCGCGGCGACCGAGCTTGACCTGGCGATCTACGCTACCGCGACCGAGCGCGTGCGGCCCGGCGAATGGAGCGACTCGACGCTCCCCGCGCCGCCCGGGTACACGGGACGGATCGCCCGGGTCCACGACCCGTTCCCGCCGCCGGTGACATTCACCCCGCCGTCGATCAGCTGGACCGCGCTGCCCGACGCCGACAACCGCGCGCGGGGGATGCTGGAGTGGGCGAGCGATCCCGCCGCCGCGGGCTACATGGTGTGGGAGTCGACCGAGGGAGCGCTGCTGACGCTCCTCTCGCCGGGCGCCCCCGACCCCGATCCGACCGCCTCGCTCGTCACCCGCGGCGCGACGCTCAAGGCGCTCGTCGCCGCCAACTATGAGCAATCGCTGTCGTCGTTCGGCCGGCTGAACACCGATCCCATCGTCGGCTCGCGGACCGAGATCGAGCTTCCCGGCAACGCCTCGATCCTTTACGCCTACATGGTCTCGGCGGTCAGCGCCACCGGCGTCGAGGCCGATCGGGCGCCGCAGATCGCGGTGTTCGGTGTGCCCCGGCGGATCGTGCCGGGCCAGCCACAGCTGCGCCTGCGGCCGTCGACCGCCCCGTCCGGGATCGAGGTGATCGCGCTCCCCGCCATCGCCGGCGAGACGCCGGCGGGCTACCGGGTCCTGCGCGTCCGCAACGCCGCACTCGCCGCCGACACGGGGCTGATGGGCCCGCCGAAGATCCTCGAGTCCGACCCGGGCTGGAGCCCGTACACCGACCAGCCACTGCGCGGCGGGACGACGGTCAGCGGCCAGCGCATCCTCGACACCGCAGCCACCCCCAGCTGGTACCCCTACCGCTACCGGGTGATCGCGATCGGCGACGACGACCCGGCGAACGGCCGCTATCGCGGCGAGT
This sequence comes from Solirubrobacteraceae bacterium, assembly GCA_036273655.1. Classification (GTDB taxonomy): domain Bacteria; phylum Actinomycetota; class Thermoleophilia; order Solirubrobacterales; family Solirubrobacteraceae; genus Palsa-465. The sequence goes on along the minus strand of DASUHF010000016.1, from coordinate 86,142 downwards.
CGCTGCCCTCGGCGGTCCAATCGGCCTACCTCCCGCCTCCCGACCCGCCCATGCTCGTGCCGCAGCCGCTCGCGCAGGGCAACGGCGCGGCCCTGCTCGTGGCGAGCCTGAACCTGCCGATTCCCGCCAGCGCGCTCGGCCCGTCGCTGGTTGAGCTGCTCCGTGCCGAGCCCGATCCCGACAACCCGGGCCGGACCGTCCAGACGGTCGTGCTGTCGTCCGCGCCCGACGCCATCGCCGAGGGGACGCTGTCGCTGCCGCCGCACGCTCCGCCGCCGTTCCCGCGGCCGCCCGTGCCGCCGCCGCCCGGTCGACTGCCGCTGCCGCCCCAGCGGCCGCCCATCCCCGTCCCACCGGTCAACCGGGGCCCGGCGCTGGCCCGCTCGACCCCCGCCACCGCCGACGCCAGCTGGATCCTGTACGTCCTCGTCCCCTACGCGAGCGCCGACGTCGGCACCTACTCCGTGCGGGCCACCGACCCGCTGCAGCGGCGCACCACGACGACGTTCTGACGACCGAGGAGCCGGCCATGGCCAACACCCTGACCCAGGCCTTGCAGAGCACCGGCATCAAGGCGTTCGGGCTCGCGATGCCCGTCCTCGCCCAGGACTGGGCGGCGACCGGCTCGGGCACGTTCACGGTCGACGAGCCGACGCTCGCGCTGCGGCTGGCCGGCGACAACTGGGCCGCGCCCTGCGACGCGGCCTGGACCGCGGTCCAGGCGGGGATCGACGGGTTCCCGTTCCCCGTGACCCTGACCGCCGCCGACGGCACCGTGGAAACGACCGGCGGCGTGCTGCTGACGGTGTTCGAGGCCGCCTCGCTGCGGCTCGGCCGGCTGTACGCCGAGGTGCTCGAGACCGCCTCCGCCACCCGGCCCGAGCGAGCGCGAGGCCTCCCGATCCGCCAGGTTCCCCGCTACTTCTACTTCCCGGGGCAGCTCGTGGAGACGATGGAGGGGATCGTCGACGTGGCGCGCGACCTCGGGTTCAGCGGGGAGCTGCGCATCTACGACAACGACGGGTTGCCGATCGACCCGGTCGCGGTGATGGCCGCGTTCAACGCGCTGATGGTGAGCAATCAGCTGCTGCAGTCCGGCACGCCGAGCGCCAGCCCCGCGCTCGGCGGCCACGTCAGCACGCTCGCCCCGACGAGCGAGAGCCGCGTCCGTGTGGTCACCCCGGACGGCAAGCCCTTCACCGGCAGCCTGCTCACCGGCGTGACCGCGGTGTCCGCCGCCACCGGCGCGGGGGTCTCCACCGCCACGTCGGCGACCCCGGTGGCGGTCCAGGCGGTCAGCTCCACCTTCAACCAAGCCGACCACGACCGGGTGCTCGTCGGCCCGGCGACGAGCGGCCGGCTGACGAGCAGCTTCTCGCTGCCGACGCTGCCCGGCGGGGTCACGCTCGGCCGAGACTTCTTCACGCTTCAGATCGTCCAGCTGCGCAGCTACCTGCTCGGCACGCCCGCCTCCGGCGACCCGGGAACCCAGGCGCAGCCGCGGCCCGACGTCCGCATCAACGAGAACCCGACGCTGCTCGCCACCGGCAACGACGTGCTCGGCGCGATCCAGAGCGCCCTCCCCGCGACGGCGAGCCCGACGCTCGCCGCGGCGCCCTCGCTCGACGGCGCCTTCACTCTGCCCGCGTCGACCGGCGCCGCCGCCCACTGGCCCCAGTTTCCCACCGGGGTCACGCCCGACGCCGGCGCCACCCTGCCGGTGGCGATGCCCGACGGCTTCACCGCCACCGCCGCGTGGTTCGACACCGCCGCCGCCGACTTCACCAGGGCAGACGTGGTGGTGACGCTCGCCGGCTGGCCGTCGGTCGCCCGGGGGGCCTGGGTCCGCCTCTACACCCGCCTGTTCGGCCTCAACGCGGTCCAGCTGCGCGGCGACGGGCAGGGCCGGCTGATCCCCGCCTTGGGCTCGCTCGCCATCTACCTCACCGATCCACTCGGGCTGAGGACGCCGGGCCTGGCGGCCGACCAGATCGTCATCCCGAGCACGGCCACGCTCAACTTCGACATGGCGGTCGTGCTGCCCAACGGCAGCGCCCGCATCTACGGCGGCCTGGCCACCACGATCGCCGCCGGACCGACCCCGGACCCCACCGGCTCGCCGGGCAGCAACCCGCTCGGCACGGCGAGCTGCCTGCGAGGAATCTGCAGCGCCGGCATCCTCGGCCTCGGCCGGCCGCTGACGTTCACCGCGCCGACGTCGCTGGCGGGCTGGGTCGACCTGCTGACCGGCGACGCCAACCCGCGGGAGGCGCCACGGCTGCCGACGATGGCCCGCCGCGAACTGCTGGCCGCGGGCCTTGCCAATTCGGCCTGGTCGGGCGTGATCGCCGGCGGGCGCGTCGCCCACGAGACGGTGTCGGACCTGCCCCGGATCGGCTGCCCCGGTGGGCTCGGCGGCCGCGACACGATCGTCACCGGCGTGGCGACAGCGGGCGGCCGGCTCGCCTACGACATCGCTCGCCACGCGCTCCGCCGAGCGCAGAGCATCGCCGACCGCGTCGTGACGCTCGCCGGGAGCGCGTGGGCGCTGCCCGCGGAGCCAACGGCGGTCGCGGTCGGCCAGCAGCCCAGCGCCGGGAGCGGCACGTTCGCGGGCGCGGCGCTGCAGAACATCGCGCCGTACTGCGAGTCGCCTGAGCTGCAGCCGATCCTGGCCGGTGACCCCACGCGGATCGACGACGCGATCGACTCGCTGACCCAGAACACGACGATCCTGCCCAGCTCGCTGCCCGACCGCCAGGACATCGTCAACGCGCTCAACAGCCTCAAGTCCAGCCCGCCGGCCGGCAACCCCACGCCCAGCGACACCGCCCTGATCATCGCCGCGGAGCTGATCCGCGAGCTGTCGACGTCGGCCTTCGGGCGCCGCGACACCCAGTGGGCGCTCGCCGACGCGATCGCCACCGCGCGCCACTTCATCTACATCGAGACACCGGGGTTCTGCTCCACCGCGACGGCCCCGACCGACGACAAGCCCCTCCCCGCCTACGCCGTCGACCTCGTCAAGAAGCTCGGCGACCAGCTCGACGCCAAGCAGGGGCTGCGACTGATGATCTGCTGCCCCAAATACCCGGACTTCGCGCCCGGCTACGAGGGGATGGCCGCCTACGAGGTGGCCGACCGCTACAAGCTGCTGACCGGCGAGCCGACCGCGACCCCGGCGACCCTGCCCGCGCTGCCCGACGACACCACGGTCGGGTTTCACCCGATCGGCTTCCCCGGCCGCTACAGCCGGATCGAGACCACGGTGGTGATCGTCGACGATCGCTGGCTGCTGATCGGCGGCTGCACGTTCCGGCGCCGCGGCCTGACGTTCGACGGCTCCAGCGACCTCGTCCTCACCGACGCCCAGCTCGAGAACGGGCGGTCTCCCGCGATCCGGGACTTCCGCCGCACGCTGATGGCCGCCCGGCTCGGCGTGCCCGCCGACCAGGAGCACCCGTCCTTCGTCCAGCTGTTCGACGGACAGCGGTCGTTCGACCTGATCCGCCAGACCCTCCTGGGCGGCGGCCTGGGGAAGATCGACCTGTGGTGGAACGGTCAGACGCCGGGGATCACCCCCGCCGCCGCGCTCTCGATCGACCAGGCCAACCCCGACGGCCGCACCCTCGACCTCGTCACCGCCAACGTGATCGCCGCGATCGCCGCCAGCATTGCGGGCGTGTAGCGGCACGGGTGCGAGCCGGCTAGCGGCACGAGTGCTGGAGGCACAAGCTATTCGTGACTCTGTCTGTATGCCCGTTGTGGCCTCCTCTCGCTGGTCACGGTTGTCGGTCGTGATGGGTGCCGTGGCAGTTCGGCGGCGGCCCATAGTCCCGAGGCAGCGGTGAGCCCGGCGATGATGGCGATCGCGGAGGGGTAGCCAAGCGCGTCGGCGGTCGCGCCGGCGAGGGCAGCGCCGATCGCGTATCCGAGGTCGCGCCAGAAGCGGTATACGCCGACGGTGGTGGCTCGGGCGGCGGGGGTGGTCTGGTCTGAGATCGCGGCGATCAGCGTGGGGTAGACGCTGGCGGTGCCCAGCCCCAGCAGGATCGCGGCCAGCAGCGCGAGTCCGAACGCGGCCTGGGAGGCGGCCAGGATCGCGAGTGCCACAGCTTGGAGCAGCATGCCGGCGACGATCAGCGAGCGGCGGCCGATGCGGTCTGAAGCGGCCCCCGCAGGGATCTGGCCGACGGCCCACACGGCGGGGTAGACGGCGGTGACCGCGGCCACCTGCCCGGAACTGGCGTGATGGGTGGCAAGAAACAGGGGCGTAAGCCCCCAGGCGAGGCCGTCGTTGAGGTTGTTGACCAGGCCGGCCTGGGAGCAGGCGCGCAGCCCCGGGACGCGAAAGCTGGTCAATGCAAACGCTTGGGTTAGGCGGGGGCGGCCGGCGCCAGTGTCCCAGTCAGAGCCGACGTGTTGTGCCTGCTCAAGCGCGACGTGCCGCGAGGTGTCACGAGCCAGTCCCGCCGAGCTGACGAATCCGATGATCGCGATCACGGCGCCGCCGACCTCGACCACCGCGCGAGGGGAGACGGTCGCGACCAGCGCGCCGGCGATGGCGGTGGCGATCGCCACGCCGCCGTAGCCGGCGGCCTCGTTGAGGCCGAGGGCCAGGCCGCGTTGGCGCGGCCCGACGAGGTCGATCTTCATGTTGACGGTCATCGACCAGGCCAGTCCTTGGTTGGCGCCCAAGAACAGGTTGGCGATCACCACCAGCCACCAGCCGGGCGCCAGCCAGATCAGCAGCGGCACCGGCAGCGCCAGTGCCCAGCCGATTACCAGCAGCCGCCGGCGTCCGCCCTTGCGCTCGGCCAACGCGCCGGCGACGAGGTCGACCAGCGCCTTGCTGACGCCGAACGCGATGATGAAGGTCAGCACCGCCAGGCTGGAGGACAACCCGAACTGCTCGCGGCCGGCGAGCGGCAGCGCCGAGCGCTCCAGCCCGACCATGCCGCCCACGAACGCGTTGATGGCGACCAGCAGCGAGAACTGCGCGAGGTTCTCGCGCAGCCCGAGGCGGACGGGTGGGTCGCTCACGGAATGGAGGCCAGCGGCCGGCCCGCGCGGTTGGCGGCGACGATCGCCGTCTGGCGCGCGGGCACGGGCGGAAGCTCCTCAAGCAGCGCTCGGGTGAACTCCTGTGCGGAGTCGTGCTGCAGCGCCGGGTTGTGGCGGCGCTCAAACCCGATCGTGGAGCTCGGGTTGGCCGACAGCCCCCGCCCGCACACCGACCCCGAATAGTGCGACGGGTACAGCAGCAGGTGGTCGGGCAGCGTCAGGAGCCGTTCGGTCAGCGAGCGGTACAGCAGCCCGGCCATCTCCTCGACGGTGTGCTCGCCGTGGGCGTGGAGGTCTGGCCGGCCGGCGTCGCCGACCAACAGCGAATCGCCGGTCAGCACCAGCCATGGGTCACTGCTCCGGGTGTGGTCGCAGACGAGGTAGGCATGGTGGGCCAGCGCGTGCCCCGGAGTCGCGATCGCCTGGATCTGGGTGTTTCCCAGCGTGACCACCTCTCCATCGTCAAGCGGGTGATGGTCGAACTGCACGTCCGAACCGGCCGGGAGATACGCCCGTGCGCCGGTGCGCGCGACCAGCTCGGGCAGCCCGGAGACGTGGTCGGCCTGGACATGCGTGTCGAGCACCGCCACAATCGGCGCCTCCTGGGCCTGCGCCCGGGAGATGTACTCGTCGACCAGGTCGACATGCGGGTCGACGACCGCCAGTTGGGGATGGGTCTTGCAGCCGAACAGGTACGAGGCGCAGGCCGTCTGGTCGTTGAGCAGCTGACGGAAGAACACGTATGCCTCCAACCGGAAGGGGTCACCAACCCACGGCTTGACAAGCTATCAAGCTATCTATTGAATAACAAGGGATGGGATCGCACGACAACAGGCACGCTCTGTTTGAGGCGATGGCGCTGATGGGCAAGGCCTTCGCCAGCCCGGTCCGGCTGGAGCTGCTCGATCTCCTCGCGCAGGCTCCGCGCAGCGTCGAGGAGCTCGCCCGCGCCAGCGGCCAATCGACGGCCAACACCTCCCAGCACCTGCAGGCGCTGCATGCCGGGGGCCTGCTGGTACGCCGCCGCGAGGGGACGCGGGTGCGCTACGCGCTCGCCGGGGAGGACGTGCTCGCGCTGTGGCTGGCGCTGCGAGACACCTCCGCGGCCCGCCTGGCCGAGGTCGAACGCGCGGCCCGCGAGTACCTCGGCGACGACGTCGAACAAATCGACAGCGAGGAGTTGATCGTGCGGCTCGATCGCGGCACTGCGGTGCTCGTCGACGTCCGACCGCAGCAGGAGTTCACCGCCGGCCACATCCCGAGTGCACGTTCGATCCCGCTGGCCGAGCTCCGGCAACGCCTCGCCGAGCTACCCGACGATCACGAAATCATCGTCTACTGCCGCGGCCCGTTCTGCGTCTACGCGCACGAGGCGGTCCGGCACCTGACCGCGTCCGGGCGCACGGCACGACGACTGCAGGGCGGCTGGCCCGAATGGCACCTCGCCCAGCGAGCACACACCGGCAAAGGCGCCGCGTGACCAGCTTTGCCGATCGGGTACCGGCGTGGCAGAGAGACCCGCGACGAGCACCCACCAACAACCGCGGTCACAAAGACGCGGCCACGCGGCCTGACCGTTCATACGCGCCGGAATGACCGCGCGCGATCGCCTGCCCGAGCATCTCCATGGAGTCGCTGCGCGCCCTCGCTGACGCCGGCGACACCCAACACAGCGGCGACATGCCCTGGAGGCGGAGCGGAACGCCCGCCTCGCCGCTCACTCCAGCACGCCGCGTAACTTCTCAGCGAACGCGCCAGGGTCGTTGTTCGGCGACCACTCGGTGGCGGCGAAGCCGCCGTGGCCGCCGGGGAAGACCACGGGTGCAACGCCCAGCAGCGCGGCGAGGGCCTCGCCGCCACGACGGGCGAGACTGCCCTCGCCCGCCTCGCCGATCGCCGGCACGATCCGCACGGACGAGACGCGCAGCGCCTGCGTGTCGGGCTCGAACGGGGGCATGGCGAGGTTCCCGCCGAGCAGCAGGTCGTCGCGTGACCCGTCGTCCTCGGTCGGGAGCCCGAACTGCACGGGATCGGGCGCGGGGTGATCCAGGTAGTCGGCGGGCAGCGGCCCCTGGTGCATCACGACCTGCATGAACTTCGCCATCGCCGGACCGAACCCATCGCGCTGGTAGGTGTCGACGATGTCGGCATTCACCTTGATCGCCATCTCGCGATCCTCGAGCATGGTCAGCAATGGGGGCTCGTGGGACACGAGCGTGTGGACGTCCTCCGGGTGAGCGACGACCCAGTGCAGCGCGCACATCCCACCCCCGCTCGACCCGAAGGCGTCCACCGCACCGAGGCCCACCGCCTCAATCACCCGGTGGTAGTCCTCAGCGTGGGTCTCAGCAGTGAGCTCGCTCCCGGGCGTGCGGGTGCTCCGATCCATACCCCGCGGGTCGTAGGTGATCACGGTACGGTCACCGAAGTGGCCCACGAGCTGCTCGAAGCCCGCCGCCCCCATCGGCGAGCCGAAGATGAACAGCGGCCGGTGGCCGTCGGGCTCCTCCGGTTCGCGTATGTCGTATGTCAGCACGGCGCCGGGGACGTCAAGCGTGTGGGTGGTCGGCTCCGTCATCGCCGCTCCTCTCGGTGGGTGTTTCGCTGATCCTGACCTGACCACCCCCGCAAACTCATCGTTGCCATCCGAATGCGCTGCTGATCTGGCCGGTTACGCCCAAGGCCCCCGCTTTGCCGCCGACACAAGGCCTCGCCACGTCCCGTAATGGGATCGCCTACTGCACCACGCGAAATCCGAGGTGTGTCGCGGCAGGGGTCGCCAGGGTTCGGGTACGTTCGAGCCTGATCGCCGAGTCCAGGGTCGAGAAGAGCGGCGTGCCGCCGCCGAGCAGGACGGGGATCACGTGCACGCGGATCTCGTCGACCAGGCCGAGCGGGAGCGCCTGCTGCATGACGGTCGCGCCGTGCAGGCCGATCACCTTGTCGCCGGCCGCGTGCCTGGCCTGCTCGATCGCGCTGGCCACGCCGTCGGTGATGAAGGTGTAGATCGGCGGATGGGTCCTGGTTGGCGTGTGGTGGGTGACCACGAAGCAGGGAGTGTCGCCGACCGGACCGCTGTCGCCCCAGCCGCCGTCGCCCTCGTTCTTGTCGAACGATCTGCGGCCCATGACGATGGCCCCGAGGTTGTCGAGCATGTCCTGCACGATGGCCCGGTCCTCGTCCGTCGCCGCCTTGAAGATCCAGTCGTGCAGCATCTCGGCACCGTCGCCGAACGGGTGCTCGCGACTGTCGTTCGGGCCGGTGACGTAGCCGTCGAGCGATGTCGACATGTCGCAGATCACGCGTGCCATGAGTGTCCTTTCTGCGCGCAACCCTCAGCGCGGGACGTAGGTCTGGGTGATGGGTCCGTCGGCCCACGCGGTGCTGCTGACCAGCTCGAGTCGCTGGGGCTCGGGCAATCCGTGCAGCAACGGCAGGCCATCGCCGAGCGCGACCGGCTGGACGTTGATTCGGTATTCGTCGATCAGGCCGTGGGCAGCGAGCGATCGGGCGAAGCTCGCTCCCCCGAAGACGACGATGTCCTTGCCCGGCTGGCCCTTGAGCTCCGGAACCTCCTCCTGCACCGATCGGTCGGTGACGCGCGTGTTGCTCCACTCGAGGTCGCTGACCGTGCTGGAGAACACGACCTTCGGCAGCGTGTTCATGTACTTCCCGGTCGCGCTGTGCGAGCTCGGCCATGCCTGCGCCATGTCCTGGCCGGCCCGACGGCCGAGCACCAGCAGGCCGGTCTGGCCCAGCAATTCGGCCACCGCGCGCTGGCGGCGGTCGGCGTATGGCTGTGCCTCGCCGAGCCAGTCCATCGTCCCGTCGCGGCGAGCTGCGAAGCCGTCCAGCGACATCGACATGTAGAGGATGAGCTTGCGCTGCGCCGGCTCGCTGCTCACGCATCCTCCCTGTCGCGATCGAGGATCGTAACGCGGCCTTCGAGACGGTAGACACCGTCGGGCGGGGCCGTGAGCTGGATCAAGGTCATGTCCTCCCTCGCGTAATAGTGCACCGATCGGTTCACCATATCGCGAGACCCGGCATGGAGTCGGCCGACCGCCTGCGCAAGCTCGGGGGTCGTGGGCAGCCAGCACTTCGCGCGCGCACCAGGCTGAGCCGGTCAGCCCAGCGCTGTGGTGGCCGCATGCAGGTCGCTCAAGTCGGCTGGGATGGTGTCAGCGGCGCAGGCTCCTCGGCGGTCGCGGCCCGACGATCGGCCCGCGCGAACGCGGCGGCGATCGGGCGGGCGCTGGCCCCGTGAAGGAGCACGCTGAGCAGCACCGTGGTGACCATCACCTCGGCGGCCAGGTCGCTCGCGCTGCCGGCCAGGCCGATCACCGCAAGCAGACCGAACACCAGCGATGCCAGTCCGCGCGGCCCCATCCAGCCGATAAACAGGGCATCGCGACGGCTGATGTCCGTGCCGCGCAGGGCGAGCATCACCGGCACGACCCGGACAACGGTCAGCGCGAGGAGGGCGTACAGGACCGCGTCAAGCTTGAGCCCGGCATCCAACACGTCGTTGACGGCCGCACCGAACAGAAACCACACGCACAGTGACAGCAGCGCCCCGGTGTCCTCGGTCAGCTGCAAGCACTCCGCCGGGAGCTCGCGGCCACCGACCGCGAACACGACCCCCGCGACGAACGCGGCAACGAAGCCGTTGCCACCGAGCCCGAGCGCGAGCACATAGGTCATCACCGGCAGGGCCACCACTCCGAGGCGTAGCGCCGACGGCTCGGTCCACTTACGCCGCCACGACCAGCTGAGCGACAATGCGCCCGCCAACCCGACCGCGGCCCCGACGCCGACCGCGATCAGGATCGCCGGCAGCGCGTCGTCCAGCGCCTCGATCGCGGGGCTGTTCTTGGCGCCGGCTCCCGCGAGCACGAACAGGAACACCGGCGCGACCATGCCGTCGTTGAGCCCGGACTCGACGTTGAGGATGTCTCGGAGCCGCGCCGGAACACGCCGGTCGCGCACCATCGCGACTGCCGGCGCGAGATCGACCGGCACGACGATCACCGCCAGCACCGCAAGCAGCCAGGCATCGCGTCCGGAGAACAGCAGGAAGCCCGCACCCCAGGCGATCAGCAGGCTCAGCGGCAGCGCGATGATGAGCAGCCTGGCGAGCGCCCCTCGCTCACGCGAGAATGCCGCACCCGGAACCTCGTTGGCGTCGACGAACAACAGGATCGCGAGCACCAGTTCGACACCGCGTTCGACGAGACGGGTGTCGAGTCTGATGTCGATCGCCGGATGCGCGCCGCGGGTCAGCAGCGCGCCGACGATCACCAGCGCGATCGCCATCGTGACGCTCATCGTCTCCAGCCGTCGTGCCACCAGCGCCCACAGCACGACGATCAACAGCAGAAAGGCGATCCCGAACACAGGCGCAGATCCTGACAGTCGCGCGCCATCTACGACCGGATCTGCGATCGGACGGGCGGCCGGCCGCGCACACGCAGCCCTCGGGAGGCCGCGGCCATCCCGCTGATCGGCCGAGCGCCTGAGCGCGCGGCTCAGCCGGGCCAGCTGCCGTTCGCGCAGATCCCGTATTGCACGCCGGCGGTCGGACCTGCGACGTCGGGCAAGTTGAAGCTCGAGACGCCGTTGCCGCCGAAGTCGGTGCCGATCAGCGCGTTGAGCAGCGGGTAGGAGCTGACCTTGACCGACTCGCCGTTCGCCGGCAGATAACCCGATGGCAGCCCCGACGAGCCGAACGCCGTCAGCTCGCCGACCGTGCACGCGGGGGCGCTGTGCGTGGTCCAGCCGAGCCCGCTGACACAGATGTCCCAGCTCAAGCCCGGCGGTGCGGTCAGCTTCGGGACGGCGAACGTCTGGCCGCTGCCGCCGAACCTCGTGCCGATCGCGTGGTACAGCGCCGGCGCCTGGACGGCGTTCAGCGTGCGGCCGTCGGCGGGGACCCAGCCACTGGGCTGAAACCCGGTCGCCTGGAGGTTCAACGCTCCCGCGGCGCACTGCGCGCCGCCGCTGTAATTGCCGGTGGACACGCTCGGGTAGTAGCCGTCGTTGCAGACCTGGTTGGCGAGCCCGGCAGGAGCGCCGACCGCGGGCATCGCGACCTGGCCGCTGCTGGGGCTCCCTCCGAACCTGAACCCCACCGCCGCGCTCAGCGCCTGGTACTGGTAGATGCTCAGCAGCTGTCCGTTGGCACCGACGTAACCCTGTGGGGACACGGAGGCCGGGTACATGTCGATCTCGCCGATGGAGTCGCATGACACGCCTTGGCCCTGGAGCCGGCCGCCGTCGATGAACAGCGCGGCGTCGCCAAAGCGCCGTGGCAGGTGACGGTCGAGACCGCGGCCGATCCGCGCCAGATCGCTGTCGACCTTGCGCAGCGCGCGCACGCTCACCGTCAGCGTGCGTTTGCGTCTGTCATAGCGCGGTCGCCGCAACTCGACCGCAAGCGCGTTGGCATGCTTGGCGCCGCGCCGGAGGGCGATCACGCCGTTCGGCGGCTGCTTGGCGAATCCGAGCCGACCCCAGGCCCGGATGAAGTTGCGCGTCGAGACCGAGCCGCCGCTGCGGACCGGTCGGTCGGTGAACCACAGCAGTTGCGACGGCACGCGGCGCAGCGTCAGCACGAAGCGGCCATGTGCACCCTTGGCCGGGATCAGCGTCCCCGAGCCGCCCTGCAGGGCGAACAGCAGCGACTGATCGGGCGGCAGGTTCAACCGCGGCGCGGCGGCCCCGGCCGCGGCGACCGGCACCAGCATCGCCACGAGCGCCCCGATCACGGTCAGCACCCATCGTTTCGGCATCACCTGCATCGTTTGCCCCCTCGGATGGTCGCGGCCGTCTGCGCGCACGGATCGCACGTTTGCCGCGACGATGTGCCGGTCAACCGGCGACCGCGCGTGACACAGTCGAGACGACGACCGCGAGGACGAAGATCGACATGAACACGGTCGTCGCCATCCGCGTGTAGCGCAGCGCGGGCGAGGCGAGCTCCCATCGCCCCGGCGGACCGATCGCTCGCTCGGAGCGGATCCGGCCGCGGTGCACCCCGATCGCGAGCAGCTGGCTCGTGAGCTGGGCGATCATCGGCTCCGGGCCTGAGATCATCACCGCGCGTTCGTCGATGTCGGGAGCGAGCGTGTCGCGGATCTGCTCCGCCGTCGGCAGTCCGTGCTCGCTGCGATCCCACAGGTGCACTGTCAATCGCGGATTGGCGCTTTCGTACTCGCGGAGCTCGTCGAGCTTGAACGCCTGGTCAGCGTGATCGACGCCGACCATCAGGATCACGTCGTAGTCCGCGTACGCGTCGGGATGTCGCGCCATCTCCTGCGCCATCGCGAGAAATGGGGTGATGCCGATGCCGCCGGCGAGCCACAGCTGCTTCGTGCGCTCCGGCCTGTCGATCACCAGGCGCCCGAACGATCCGTGGATCAGCGCCCGGCTCTGCTCACCCGCGGACATCGTCTGCATCCTGCGCGTGTAGTCGCCCGCGCCCTCGATCACGAGCGTCAACCGTCCGTCGCTCGGCGCCGAGGCGATGCTGAAGGGGTGTGCCTCGAACTCTCGCTTGACCTGGTCCAGATCCTCGAGGATGTCGACGTAGGCGAACTGCCCGGCGCGGAATTCGATCGGACGGCCGACCGGCTCGACGGTCAGCTGCACCGCGTTGGCGGGCTGGTTGTAGTGGACGTCGAGGATCCGGTACTCATGCTTGGGCTCGGCGATCCGCCGGAACACCGCGACCCACAAAAACGCGGCTGCTCCGAGGATGAAGATCACGTACAGGTAGTCGCGGAGCGCTGGGATCTGCGAGGTGTCAAAGGCGGTGTTGTCGATCAAGATGCTGTAGCCGGTCAGGATCATCGCGGCGCCGAGCAGCAGATGGATCGCGCGCCACCAGACGAACGACAGGCGCATGTACATCGTGGGGATCAGCGCGACCGCGATCGTGATCCACGACACCCAGTCGAGCACGACGACGTGGAACGGGACGAGCACGTGCGCGGCCGACAGGAACGTCGCGCCGAACAGCAGACCGCCGACCAGATACATCAGCGGGTGAAAGCTGACGAGGCCGAACATCGTCATGCCGAGCACGCCGTGCGCCACGTAGACCTTCGTCAGATCGCCGAACAGCACCTCGGTCAACGCCAGCCGGCTCGCCAGGATCACCACGAACGCGAGCAACACCGCGGCCGCGATCCCGGTCGTCTCGCCGAGCACGAACCCGGTGCCGCGCTTGGCGATCGCACCGCCGTTGGCCGGGTTCCCGTGGGCGCCGAGGAAGTACAGCAGCAGCGCGACACCGACCAGGACCGCGACGACGAGGTATCCGAGCACTCCCGGCCCGCCGCCCCAGCGCCTGAGCCTTCGCTCAAGCGACACCGATCCACGACTCATCCGCCCTCGGACGGCAACCGAGTCCGTCTGCGCCCCTGTCACGCCGGGCAGAGTACCAATCGGCCCGGATCGATCCAGTCAAGCTCCGCTAGCGAAGATCCGCGCGAGAGCGGCGGCCGATCGCCAACCCCAGCGGCTCGCCGACCGCGTCGGCGACGGCGCCCAGCAGCGACCCGTCGGCAAGCGACCCGGCGACCGCGTCGATGTCACGTGACATCAGCCGGTCGACGGTCATCCTCGGAGCGTGCGCGCGAACCTGCTCATAGGCCGCGGCGGTCCCTTTGCCAAGCACCACGTCGCCTCGTAGGTCGACCGCCTGCGAGCCCACCAGCAACTCGATCGCCAGCAGTTCGCGCGCCGCAGTGATCGCGCGGTCGGCCTTGGCGGCACCCTCGACCGCCATCGTCGCGTGATCCTCGATCGCGCCCGCGACCGGGACGTAGTCCAGCGACGCGGGGTTGGCGCTCAGACGTACCTCGGCGTTGAGCGCGGTTGCGGTCTTCTGCAGCACGCCGAGGCCGACGTTGAGGCCGGGCTGTGCCGTCAGGTACGTGGCCAGGTGCGTGAAGCCCGGATCCATCAGCCGGACGATCCGGTTGGCCGACATCGACGTCAGCTGCGCGAGCGCCACCGCGAAGCTGTCGAGCGCGATCGACAGCGCCGCCGGGTGAAAGTTTCCGTCGGAGATCATCCGTCCGGTGTCGATCAGCACCATCGGGTTGTCGCCGGTCGAGTTCAGCTCGGTCTCGAGCGTCGCCCGTACCGACTCGACCACGTCCAGCACCGCGCCGTGCACCTGGCTGGCCGATCGGAAGCTGATCGGATCCTGGACGCCGAACGCCGGCGTCGTGTGCCACAGGCTCGAGCCCTTCAGCAGGATCCGCATCTGCTGGGCGCTGGTCATCTGGCCCGAGAACCGCCGCGCGGTGTCGATGTGACGATCGAGCGCCGAGGCGTGCCCGCCCAGCCCTTCGAGGCTCAGGCACGCGGCCACGTCGGCGATCGCAAGCAGATCGATCGCCCGTGCGATCACCAGCGCCGTGTGTCCGACCGACGCGGAGTTGGCGCTCACGAGCGCCAGCCCGTCCTTGGCCGCCAGCTCGGGCGGCTGAATTCCGGCCGCCGCCAGCCCGTCGACGCCGGGCATGCGCTCGCCGCCGAACTCGACCTCGCCCTCGCCGATCAGCGGCAGCGCCAGATGTGCCAGCGGCGCCAGGTCAGACATGCCGATCGAGCCTCGGCTCGGCACCGCCGGGTGAACGCCGGCACACAGCATCGCCAGCAACGCGTCGAACACCTCCGGCTGCACGCCGGAGGCGCCCCGGGCCATCCCGTTCAGGCGCGCCACCAGGATCGCGCGGACGACGTCGGCCGGATGCTCGTCGCCGACGCCGGTCGCGTGGCTGAGGAGGATGTGACGCTGGAACGTCGCCTGATCGCCATCGGCGATCCGCTGATCCTTGAGCTCGCCGAGATTGGTGTTGAGCCCGTAGACGGGCGTGTCACCGGCCACGAGCCGCTCGACGACGTCGCGCGACTTGCGCAGCCGCTCGCGCGCGGCGCCAGACACCTGCACGCCGGCCCCGAGCCACGCGACGCGCGCGACCTGCTCGACGGTCAGGTCAGAGCCGGTCAGCACGATCTCGTCGGGACGACCGACGCGGCGCAGCAGCCGGCGCATACGGTCGCCGGCAAGGTAGGTGTTGACCTTCAGCGCGTGCGGGGCCTCGAGCTCCTCGCCGCCCATCGGCCGCGTCAGGCGACTGCGGCCGGTGACGATCACCGCGATCGCTCGATAGAAGCGCGCCGCGAAGCCGAGGTCGAGCTCGAGTTTGCTCCACAGCGCCGGGCCCGTCAGCTCGAGGACCTCGGTCGCCTCCAGCGCCTGCACCGTCCACGGCGACGCGCCGCCGTCGATCACGCCCATCACGCCGACGATGTCGCCGCGCACGCGGAGCTCGTCGGCGAGCGAGGGCAGCGATGAGCGGGCGAGCATCTCGCCCTCGAGCACGAGCATCAGCGAGGGCGTCGGCGCGCCCTCGCGGACCGCGAGCTCGCCCGTGTCGAAGTGGCGGTGCTGGCCGTGCGAGACGAGCCAGTCGACGTCCTCGTCGGTGAGCAGACCGAGCACGTAGGCCAGGCTCGAGACGGCATCTTCGGTCTCGGCGGAGAGCGGATCGCGCTCGCCGGCGCCGAACGCGACTGGATCTTCGCCGTCGGTGGTGGCCATCGAAAGCGTGCGGATGATAGTTGTTGCGGTGATGGCGGCGACCGGCGGCGAGCATCTGTCCGTGTCGCAGCGAGGGGTGCTCCTGTCCGCGGCGGCTGCGACCGCGCTGACGTTCTTCGATCAGACCGCGACCACCTCGGCGCTGCATGACATCGAGGGCGACCTGCATGCATCGGTGGCCGACCTGCAATGGATCGTCGGCGCCTATCTGCTGACGCTGGCGGCATTCGTCCCGGCAGCCGGCCGTCTCGCCGACGTGTTTGGGCTGCGGCGGATGTTCCTGGCGGGCGTGCAGCTGTTTGCCGCGGCCTCGATCGGATGTGCGCTGTCGCCCAGCATCGGCGTCCTGATCGCGCTGCGCGCGGTGCAGGGCACGGGCGGCGCGCTGGTGGTGCCGCTGGCGCTGGCGACGGTCGCGGCCGCGGTATCCGAGCAGCGCCGCGGCTGGGCGATCGGCGTGCTCGCGACGGGCGGCTCGACGTTTCTCTCGCTCGGGCCGCTGATCGCAGGCGGGCTGGTCGACCTCGGCGGCTGGCGCTGGGTGTTCGCCGCCGGCGTGCCGGTGTCGTTGCTGTCGCTGTGGGCCGGCCACCGCTGGATCGAGGAGTCGACGGTGGCGCATCCGCCACGCGTGAACGTCCGCGACCTGTCGCTGCTGGCGCTCGGGCTCGGCGGCGTCGTCTCTGGCCTGTTGCAGATGAGCTCGTGGGGCGTCGCGGCGGCGGGCACGATCGGCCTGCTCGCGGGCGGGATCGCGTTGCTGTCGCTGTTCGCGGTCATGCAGCACCGAGAGCGCGAGCCCGTGCTCGCGCTCTCACTGCTGCGCCTCCCCAATGTCGGCGCGTACCTGGTGGCGCTGCTGGCCGGCCAGTTCACGGTCACTGCGCTGACCGTCGAGCTGATGCTGTACCTGCAGCGAACGCTCGGCTATGACCCGTTCGTGGCGGGCCTGCTGTTCCTGCCGACGGTGATTGCGACGCCGCTGCTGTCGCCCGCCGCCGGGCGCCTCGCCGACCGCGGACGGGGCGGCGTGCTCGTGCCGCTCGGGCTGCTGGCGGCGGCCGCCGCGATGGCCTGGATCGCCGCGCTCGCGGATCGGCGCTCGGTCTGGTTGCTGCTGCCGGCGCTGTGCGTGTTCGGCCTCTCGCGCCCGTTCCTGTTCACGCCGTCGAGCACCGCCCCGGTCCAGGCGCTACCGGGACGGGAGCGGGCTCTGGCGGCGTCGCTGGTGACCGAGTCCTACCAGCTGGGAGCGGCGCTCGGCATCGCCGTCGCCGGCTGCGTGGTCGGACTCGTCGGCGGGCTCGCGGGCTTTCGAATCGCGATCGCAATCGCCGGCGCCGTCTGCCTGGTCTCGACGGCCGCGATGCGCGTGCTGCTGGGCTCCGGCCGCTCGGCACCGGTCGGCGGTCAGGTCGCTCGCTGAAAACGCCATACCCCCGGCTATGCGCCGGCGATCGCCAGCAGGCGTTCGGCCTGCGCGGCGCCCGACATCGGGAGCCCATCGGGGTCGAGCAGCCCGATCTGGGCCAGCACCGATGCCTGGTCCCAATAGATGTGCTCATAGGCGACCTTGTCACCGTCGAACCCCATGACGACGACCGTAGGGATGCGCACCCGGCGGTCGGTCGGCGCCACGCCAGGCAGCATCCAAGGTAGCTCGATGTCGTGCGTGAACTCGAGCACGAACTCATCGATCACCCGGTCCTCGGAGATCGTGCGCGAGATCGGGGTGAGGGTCGCATCGGCAGGCGTGTGACCGATGAACTGCCGCGAGTAGAACCGCCGCACCGCTTCGCCTCCGCTTGCGCCGGTCAGCGGCGGCACGTGCCACACGTATGGCTCCTCGACCATCGTGTTCATCGTTGCGTCGACGTCCTTGGTGGCGAACTCGCTGGCGACGTGCTCGTCGAAGACTTTGCCGAGATCGGTCATGCCCGCTCCTCCACTGTCGGACGCCCGCCACGGTCTGCCTCCCGTAAGGCCGTGGTGATCGGCCCACGATACCCCGTGCTGAGACAGGTCGCGGATGGTCACGAGCTGACGTCGCGCTGGCACATGACAATCGTGCCGGCGATGACGAGCACCAGCGCGTAGCCGAGCAGGATCAACCCCGCGGGAAGCTGGTCGATGCGCGTGCCGTGGCCGGCGCTTGCGGCCAGCGACCTGCCGACGCCGGCGAGCCCGTATCTCTTGATGCCGTCCCCAAAGCCGCCGGGGATGATCCCCAGCAGGTTCTCGATCACGAACACCCAGGCGAGCACGACGACGATCGCGCCGGCCTGGTTGCGCAGCAGCGCTCCCACGCCGAGCCCGACGGCGGCGTACAGCATCGTTGCGACGGCGCCGCCGATCACTGCTGCGATCCAATCGCCGGTGCTCATCCCGGTGTGAATCCCGCGGCTGGAGAGGATCCCGGCGACGAGCCCCGCGCACACGCCGAAGCCAACCAGGCCCAGGAGCAGGCGTGCGAGCAGTTGGGCTGCGAGCTTGGCGCCGAGCAGTCGGGTCCGGACCGGCTCGACGAGCAGGCTCGGGGTGATCGTGCCGTGGCGAAACTCCGTCGTCATCCCGATCACACCGATGACGAGCGCGAACAGCGGTGCCAGCCCTGCCACCGACAACACGGAGCGGCCAGGGTCGCCCGTCGCCTTGAAGCTGCCAAGCGCGGTGCCGAGCGCCGAGATGATCACGATCAGCGCCACGGCCCCGGCGACCAGCGCGTAGAACGTGCGCGTGGTGCGCAGCTTGAGCAGCTCGGAATCAAGCAAGCGGGTCACGACGGACCTCCTTCCGCGCCGGTCAGCTCGAAGAACACATCCTCCAGCGACGCCGCGCGTGGGGCCAGCTCGGATACCACGATCCCGTGGGCGGCGATCACGCGGCCGATCTGCTCGCCGGTGCGATCGGCGACGACGATCGCGCCCTCTCCCGCCGCCTCGACCTGCGCCCCGTCCGCGCTCAGAAGCTCCGCCAGCCGTCCGCTGTCGGGGCCGGTCACGCGCATGCCGCCGTTGCGCTGGACCATGAGCTCGGCAAGCGGCGCCTGCAGGACCGAGCGGCCGTGGTTGATGACGATCACGTCGTCGGCGGTCTGGGAGATCTCGGCCAGGACGTGGCTGGAGACGAGGATCGCGCGGCCTTCCCCGGCCAGCGAGCGCAAGAAGTCGCGCAGCCAGCGAATCCCCTGTGGGTCGAGTCCGTTGGCGGGCTCGTCGAGCACGAGCACTCGCGGGTCGCCCAGCAGCGCGGCCGCCAGGCCGAGTCGTTGGCGCATGCCCATCGAGTAGCCGCCGGCCCGCCGGTCGGCCGCGCCGGTGAGCTCGACCAGCTCCAGCAGCTCATCGGCGCGCCCGGGCGCGACCCCGGCCGCGCGGGCGAGCACGCGCAGGTGGTTGCGCCCCGAGCGGCCCGCGTGCACATCGTCTCCGTCGAGCAGTGCCCCGACCGTGCGGGCGGGGTCTGCGAGCTCGGCGTAGCGCCGGCCGTCGATCGTCGCGCTGCCCGCGGTCGGGCGCACCAGCCCGAGCAGCACGCGCAGCGTCGTGCTCTTGCCGGCGCCGTTGGGGCCCAGGAAGCCGACGATCCGTCCCGCCGTCACCGAGAACGACAGATCGTGCACGGCGACGGTCTCGCCGAAGCGCTTGGTCAACCCGGTCACCTCAATCGTCGCGCTCATGCCCGTCTCTGCGCCGCTCGCGAGCGCCGTCGAGACCTTCGGAACGACCGTGCTCCGGGCTGTACCGGCGGGTCGCGGGCTGCCGTAGCTGACGTCCGCTTCGCGCCCGCGGTCCGCCTGATCTGTTCCTGACTCCACCGCGACGAGGTCGGTCGCGCGCCCCTCATCGCCTGGCTGCTCGGGACGGTAGTCGCGGCGTCCGGTTCCCCGGTCATACCACACCCGCAGGCGACCGCCGGTGTCGGGATCGACGAACACCTCTGCGGTCGGCTCGGCGCCGGTGCCGTCTCCCGCCGCCGCACGAGTGCCTCGGTAGCGGTCCCAGCCGAACACGGCGACGACGATCCCCACGACCACGACGATTGCGACGAGCACCCACAGCACGGCGCTTACCCGAGGCTCAGCCGGCGACGGTGGGATCGGACGGAGCCGTGTCCCACTCGATCAGCTGTGCGGTGCCGTAGGCGACGATCTCGCTCATGGTCCGGCCCATCTCGGTGGAGTCGAACCGCATCGTGCAGACGGCGTTTGCCCCCATCGTGACGGCGTTCTCGATCATGCGATCGACCGCTTGGCGCCGCGCATCCTCGTTGAGCTTGACGTAGGAGCGGATCTCGCCCCCGACGAGGCTCTTGAGCACCGCGGCGATGTTGCCGCCAAGGCTTCGCGACCGGACCGTCAATCCGAACACCTGGCCAACGGTCCTCGTCACCCGCGCGCCCGAGACGTTCTCCGCGGTGGTCACGATCATGGACTGCGGGCGAGCGGTGCTCTCCGATGATGCGGCCATCTGTCCTCCCTCCTGCCAGTTCCCATCTCGCATGATTGCGAGATGATATCACTGTGATGGCGAGATGCAACTATCTGCCAGCGCCTGCGCGTGCCGGCAACAGCTCGCTCGACACGAGCAGGCGTTCGCCGGCTACCGAGCTTCCAGCGTGCGCTTGAGCTTGGCGAGGTCTGCGCCGTGCCGGTCGTCACGCCGCGCCCGCGCCGAGGCGGAGCCGTCAGCTGCCGACGATCTCGCCAAACGCGGGATGCTCGCGCAGCGCCGCGAAGTCCTCATCGTCGCGGGCAAGCTCAGCCATCGACGGCGTCAGCTCAACCGCCCGGCGAAGATGGGCGACCGCCGCGTCGGTCCGTCCCGCCCGACTCTCGAAGCAGGCGGTGTTGTAGTAGACCGCCGCGCCGCAGGAGGGGTCGTTGGCGAGGAGCGCCTCGGCGCGGTCAGCGCCCTTCTCGAACTCACCGGACTCAAACAGCGGGAACAGTGGCGCGAACGGCTCCCAGCCGCTGGGCTCATATGGCTTGCCCGCCGGCGCCGCGCCGATCGCGAGCACGGTCGTGCCGGCATCCCGGGCAAACGCCGTTCGCTTGACGCCCGGCGGGACGTGGACAAACGTGCCCGCCGGCGCGTCCCGGCTCTCTCCGTCCAGCTCGAACCTCGCATGCCCGGACACGACGACGTACAGCTCCTCGCTTGAGTCGGGCTCGGCCTCCTCATGTTCGTTGATGAGCCGGTCGCCGTCGGCGCGGCCCGTCATCGCTGTGATCCCGAACGTTCTGATCCCGAAGTGATGGCGCACCGCCCGAAACGGGGTGCGCCCGTCGTCGATCTCTTCGATCTCGTCAAGCCGAGCAACCGCGTATTGCGTCATGCGCCTCTTCTCCTCTCTCGACGCGCCGGTAGCGAGCATATTCAGTAAGTCCGCTTCAGCCGGCCGGCACGGTCCCGCGCGCACACCAGGCGCGGGCGTCGAGCGAGAACGGCCCGTCGGGTAGCTGTGCCCGGCAGCGGTCGCGGACGGCCGCCCGGCGCTCCTCGTCCAGCGAGCGGACGTACTGGCCGGCCGGGCCGATCGCGAACGTGAACGGCTCCCAGAAGTCATCGAACCCGGCATAGTCCGCACGCGCCCCGATCGCGGTGCCGACGACGCCCTGCAAGCCGGCGCGCTCGAACCGCTGCACGATGTCGCCCTCGGCGGTTCCGGCCATCCGCCGCTCGCCCTCGACGTCCGGGTCGATCTGTCGCACCGCGCTCCAGAACACCCGCAGCATCGTCATCCCACCGCCCGCGATGTCCCACATGCAGGCGGCGACGCTGCCGCCCGGACGCGTCACCCGCACCATCTCCCGCACCCCCTGGTCGGGATCGCGCATGAAGCCGATCACCAGCGACGACAGCGCCGCATCGAACCATCCCTCCTCCCACGGCAACTCCTCGGCCACCCCCTCGCGCGCGTCGACGCCCGGGTTGCGCTCGCGACAGGCCGTCACGAACTGCGGCGCCGGATCGACCGCCGCGGCGTTCCAGGCGCGGACACGCGCCGCCAGCTCGCGCGTGAGGCCACCGGGGCCACACCCGACGTCAAGCACGCGCATGCCAGGCCCGACGCCCGCGAAATCCGCCAGCGCCACGGCCAGCGTCGGCGCGTAACGGCCCATGAACCGGTCGTATCGCTCGGCGGGCGCCGCAAACCGCGTGTCGCCGCTCGCCGGCTGTGGCTTCGTCGTCATGAGCCGTCTCCCTCGTCGCATCTTACGGCTGTTCGGGCTCCCATCGTCACGTGTGCGGTGCGCCCACACCATGGGGCGAGCACCCCATCCGTGGGGCGAGGACATCGCCGCGTGTGCGCGCGCAAGAGCCCGTGTTTCCGATTCCCACAAAGGGGTACACCTAGCCCGACATCGGAGAGGGAGGACTGAAGATATGCCTGAGCGCATCGCTGCTGCCGTCCGTGAAGAGCCCAAGCGCGGCCTCGGCCTGGCGGCGGTTCTCGTGGCGCTGATCGCCGCCATAGTCTTGTCGGTGGTCTGGCTCTCGGGCGCGTCCGGCGCGGCGGCCAAGGGCCAACGCGTCCACCACGCCCGAGCTCATCACGCGCGCGTGCATCGTGGCCAAGTCCGCGACCAAAGCGGTCCCACGGCGCCCAGTCCCGCCCAGATCAACGCTGACGTCAGCCGGCTCCTGCGCCGGATGACGGTCGCCGAGAAGTTCGGCCAGCTCGAGATGGCGGGGCCGAGCAAGCCGGATGGCAGCGATCTGATCCCGCTCGCCGAGCAGGGAAAGATCGGCTCGGTCCTCGATCTCACCGGCGTCGACAACATCAACGCCGTGCAGGCGGCGGCGGTCAAGCACTCGCGGCTGCACATCCCGCTGATCTTCAGCCTCGACGTGATCCACGGCTACCGGACGATGATGCCGGTGCCGCTCGGTGAGGCGTCCAGCTGGGATCCCGCGCTGGTGTCGACCGCCGAGTCGGTGGCGGCCGACGAGGCGAGTGCCGACGGCATCAAGTGGACGTTCAATCCGATGGTCGACATCAGCCGCGATCCCCGCTGGGGCCGGGTCGTGGAGGGCGCCGGCGAGGATCCGTACCTGGGGTCGGCGATCGCGGCCGCGAAGGTTCACGCCTATCAGGGATCCAACTTCTCGGCTCCCGACCGGCTGGCGGCGACGATCAAGCATTTCGGCGCCTACGGCGCTCCCGTCGCCGGCCGCGAATACAACACGGTCGACATGTCGACCCAACAGCTGTTCAACGATTATCTGCCGCCGTACAAGGCAGCGGTCGACGCCGGCGCGGCGACCGTGATGAGCTCCTTCAACTCGCTCAACGGCGTCCCGAACACCGCCAACCCGTACCTGCTCAAGCGGATCCTGCGCGACGAGTGGGGGTTCGGCGGGACCACGGTCAGCGACTATCAGGCGGTGCAGGAGCTCGAGGCCTTCGGCTACGCGGCCGACGGCGCCGACGCCGCGCGCCTGGCGCTGAGCGCCGGCGTCGACATCGAGATGGCGGTCGGCATCGGCCCGAGCGCCGGCAACCCGATCTTCTCCACCTACGAGCAGTACGGGCCGCAGCTGCTGCGCGAGGGCAAGATCACGATGGCCGAGCTCGACAACGCCGTCCGCCACGTGCTGACGCTCAAGTACCTGGCCGGGATGTTCACCGACCCGTATCAGGGCAGCGACGCGCGGGTCGCACGCGAGGAGCTGACCCCGGCTCACCTGTCGAGGGCGCGGTCGATCGCCGACGAGTCGCAGGTGTTGCTCAACAACCAGAACCACGCGCTGCCGCTCAGCACCAGTACGTCGAAGATCGCGGTCGTCGGGCCGCTGGCCGACGACGCACTCGATCAGCTCGGGCCGGACGTGCCGATCGGTTATGACACGACCACGGCCGACCTGAAGTCAAAGGACAAAATCGTCACGGTGGCCGACGGCATCAAGGCCGCGGACCCCGGCGCCTCGGTGACGACGGTGCCGGCGTGCGCGACGTTCACGGTGAGCGATCCGTGCAACGAGACGAGCGGCTTCGGCGCAGCGGTGGCGGCGGCCAACGCCGCGGACGTGACCGTGGTCGTCGTCGGCGAGCCTGCGGGCGACACCGGCGAGGCGTCGTCGCGGACCTCGCTGGACCTCCCCGGCCAGCAGCTGGCGCTCGTGCAGCAGATCGCCGCGACCGGCAAGCCGTACGTGGTCGTGCTGATGAACGGCCGCCCGCTGACGATCCCGTGGCTGGCCAACAACGCGCCCGCACTGCTCGAGGCCTGGTATCCGGGCACCGAGGGCGGCAACGCGGTCGCCGACATCCTGTTCGGCAAGGTCGATCCGAGCGGGAAGCTGCCGATGTCGTTCCCGGTGAACGTCGGGCAGATCCCGATCTCTTACAACGAGCTGCCCACCGGTCGTCCCTACGACCCCAACAACAAGTACACGTCGAAGTACCTGGACGCGCCCAACGCGCCGCAGTATCCATTCGGGTATGGGCTGTCGTACACGACGTTCTCGTTCTCGAACCTGACTGCGCCGCGCACTGTCTCGCGCAACCAGAAGTTCCGCGTCAGCGCCGACGTCACCAACACCGGTTCGACGACCGGCACTGACGTCGTGCAGCTCTACCTGCACGAGTCAGACACGACGATTCTGCAGCCCGTCAAGAAGCTCGAGGGCTTCCAGCGGGTGACGCTGGCGCCCGGACAGAGCAAGGCCGTGACGTTCACGCTCGGCCGTCGGAACCTCGGCTACTACAACAACGCAGGGCGGTTCGTCGTGCAACCAGGCCCGTTCGACGTGTGGGTCGGCGACAGCTCGGCCGGAGTCGGGCTCAACGGGGCCGCGCCGCACACGACGTTCGCCCTGCACTGATGCCGGTGCGCGGCGGACTGCGCAGAGCCACGATCGCGATCGCTCGACAACCTCGGGCCCGGCAGCACGCGCGGCACGTACACGTCCGCGGCCGACATCGGCTGTACCTAGGCGCTAGCGCGTGCTCACCGCGCCGGCGCCGGAAACCGCCGCGAGCGCGCCCGCCAGCTCTCGGCGAGAGCTGATGCCAAGCTTGGTGAACACCTTGCGCAGGTGGTACTCGACGGTGCGCGGGCTGATGAACAGCTTGGCGCCGATCTCCGGGTTGGTCTGCCGGTCGCTTGCCATCCGCGCGATCTGTGCCTCCTGAGGCGTGAGGAGGTCGCGGTTTGCCACAGTGCGCTTGGGCGCGGTCTCGCCGGACGCGGCCAGCTCGCGGCGCGCGCGTTCGGCGAAGGACTCCGCGCCGATCCGGCTAAAGCGGTCGTAGGCCGCGCGCAACTGTTCGCGGGCGTCGGCACGCCGGCTCTCGCGGCGCAACCATTCGCCATAGAGCAGGCGTGCGCGGGCGACATGGACGACGCCGCGGGTTCGTTCGAGCCGCTCGACCGCCTCGCGATAGTGCGGCTCGGCGTCACGTCCCTCGCTCACCAGCGCGCGTGAGCCGGCCTCGATGCCCAGCGCCCAGTCGGTGGCGCCTCGCACGGGTGCGCTCGCTCAGACGATCGAGCGCGGCGACAGCCTCGTTGCGCCGGCCGATGCGGACGCCTGCCTCGATCAGCTCGACGAGCGCCCAGCCATACGCGATCACGTCGTCGTGCTCGCATGCCCGCTGCGCCTGCGCGAGGGCCTCGGCGTAGCGGCCGTGGCCGTTGTGCATCAACGCGGTCATCCACGACAGCATGCCGACCGAGAAGCCCTCGCCTCGCGCCATCGCGCCGGGGAGGTGAGTGTCGGCGATCGCCTCCATCCGCGCCTGATCGCCGCGCCATGCGGCCAGCATCAACCCGGCGTAGTTGAGCGGCGGGATTCCGGCCGCCTGCGTGAGCGTACCGACCTCGTCGATCAGCTCCTCGGCGTCCTCGACCGCCCCGCAGTGGACGTGCAGCGCAGCGAGGAAGTTCGCCATGCCCGGGAGCAGCGTCAGCGCGCCGGTGTCGCGCGCGACGCGCACCCCCTGCGTCGCGAGCGCGTCCCACAGCTCGTCGTCCCACAGATCTTGTGCGAGTCGGCACGCCAGCCACAGCCAACCGACGTCACGTGGGGCCAATCCTTCGACGCGCCGGAACGCGCCGAGCGCCTCCCGAAGCGGCGCCACCGCGGCGGCGTAGCCATCGGTGAACCGGGTCGCGAGCCCGTCGAGCAGCAGGTCGATCGGACGCGCGGGCCGCGGCGACGGCGGTGCGGCCAGCGCGGCCTGCGCGGCGTCGCGGATGCCCGCTGCGTCGGCGAGACGGCCGGCGAACATCGCCGCCGCGATCGCTTGGAGATGCGTCTCGCGAGCCATCGCTGCGTCGAGTCGCTGCAGCCGACGGGCGGCGTCGAGCAACAGCGCGGGAGCCTCGCTGCCACGCGTGCGTGCGAACGCGATCTCGGCTCGCAAGCTCTCCAACCGCGCGCGCTGCAGCTCGTCGAGCGGCGCGAGCTCGGCGCTCGCCAGCAACTCGAGCGCCGCATCCGATGCCGCAGCATCGAATTTCGCTTGCGCGGCAGCCACGGCCCGTCTGCCCCTCCCCGCCGGGTCCGGAGTCAGCTCGGCGGCGCGCGCGAGGAAGGCCGCAGCGGCGGCTGCGCCGCCGCGGGCCCGCGCGCGCTCGGCCGAGCGTTCCAGCGCCGCGGCCACGTCCTCGTCGGGCTCCGACGCCGCCTGCGCTCGATGCCACGCACAACGGTCGGGATCGGTATCGGGATCGATCGCGTCGGCCAGCGCTCGGTGCACCTCCTGGCGATCTCCGAGGCGAGCCGCGCGGTAAGCGGCGGAGCGGATCAGCGGATGCCGGAACCGCACCCGAATCCCGACCTCGATCAGCGCCGCCTCCTCGGCCGGCCCGCTCGCACAACCCCTGATACCGAGCCGCTCGGCTGCACGCCACAACAGACTGACGTCGCCGACCGGCTCCGCCGCCGCCACCAGCAGCAGACGCTGCGTCTCGCGAGGAAGCGCCCGGACCCGCTCCACGAAGCTCTCCTCGACGTGGTTTGCCAGCGGCCGCGCCTCGGCGAGCGCGAACCCGCCGGCCAGCTGCGCCGAAGTCAACCCGCGCGGCAGCTCCAGCAATGCCAGCGGGTTGCCGCGCGTCTCCGCGACGATCTGATCGCGCACGTGCTCGTCCAGCCGGCCCGGCATCGCCGACGCAAGCAGCATCCGTGCGTCCTCGTCGTCGAGCCCGCCGACGGTCAGCTCGGGCAGCCCGCTGAGCTCGTTGACCTGATGTGGGTCGCGAACCGCGAACACCATCGCGATCCGCTCTGCCAGCAGGCGCCGCGCCACGAACGTGAGCGTCTGCGCCGACGCCTGATCGAGCCATTGCGCGTCATCGACCAGACACACGAGCGGTTCCACCTCGGCCGCCTCCGCCAGCAGGCTCAGGACCGCCAGCGCCACCAGGAAGCGATTCGGGGCGGCGCCGTCCTGCAGCCCGAACGACACCCGGAGCGCATCCCGCTGCGGACCGGGGACCGCGTCGAGCCGATCGAGCATCGGCGCGCACAGCTGATGCAGTCCGGCGAACGCGAGCTCCATTTCGGACTCGATCCCCGCGACGCGGATGAGCCGACACCCCGACGCCTGCTCGGCAAGGTACTGAAGCAGCGCCGTCTTGCCGACGCCCGCCTCGCCGCGCACCACTAGGACCGCGCTCTCCCCGCTGCGAACGCGCCATAGCTGGCGGTCCAGCACCTCGCGCTCGTTCAGTCGGCCTCGCAGCATCTGGCGCTACCCGGCAGTGGACGGTGGATCAGCGCCTGCTGGGGGAAAGGCGCCGTCCTCGCCGGCGGTCACGCCGAGCTTACTTGCGATACCGGGGCGGTGTCGACCGGCGCCCCGGCCGCCACGACTAGGGACCCGACGCGGCATTTGCCCGGATGCGACCAGGCCCGCCTGAGAGCAAGCTCGCAGCATGAACAGCACCACCCCACCAACCATCCTCGCGCCGCCTTCCGCGGGGGCCGGCCGTCGCATTGCCGCGCGGCGGCGGCCATCGGCTTCCTCGGATCGCCTGACTTGGGGCGACGTCTTCAACGAACGGACGTCGACGCTCGGCGCCCCCGCCTTCTTCGGCCCGCCCGTGATCTTCGTGCTCGGTCCCTGGCTGCTGCTCGTGTTCCTGCTGATCGGCCCGCTCGTGCTGGCCATGATGGCCGTTCTCGCGCTGGCGGTTGGGGCGGGGCTCCTCGCCGTGTCCGCAGCCGTGATCGCGAGCCCGTATCTGCTGATCGGTCACCTCCGCACGCGCGGGATCGCGCACCCGAGTTCGCCTGCGCCCTTGCACCTGTTCCGCACGCGCCGGATCGGCTCCGGCCGTCTCGGCTCACCACAACCGAAAGGCTTCTGATGAAGATCGTCGTTATCGGCGGCACCGGCCTGATTGGGTCCAAGCTCGTCGCCAAGCTCCGCGAGAGCGGCAATAACCCCCTCGCGGCGTCACCGAACACGGGCGTCAACACCGTCACCGGTGAGGGCCTGTCCGAAGCGCTACGAGATGCGCAGGTCGTCATCGACGTCTCCAACGCCCCCGACTGGAGCGACGACGCGGTGATGCGCTTCTTCCAGACGTCGTCGCGCAACCTCCTCGCCGCCGAAGCGGCGGCCGGCGTGGCGCACCACGTCGCGCTGTCGGTCGTCGGCACCGAACGCCTGACCGAAAGCGGGTACTTTCGAGCGAAGCTCGCCCAGGAGGAGCTGATCAAGCAGTCCTCGATCCCGTACACGATCGTCCGTGCAACGCAGTTCTTCGAGTTCATGGACGGAATCGCCGACTCCGCCACCGACGGCAACACGGTGCGGCTCCCGCCGGCGCTGATCCAGCCGATGGCGGCCGATGACATCGCGACCGCGCTGGCCAGGGTGGTTCTCGCGCCCCCGGTGAACGGCACGATCGAGATCGCGGGACCCGAGGCGTTCCGCCTCGACGAGTTCACTCGCGAACGGCTCACGACGCGCCATGACCCGCGCGAGGTAATCACCGACCTGCAGGCGCGCTATTTCGGCATCGCGCCGAGCGAGCGGACCCTTCTTCCCGGCGATGACGCACAGGTCTACGACACTCGTTTTGACGAATGGCTCCGAAACACCGAGGCGTCGCGGCCTGCCACGGAGTCCAGCCATGCATGAGATCCGTGTGAGCATCATGAGCCCCGAGGCGGCCGATCATGGCGTCGCCGAGTTGTGGGCGGCCGGTGAGCTGATCGGTCACACGATCCTGCATGACAACGACCTGATGCTGCGCATCGAGCCGCGGCGCGACCAGACCGCGGTCGTCGTCGGCGCGCACAGCCTGGCCGAGGCGCTGACCCGAGCCGAGCATCAGCTCGAGCGGTACTGACGACCGGTCAGCACCCACCGCGCGGACGGTTCTCACTTCGTCACGGCCGCGCCTCGAACACCAGGTTGAACGGCGTCTCGGCGACCCGCCGAAAGCGCGTGAACCCGCCGTCCTGCACGACCGCGCGGATCCGGGCCTCGCCGGCCTGCGCGCCAAGCGCCAGCCCGACCTCCTGTGACAGCGACGCCGGGGTGCACAGCAGCGTCGAGAACGCGTAGTAGGCGCGCCCGACCGGGTTGAGGTTGTCCTCGACCCGGTCGCCGGCGTGTGGTTCGACGATCATCCATGTCCCCTGGGGGTCAAGCGTGGAGCGCACGTGGCGGGCGGCGCCGACCGGATCACCCATGTCGTGCAGGCAGTCGAACATCGTCACCAGGTCGTAGCCATCGCCGCTGAAGGACGCTGCAGAGTGCGCGTCGAACCGCGCCTCTACGCCCGCCTCGCGGGCGCGCTCGCGCGCGATCTCGATCGACCCGGCGTGGTAATCGAAGCCGCGGAACGTCGAGTCGGGGAACGCGTCCGCCATCAGGATCGTCGACGCGCCGTGGCCGCAGCCGACGTCGGCGACGAGCGCGCCGCGCTGCAGCTTGGCGACGACGCCGTCCAGCGCGGGCAGCCACTCGCTGATCAGATGGGCGTTGTAGCCCGGTCGGAAGAACCGTTCGCACCCTTCGTGCACGTCGTGGACGTGCTCGTGCCAGCCAATCCCGGCGCCGTCGCGCGCGGCCTCGACGATCCTGGGCGAGTCGAGGACCGCGCCGAGCGCGATCTGGAAGAAACCCGGCAGGTACGCCGGGCTGTCGGGATCGGTGAGCGCGACCGCCTGCTCGGGCGCCATCGAGTAGCGGCCGCTGGACGGCTCGTAGACGACGAAGCCGCCCGCCGCCTGGGCGTTCAGCCATTCGCGGACGTACCGCTCGGCGGTCCCGGTGCGCTCGGCCAGTTCCGTCGCCGTCAGGCCGTCGGCTCCCGCGAGCTCGCGGTACAAGCCGAGCTTGTCGCCCATCACCACCAACGCCGCGTTCAGAGTGGCGCCGACCTCGTCGACCGCGCGGAACACAAACTGCATCAGCGCGTCGCCGTCGACCTCGGTCGGTTGCCGTTGGATGCTGGACATCAGTACCTCCTTGATGTGGTTGGTTGAAGCTGTCTGACCGGCGCGGCTGCCGCGGTCGGCCGAGTCTCGGGCACCGCAAGCCACTCGGGCGGCAGCGCGGCGGGAATCGGCGGCAGCGCGTCGGGTCCCGACCGCGGGTAATCCACGATCAGACGCAGCGCCGCCTCGCCGCACGGTCGCCTCGCGATCATCAGGCGCAGGTCCTGGTGTGCGAGCAGCAGCCTGATCGAGGTCAGGATCTGCAGATCGGCTGCATTGGGCGCCGCGCCGCCGATCGTGCCCGCTCCGAGCAGCGCATCCGTCCGGCTCAACAGCTCGGGCAGGCGCGCGAGGTCGGCGCGGACCTGCACATCGCTCGCCTTCGAGACGACGCGGCCGAACACGATCATCACCGGTTTGAACGCGTAGCCCGCCGCCCATGGCAGCGGCATGCCGACCACGTGGCGGGCCATCCATGCCCGGATCGCGTTGTCGTGCGCGCCCGCCCAACGGAACACGCGCCGCGCGACCGGCTGCAGCTCGTCGTGCCCGAAGCGCTCGGCGGCCTCGACTGCGCGCCGCTGCGCCGGGTCAGTGGGAAACAGACCGGCGGCGGGCGCGAGACGGTGAAGCTCGCGCACGATCGCAAGCGTGCCCTGGACCCTGCGACCCTCGATCACGAGCGCGGGCACGGTCCACCGCTCAAAGCCCTTCGCGCGCACGATCAGGCCGTGCAGTCCGGGAAGCAGATCGTGGGCGGCGAACGGGATCCCGGTCAGCTCGAGCGCCATACGCGCCGCGAGCACCGGGTGCGAGTGCTTCATCCCGTACAGATGCGCCGGTCGCTCTGATCCATGCCGCCGTGCGGCGGTCATGCTGTCCGCTTGCCTCATCCGGTCCCCCGTCTCGCTCGGCTTGAGCAGTTCGACGAAGCTACGTCTCGTCGGCCGCTGCGTCCATGAGGCATTCGCCTCATACCCCGGCGAGCGGACCGCCGCGGCGTTACACGGTGGCGGCCGGGCCGCCGACCTGCGGCCGGTCGGCGATGTCTTGCTCGGCGGCCAGCAAGCCGCGCTCGGTCGCGAACAGGCCCGCCGCGGCGCGGCTCGAGACGCCGATCTTGGCGTAGATGTGCTCGACGTGGTTGCCGACGGTCTTGGGCGCGATCCCCAGCCGTCGCGCGATCTCCTTGTTGAGCAGCCCGCGTGCGAGCAGCCTCAGGATCTCGACCTCCCGCGCCGTGAGCCCGGCCGGCCGCACCGCGCGCCGCGTCGCCTCGTGCCCAGCGGCCGACAGCACCGCATCCACCGCCTCGCCGTCCAGCCGCCCCTCGCGCGCCTCCGCCCGCAGCTCCTGTGCCGCCCCCAGCGGCGAGCGCGCGGCGCGGTGCGGCCGCGGCTCGACCATCGCGTGGTAGACGTCGGCGGCGGCGAGCACCCGCGCGGCCGGCGACAGCGCGTTGGCCCGCAGGCCGCGCGGGTACCCCGAGCCGTCGAGCCGCTCGTGATGCTGGGCCGCGAGCGCGCCGAGCGGCGCGAGCACCGCCGACGAGGACAGGATCCGCTCGGTCAGGTAGGGGTGCAGCCGCACGCGCTCGCGCTCGACGGCGGTCAACGGCCCGCGCTTGTCCCAGATCGTGTTCGAGACTCCGAGCCGGCCGAGGTCGTGGACGAGGCCGGCCCTGCGCAGCGTGCGGACCTCCTGCGGCGCCAGCCCGCAGCGGCGCCCGGCCTCGGCCGCCAGATCGGCCACCGCGCGCGAGTGACCCATCGTGTACGGCGACTTCAGATCCGCGAAGTCCGCGATCGCCTCAAGCGCCGCGTCGAGCTCGGAGTCGGCCAGCGTCCGGCGCAGGTCGGGCTGGGCGTCGATCACCGCGTCCCAGCTCGTCGCGTCCAGCAGCGGCGCCAGCAACTGGCCTGCCGCGTCGCAGAAGCACTCCACCACCGCCGGGTCGAACTGCGTGCCGCTGCGCTCCCGCGCGACCGCCACCGCCGCATCGATGCCACCGCGCCGGTGGAAGACCTCGACCACGTCCGCCAGCTGCACGAGCCGCACCGGCAGGCTGATCTGACCCGCGGCGCAGAACCCCGGGTCCCCCTTTCCGTCCCACCGCTCGAACACCTGCAGCAGCGCCTCGCGCACGGGCTCGCCGAGCCCCAGTCGCCGCGCCAGATCCGCGGCGATCAGGCAATGGGTCCCGTGCATCGACTCCACCGCCTCACGCCCGGACGCCAGGAACTCGAGCGCGGCCAGAGCGCGGCGCGCCGGCGGCTCACCGGCGCCCACGTGCGCCACGACGAAGCGCGCCTTGTTTAGGCCGGCGAAGTCGGTGTCGTAGACGTCCGCGCGAGCCGAGACATCATCGCCGAACCACCGCGCCTGCTCGTAGGAGTCGGCATGACACCCGACCCACGCCAGCAGCGACACGTAGTAGACGACCGGCCGCTGCGCCTCCTGCAGCCCGAACCGCTCGCCGAGCCGCAGCGCGAGCACGCACTCGCGCAGCACGTGCTCCATCGGCTGACCGAGGCCGAGGTCGACCCCCAGCGACAGCGCCGCGATCAGCTCGGCAAGGCGAACTCCTGACCCCCCGGTACGGTCGTCCACGACGCAAGTCTAGGGCCGTGGGCTCCGCGTCATATGCGAACATATGTTCCCATATGACCACCTACCGATATCAACTCGTCGAGTACGACTCTGAGCGGCCGTGGGTCGTGCTCGCGACGGCTCATCGAACCGTCGAGCTGCCCGACGACCAGGACTTCGACCGCTGGGCGCGCGCGCGGTTCCCGGACGACCGCTTCCGGGTCCTGCGAGAGCGCGCAACGCAGCGCTGGCCACCGCCCCACGGTGTCGCGTAGCCCCGCGGGGTCAGGGCTGGTCGCCCGGCATCTCGAGCAGCCCCTCCCGCTGGAGCTCCTCGAGCGCGCTCGCGCGCACGCTGATCTCGTCCACCTGATCTTGGGCGCGCCGCGTCGCCGACGACATGTCCGAGAGCTGTGCCGAGAGCTCGGCGGCGGACTCGCTCACCGCGAGCTGCGCCTGCGACGCCGTGTAGGAGGCCGCCACGACCTCCTTCTGGACGGCGAAGCGCTCGAGCCGGCCGCGCGCGGTGCGCTCGGACGCGAGCAGGTTCTGCTGCTGGGCTTCGAGGTCGGCGATCTGCCCAACGAGCGCCACCAGCTCGGCGCCGACCGCCTGCTTTCGCTCCACCGCGCGCTCGGCCAGCTGCTCGTTGCCGAGCTCGAGCGCGCGCCGGGCGCCGGCGTCGAGCCGGGTCAGGTCGGCGCGGCGCCGCTCGGCCAGGCGTTCGAGCCGCTTCTTGGCCGTCACGAGCTCGAGGATCGAGTTCCGCAGGCCCGTGAGCTGCTCCAGCTGCCCGGCGTAGCCGTGGTCGAGCGTCGCGTGCGGGTCCTCGGCGCGATCGAGCAACCGCGACAGCTTGGCCTTGATCAGGATGCTCAGCCGCGTGGCCACCTAGTGGCCCCGTCTGGGAATTGCGCGCGCCCCGGACATCGGTCCATGCATTGTCCCCAATCGCCGAGCGGACCTCCGGTCGGCCGTAGCCGATCAAGGTCCGGACGATGCCAGACGCGGCCGGGTGTCGCGGGTCATCGGGATCTCGGCGATGCGATAGACCGCGCGGCGAGCCGCCTGCGGGTCGCGGTCCGACAGCGCCTCGAGCAGCGCCGCCTGCGCCGCGTACGCCGGCTTGGGCGACAGCCGCCCGGGCAGCTGCAGGATCCCGAGACGGACGACGTGCACGGCGGTCTCGGCGCAGCGGACGAGCATCGGGTTGCCGCAGTACGGGGTCGGCTCGTTGTAGAAGTCGGCGTTGGCCGCCGCGAGCGCCTGGATGTCGAATGGGTCCGAGGCGGCCTGATAACGGGCGTGGGC
The DNA here is from genome assembly GCA_036273655.1 of Solirubrobacteraceae bacterium. Classification (GTDB taxonomy): domain Bacteria; phylum Actinomycetota; class Thermoleophilia; order Solirubrobacterales; family Solirubrobacteraceae; genus Palsa-465. The sequence continues at coordinate 52,149 of DASUHF010000016.1, read as the reverse complement.
GTCGGCCATCGCCTCGAGCGTCTCGGCGGGCACGCCGTTTGCGGCGGCAAGCGCGGCAATCGCGGCGTAGACCGTCACCCAGGCGGCCAGCGCCTGCGCGGTCTGTGTCGGGTCGATGACCGCCACGCGCGTGTAGCGCGCCGGAGCGAATTCGACGACGCCGAGCTCGCGCAGCCGCAGCAGCGCCTCCCGAACCGGCGTTCTCGACACACCCAGCTGCTTGGCGAAGGCGCCGTCGTGGAGACGCTCGCCGGGCTGCAGGCGTCCCTCCTGCAACGCGTGCAGGATCTGGTCGTAGACGGCGTCGCCCACGCTCGCCGGTCCGGCCGGCGGCGGCGGGATCACCCGAAACGACCCTGGCGACGACGCCAGCGCCTCCCCGTCGTGCCCGCGCAGATCAGGCGCGGTCGGCGTCACGTTGTCGGCAGTTTGACAAGGCCCATCCAGTATGCCAGTATATCGGTATACCCACAAACGGTGGCGCGCCGCGACGGGGGTCAGCGGTTGCCGGGGGCACGGGACAGGGTCGAGGCGCATGCCGGGCGAGAGGGGGCAAATCACTCGCCCGGCATGCCCCGGACCCCTGCACGTGTGCGGCTGGCGACCGGCAGCGGCCAAGAAGCACCGGGCGGGGCGCCTGCGGTTGGTGAACGGCAGCACCGAAGGGACACGGGCCGGGGGCATGCCGTCGGCGAACGGCAGCGCCGAACCGGCCGAAAGCTTGCCGTTGGCGAACGGCAGCCGCGACGGGCGTCGACGGTGAAACGATCGCCAATCCAGGTCGCTTCGGAGCGACTTGGCGGATCGTTGCAGTCAGAGGTGGTGCTCAGAACCAATCCGCTGACGGCGGGCCTGATTTGGCGGATCGCTCATGACCGCGCGGCTGTCCTCTGTTCCTTCATTGCGGTCGTTTCGAACAGCCGCGCGCGTCGACCCGACCGGGTGAACGCCCGGGGGCCTCACGTCCCCACGCCCGTGCCCCCCGCCCGCGCCCCGGCGCCCCGGCGCCCCGGCGCCCCGGCGCCCCGGCGCTCAGCCGAACCTCTCGGGGTTGGAGAAGATCCGCATCGCGACGATCGCGCCGTCCTCGATCTGCAGCGCAACCAGTCCCTGGAACCCGGCCGTGGGGCTGTCCATCCGCATCCCCACCTCCCCGTTGATCCGCACCGGCGCGTACTCGATGTCGGGCGGATACCAGGGCCGGCGCTGGACGCCGAGCACGAACCGAGCGATTTTCTCGGCCCCGTAGATCGGCTTGCGCGCCGCGCGGACGACGCCGCCGCCGTCGGTGTACAGGATCGCGTCGGCGGCGAGCGTGTCGCGGATCCCGTCGAGGTCGCCGGTCAGCGCCGCGCTCGTGAACGCGGTCGCCAGGCGCTGCTCCTCCTCGGCCGAGACCGGCCGCCGGCGGCGCTCGTCGCCGGCGTGGCGGCGGGCGCGAACCGCGATCTGGCGCACGTTCGCGGGCGACTTCGCGACGACGTCGGCGATCTCGGCGTAGTCGAGGTCGAACGCGTCGCGCAGGATCAGCACGGCGCGCTCGACCGGGTCGAGCCGCTCGAGCGCACCGAGCAGCGCCAGGCTCAGCTCCTCGGCCTCGATCGCGATCCGCTCGGGGTCGGAGGCCGTCCCCTCGGCGTCGGTCACGAGCGGCTCGGGCAGCCACGGGCCGACGTAGGACTCGCGCCGGTGGCGCGCCGAGCGCAGCCGATCGACCGCGAGCCGGGTCGTGACCGTCACCAGAAACGCCTCGGCGTTGCGGATCGCGGCCTGCTCGGCGCCGTCCCACCGCAGCCACGCGTCCTGGACGACGTCCTCGGCCTCGCCGAGCTCCCCGATGATCCCGTACGCGATCCCCAGCAGACGCGGCCGGCAGGCGGCGAACGCATCGGCGCTCACGGCCGGCTCACCCGGCAAGCGCACCCTGCGGCGCCCCAGCCGCCGAGCCGCTCGCGGCGATCACGCCCGCGGCGGCTGCCGCGCCGCTCACCAGCGCCGCCTCGAGCAGCCAGCCGTCGGGACCGACCCAGTCGCCGGCGACGAACAGGCCGTCGCCAGGGACACCGTCGGGCCGTCCGCGCAGCCCACCGCAGGCCGGCGTCGGGATCGCGGAGACCGGCACCATCCGCGGCAAAAACCGCTCGAAGAACAGCTGCGAGCGCCAGCCCGGCTGCACGATGTCGGCGAACGCGTCAAGCGACGCCCGTGGGCCGCGCTCGTAGCGCACGAGGCTCATCAGCACCCTGTCGTGCCACTCCGGCGGCGAGTGCTTGGAGATGTAGGCGGGCTGGTCGACGCCGAGGCCGAACGTGCGGCTGCGCTCGGGCAGCGAGCGCAGCCCGAGATCGAGCGTCGACACCTCGGCCGCGGGACCGGGCGCCGCCGGCGCGCGCTCGCCGAGCAGCCGCGCGCTGTCGGCATATGTGCCGGCGGCGACGACGACCGCGTCGGCGTGCAACACGTCGTCGTCGAGCGCCACTGACCAGCCGCCGGCGGCGGCCGGCTCGAGCGCGCGGACCCCGGCGCGGACCCGGATGATCGCGCCGCGCCCACGCGCCTGTGCCTCGAGCGCGTCGACGATTCTCGACCAGCCGCCGCGCACGTAGCGCACGCCCGACGTCAGCCCGAGCCGGATCTGGCGCGCCGCGACGTCGGCTGAGAGGGCGTCGTGGTCGGCGACGAACGTCGTGACGCGGACGAGCGCACCGGCCGCGGCGCGCGCATCGGGATCGTCCAGGGTCCGCTCCAGCCACTGCGACACGGTGAGCCGCTCAAGGTCGTCGCCGGTGCGCCGCATCACCCCGGCCAGCCAGCGGGTGAGCGCGACGCTGCCGCCGGGAAGCCGCGCGGCGCGTCCGTCGCGGACGAACACGTTGCGGTGCGAGACCGGGTTCCAGCGGTCGGGGTCGATCCCGAGCGACTGCAGCAGCGCCAGGCCGCGGCCGCCGACGTACAGCGCGTGCGGACCCTCGTTGAGGTCAAAGCCCGACTCGTGCGTGGACGCGGCGCGTCCACCGAGCGCCGAGCTGCGCTCGAGCAGCGTCGTCTCGATCCCGGATTCGGCGAGCCGTGCGGCGGCGATCAGCCCGGCCGGGCCGCCGCCGATCACGATCGCGGTGTTGGTAGGTGCGTGTCGATCGTTCATGCCCACCAGACGAGACAGCATGACGATCTGTGACGGCGATCCAAGGGGTCACGGCAGAATCATTGACGTGACCCCAAAGCGGCGCAGCCGCCGGCCGCGGATGCTGCGAACGGGCGATTGCCCGCGACCTCGCCGACCGCGTATGTTGTCTGTCACTTCAGCAACCACATGCAGCAAAGCGGAGGACGAACGTGGCTGACTACGCAGTTGTGAACCCGGCGACGGGCGAGACCATCAAGGAGTACGAGACGATCTCGGACGACGATCTCAAGGACGCGATCGGTCGCGCGTTCACGTGCCACCAGGAGTGGGTGCCGACGACGACCGTCGCCGAGCGCTGCGCGCTGATCCGCAAGGTCGCCGAGCTGCATACACAGAAGCGCCAGGAGCTGGCGGAGATCATCGTCAGGGAGATGGGCAAGCCGATCGAGCAGGCGCTCGGCGAGGTCGACTTCGCCGCGGCGATCTACGAGTACTACGCCGACAACGGCGAGAAGCTGCTCGCCGACGAGCCGATCGAGCTGCTCGAGGGCGACGGCTCGGCCCTGATCCGCCGCAGCTCGTACGGGCTGATCCTCGGGATCATGCCGTGGAACTACCCCTACTACCAGGTGGCGCGGTTCGCCGGTCCGAACCTCGTGATCGGCAACACGATCCTGCTCAAGCACGCGCCGCAGTGCCCGGAGTCGGCGGCGGCAATGGAGCAGATCTTCCACGAGGCGGGCTTCCCCAAGGATGCCTACATCAACATCTACGCGACCAACGAGCAGATCGAGTGGGTGATCGGCGACCCGCGCGTGCGCGGCGTGTCGCTGACCGGCTCCGAGCGCGCCGGCGCCGCCGTCGCCGAGATCGCCGGGCGCAACCTCAAGAAGGTCGTGCTCGAACTCGGCGGTTCTGACCCGTTCATCCTGCTCAACACCGACGATCTCGACGCGGCGGTCGAGGCGGCCGTCAACGGCCGGCTTGAGAACACCGGCCAGGCGTGCAACGCCGCCAAGCGGATCATCGTCACCGACGAGCTGTACGAGCCGTTCCTCGAGAAGTTCACGTCGGCGATCACCTCGGTCAAGCCGGGGGACCCCAGCAAGGAGGACTCCGCGATCGGGCCGCTGTCCTCGTCGACGGCGACCGAGCGGCTCGCGGGCCAGCTCAAGCGCGCGCTCGACGGCGGCGCCAAGCTGGTCGCCGGCGGCAACCACGAGGGCAACTACTTCGAGACGACCGTGATCACCGACGTCAAGCCCGACAACGACGCCTACTACGAGGAGTTCTTCGGGCCGGTCGCCCAAGTGTTCCGAGCGCGCGACGAGGACGAGGCCGTCAAGCTCGCCAACGACACCCCGTTCGGGCTGGGCTCCTACGTCTACACCAACGATCCCGAGCAGGCGATGCGCGTCGCCGACAAGATCGAGGCGGGGATGGTGTTCGTCAACGCGGTCGGCGCCGAAGGCGCGGAGCTGCCGTTCGGCGGCTTCAAGCGCTCGGGCTTCGGCCGCGAGCTCGGCCGCTTCGGGGCCGACGAGTTCGTCAACAAGAAGATGATCCGAATCCGGCCCTGATTGTTTTTGGGGGGACGGCTGACGCCGCCCTGTTGTTCTGAGAGCTGCGGGCCCGCGTCAGCCGTCACCCCTCGAGCGTCGCCTGAAGCGTCACCTCGGGCACGCCGGCCAGCGCCTTGGACACCGGACAGCCGGCCTTGGCGCCGTCCGCCGCCTCCTCGAACGCCGCCTGATCGATCCCGGGCACGCGCCCGACGGTCACGAGCTCGATCTTCGTGATCGTCGGCGCGCCGTCGACGATCCCCAGGGTCACGGTCGCGTCCGTCCTCACCGACTCGACCGTGTGCCCGGCATCGGCCAGCCCCGCCGACAGCGCCATCGAGAAGCACGACGCGTGCGCGGCGCCGATCAGCTGCTCGGGATTGGCGCCGGGTGCGTCTTCGAACCGTGTCTTGAACGAGAAATCTCCACGGATCCCGCCGTCACCGGCCGAGAACGTCCCGGTGCCGGACTTCAGGTCGCCCTTCCACTCCGCCTCTGCCTTGGCTGGCATCGCCGTCTCCCTGTTCGTGGGTGTCTCGACACAGAACCTAACCGACGCCGCCGGCCCGTCGCGGGGTGGTTGCGGTTGCTCACGACAGATGTGAGTTATTACAACCGTGTACGGCCAAGCCGGCAGCAGGCCGGAACGGCAGCAGTGAAGGTGGGCTAGGGCTAGTGAACGATCCACCAAACCACCCGCGCGCCAGCCAAAACCGCGAGTTTTTCATCCTGTGCCCCGGGGCTGTCGCCAATCCAGCCGGCGAGAGCCTCGATTGGCGATCTTTTCATGACGTCCGGCCCGCAGGGCGCGCCCGCCCCGGCCCGCACCGGCCCGCAGGGCGCGCCCGCCCCGGCCCACTCCGCCCATCCGGCCCGCACCCCCCGTCCGCGCGCCCCTTCGGTGCAGTCGTTTCGCCGGGCGCTCCGGCGCGGGCAAAATCGCCGACCGCACCGCATGCGCCCCAAGCCGCCCCGCTGACATGCGCCGGGCCCTCGCGCCCACCGGCAAAAGGCAACTGATCCAGTCGGGATTCCGGTAGAGTCGCCGATCAGGCACCATGTGAAGAACCGTCGAGCACAAGGAGCATCGCGATGAGCACGCACGAGCACTCCGGCCCCGGCTACGCGTCGCCCGAGGTGGCGCGCGCCCAAGAGCCAGAGAAGCTGATCTACGTCGCCGCCCTGTACGAGGGCACCGGGATCGACAAGCCCGATTTCATCGCCGTCGTCGACGTCGACCCGTCCTCGTCGAGCTACGGCGAGATCGTCGGGCGCACCGACATGCCCAACGTCGGCGACGAACTGCACCACTTCGGCTTCAACGCGTGCTCGTCGGCGTGCCACTCGCAGCTGACGCGGGACACGCTCGTGGTGCCCGGCTTTCGCTCCAGCCGCCTGCACATCATCGACATCTCCGAGCCCCGCTCGCCGCGGCTCAAGCAGGTGATCGAGGGCGAGGAGGTCCGGGAGAAGCTGGGGCTGTCGGCGCCGCACACAGTGCACTGCATGCCCGGCGACATCATCACGATCTCGATGCTCGGCGACGCCGATGGCAACAACCCCGGCGGCTTCGCGATCCTCGACGCGCGCGACTTCTCGATCGCCGGCCGCTGGGAGTCAGAGCCCGCCGACGTCGAGTTCATGTACGACTTCTGGTACCAGCCGCGCCAGAACACGCTCGTGTCCAGCGAGTGGGCGGCGCCGAACACGTTCAAGGACGGCTTTGACCCGGCCGACGTGGCCGCCGGCAAGTACGGGCGCAAGCTGTACTTCTGGGACCTCGAGCAGCGCCGGTGCGTGCAGACGCTCGACCTCGGCGACGACGGCTGGATCCCGCTCGAACTGCGCTGGCAGCACGACCCCGCCTCCGCGCAGGGGTTCGTCGGCGTGACGCTGTCAAGCACGATCAAGCGCTTCCACCGCGACAACGGCGCCTGGAGCGCCGAGACCGTGATCGACGTGCCCAACGAGGAGCTCGAGGGATGGCCGCTGGAGGGCGGCGTTCCTGGCCTGATCACCGACATCGTGCTCTCGATGGACGACCGCGACCTGTTTTTCTCCAACTGGCTGCACGGCGACCTGCGCCACTACGACGTGTCGGACCCGCAGCATCCGCGGCTGAAATCGCAGGTATGGCTGGGCGGCCTGCTCGGCCGTGACGGCGGTCACCCCAAGGCCTCGGGCCCGCTCACCGGTGCGCCGCAGATGCTGCAGAACTCGCTCGACGGCGACCGCGTGTACGTCTCCAACTCGCTGTATTCGACCTGGGACAACCAGTTCTATCCCGGGCTGCGCGGCTGGCTGACCAAGCTCGACCGCCAGCCCGACGGCAGCTACGCGCTCGACGAGGAGTTCTTCGTCGACTTCGCCCAACAGGCCGACGGCGCCCGCCCGCACGAGATCCACCTGCCCGGCGGCGACTGCACGAGCGAGATCTTCCAGTAGCGGTGAGCCTGCACGCGTTCGCCACCGAGTGGGGCACCGACGGGCCGGTCGGCCTGGCGTTCACCCTGCTCGCGGCGGCGAGCGGCGTCGTCTACCTGCTCGCGGCGGCGATCGGCCACCGGCGCGATCGCCGCGGCCGGCGCTGGCCGCTGCGGCGCACGGCCTGCTTCCTCGCGGGGCTGGCCGTGCTCGTGATCGATGTCGACTCGGGGATCGGCGGCCTCGCCGACGACCATCTGGCGGCGCACATGATCGAGCACATGGTGATGTGGCTGATCGTGGCGCCGCTGCTGGCGGCCGGCGGTCCCGTGCGGCTGGCGCTGTTCGCGTGTGGACACGACGGCCGCCGGCGGTTGGCGCGGTGCCTGCACTCGCGCATCGTGCTCGTGCTGACGAGCCCGGTAGGGTCGGTCGGCCTGTTCTCGATCGTCGTGCTCGGCAGCCACGTGCCCGCGGTCTACGACCTGACGCTGTCCAGCGAGTGGGCGCACGTCTCAGAACACGCGCTGTACCTGTTCTCGTCGGTGCTGATCTGGGCGCCGCTGCTCGGCGTCGACCCGCTGCCCGGCCGCGCGGGCGCGCGCGGCCAGGCGCTGTGCATGGCCGCCTGCATGGTCCCGATGGCGGTCGTCGGGGTCTGGCTGCTGGTCGCCGGCACGCCCCTCTACCCGCACTACGACGCCGCGCTCGGCGCCGCCGCCGCGCTGCACGACCAGCACCTCGCCGGCTGGATCATGCTGCTCACCGGCGTACCCGCGTTTGGGGTCGTGCCGCTCGCGCGGCTGGTGCGGCTCGCACCCGCGGCCGGCGCGCGGTCGTGGCCGCGTGAGACCAGACAGATCGTCGCTTGAGCGACCGTCAGCCGACGGCGGCGCGCACCTGATCCGGCGTCAGGCGCCCGAGGTAAGCGCCCGCTACGTCCGCGCGCCCGTCCTCGTCGAGGTGCGGCGTGCCGGCCTCCACGGTCGTCGGCTCGTCCGCGTCCAGCCGCGGTGGCGGCGCCGCGTCGGACAGCAGCAGCCCCGCCCAGGCGCGCCCGCCGGCCAGCCGGCGCGCCGCCTCGAGGTCGCGGACGAGCTCGGAGCGACTCGGGTACCACGGCGTCGCGGGGCGCAGGCCGCCGCGCTCGTCGGGCGCGGTGATCGAGACGGCGAGCCGGTCGGTCAGCAGCACGCAGTCCAGCCGGCCCGGCTCCTCGAACCGCCACCACGTCGGCGCCCGCGGCGTGCTCGCGCGCAACAGGTCATGGGCGCGATCCTGGGCGCGCGCCCGCGACCCGGGCGGATCGTCGTCCAGCAGCGCCCGTCGCAGCACGCGCATCTCCGGCGACGCGTCGCCGTCGGTCGCCGGGCGGGTCAGGCGCTCCGGATGATCGACGTACCAGCGCAGCAGCTCGCGGCTGGCGGCTGACGGGTAGCAGAACGCGCCGAGCAGGCCGGACGCGGTCTGCACCGCCAGCGGGACCTCGAGCCAGCCCGGCTCGTCGACGAGCTCGCCGAGGCGCGCGCGGGCGCCGGGACACGCGCCCAGCAGCGCCGGCAGCCACGAGCGGCCACCGGGATCACGCGCCAGCAGCGGCGCGATCAGCGATACGAGCTGGCCCTGTGTCGCCGTAACCGGTTGCACACCCATACGCCACAGGCTAGATAGGCTGCCCGTCGATGCCAGCGGCACAAGTTATGGGCGTGATCCGCTGCTGCGCGCTCGCGCTCGCCGTCTGCCTGCTGGCGCTGGCCGGCGCCGGCTCGGCGCTCGCGGACGGCGCGTCCGCGCGCGCCACACCCGCGCACCGCGACGCCAGCCGATCGGTTCACGTCGATGGCTATTCGATCACGATCAAGTGCACGGGCTCGGCGACCGCGATCACGCCGACGATCGTGCTGCTTGCCGGCGAGCCCGACCCGCTGACGAAGTGCGACCACATCCAACGGCGCCTCAGCAAAACGACCCGGGTGTGCTCGTATGACCGGCTCGGCGAGGGCACGAGCTCGAAGCCGCGGACCAGGCAGACGCTTGGCGACAGCGCCGCGATCCTGCACGCGCTGCTGTCGAAGCTCCACGCCGGATCACACGGCGTCGTGCTCGTCGGCCATTCGCTCGGGGGGCTCGTCGCCGCGACGTACGCGTCGCGCTACCGGCACAGCCATCAGGTCAAGGCGGTCGTGCTGCTCGACGCCACGCCGCCCAGCATCGTCGCCCGGATCAGGCGCCTGATCCCGGCCGGCACGACCGGCATCGCGGGCGAGGTGCGCGCCGAGATCGTCGGCCTCGCGACCGGTCACAACCCCGAGCGATTGGTGTTCTCGGGCGCGCCGGTGCCGCCGATCGGAAACGTGCCGCTGACCATCGTCCAGCACGGCAAGCAGATCTTCGCGGCCGTGCCCACCTACGGGCGGCGGATCCAGCGGATCTGGTCGCAGGGCCAGCGCGCCTGGCTCGCGCTGTCGCCCCGCAGCCGGATGGTGATCGCCCGCCACAGCGGTCACTACATCTACCTCGACCAGCCGAAGCTCACGCTGCGGCTGATCCGGCGCGCGCTGGCGCAGGCGGAATGCGGGTCCGGACACGGCGCCTGCTGACCGCGCTGGCGCTGCTCGGCGCTGCGCTGCTTGTCAACGCCTCCGGGTCGGGCGCCCACGCACGCCGGGTGACGATTCAGACCCGCGCGGTGGCGCCGGACGGCGTGCGGCTGCTCGGTCCCCTGAGCCGCTCGGCGGCGGTGCGCGGCGCGGTCGTGCTCCGCCCCCGTGACGACGCCGCGCTGCAAGCGTTCATCGCCGCCGCGACGAACCCGGGCTCACGCAGCTTTCACCACTACCTGGCGCCGGGTACGTTCGCCGCCCGGTTCGGCCCCGGCAAAGCGGCGCTGAGCGCGGTCCGCGGCCAACTGCGCGGCGACGGGCTGACGGTCGGCCAGACCTCGCGCGACGGCCTCGTGGTGCCGTTCTCAGGTCCGGCCGCGCGGGTCCAGACCGCGTTTGCGACCAAGCTCGGGAGCTACGCGATGCCCAACGGATCGGTCGCGCACGCGCCCACGACCTCCGTGTCGCTACCGGCCAACGTCGCCGGCGACGTCGCGACCGTGCTCGGCCTCAACGACATCGTGCGCGAGCACCGCATCGGCCCGCCGGTCCACTTGCACGACGCCCGCCGGGCGCATCCAGCGGCGCGGTCGACCGCAGTCACCCAGTCGGCGGCCGGGCCGAGCGCGTGCGCGGCCGCGACCGGCGCCGCAGCGCAGTTCGGCGGCCTCACCGACGAGCAGATCGCCAACGCGTACGGCGCCGGCTCGCTGTACGCGGCCGGCGACATCGGCGCCGGCCAGCGGATCGCCGTCTACGAGCTCGAGCCGTTCGCGCGCTCGGACATCCGCACGTTCGACACCTGCTACTTCGGCGCTACCCGGGCCGCGCGGATGCAGGCGCGGCTCCACCTGCACCCGGTCGACGGCGGCCAGCCCCGCGGTCCCGGCTCCGGTGAAGCGAGCCTCGACGTCGAGGACCTCTCGGCGCTTGCGCCGGGCGCGCAGATCGATGTCTACGCCGGGCCCTCCCCGAACGCCAACCCGAACGTGTACGACGCGTTCGACGAGTACGCCGCGATCGTCGACGACGACGCAGACCAGGTGATCTCCACCAGCTGGGGGCTGTGCGAGCAGGCCGTCCAGTCAGGCCAACAGGGCCTGCAGGAGGCCGAGAACTACATCTTCCAGCAGGCCGCCGCGCAGGGCCAGACGGTGTTCTCGGCGGCCGGCGACAACGGCTCGGACGACTGCAATACGCGCCAGACGTCGACCCCCGCCGCCGGCCAGAACCCGGTGTCGGTCGACGATCCCGCAAGCCAGCCGTACGTGCTCGGCGTCGGCGGCACGACGATCGATGCCGCGAGCACGCCGCCGTTGCAACACGTCTGGAACGACGGGCCCGCGGCAGGCGGTGGCGGCGGCGGCATCTCGGAGTCGTGGCGGATGCCGTCCTGGCAGCAGCGCGCGTCGCTGCCGGGCCTCGTCTCGCCCGGCGATGGAACGTGGCGCGCCGCGAACGCGATCGAGCGCGCCAACGGCTACCGCCCCGGCTTCTGCCAGGCGCACGCGCCGGGCGCGAGCGCGACCACGCCGTGCCGGCTGGTACCCGACGTCTCGGCCCAGGGAGACGAATACGCCGGCGCGATCACCGTGTACTCGAGCGAGTACGTCAGCAGATCGACGCCGAGCGGCTGGACGACGACCGGCGGCACCTCCTCCTCGGCGCCGATCTGGGCCGCGATGCTGGCGCTCGTCAACGCCTCGCCGGCGTGCCGCGCCGACCGCGCCACCGCACATGGAGTCGGCTTCGCGGCGCCGCTGCTGTACCGCGTCGCCTCGGACCCGGCCGCCTACGGGGCGTCGTTCACCGACGTCCGCGCCGGCTCCAACGACACCTACGGGATCTCCAACGGCACGGTGTTCGCGGCGACGCGAGGCTTCGATCCGGCGACCGGGCTCGGCTCGCCGGTGCTCGCCGGCCCGACGGGCACCGCCGGCCTTGCCGACCACCTCTGCGGCCTCGCCCCCTCCCCGGCGCGCCCGGCCGTCACCGCGCTGCGGCCCGCATCGGGTAGCGCCGCCGGCGGCGAGCGGGTCACGATCACCGGCTCGGGCTTTGCGGCGCACGGACGCCCCCAGGTCGCCTCGATCCAGATCGGCGCGCACGCGGTCCCCGCCAGCCGCTTCCGCGTCCGCGGCGCCCACACGATCGTCGCGACGCTGCCGCCCGCGCGCCAGGGGCTGCCGCCCGCCGCGCACTCCTCGGGCGACGGCGCCGGGCCCGCGCAGGTGATCGTGACGCTGCGGCAGGGCCCGTCGAGCGCGCCCAGCCCGCACTCGCGCTTCACATACGTCGCCGCCGGCGGACCGCGGTCGGCGCCGACCGTCGCGGCCGTCACTCCGAGCGGCGGGCTGCGCACCGCTTCCGGCACCGTGACCGTGCTCGGCTCGGGCTTTGCCGGCGTCAGGAGCGTGAGCTTCGGCGGCGTACGCGCGCGACACATCACCGTCCACGGGCCCGGCCGCATCACCGTCCGCTACCCGCCGATGACGCGCGCGACGACGTGCTCGCGGCTCCCCCACTCCGGCGTGTACGCGGGCGAGAACACGCGCAACGACGTCTGCCAGGTGCAGGTACGCGTGCACACCACGCACGGGATCAGCGCGCCGTCACGGATCCGGCCGCCGCTCGAGGGACCGCTGTGGCACGACTCGATGGGCGTGCTGCTGCACCCCGCATGCGGCTGCGAGGTGACGCAGGCAAGCGACGAGTTCGACTACCTGCCGCGCCCGCGGATCACCTCGGTGTCGACGTCCGGCGGCCCCGCGAGCCTCGCGTCCGAGCGCGGCGGCAGCGTGATCACGGTCCGCGGCGCCGGCCTGAACCCGCTCGATATCGACTGGGCCGACTTCGGCGACCCCGCCGACGCGTCCTCGGTCGCGGTCGGCTACGTCTATTTGTCGGGGACGAAGATGCAGATCCGGGCGCCGCGGCACGAGGTCACGCTCGGGATCGCCTCCTCGATGCTGAGCGTCAAGACCCTCGCGGGCCAGTCCAACGCGATGCCCGTCCGCTACGCCGGTCTGCCGGTCGCGACGCGGGTGATCAACCTCGCCAACAGCACCCGGATCGCCAATATCGGCGGCGGCCCGAGCACCGGCGGCACGCCGATCGAGGTGCAGGGCCTGAACTTCCGCGGCCAGATCCTGTCGCTGGCGATCTTGGGACTGAGCCCGAGCCTGCAGTCGGCCGGCACGCAGTACCGCTTTGAGGTCACCGGCGACCGGGCGCTGCGCACGCAGACCGTCGCCCAGAACCCGGGGCTGGTCGCCGTCGAGCCGTGCACGGTCACCGGCTGCGCGAAGGGATCGCTGCAGGCGGGGATGCTGCTCTACCCGCCCGGCGCGCCGACGGTCACCGCGGTCTCGCCGGCGTCGGGGCCGGCCGCCGGCGGCACCCCGATCACGATCGCCGGGCACAATCTCGGCTGCACGCTGCAGGTGCTCGTCGGTGGCCGCCCCGCGACCGGCGTCGCATCGGCCAAGACGATCATCGGCTGCGGCTCGACGACGACCGTGACCGCAATCACGCCGGCCGGCGTCAGCGGCGAGTCGGCCCCGGTCACGGTCCGCACCGCCGCGGCCGCGTTCACGGGGCGGGCAGGCGGCTCGGAGGCGAGCTTCAGCTACCGCTGAGCCGGATCCCGCTGCGTCCTAAGGGCTCCCGACGGAGATAGTGGCGGAATTTGACGCCGTCAAAGCCGTCAATAGCTTCGTCGGGAGCCCTAAGGTCGTGGTCGTACCCATCTCCGAAAGTAAGGACATGCGGATGACGACCCTCGTTTCAGGCTCGGGCACGTTCGAGCTCGGCGGCACGACGACGATCAACCGGCTGGGCTTCGGCGCGATGCAGCTCACCGGCAAGGGCATCTGGGGCCCGCCCGAGGACCCCGACGAGGCGGTCCGGGTGCTGCAGCGCGCGGTCGCCGACGGCGTGAACTTCATCGACACGGCGGACTCCTACGGGCCGTTCGTCTCCGAGGAGCTGATCCACCGCGCCCTGCATCCGTACCCGGACGATCTCGTGATCGCGACCAAGGCCGGGCTCACCCGCGCCGGCCCCGGCGCCTGGCGGCCGGTCGGCCGTCCCGAGTACCTGCGCCAGCAGTGCGAGCTGTCCCTGCGCCACCTTGGGCTGGAGCGGATCGAGCTGTTCCAGCTGCACCGGATCGATCCCAAGGTGCCCGTCGCCGACTCGCTCGGCGAGCTCAAGCTGCTGCAGGACGAGGGCAAGATCCGCCACATCGGCCTCTCCGAGGTCACCGTGGCGGAACTGCGGGAGGCGCAGCGGACGGCCGAGATCGTGTCGGTCCAGAACCTCTACAACCTCGTCAACCGCTCAGCTGAGGACCTGCTCGACCACTGCGAAGAGCACGGGATCGCGTTCATCCCGTGGTTCCCGTTGGCGACCGGCAAGCTCGCCGGGGCCGGCGGTCCGCTTGACGAGATCGCGCAGGAGATCGGGGCAAGCCCGTCGCAACTGGCGCTCGCGTGGCTGCTGCGTCGCTCGCCGGTGATGCTGCCGATCCCGGGCACGTCGAGCGTCGAGCACCTCGAGGACAACCTCGAGGCCGCCAACATCGAGCTCACCGACGAGCAGTTCGAGGCGCTCGCAAGCGTCTCCGGGTAGCGCGCGGCCCGGCGTCGTGCGCCGGGCCGGCGCGGCGCGGTTACTTGTTGACGGGGTCGGCGACGATCCGGATGTAGGGCTTCGGCGACCGCCATTCGCCGAAGATCTCCTTCGCCTGGTCGTTGGAGACCGAGCCGGAGATGATCACGTCCTCCCCTTGCTTCCACTGCGCCGGCGTCGAGACCTGGTGCGTGGCGGTCAGCTGCAGCGAATCGATCACGCGCAGCACCTCGTCGAAGTTGCGGCCGGTGCTCATCGGATAGACGAGGATCAGCTTGACCTTCTTGTCGGGCCCGATCACGAACACGTTGCGGACCGTCTGGTTGTCGGCCGGGGTGCGGGCGGAGGCGTCGCCGGACGCGTCCTGCGGCAGCATGTCGTACAGCTTCGAGACGCTGAGGTCGGCGTCCGAGATGATCGGGTAGTTGGGCGCGGTGCCCTGCGTCTCCTCGATGTCCTTGGACCAATCGACGTTGGCGTCGACCGGATCGACGGAGATCGCGGCGATCTTGACGCCGCGCCGCCCGAACTCGGGCTCGATCGCGGCCATGTAGCCGAGCTCGGTCGTGCACACCGGCGTGAAGCTCTTGGGGTGCGAGAACAGCACCGCCCAGGAGCCGTCGATCCAGTCGTGCCAGTGGATTGGCCCCTCGGTGCTCTGGGCCTCGAAGTCAGGGGCGTCGGACCCGATCTGCAGCGTCATCTGCTGTCCTCCTTGAATTGTCAACCAATGCAGTTGCCATTGTGCCGAAGACGCGGAGAGCATGGCTGCATGTGGTCGTGATCTCTCGGGGTCGGCATCGCTGGCACCCATCATCATAGAAATCCCTGTACGCCGGTCGGAGTTCGGGCATTAGACGTCGCGAATCACTGCCGGCGAAGCTGCTAGCCTGATGCTTGCCGGCAGGCAACTATTTACGACAGATCGTCCGCCGGACCTTCACGCCAGCATGCCGATCGCCACCGCTCAGCCGCTCGATACCGCCACCGTCACCCGCCTGCGGGTCGTGCTGGGCCGCCTCTCACGGCAGCTGCGCAAGACCACCGCGGCCACCGAAGCGGGGTTGACGCCGACAAAGATCTCGCTGCTGCTGGGCGTCGATCGGCGCGGGCGGATGCGGATCTCCGAGCTCGCGGAGGTCGAGGGGCTGAATCCGACGATGCTGTCGCGGATGATCTCGAGGCTCGTCGAGGCGGGTCTGCTGGATCGTGTCTCGGACGCCGGCGACCGTCGCGCGGCCTGGGTAGAGGTCACCGGTGATGGCCACCGCCTCGCCGAGCGGATGCGCCGCGAGCGCACCGAAGCCGTCAACCGCGGGATCGCGGGTCTGGCCGATGCCGACCGCGAGATTCTCGAGCGTGCGATCCCGGCGCTCGAGGCGCTCGCCGATCAGCTTCAGGACCGGCCTCGGTGACGCGCGTCGCCCGCGCCGGCAAGGTCACGTTCGCGGCCCTCGCGGTTCCCAACTACCGCCGTTACATCTCCGGTCAGGCGGTCTCGCTGATCGGCACCTGGATGCAGATGACCGCGCAATCGTGGCTGGTGCTGACGCTCAGCCATTCGAGCACGATCGTCGGCGTCGTCGTCGCCCTGCAGACGCTGCCGGTGCTGCTGCTGTGCCCGTATGGCGGCGTCATCGCCGACCGCGTCAACAAGCGCCGGCTGATGATGTTCCTGCAGACGATGATGGGCTTCCAGGCGCTGGCGCTCGGCGTGCTGACGGTGCTGGGCGTGGTCACGGTCTGGGAGATCGGACTGCTGGCGGCCCTGCTCGGCTTCAACAACGCGTTCGAGAACCCGGCGCGCCAGTCGTTCATGATGGAGATGGTCGGCGCCGAGCACCTGCGCAACGCGGTCACGCTCAACTCGGTGCTCGCCAACGTCGCGCGTTCGATCGGCCCGGCGATCGCCGGCATCCTGATCGCGACCGTCGGCACCGGCATCTGCTTCTTGCTCAACGCCACGAGCTTCGCCGCCGTCGTGTTCTCGCTGGCGACGATGAACGGCGCGCAGCTGAGCCCGTCGACCCCCGCCCCGCGTGCCCGCGGCCAGCTGCGGGAGGGGTTGGAGTACGTCCGCTCGACCCCGGCGCTACTTACGCCGCTGGTGATGATGGGGATCGCCGGCTGCCTCACCTACGAGTTCCAGGTGTCGCTGCCGGTGATGGCCTCGCATGGATTGCACACGGGCTCGGCCGGCTTTGGCTTCATGACCGCCGCGATGGGCATCGGCGGCCTCGTCGGCGGCCTCTGGATCGCCGCGCGCGGAAAGACCGGGCTGCGGCCGCTGGTGCTCGCCGCCTCGGGCTTCGGGGTCGCGATGGCGAGCGCGGCGCTCGCTCCCGCGCTGGCGATCGAGCTGATCGCGCTGATGTTCGTCGGCGCCGCCAACGTCACGTTCATGTCGACCGGCAACTCGACGCTGCAGCTGACCGCGGCGCCGGAGATGCGCGGCCGCGTGATGTCGCTGTGGTTCGTCGCCTTCCAGGGCACGACGCCGATCGGCGCCCCGATCGTCGGCGGCGTGATGGCGGTGCTCGGCGCACGGTCGGGGCTCGGCCTCGGCGCCGTGACGGTCGCACTCGTCGCGCTCGGCGGCGCCGTGGCGCTGCGCCGGATGCGTGGGGTCAGCGAGCACGGCGCCCGCTCGGAGCCGCAGCTCGCCTGATTGGCACCGCCGGCTTCGCACTTGGGTCGCCGGTGCCGGCCGCAGTTGTTACCAAAAACACCGATGGATGGTGCGAGCGCACACTTGGCGCGGCCGTCGTCTAGCCTGCGCCGCCCGATGAGCCAACCGACCTTCGATCTCCAGAGCCATTCGACCCTGTCCGACGGCGCGCTGGCGCCGGCCGAGGTCGTCGCTGCCGCGGCCGCCGCCGGCGTCGAGCTGCTCGCGCTCTCAGACCACGACTCGACGCTCGGCGTCGCGCAGGCCGTCGACGCCGCGCGCGCCGCCGGCATCGGCCTCGTGCCCGCGACCGAGATCACCGCGATCCTCGACGGCAAGCAGGATCTGCACGTGTGCGGCTATCTGATCGACCCCGACGAGCCGACCCTCGTGAGCACGCTCGAGCGATCGCGCAACGACCGCGAGCGCCGCGCCGAGAAGATGGGCACCTCGCTGCGCGAGCTCGGCTTCGCGATCGACGCAGAGTTGCTGCGGCGACGCACCGCGGAGGGCAAGACGATCGGTCGCCCGCACCTCGCCCAGGCGGTCGTCAGCCACCCCGACAACCGTGAGCGGCTGCAGCGCGACGGGCTCCTGGACCCGACCGAGTTCCTGATCGCGTACCTGATCGAGGGCAAGCCGGCGTTCGCGCCGCGAGATGCGCCGACCGTCGAGCAGGCGATCGAGTTGATCCACGGCGCCGGCGGGCTCGCCGTCTGGGCGCACCCGTTCTGGGACATCAAGGACCCCGACGAGGTGATCGACACCGTCGACCGGTTCCGCCGCGGCGGCCTCGACGGCGTCGAGGCGTTCTACGCCAGCCACACCGAGGCCGAGACGCGGCTGCTCGTCTCACACTGCGACGAACATGGGCTGCTGACGACCGGATCCTCGGACTTCCACGGGCCAGACCACCCCACGTTCTCGCGCTTCCGCGCGTTCTGTCTGTACGACCTGGAGCCGAACCTCGGCCCGATCGCGGGCTCGTAACACGCCGCGGCGATCGCACTCGCCGGACGTGGGCGCTTACCCGCCGCCGGACTTGGGCTCCCCGACGGTCACGCCGTGTGTCGCGGTGCTTGTTCGGCCTCGACTCCTGCTTCGTGCAAGCCTTCCCGCGTAGAGCAGTCCGGAGCATGCGAACATCGCGGCGCTGGCAAGCAGCCAGCGCACGAGGTACCGGTCGGACGGCTCGATGCCCGTGGTGCTGTGGAAGTTTGCGGTGCCGAGTCCGGCGATCAGCGGCAGGAACACGAGCAGCATCAGGCCGCTGAGCATCGCGGGCACGCGCACGTACACCGATCCCGCCCCCCGCCGCGCCGCTCGTCCCCAGGCGATCCGATCCAGCAGCGCGGCCAGCGGGATGACGAGGAACTCAGCGACGAGGAGGCAGCCGAGATACCACAACAGGATGTTGCCGACGTGCGTGCGCGCATGCAGCCAGTTGATGGCTGCGACTGCCACGATCGCGAAGCTCGCGGTGATCGCGAGCAGATGCAGCGGGGCGGCGCCGTAGCCTGCGCGGAAGCGTTTCATGCGCGGACGGCTCGGTCGAATGCGAGCGTGCTGACCCATTTCAGGCAGTTGACCGCGATGTCGTCGGGCACGATCAGCCGCGCCGGGAAGCCGTGGTCCGGCGACAGCTCGGCCCCGTTGACCGCCAGCGCGAGCAGCGTTTGGTCGGCGGACACCTGATTGGATCCCAACGTCGCTGCGGCGCCGTCGAGCGCGGTCATCGTGACGGTGAGCGGGCCGTGCATCCCCACCTCGGCCGCCAGGTCGCGGAGCCTCACGCCCGTCCACCGTTGTGTCGTCGACCATCCCTCGCGGCAAGCGATCGTCAGCTGATAGCTGTGGTGAGGCATGGTGCGCAGCTGGTCGCGAGTCAAGACCAGCCTGCGTCCGCTGCCGCCATGGATGCGCAGCCGCCAGTGCTCCAGCTCGCCGAGGCTCAGACCCGCCGACGCAAATGTGCCGTTGACCGGAAAGTCGTTGGGCCCCGAGCCATCGGTCAACCCGCGGGGGAGCATGAACGCCAGCGATCGCACCGGTCCGCCGACATCCTGGGCGACCGCCTGCCCGCCGAGCAGGACGGCGCCGGCGCCGACCGTGCCGAGCAGCGCGCGCCGGCTCATCGTCGGCGCAGCGGGCGCCACCGGCACCAGGGAGTCCGGCGCGCCGTCGGGCGGCTCGGGCACGGTCTCGGCGAGGCTCGCCGCGAGCAGTACACGGCGGGTCGCCAGCGCCTCGCGCATCGTCGGCAGTTTGAGCGCGACGTGCAGCAGGAATGCGCCGATGAACACCCACGCTCCGTAGTAGTGAGCGGAGTCGAACACGAAGCGGTACGGGAGCCAGTACTCGTTGAACAGAATCCCCGTCACGAACTCGAAGTAGATCCCGCCCACGAGGAAGACGAGGCTGAGCCGTTCGAGGGCGTGGGCGGGGGTGCGCGCCGGGGGCCAGATGAACAAGCGCGGCAGCACCGACCACTGCTTGGCGAGCACCACCGGCACGAGCGCGAGCCCCAGCCCCACGTGGATCCCCGCGTTGACCGCGTACAGCCACCCCGGATGCGCCGGCCACGCGAACAGATAGATGTCGAACGGCCCGAGGACGCGATCCTGTCCCTGCGCGTTGGCGGCGAACCGTGGGTCCCAGGCCGCGTTTGACAGCAGCCCGGTGATCATCACGATCGGCAGCCCGCACAGCAGGACACGGCCGAGGGTCGCCGTCAGCCACGGTCCTCGCAGGGGGCTGCGCCAGAACGTGGGCTGAAATGGTCCCGGCGGCCCGCCGCGATGATCAGTCCAGCCGTGCAGGCTCACGATCTCGTTGGTGTGTCCGCCGCCGGCGATACCCGCCCCAGAGCGTGGGCTAGTCGCGGTCTCGGACGATCGTGAATGGACGCATCAGGTCGTCGTCCTCATGCTCGAGGATGTGGCAGTGGGTGATGTACGTCGCCGGGAGCTTGCTGCCGCTGCCCGGGATGTTCGCGACCCGCTTGGTCGGCGGGTTGAATTCGTCGATGATGATTCTCGTCACCATCTGCGAGTAGGCCTTCACCGTGTCCTTGTGGGACCCTGCCTCGTCCGGGTCCGGCGGCACCGGCGGGCCGGTGAGATAGCGCGCCAACACCGGCATGTCCGCCTCCTTGCGGCCCCGTCTGATCCAGGTTTCGTATTGGGCCTGATAACCGGCAGCGTCGAGCGGCTGGCGGTTGAGCACCTGGAAGGAGACGAGGTGGACGTGCATCGGGTGGGCGTCATGGTTGGGGTTGATGTATTCCCAGATCTCGGTCGAGCCGGCCTTGATGAAATCCTGGGACGGCGCGGCGAACGGCACCGCGTTGAACGTCATCGTGGCGAACAGGCTGTGCTGGTAGACCACCCATTGCCGCCGGCGGGTGTGTCGCGTGGCCTTGATCGGTTTGACCGCCGGCAGCTTCAGCCGCTTGGGCGGGATCGTCCGGTCCGCGCCCTTGGTCGCACGTTTTGTGACCCGGAACTGCATGATCTCCGAGATGTCCGGCCCCGTGCCCGATGCCCCCGGGTAGTGCACCGGCGCGTCGTAGTTCTGCAACGTGACCTTCGTGCCCATCGGCAGCTGACCGAAGTCAACGATCAGGTCGTACCGCTCGCCGGGAGAGATCAGGAAGTTCAGCATCTGCAGCGGAGCGCGCAGCCCCTGGTCGGTGCCGATCAGCCAGACCGGCAGCCAGGGCTGAGGGAGTGCGCTCCTGGGGACGGCGAACTGCAGCCGCCAGAACCGTTCGTTTGAGCCGTTGAGAATCCGCAGCCGGTAGCGTCGCGGCTCGACGGCGAGGAACGGGTACGCCTTGCCGTTGACGACCGGGGTGTCGGCGCCCTGCACCTCGGTCATCGTGTACGCCAGCGAACCGTCCCGGTGGAAGGTCCGGTCCTGCAGGATCAGCGGGACGTCGAATTTGCCTCCCGGCAGCCCGAGTCGCCTGTTGTCGGGATCACGCACGAGGTAGAGGCCGGCGAGGCCCGCATACACGTTGAGGCTGGTGATCCCCATGCCATGATCGTGGTACCAGAGCGTCGACGCCCGCTCGTGGTTGGTGTAGGCGTAGATCGCCTCGTTGCGCTTGACACGCGTCGGGTCCAGGGTGGCGTAGGACTCCGCGTGGACGCCGTCCGGGCTGAACGACTGCTTCGGCATGCCGTCGGACTGCGGCGCGGTGAACCCGCCGTGCTGATGTACGACGTTCCACACGTTGACATGCGGGGGAAGCGGTGGTGGCGGCTTATATGGAGGCGGCGGCGTTGGCGTGAGTTGGGGGTTCCCCGTCTTGATGAGGTCGACCACGAACTGGAACATGTGGGTGGTCGGCAGTTCGTTGCGGTACTTGATGACGGTCGGGCGGTCCTTGGTCACATCGATAGTCGGCCCGAGATAGCCCATCCCGATCGACGTGTGCGGGTCGTGCGGGTTTGCAGCCCAATAGCCCCACACGGGGGACCGCCCGAGATCACGGTGAAACCGCCACGAGCCCTGCCGCATCGTGATCTCGTAGTAATCGGCGCCCGGGTAGACGGACCGATCCGGGATTGCCGTCATCGGTATCGGCAGCGGGTCGACGAACTTCCTCAGCGGCGGCGTCTGCGGCACCTTCGGGGCAGCAGCGCCCGTCCCCCGACGATGCCGCTTTCCGGGGGCGGGCCGGTTGGCCGACGCGGAGGCCGCATCCAGGGGCCCGGCGATCAGTCCGGCGCCGCCGCCCACTACCGCGGTACGCAGCAGGGTCCGCCGGCTTACGCCGCTGTCCGTCGCGTTCGTACTCGCACGCGGCGAGTCCTTCGAGTTACTGGCCACAGCTTCTCCCTTTCGACGCACCCGCGTAGGCGGCCGGTGACATCGCCGGCGTCGCCAGTGAAATGAACCACAGACGCATACGCATGACCGGTGACCGGAGCCGCCCACATACGCGTGGCAGTTGCAGCCGCCGACACATGACTGGCAACCGCAACCGACCGTATGGCAGCCGCGGTCGTCGCCGACGCGTGCCGGCTATCGCGCTCACGTGCCGGCCGATGATGTCGCGTCTGCCCGACGCCTCCGGGCAAGCGCTGGTATAGCCAGAACGCATTCCCGAGTGGCAGGCCAAATCCGAACCCGGATGCGGCCCGCCCCGCTGCGCACGACGGCATTGAATCTCGCCCGCATCCTAACTCCGAAATCTAGATCAGACTTTGGACGCATGTCAACCATTCGCCGACGCGCAATGAGCGCATTGGTAACAACCACGCGGAATCGTCAGCTAATGCGTCATCAAGGCAACAACCGGCGATCGGCCGCAAGTTGTACGTCGATCCCGGACTCGCTTCACGTTCACCCGGGAGCCGCTACCGGTGAGACGCGTCAGCGTCTGGACGCAGCCCGCGAGCGCCCGAGGGTCAGCACGGATGCACTCGCGGCCGGCAGCGACACGTCGTAGGTGCCGGCGTGTGAGGCGATCTTGGGCGCCAGCGCGGACGCGAGCGCCCCGGTTGTCGTGACCGCGCCGAAGCTGCGGCCGCCGAGCGTCACGCCGCTCGTCGCGTACGCGCTGCGCGCCCGCAGCCCCACGACCGTGCCGGGCGCCGAGCCGAACCCCGCGGGCGCGCGCACCTGCACGCGGACGCCGCTCGTCAGGCTGTCGTTGATCAGCGTCACCCGAACGCGACCGTCACGCCCCAACGTCGCCCAGCTGCGAAAGCTCGCCGTCGTCGACGCGGCGACCCGCAGCAGCCGTGAGCCGGCGGGCGCGGCTCGGGCGAACATCAGCGCGCCGTAGTACAGCGGGTGGATCGTGCCCCGCCAGCGCCCGTGCGCGAACCGCAGGTCGAACAGGCCGTTGGTGGAGCCCGGGTAGGTGTGGAGGTTGACGCCGTCGACGCCCTGCCGGGCCAGGGAGAACAGGGAGTCGAGCACCCACAGCGCGGACGCCATCGTGTTGCTGACCCCGGCCCGTCCGTGGCAGGTGACCGATCCCATCTCGTCGACCCGATAACTCGCCCCGTTGCGGTGCGCGAGCGGGATGTCCGACACGCTGCGAACGATCAGGTCACGCGACGCGAGCAGGCTGAGCAGGTTCGGAACCGACGGGTACTGGGACGACAACGGGTTGTGGACGCACTGGTTCAGCCCGTAGGCGTGGGGGGTCAGCATCCTCACCTGCGAGTGCGGTGACAGGAATTTGTGCGCGAACTCGCTCACCCACGCCGTCGGACTCGACTCCGGGCCGGCGATCGGCAGCCGCGGGAGCACCTTGCGGGTGCGAGCGACCTCCTCGTCGTATTGCGCCGGGCCGTAGGTCAAATTGCGCGAGAACACCAGGCGCCCGTGGTGGGGCTTGCGGTACCACGGCAGGTGCGGGTAGAGCACCGGTTCGTTGCCGATCTCGAGCGCGCCGATGTAGCGCTTGCCGATGCCTGCCACGAGCCGGTGCCCTTCGTAGCCGGAGATCCGCGTGCTGTTGGCCTCGAGGTTGATGCCCAGCAGCAGCCGGGGATTGAGCGCCGCGTCAAACGCACGGGCCGACCGCACCCACGCGGGCCCGATGTTGTAGCGCAGTCCCGGTCGCCGCTTCATCCCCGGCACCGGCCACCAGCTCCGGTCGGCGCTCTCGCCGCCGATCCGGATGACCGGACGACCGACCGGGTCCAGATTGCGGATCAGCCGTACGAGCACCGGATCGATCGGCGTCGACCCGCCGGGTCCGACCCACCGCGGGATCACGTTGTAGGTGATCGCCAGCCCGACGAAGCCGGCGCCCAGCGGCCGCGTCGCCGGCGAGCCGGTGACCGACACCTGCGCCGTGTAGGCGGACGCGGGCTGCGCCGAGACCGCCGGTGCGCCGGCCGCGCACAGCGCCACTGCGGCAACGCCGGCTTTCCAGAACGTTCTCACCGTCGAGCATCCCTCCCCAGCCACGCCCCGTGCGGCGCTGAGCTGGGCCAGAGATTATCGAGCCGCGTCTGCGACCGGGCCGGTTCGAGCGCTCACGCGCCGCCCGGCCCGTCCAGTTCGGCGCCTAGGTAGTACCCGATCGCGCCGCCCAGCACCGCCGCCAACCGTCGCTCGTCCAGGGAGGCGACGGGCTCCACCTCCAGCACGTGACGCAGCAGTGCGGTGCCGACGATCGTGGCGCCGATCAGATTTGCGCGCAGCTCCGCGTCGGGCTGCTCGGTGCTGGCGGCGATCGCCGCGACGGCGTGCTCCTCAACGATCTGGCGCATCAGCGCCGCCGCCGTGTCGCTCGTCACCGCGGCGCGCAGCGCGCCCAGCAGCGCGCCCTTGGTGGGCTCATGCTCCCACAGCGCGACCAGTGCCGACGCCAGCCGCGCTGCGGTCTGCGCCGGGTTCGCCCCCGGTTGCGTCGCGCCCACGACCTCGGCGATCGGCGCCAGCACGTCGCCGACCGCTGCCTTGAAGACATCCTCCTTGGGGCCATAGAAGTGGTGCACGAGCGCCGGATCGACGGCCGCTGCGCGGGCGATCCCGCGGATCGTCGCCTTCTCGTAGCCGTGGGCCGCGAACGCCTCTCGCGCCGCCACCAGGATCGCCTCGCGGGTCTCGTTGGCGCCGGGGCGACGCCCCGGGCGGCGCTGGTGGTCCGCGCGGCGGCCCGGTCGCCGGGGATCGCCCGGACGGCCGGACCGCCGTGGGGGCTGGTCGCCGCTTGTCATGCGACGCTCATGTTCGCAGCGTCGGGCTCGCTCGTGGCCGACGCCGTCGCCTGCCGACGGGGGTGCAGCAGTTCGGGCAGCGACCACCGCGTGCCGATCGTTGCGAGGACGATCCCGAGCAGCGCCCAGCCGCCGAGCAGCCAGAGCTTGTCCGCCGTCGCGTGGCCGGAGAAGTACACGGCGTTGCGGACCGCGTCCAGCCCCTGCCCCATCGGCAGGATCGGATGCAGCGCCGCGTAGAAGCCGGGGATGAACGCGGGCCCGACCGCCGCGCCCGACGCCGGCACGCCGACGATCAGCAGCCCGAGTACGGCCAGCGCGACGCCCAGCGGCCCAAGCAGCCGACCGAGGCCGACAGTGACCGAGGAGGCCGCGAACGAGATCAGCGACCCGAGACCGACGAGCTGCAGGTAGCCGCCACCGAGTGCGCCATAGGCGACATTCGACAGCAACGCGTCGATCACGGCGAGCGCGACCGCGAACATGGCGGCGCCGACCAACCGGTCGTGCACCGGCATGTCCTTGACCACGACGGTCAGGGCGACGCCGATCAGCACGCTCGGGATCAGCAGCGTCAGCACGAAGAAGAACGGCGCGAGACCGGCTCGGTCAGATGCCGGCAGCGGCGCGAGGTCCTCGGTGACGACCGGCATCCGCATCGATGCGGGCGTGAACGCTCGCTGGATCGTCGCGACGGTCTGCTCGCCGGCCGCCGAGGCGACGAGCAGGCGGGCGCGCGCCGGGCCAAGCACCACCGCGCCGTCGATCGCGCGGTGCTTGATCGCCGTCGCCGCGGCGGCGGCGCTCGGATAGGGACGCAGCGACAGCGCCCCCGGAGCGTGCGCGGTCACCCCCGCGTCGAGTCGTGCGACCTGCACGGCGGGCGCGACGACGCCGACGGGCATCCGGTGCGGCCGCGGATCGTGGAACGCGCCGACGAAGCTCGCTGCCAGCGCCACCCCGACGACGAGCACCACCGTCGCGTGACGGAGCATTGGCTTGAGACTGGGCATGACGACCTCCGGAATTCAACACTTGATGAGATGACCGTAGCACGGAACTCATCGCGTGTTGAATTTAATCTGCCGGTGCCGCCGGTCACGTGCCCGTACGCGCCTTGGACGCGGCCGCTGCCCGGCCGCTCGATGCTGCGAACCGGACCCGCTAGGCGGCGACGGCGCGCTCGTTCAGGTGCGCCCCAACCTTGCGCTTGACCCGCTGCAGGGCGTTGTCGACCGTCTTGCAGTCGCAGTCCAGCCGCCGGCCGACCTCCTCGTAGGAGTGGCCGTCGAGGTACAGCGCCAGCACGCGCGATTCGAGCTCCGACAGCGCGGTCGAGATGCATGCGACCAGCGCCCGCAGCTCCTCGGAGGAGATCACCTGGTTGACCGGGTCGTGGACGGTCGAGCCGGGCAGGACCTCGTCGAGCGTCGGCTCGGAGTCGCCGCTCGAGCCGGCGGGCGAGCTCGAGAACGAGACGTACTGGTTGAGCGGCGTGTGCTTGTTGCGCGTCGCGGTCTTGACCGCGGTGATGATCTGCCTCGTGATGCACAGCTCGGCAAAGTTGCGGAAGCTTGATTCGCGGTCCGTGCGGTAGTCGCGAACCGCCTTGTAGAGGCCGACCAGCCCCTCCTGGATCAGGTCGTCGGCATCGCCGCCGGCGAGGAAGTACGACGACGCCTTCAGGCGCACGAATCCGTAGTAGCGCCGGACGATCTGGTCGTATGCGTCCGCGTGGCCCTGCTTGGCCAGCGCGATCAAATAACCATCATCAACCTTGAGTTGAGACTGAGAATATGAGGACAGTCGAGCCACAGACAGCACCTTTCCCGCTGACGCGACGTGCGTCAGATCGGCTTGTCGTGGCGCGCTACCTCCCCTGGCGCCGCACCAATATGAGACTTCCCTAGAAGCAGGACCGATCCGGCCCCGATCTACCAACTACAGCCCTAAAGCTTCAGTTGATCCTTATCTTGCGGCGCGAGCTTGACATAGCGCTGCATTGTTGTCAAGCACGCGGCGGGATTATGCAAACGAAGCTGCACGGCAACCCGATGAAGCTTTCGCCCCGGTCGCCGACAGTCCTTCCGGCGACGTCATGCGCGATCCAGCGGCACCAGCTCGGTGCCCGACGGTCCGTCGCGGACCTCCCAGCCCTGCTCGCGGAGCTCGTCGCGGAGCCGGTCGGCCTCGGCGTAGTCGCGCTCGCGCCGCGCGGCGTCACGCCGGCGAGCAAGCTCGAGCGCCGCTTCCGGCGGCTTGCCGTCGTCGGCATCGAGCAAGCGCTCGAGGCCAAGCACGTACAGCATCGCGGCCAGATCGTCGGATCCGACGGTGCCGGCGTCGGCCCGGTTGGCGGCGCTGACCCACTCGAACACGACCGCGAGCGCCCTGGGCGTGTTGAAGTCATGCGCAAGCGCGTCGAAGAACCGCCGGCGCAGCGGCGCCGACCACTGCGGACTCGGCCCGGGGATGAGCCTGCGGCCGGCGTTTCGGATCCGCTCGGCGGTGGCGGCGGCGTCCCGCAAACGGTCTTCGTCATACTCCAACGGCTGGCGCCAGTGCCCCTGCGAGAAGTACATCAGCAGCGTCAGCGGGCCGTAGCGGTCCAGCGCCTCGGCGAGGCCGAACACGTTGCCGACGGACTTCGACATCTTCTCGGCGTCGAGCCGGAGCATCCCGTTGTGCATCCAGATCTGCGCGAGCGGCATGCCGGTCGCCGCCGTCGTCTGCGCGTCCTCATTCTCGTGGTGGGGGAAGATCAGGTCCGAGCCGCCGCCGTGGATCTCGAACTCAAGCCCCAACAGCTCCTGCGCCATCGCCGAGCACTCGATGTGCCAGCCCGGTCGCCCGCGCCCCCACGGCGCCTCCCAGCTCGTGTCCTCGCCGGGCTTCTGTGCTTTCCACAGCGCGAAGTCGAGCGGATCGCGCTTGCGGTCGGCACCCTCGACCCCCTCCCCCTGGTCCATCTGGTTGACGTCGACGTGCGAGAGCGCTCCGTAGCCGGGATACGAGCGCACCGAGAACAGCACGTCGCCGTCGGCGACATACGCATGACCGCTGTCGATCAGCTGCTGGATCAGCGCGATGATCGGGCCGATCGTCCGTGACGCGCGCGGTTCGTGGTCTGGCCGGCCGAGCCCGAACCGGTCGGTGTCGGCGATGTAGGCGTCGGTCATCTCCCGCGCGAGCCGGTCTGAGGGCACGCCGGAGGCGGCGGCGGTCGCGTAGATCTTGTCGTTGATGTCGGTGATGTTCGCGACGAGCTCGGTCTCGTAACCGACCGCGTCGAGGAATCGCTTGAGCTGTGAGAAGACCACGTACGGCCGCGCGTTGCCGACATGGATGCGGCCGTACACGGTCGGGCCGCACGCGTAGATCCGCACCTTCGGCGGGTCGGTCGGCTCGAGCCGGCGCAGCTCGCCGCTGCGGGTGTCGTGCAGGAGGACGTCGGGCGGTGTCAAGGCGCAGAACCCTAGCGGCCGTCGCCGGCCGCAGCGGGGGCGTCGCCGGTTGCGGCCGGAGCGCCGCCCGCCTCACTATCAGCGACGGCCGGGGCGCGGACGAGCCCTTCGAGCACGAGCGCGAGCACCCCTTCGCGCGCCCGCTTCGCGCTCCAGCCGTGGCCACCGCGCAGGTGTCGGTACGTGTGGCCGACGGCGTTGTAGAGCACGGTCGCGGTCTCGCGGGGGTCGTCGGCGTGCAGCGTCCCGTCGATCTTCCCGTCGAGCAGCAGCCGCTCGAGCGGTGCCACGAACGCCGAGCGCGTCAGCGCGGCGGGCCCCGCGTCGTGAAAGATCTCGGCTCGCACGGGATCGCCGAGCGCGTCGAGCGTGGCGCGGTTTCGCTCCGCCAGCCGGCACTCCAGCTCCAGCGCCAGCCGCAGTCGCTCCGCCGCCGTGCCGGAGGCGACGAGCGCCTGCCACATCGCCTTCTTGTGCTCGGCCTCGAAACGCTCACCCAGCGCGCGGATGATGTCGGCCTTGGTGACGCCCTGACGGTGCAAGGTCATCCGCGAGACGCCGGCCGCCGCCGCGATCCGTTCGAGCGTGGCGCCCGCCGGGCCGTCCTCGGCCAGCACGAACTGGGCCGCGTCGACGACCTTCGGCGCCACCTGGGTCCGTTTGCGCTCGGCCGGGTCCGGACTCATCGGTCGTGCGGCGTCATGCCCCGACGAGCGTCACCAATTCGAGGTCGCCGTCGGCCAAGGGTCACAGTCGGGTCGGGTCACTCGGGACGGCGCGCGCGAAAGCGCATCCGAGCGCCCTGCATCTCCACCTCGGGGTTGGCGAGTCCGGCCCGGGTGAGGCGGTCGGGGAACGTCGCGGGCTCGACCAACGTCAGCGTGTCGCCGATGTGCAGCAGCTTGAAGCGCAGCGAGCCACCGATGCTGTCGGTCCCGGCGAACGTGCCACCGGGCTTGAGCACGCGCGCCGCCTCCCCCAGCACCCGGTCCTGCAGCTGCGGCGTGTGCACGTGGTGGAGCATCGTGAAGCACAGCACGGCGCTGAACTGCCCGTCGGCGAACGGCATCTGCGTCGCGTCGCCCTGAATGACCTCCACGCGGTCGCCCAGCTCCGAGCTCAGCTTGCGGCAATACCGCTGCTCGAGCTCGAGCACCGTCAACGACGGCACGTGCTCGGCGAGCACGCGCGTCGTCGCCCCGAACCCGGGACCGATCTCCAGCACTCGATCGCCAAGCTCGACGCCCTCCAGCCCCCACGGCAGCAGCGTGCCATCGACGAACGCAGCCCAGCTGCGACCCGAGCACAGTCTGTTGTGCGCGAAATTCATTGTGCGCACACCGTACCAGAATGGTACGTCTGTGTAACAGCATCCAGTCGAGCCGCCGGCCCGGCGTCGGGCGGCGGTGCGGCGCGCGCCGAGCGCGGTGCGCGGCACGGTCACCGCCGGCTCCCCAGCGGGGGCGGTGCGGCCGACGAACGACGGCCCGGAGGGGGCCCAGCTGCCGCGCGCGTGATGGACGATTCGCCAATCGAGCCGCCGCTCGGACAGATTGGCGAGCGCGGCCAACCACAGCGATGAAGCGTCGCCAATCCAGCCTGAGGCGGCTCAAGTTGGCGAGTCTTGCATCAGCCGCCGACTGGCGTCTGGAGTCCGCCGACGAAGCCGACGGCGGGCGCCGGACGCCGCCACGGCGTGCCGCGGACACTCCCGATCCGCGGGCCCTCCGTCCTGTTCAATAGCCGAAACGGTCCCTGACGCGCGCCGGACCGCGCACCCCCCAATTCCGCGGATCCCCGCCGTTTGACCCCGCCGCCACCACCCTTACTCTCGGGACCGCCTCGCCATCGCACACCTTTCCGCTCGGCCCCCGGCCGGCCGGTCGTGGCACCCGACGGCGCCGCCCATCAGTCGGAGCGCCGCTGCCCGCTCGGGGCAAACGGCTGCGCGATCACGACCAGATAGCCGTCGGGATCGTGTAGCCAGATCTCGCGACAACCGGAGTTCGGGTTCACGTGGACGTCGGTCACGATCTCGGCGCCGCTGTCACGAACCCGTGCCACGGCATCGTCGAACGCCTCGGTCGTGAACCACAGCGCGAGCCCATTGCCGAGCGGCACGGAAGGATCGCCGAGTGGGCCGTGGTGATGACCGACGGTCAGCGCGTGCAGCTGCAGCACCAGCTCGCCGTCGACGATCACCTGTTCGTACTCGTCGCCCCCGTGCCCGCTCGCGGCCCCGAGCACCTGCTGGTAGAAGCGGCTCGACGCCGGGACGTCGGTCACTGAGATCAGCGGGATTGGAGTGATCATCACGAGCCTCCGGACGGAATTTGCTTACGCGTACGCATATTTGCGCACGGCTCCCGCGACGTCAAGCGCGCCTGGTCACCGTTGCGATCGCGAGCGCCGCCGCGCCCTCCCCGCGGCCGACGAATCCCATCCCCTCGCCGCGGGTCGCTTTGACGCTGACGTGCTCGACGCCGAGCCCGATCGCATCGGAGAGCCGGGCGCGCATCGCGTCGCGCACGGGTGCGAGCTTCGGCCGCTCGATCATGACGGTCGCGTCGACGTGCTCGATTGCAAAGCCGGCCTCGTCCAGCAAGCCGACGGCCGCACGCAGCAGCTCGATCGAGTCGGCGCCCGCGTAGCGGGGGTCGGTGTCGGGAAAGTGCTGGCCGATGTCGCCGAGCGCGCAGGCGCCGAGCAGCGCATCGATGATCGCGTGGGTGAGCACGTCAGCGTCGGAGTGGCCGGCAAGCCCGCGCTCGTCGTCGATGGTGACGCCGCCGAGCACGAGCGGTCGCCCCTCGACGAACCGATGGCAGTCATAGCCGATCCCGGTGCTCATCGCTCCGGCGCCATCAAGTCGAGGCCTGCGGTCATCGCGACAGCCGTTCCCGCAGCATCAGCTCGGCGACGCGCAGGTCCTCCGGCGTCGTCACTTTGAGATTGCCCGGGTCCGCACCGAGCACGTGCACGACGCCGCCGGCGCGCTCGATCAGCCAGGCGTCGTCGGTCGCCCGCGACAGCAGCTCATCGTCGGCGTCGGCGAGCGCGCGCTCGAGCGCGGCACGCCGGAACACCTGCGGCGTCTGCACCGCCCACAGCGTCGATCGGTCCAACGTCGACGCCACCGAGCGGCCGTCCGCGGCGACCTGCTTGATCGTGTCCGAGACCGGCGTCGCGGCGATCACCGCGTCAACGTCGGGCGCCAGCTCGAGCGCGTCGAGCGCGCGGGTGAACAACTCGGGGGTGGCGAGCGGTCGGGCGGCGTCGTGGACGATCACCGGCCCGGCGCCGCTGGAGGCCGCGAGCGCGCGGCGCACCGACTGCGAGCGCTGCGCTCCTCCCGCGACCGCGGTCACGCCCTCGGGCGCGGCGTCGAGCGCGTCGGCGGGCAACGCCACGACGATCTCGGCGACCGCAGGCACCGCGCGCAGCGACGCGACGCTCCACGCGAGCATCGGCTGTCCGCACAACGGGACGAGCGCCTTGGGGCTGCCGACCCCAAGGCGCTCGCCTCGTCCCGCGGCCACGATCAGCGCGACCGCCATCGATGTTCGGCCCCGGCCGCGGCCACTACTCGGCTGCGACCGCCACCTTGCCGTTGACCTGCGGGGACTGCTCGAGCAGCAACTCGTGGAGGTGCTCCTCGACCTGCTCCTCGTCCATCTCGAGCGCGTACATGAGCTCGGACGCGAGGATCTTCTTGGCGCGCGTGAACATCTGCTTCTCGCCGGTCGACAGGCCCTTCTCGGACTCTCGGACGGCGAGGTTGCGGACCACCTCGGCCAGCTCGTAGATGTCGCCGGTCTTGATCTTGTCCCGGTTGTGCTTGAACCGGCGATTCCAGTTCTTGGGCATCTCCGAGCACTCGTCCTGCAGCACGGCGATGACCTTCTTGCACGTCTCGTCGTCGATCACCCTGCGCAGACCGGCGACGGCGGCGTTCTCGGTCGGGACCATCACCGTCATGTCGTTGTGCAGGATCTTGATCATCAAGTACTCGCGTCGCTCGCCGAGCACCTCCTTCATCTCCTTGCGCAGCACCTTCCCGGCACCGTGGTGCGGATAGACGACGCTGTCGCCGACTTCGAACTCGATGTGCGCGGGCGCCTCGGGCTCCAGGTCATCCAGGTGCGCTTCCGTTAGCTCAGTGATGGTGGTCTCCTTCAGTAAGGGCGGCTCAAGCGGAGCGCGCGTTCGCTACGTCTGCAGGTAGCGATCAACGAGGTTGATCTCCTGCTGTCGGCGAAGGCCCTCGCGGATGTCCTTCGCCCGGATCTCGCCGACGCCGTCGACGGTCTCCAGCTCGCCATCCGACGCGGCGAGCAGTTCCTCCAGCCCCCCGAACTCGGTCACAATCCGCTGTACGACGAGCCTGGGCAGGCGCGGGATGCGCCCCAGGATGCGGAAGCCGCGAGGCGTGACCGGATAATCCAGCGTGTTGAGCTTGCGGTCGTAGCCGAGCAGCTCGGCGAGCCGGCCGAAGTCCAACAGGTCCTGGTGTGAAAGCCTGAGCAGCTGGTCGGTGACGCTTGCGAAGCTGCGTTCGTCGTCCTCGACGAGGTAGTCGTGGATCAGCGCCGCCTTGTCGGCCGCCACGCCGACCATGGTCTCGTCGAGCTGCATCTCGATCAGCCGCCCTTCGGTGCCGAGCTCGACGATGTAGCGCTCGATCTCGACCGCCATCCGCGTCACCAGCTCGATCCGCTGCAGCACCGTGAGCGTGTCGTTGAGCGTGACGCCGCCCTCGAACTCGAGCGCCGTCAGCCGTGTCGAGACCTGGTCCAGGCGGCTGCGGTACTTGTCGAGCGTCGCCAAGGCCTGATTGGCCTTCGCCAGCACGACCGGGATGTCCTCGAGGATGTACTTGCCGCCGTCGACGTACAGCGACACGACCTCACGCCGCTCCGACACCGCGATCACGATCGCGTCGGTCTGCTTGGAGACGCGCTCGGCGGTCCGATGGCGGGTGCCGGTCTCGAGCGTGAGGATCGTCGGATCCGGCGTCAGCTGCACGTTGACGTGCGCGATCTTGGTCGCGTTGGCGCTGAGCACGATCGCGCCGTCCATCTTCGCCAGCTCGTACAAGAACGCCGGCGAGTAGTCGATGTCGAGCCTGATCCCGCCCGAGAACAGGAATCCGAGCTCGTCGACGTCGCCGATCACGATCAGGGCGCCCGTGCGCGCGTCGACGATGTTGTCGATGCCCTCCCGAAGCAGCGTTCCGGGGGCGACCATCTCCAGCGCCCGCATGATCCGGGACTCCTGTCGCGACTCGAGCTCCGGCGTGAGCTCTTCCCCAGACCGCGGAGGCATCCGGCCCCATTTTAGCCGTCCGTCCGTGATTTAGCCCGGCCTCGCCACCGGCGGGCCTCCCAAACTGCACACACGACCCGGGCTGTCGACTACGCGGCTGCCGCGGCGACCTCCTTTCCCGCCGGCGCCAGCGCGGCCGTGATCGCTGCGCGCAGCGTCCTCGCGTTCTCCGGCTCGATCACCGGCTCCAAGCCGAAGCGACGCGCCTCGTGCAGGCGGCGGTCGCCGTGGGCGACCGTCCGCAGCTCGCCGGTCAGCCCGACCTCGCCGAAGCACGCCAGCGGCAGCCCCGCCGGACCGGTGAGCGCGGTCCGCCGCGCCGCCGACGCGACCGCGAGCGCGACCGCGAGGTCGACGCCGGGCTCGTCGACGCGCACGCCCCCGACGACATTGACGAACACGTCGGCGGTGCCGAGCCCGATCCCGGCGTGCCGCCCGAGCACGGCCAACACGAGCGACACGCGGTTTCGGTCCAGCCCGGCGACGACGCGGCGGGGCGGCACAAGCTCGGAGGAGGACACCAGCGCCTGCACCTCCACCAGCAGCGGCCGAGAGCCCTCCATCGCGCACAGCACGACGCTGCCCGGCGCTCGGGTCGCCTCGGCGACGAACCGCGCTGATGCGTCGAGCACCTCGACGAGGCCGTCGTCGCGCATCTCGAACACGCCGGCCTCGTTGGTGGAGCCGAACCGGTTCTTGATCGCGCGGACGGTCCGATACGTGCGCTCGCGCTCGCCCTCGAACTGCAGTACGCAGTCGACGAGATGCTCGAGCACGCGCGGGCCGGCGAGCGCGCCCTCCTTGGTGACGTGACCGACGAGCAGGACCGCGATCCGCAGACGCTTGGCGACCTGGCGAATCTCCTCGGCCGCCTCGCGCACCTGCGCGACCGACCCCGCGGCCGAGCTCAACTGCGAGGAGTGCAGCGTCTGCACGGAGTCGACCACGCACACCTCCGGCCGTTCCTGCTCGAGCGTTGCGAGCACGACGTCGAGGTCGGTCTCGGCGATCACGGGCACGGCCAGCGCCTCCCCGCCACCGAGCCGCTGCGCGCGCAGGCGGATCTGCGAGGCGGACTCCTCGGCCGATACGTACAGCGTGCGGCGACCCGCGGCGCACAGGTTGGCAAGCGCCATCGTCGTCAGCGTCGACTTGCCGATCCCGGGCGCGCCGCCGATCAGCACCAGCGAACCGGGCACGACGCCGCCGCCGAGCACCGAGTCGAGCTCGCCGATACCGGTGCCGAGGCGCTCGTGGTCGATCGCCTCGACCTCACGCAGCGCGACCGGCGCAACCGCGACGCCGTCGCCCGTGCGCCGGCGGCCGCCGTCGCCGCCACCCCGCCACGCGCCGGACCAGCCGCGGCCACCTCCGGACGCAGCGCGGCGCTGCTCGACGAGCGTGTTCCACTCCGCGCAGTCCGGGCAGCGGCCGGCCCAGCGGGCGCTCTCGTGACCGCACTGCGAGCAGATGAACACGGTGTCGGATCGGGGCATGCGGCCACCCTACGCTGCGGTGAAGACGGCAAAGCACCCGATCGGGCCGATCGTCACGAAGTTGGCGCTGGGCTGGCACACAACTGGCAGAATCGGGTCGTTGCCAGCGGGTGTCCGGTGAGCATGAATCGTGAGGAGAGGGCGGCGGCATTACGTCGTCGCGGCGGCTCGGATGCGGGCACGGTCGGCGCTGCGCCCGTCCGTGTGGCGATTGGACCTCAGAGCCGCAAGGCGAACTTGTCGCTGTGGCTCGGGGCCGGCGGCTTCCTGCTCGGCTTCCTGCTGATGTTCGCGGTCCTGACCCCGGCGGCGATCGTCGCCGCGGTCGGCGCGCTACGAGAGATCCGCCTGCAACCGGCGCTGCGCGGACGCTGGAAGGCGTGGACCGGGATCGGCTTCGCGATCGCGGCACCGGTCCTATGGGTGTCGGCGTTCCTGACGTTCGCCGAGACCGGCACCTTCGGCCTGTTCTGACCGCGGCCGCGGCCGACTGGGGTCGGCGAGATCACGCGTCGACGGTTGGGGGATTCCTTACACCTGCCGAAAGAACGCTCCCCAACGCATCGGCGGACGCACAGACTGGTTGAGGCGGCCGTGTGCAATCGCCCAAACCAGGCACGTCGCGGCCAACTTGGCGACCGTCGACACCTGTGCCGACCAAGACCAGCCAAGCTGCACGCCCGGCCGCCAAAATGTTGATTTGTTCAGGTCGGGTCGAGCCGCGCGAATCCCGGCGAGAGCGCACGATGGGGCCGATGATCGACCGTGCCGGTGTTCGAGGCCACCGCCTCCCACCGGCCTCTGAGGCAGGCCACCGCTCCCGACCGGCCTTCGAGGCAGGCCACCGCTCCCGACCGGCCTCCGAGGTCACCGCTTCCCAACCAGCCTCCGAGGTCGCCGCCCCCAACGACAAACGGCCGCCCGGGGAACAACCCCGGGCGGCCGCTCAGTCACAACGAGTCGCTAGGAATCCGACTCCGCGTCGGCCCCCTCCGGGGCCGCTCCGTCCTCGGAGCCGTCGTCATCGGAGGAGGAGCCACCTTCGGCGCCCACGCCTACCGGAGTCGGCTTCGGCGCCGGCTCGATCACCGACAGCTTGACGTCCTCCTCCTCGGCGCCGTCCTCGCCCGGCTCGACCAAGACGGTCGACCCCGACGGCACCTGGGCGCGCAGGACGAAGTCCGCGAGCGGATCCTCGATGTATCGCTGGATCGCGCGCCGCAGCGGACGGGCGCCCATCGCGGGATCCCAGCCCTTGTCGACGAGCAGATCCTTGGCGGACTCCGACAGCTCCAGCTGCAGCTCGCGCTCGGCCATCGACTCGCGGATCCGCAGCAGCAGCAGGTCGACGATCTCCTTGATCTCGTCCTTGGTGAGCTTGTGGAACACGATCACGTCGTCGATCCGGTTGAGGAACTCCGGCCGGAAGACCTTCTTGAGCTCGCCCATGATCCGGTTCTTCATGTCGTCGTACGTGATCCCGGTCTCGTCGTCCGAGACCGCGAACCCGAGCGGCGTGTTGCGCGCGATCTCCGACGCCCCGATGTTGGAGGTCATGATCACGATGCAGTGCCGGAAGTCGACGGTCCGGCCCTGGGCGTCGGTCAACCGCCCGTCCTCCAGGATCTGGAGCAGGATGTTGAACACGTCCGGGTGGGCCTTCTCGATCTCGTCGAGCAGCAGCACGCTGTACGGCTTGCGGCGGACGGCCTCGGTCAGCTGCCCGCCCTCGTCGTAGCCGATGTAGCCCGGGGGCGACCCGACCAGGCGCGAGACCGCGTGCTTCTCCATGTACTCGGACATGTCGATGCGGATCATCGTGTCCTCGTCGCCGAACAGAAACTCCGCCAACGTCCGCGCGAGCTCGGTCTTCCCCACTCCGGACGGGCCGAGGAAGATGAACGATCCGGTCGGCCGCTTCGGGTCCTTCAAACCGGCTCGACTGCGCCGGATCGCCTTCGACACGACCTCGATCGCCGGGTGCTGGCCGATCACGCGCTTGTGGAGCTCCTCCTCCATGCGCATCAGCTTCGCCGTCTCGGCCTCGGTCAGCTTGAAGACCGGGATGCCGGTCCACATCGAGACGATGTCGGCGATCTCCTCCTCGCCGATCGACGGACGCTCGGAGGACTCGCCGGCCTCCCACTGATCGGCCAGGTCGCGCTTGCGCTGGGTCAGCCGGCGCTCCTGGTCGCGGAGGTTGGCGGCCTTCTCGAACTCCTGGGCCTCGATCGCCTCCTCCTTGGCGCGCCGGGTCTCCTCGATCTCGTCCTCGAGCTCGCGATACACCGGCGGCGACGTCATCGACTTGATCCGCATCCGCGACGCGGCCTCGTCGATCAGGTCGATCGCCTTGTCGGGCAGGAAGCGGTCGGAGATGTAGCGGTCGGCCAAGTCGGCCGCCGCCTCCAGCGCCTCGTCGGTGATGTTCACCTTGTGGTGCTGCTCGTAGCGGTCGCGCAGGCCCTTCAAGATCTGCACGGTCTCCTCGGTCGACGGCTGGTCGACCGTGATCTTCTGGAAGCGCCGCTCCAGCGCCGAGTCCCGCTCCAGGTACTTGCGGTACTCCTCGAGCGTCGTCGCGCCGACCGTCTGCAGCTCGCCGCGCGCCAGCGCCGGCTTCAGGATCGAAGCCGCGTCGATCGCGCCCTCGGCCGCCCCGGCGCCAACCAAATTGTGGAGCTCGTCGATGAACAGGATGATGTCGCCGCGCTGGGTGATCTCCTTCATCACCTTCTTGAGGCGCTCCTCGAATTCGCCGCGGTACTTGGACCCCGCGACCAGCGCCGCCAGGTCGAGCGTGTAGATCTGCTTGCCCTTCAGCAGCTCGGGCACGTCGGCGTTCGTGATCCGCTGGGCGAGGCCCTCGACGACGGCGGTCTTGCCGACGCCGGGCTCGCCGACGAGCACCGGGTTGTTCTTGGTGCGGCGCGAGAGGATCTGCATGATCCGCTCGATCTCGGTCTCGCGCCCGACGACGGGGTCGAGCTTGCCGTCGGCGGCGAGCTTGGTCAGATTGCGGCCGAACTGGTCCAGCAGCTTCGAGGACTTCTTGCTCTCGCCGGGGCCGGCCTGGCCCGACTGGCCCGAGCCCGAGCCGCGCTGGCGGCTGCCCGGACCCGACAGCATCCGGATCACCTCGTTGCGGATCTTCTCGGAGTCGGCGTCGAAGTCCAGCAGGATCCGAGCGGCGACGCCCTCGTTCTCACGCACCAGGCCGAGCAGGATGTGCTCGGTACCGATGTAGTTGTGACCCAGCGACAGCGCCTCGCGCAACGCCAGCTCCAACACCTTCTTCGCCCGCGGCGTGAAGGGAATCTGACCCGACGTCACCTCCTCGCCGGAGCCGACGATCCTCACGACCTGCGCACGGACGCGCTCGACGGTGATGTCCAGCGACTCGAGCACGCGGGCGGCGAGGCCCTCCTCCTCGCGCAGCAGGCCCAGCAGGATGTGCTCGGTACCGATGTAGTTGTGCTTGAGCGTCCGCGCCTCTTCCTGGGCCAGGACGACCACCTGGCGGGCTCGCTCTGTAAATCGCTCGAACATGATCTTCCTAAGAGTGGTGTTGCTTTCGGAGGAGTCGGTCGAGAAGTGGTCCAGGTGTGAGCGGTCGGTATGTCGGTCCGGCGGCACTCGGGGACGCCGAAGGATCCGCGTCACTCATATGTTCGGCACCGGTGCCGACCTGACGGAGTGCCAACGGATGTTCTCTCGGGGCCATAACTCAGTCTAACAAGGGTTTCCCAGTAATCCGTGGCGCTCAACCCGCTCGCAGCGGCCTTCCAATGTGCGCTCGGCGAGCCCCGAATCCGCGCGCGGCGACCGCCATATCGCGGTCGCCCCGACCACAGAATCCCCGCTCCTGGCGGGCTTCGAGCCGGCGCTCACCGACTGACCGAGCAACGTCTCGGCGGACGTCAAATGCACGCGCGAGCGCCAAGCACAACCGCGCCTTAACGAAGCGGCGGGCGCTGCCTCACGCGCGCGTCAGACCTGGGTCGGAGCCCGCCGGATCGGGGCAGGCCGGATCGGGGCAGGCCGCCGAGCGCCGCGTCGGCGGCAGCCGTCCCCCGGTCGACAGCCATGAGCCGGCCAGGATCAACAGCAGCCCGGCGATCGCGCCGGCCCCGGGCCGCTCACCCTCGAGCGTGACGCCCAGCACGACCGCCACCAGCGGGTTGACGTATGTGATCACGGTCGCCCGGCTCGTCCCCGCCTCGCGGATCAGCACCGCGAACACGACGAACGCGAGCGCTGTACAGAACACGCCGAGCCCCACCACCGACGCCCACGCACCGGCCGTGGGCGCACGTGACGGCTCGTCGAGCGCCGCGAACGGCGCCAGGATCACCGCCGCGAGCGCGAGGCTCGCGCCCATCATCGCGCGCGGGTCGAGGCCGTCGAGGCGGTGCTTGACGACCATCGGCCCGATCGCGTAGCCGACCGCGGCGATCAGGATCGCGCCCGCGCCGAGCAGCTCGGAGCCCGAGCCGGCGACGTCGACGCCGACCAGCGCGATCACTCCCGCAAAGCCGATGACAAGGCCGATCCCCCGCGCGCGCGTCGGCCGCTCGGAGTGGTCGAAGCGCATCGCCAGCACCGCGCCGATCAACGGTACCGCCGCGATCAGGATCGCCGCCAGCGACGACGCGACGTGGACCTCGCCCGCGGCGATCAGCGGAAACG
Organism: Solirubrobacteraceae bacterium; assembly: GCA_036273655.1. Taxonomy (GTDB): domain Bacteria; phylum Actinomycetota; class Thermoleophilia; order Solirubrobacterales; family Solirubrobacteraceae; genus Palsa-465. The sequence continues at coordinate 12,468 of DASUHF010000016.1, read as the reverse complement.
GGATCGAGATCTCGACGACCGCATAGACCGCCAGCCAGCGCCAGCGCCCGCGGACCGAGCGCAGGAGCCCCGCCCGCCACGACAGCGCCAGCAGCATCAGCGCGGCGATGCACACCCGCGTCCACGCGACGTCGGCGGCGGGCATGCCGCCGCGCACGGCGATCCGGATCAGCAGGTAGGAGCAGCCCCACAGCACGGACATGGCCGCGAACGCGAGCCACGCCCTGCGAGACATCGGCTCCTTGCTCGTGACGTGAGCCCCGCGCCGAGCCGCTATGCGGCGACGTCGATCTTCGTGATCTTCAGCACGCGCTCGCCGCGGGGCGTCACGACCTTGACCTCCTCACCGCGCTTGCGGCCGAGCAACGCCTTGCCGACGGGCGACTCGTTGGACAGCTTCATCTCGGCCGGCTGCGCCTCGGCGGAGCCGACGATCGTGTATTTGGTCGACTTGCCGGCCTCGTCCTTGACGTGCACGACCGACCCGACCTGGACGACATGCGTATCGAGGTCGGATGCATCGACGACGGTCGCGGCGCGCAGCTTCTCCTCCAGCTGCGAGATATGCGCCTCCAGCCGCGCCTGCTCGTTCTTGGCGTCGTCGTATTCGGCGTTCTCGGAGATGTCGCCGAACTCGCGCGCCTCCTTGATGCGCGCGGCGACCTCACGCCGTCCGGTGGTGGACAGGCGCTCGTACTCGGCCCTGAGGTTGGCAAGGCCTTCTTGGGTAAGGATGACGTCCTTGGGCATGGCGATCTAAACCCTGTGTTCTGGTCGGGACGACGTGGTCGATTACGCAGAGGGAAAGTCATTGAATCGTGCGCCTCCCCCTCCCGCGGGCGCATGAGTATAGACAGAGCCGTGGGAGTCTCCGAAGACCCGAATCCGCCCCCGAACGGAGGCGGGATCAGGCCTCCGAGAACAGCGCCCGCGCCTCGTCCAGCGTCGACGCGCGCTGCAGCCGATCCTGCAGCTCGCGACCGCCGCCGAGCCGCTCGACGTACCACGGATAGAACTTGCGCAGGTAGCGGCCCGCGCGCTCGGCGCCGAGGTGCTCGGCGGCGCCGTCGATCACCCACTCGACCTCGGCCAGGATCTCGCCGCGGCTGGGATCGCCGCCGCGGGCGCCGAGCAGCTGCTCGAACAGCCACGGGTTGCCGAGGGAGCCGCGCGCGAGCGCGACCGCGGCCGCACCGGTCCGTTCAAACGCCTCGCGCGCGAGCTCGGGCGTCCGCAGCCCGCCAGATAGCACCATCGGAACCGGCAGCGACTCGATCAGCGACCGCGCCAGCTCGTAGTCGGGGCTGCCCGAATGGCGCTGCGAGGCGTGGCGGGGATGCATGCAGAGCCCGGCGACGCCGCCCTCCTCGGCCAGCCGCCGCGCGAGCTCGACGCCTGAGCGATCGTCCGGTCGCAGCCCCGAGCGGAGCTTGACGGTGACCGGCAGGCCGCTGCCGGCGCGCGCCGCGCGAGCGACCGCGACCGCCCGCTGCGGGTCAGACAGCAGCGCCGCGCCGGCTCCGGTCTTGCACACCTTCGGTACCGGGCAGCCCATGTTGATGTCGATCAGGTCGGCGCCCGCGGCCGCGACCCGCTCGGCGGCCGAGGCCATCACATCCGGATCCGATCCGAACAGCTGCACCGAGACGGGGTGCTCGTCGGGATGGATCCGCAAAAGCTCGGTGCACGTGCGCTCGTTGCGGTAGTGAACGGCATGGCTTGAGACCATCTCGGAAACCACCAGACCGGCGCCGTGGCGCTTTGCCTGCAGGCGCACGAACCAGTTGCCGATCCCGGCCAGCGGCGCCAGCACGACGCGGTTGGCGATCGGCACGCCGCCGAGCGTCCACGGGTCGGTCAGTTCCCGGCTCAGTCCACCTATGGACGACTGCGCCGGCAATCGCGGCTCGGACGACCGCGGCTCCAGTTGCGCGGTGGAGGTCATCTCCGGGTCCATGCTACGAATGCAGGCCGTGGATCTGGAGTCTTTGATCGCGCCGTGGGCCGCGCAGGTCCGTGAGGCCGTGCCGGGCGTGCGCCTGTTCGACACGCACACGCATCTCGGCTCCAACGACCCGGACGGGATGAAGCAGACGCCCGCCGAGCTGCTGCGGGTGCTCGACGAGGCCGACGCCGCCGGCGCGTTCACGTTCCCGATGCACGAGCCCGACGGCTACCGGGCGGCCAACGACATGGTGATCGATGCGGCCGCTCACTCCGATGGCCGGCTCGTCTGCTTCTGCCGCGTGTCGCCGAACTCTGGCACCGCCCCCGACGAGGCCCGCCGCGCGCTGCGCTCGGGCGCGCGCGGGATCAAGCTCCATCCCCGCGCCGAGCAGTTCGGGCTCGACCATCCGGCGGTGCGTGAGTTGGCGGCGATCGCGCACGAGCGGCGGCTGCCGATCCTGATCCACGCCGGCCGTGGGATTCCCGCGCTCGGCCGCCACACGGTCGCGCTCGCCCAGGAGTTCTCGGACGCCCGCTTCATCCTCGCCCACGCCGGGATCACCGATCTGGCCTGGATCTGGCGGGTCGCGGCCGATCTGCCGAACCTGCTGTTCGACACCTCCTGGTTCATGGGCGCCGACCTGCGCGCGCTGTACTCGCTGGTGCCACCCGGGCAGATCCTGTTCGCCTCCGACGCCCCCTACGGCAACCCGCTGCTGGCGGCCGTCTCCCAGATCCGGCTGGCGCTGTCGCTCGGGCTCTCGCAGGAGCAGATCCGCTGCATCATGTCCGAGCAGTCGCTGCGGATCGCCGCCGGCGAGCCGCTGGCGTTCGTCGGCCCGGCGGTCGGCGAGCGCGAGCGGGCGACGCACGTGTTGCTCGACCGCGTCGCCCAGTTCGTGATGATGGGGACGATCCTGTCGATCCGGGCGCCCGACGCAAGCCCGGAGATGCTGGCGCTTGCGCGGATGGCGTGCGACGTGCCCGACGAGATCGACGACGCGCCCGTGTTCGCGGCGCTGCGGTCACTGCTTGACGCCCACCTGGAGCTGTCGCGCGACGGCGACGACGTGCGCCGCGCGAGGCTGCCGCTGATGCTGGCCGCGTCGGTCGCGACCACGCCCGACGTGCCGCTCCCCACCGGGCTGTGCCGCCGCTGACGTTCGTGCCTGTCTGATGCCTGTGCCCGCTCCGCATCCCCGACTCGGGCACCGGGACAAGCCCGTGGCCAGGCGCCGCCGCCGAACATTTTCACGTTTTCCAGACACAATTTGGTGTCGACGGGAAGATGTTCGGCTGGACCGGACATTTTCCCGTCAGCGCCCGCGTCGCCGCCGGTTTCGTTGAAATGTTCGGTCCCCGCGCCGGGGGCTCCGTGACATCCGCTCGCCGGGCCCGCCCCGACCGGAGCGGTACTTCCGACTCGCCCGTCAAACCCCTCTGCGCTGCAGCCGGCGCACGCGGCGCTCCGGGGCTAGGACCGGTTGCGCTCCCAGATCAACCGCAGGCCCGTCAGCGTCAGCAGATCGTCGACCTCGTCGATCGACTCGCGCACGGCGGGGACCAGAGCCCGCGCCAGCCCGCCGGTGGCGAGCACGGTCGTGTCGGCGCCGAGCTGCTCGCGCAGGCGGTGCACGATCCCGTCGACCTGTCCGGCGAAACCGAACACGATCCCCGAGCGGATCGCCTCGACCGTCGACTTGCCGATCAGCGCACGCGGCTCGGCGAGCTCGACCTTGGGCAGCTTCGCGGCACGCTCGTAGAGCGCGTCGATCGAGATCTCGGCGCCCGGGGTGATGATCCCGCCGAGATACTCGCCGGCGTCCGAGACGACGTCGTAGGTGATCGCGGTGCCGAAGTCGACGACGACGCAGCGGGCGCGGACACGCTCGTACGCCGCGACCGCGTTGACGAGCCGGTCGGCGCCGACCTCGCGCGGGTTGTCGTAGCGGATCGGCATCCCGGTCCGGATCGAGGGACCGACGATCAGCATCTCGTGGCCGAGGTAGCGGCGCACCATCACGGTCCACTCCTCCGACAGCAGCGGCACCGACGAGGACACGATCGAGCGGTCGATGTCTGAGAAGCCGAGCCCGCGCAGCTCCAGCAGGTTTGCCAGCCGCGAGCCGAGCTCGTCGGCGGTCGACTCCTGCACGGTCGCAAACCGCCAGTGCTCGGAGACGGTGTCGGCGCCGTCGGGGTAGACGCCGAAGTGCGTCTGCGTGTTGCCGACGTCGACTACGAGCAACACGGGCGGCCTGAAACCAGGACGTTCACGAAGCTCATTACAGCAGCGGCGGGCCGGCGAGGCGGACGTCCTGGCCGGGCCCGAGCGCGTCCTCGAGCTCCGACAATCGCTCGCCCGACGGCAGCGCCAGCTGCGGATCGAGCTCGAGCAGCGGCACCAGCACGAACCGTCGCGAGCTGACCTCCGCGTGCGGGAGCGTCAGGCGCGACGACGAGTAGACAAGCCCCCCGAGCAGCAGCAGGTCGACGTCGATCGTTCGCGGCCCGTGGCGGGGGCCGCCGCCGGCGCGGCCGAGCTCTGACTCGACGGCCTTGCAGGCGTCGAGCAGCGACTCCGGATCGAGCGCCGTCGAGATCCGCAGGCACGCGTTGTAGAACGCGCGCTGGTCGAGCACCAGCCCGACCGGCTCGGTCTCATACACCGACGAGGACGCGTCGACCCGCACGCCATGAACCGGCAGCTGCGCGACCGCGGCCTCGAGGTTGGCACGGCGGTCGCCGATGTTGGAACCCACCCCCAGGTAGCCGGTCCGCGCCACGGAATCGCTCGTCGCCACGGCGCGAGCCCTACTCGTCGTCGGCGTCGAGGTCGGCCTCGCGCCACACCTCGACCGAGACCTCGGTCACCGGCAGCGCCAGCGGCGGCTCGGGCTTTGCCGCCTTGACCCACACCGCGTTGATGTCCCAGCGCTCGAGGATCCGGTCCGCGATCGCGGTGCAGAGCCGCTCGAGCGTCTTGTAGTTGCGCTGCTGGGCGACGAGGTTGGCGATGTCGCACAGCTGGCCATAGTCGACGGTGTCCTCGATCCGATCGGTCAGCGTCGCGTCGCAGTCGCCGACGTCGAGCCGCAGGTCGAGCAGGAGCCGTTGGCCGACCTCTCGCTCGGCGGCGGTGACGCCCACGTGCGTGTACAGCGACAGTCCGGAGACCTCGATCGTGACCTCGGGCTCGGCGCCCTCGTGGTCGGAGTCGTCTACCTCGTCGGCGTCGTCGAACTCGTCGTCTGAGGCCATGGCGCAGGCACCGTAGCAGCAGTCACTCGCAGCGCATCGGCGACGGCGGCGACGTCGTGCACGCGGAACACCGAGGCGCCGCGCTCGTAGGCGATCACGTTCGTCGCGATCGTCCCGGCCAGCCGCTCGCCGGCGTCGCGCCCCCCGGTCAGCTCCGAGAGAAACGACTTGCGGCTGGTGCCGATCACGACCGGTCGTCCGAGCTCGCAGATCTCGTCGAGCCGGCGCAGCAGCGCGAGGTTGTGGGCGACGGTCTTGCCGAAGCCGATCCCGGGGTCGAGCAGGATCCGGTCCTCGGCGATCCCGTGCTGCACCGCGAACTCCATCCGCGCATGCAGGAAGAACTTGACGGCGGCAACGACCTCGTCGTAGTGGGGGTTGCGCTGCATCGTGCGCGGCTCGCCGAGCATGTGCATCAGGCAGCAGCGGACGCCGGCGCCGGCCACGACCGCCGCCATCTCGTCGTCGCCGCGAAACGCGGTGACGTCGTTGACGAGCGTGGCGCCCGCCTCGATCGCGGTCGCCGCGACCCGCGCCTTGGAGGTATCGATCGAGATCTCGGCCTCACAGCCGGCCGCGCGCAGCCCCTCGAGCACCGGCAGCACCCGCTCAAGCTCGACCTCCTCGGGCACCGGCGCCGCGCCCGGCCGCGTCGACTCGCCGCCGATGTCGAGGATCTCGGCGCCCTCGTCGACGAGCGCCAGCGCGTGCGCGATCGCCGCCTCGGGATCCTCGAACGCGCCGCCGTCCGAGAACGAGTCCGGCGTCACGTTGACGATCCCCATCATCCGAAACGGACGGCTCAACTGGCCCCGTTCCGGGAGCCGGGCTCCTCCTCGTCGGGCCAGCGGCCGGTGCGCTCGAAGTACTCCCGCGCGCGCTCCTCCCGGTCGCGGTCGGCGCTGGAGCCGACGCTGAGCCGGTACAGCCAGTTGACCATCCACACGATCGCGGCGACGATCACGAGCGCCACGCCGGTCGCGGACTCCAGCGAGTGTGTGGTCACGGCGCTCGAGTAGGAGCCGTGCCCGATCGCGACCAGCGCGACCCCGACGAGCGCGATCCCCACGGGCAGCCACACCCGCAGCAGCTGCATCGGCGGCGGGCCCGGGTGGTGGCGTGCATGTGAACCGGACGGCATGTGCTCTGGACGTTACTCATCGCGACCACGCGCCAACGGCGCCCGTCGCCGGTGATATAAACCGCCCCGCGATGGGAGAGGTCAGCCGCCGCTCGCTGCTGGGGTCGGCCGCCGTCGGCGCAGGCGCGCTCGCGTGCGGGTCGCTGCCGGCGTGGGCTCGCCTGGTGGCGTCGCACCATGGGCTGCGCAAGCCCGGCAGCCTGCCGTTCGGAACGCTCCCGCCCGGCACCGAGACGATGCCGAACATCAAGCACGTCGTCGTGCTGATGATGGAGAACCACTCGTTCGACAACATCCTCGGGATGCTCGGCCACGAGATGGCGGCCCGCCGCAACGCGATCGACGGGCTGACGGTCTCCAAGCGCGGACGTCCGCTGAACTTCAACCGCGACCACGACGGCCGCAAGGTCTTCGCGGACTTCGCGAGCTCGCCGTGCCAGCGGCACGGCGAGCCGAGCCAGACCTGGAACGCGTCGCACCTGGCCTACGCGCACGGCGCCAACAGCGGCTTCGTGAAGGCGTCGGGGCCGATCGCGATGCGCTTCGTCGACCGGCAGCGGATGCCGTTCAGCTACTCGCTGGCGGCGCACTTTCCGATCGGCCAGCGCTACTTCAGCTCGGTGCTCGCGCAGACGTTTCCGAACCGCCGTTTCCTATTCGCGGGCACCGCGTCGGGCCTGACCGTCACGAACCTGCAGCAATCCTGGAATCTGCCCGCCGCCAACGGCACGATCTTCGACCGGCTGACCGCGTATGGGATCGACTGGGTCTCCTACTCGCCGGCGCCGGTGCTGCAGAACGCCTCGATCGGGATCATCAAGTCGGAGATCACCAACGCCAACCTTGCGCGAGTCCGCTCGCCCAAGCAGTTCTACGCCGACGCGAAGGCCGGCAAGCTCGCTCCCGTCTCGTTCATGGATCCGCAGTACACCTACCAGTCCGAGGAGAACCCGCAGGACATCCAGGTCGGTGAGCGGTTCATGTGCAGCGTCGTCAACGCGCTGATGCACTCGCCGGCCTGGCGTCACACGGCGCTGTTCATCAACTACGACGAGGGCGGCGGCTACTACGACCACGTGGCGCCGCCGCGCGCCATCAGGCCCGACAACATCCGCCCGATCCGCGGGCCGGGAGCGCCGCCGCTGGCGCCCGGCGGCTTCGATCGCTACGGCTTCCGGGTGCCGATGTACGTCGTCTCGCCGTGGGCGCGGGCCAACTACGTGTCAAACATCGTCCAGGACCACACGTCGGTGACGGCGTTCATCGAACGCAAGTGGAACCTGCCCGCGATGACGTTCCGCGACGCCAACGCGCACCCGATGACCGACTACTTCGATTTCTCAAAGCCCGCGTTCGCCACGCCGCCGAAGCTGGCCGAGGCGCCGGGGCTCGGGCCCGGCCTTGAGGCGTGCCGCGCGCACGGCCTCAACCCGCCGCTGCCGCCCGGCGTGCACGAGTGACACAGGTGGCCCAAGTCGGAGCCGACGTACCATTTGGAAATCCAAGTGGTACGTCCAGATTTCAGCTCGACGGGCTGGCGACGCTCGTGTACAGCCCGTAGCCGGCCAGCGCGCACGCGACCGCGGTCAGCGTCAACGCCGGGGCCAGGCGTAAGCCGCGACGGGCCGCGAAGAACGGGAACGCCGCGAACACGATCAGCTGGCTGAGCCACAGCGCCACCAGCGAGGGGCGCGCGAGCGCGTCGTAGAAGCCGTTGGGATCGAGCAGCGACAGCGGCGCCGCGGCGACGATCGTGGCGCCGACGACGATCGCGGCGCGCCTCGTCGCCCAGCCGCCGACCGCCGCCGCCAGCCGCGTCAGCGCGAGGTACTCGCAGAGGATCACGCCGGCGATGCTGACCGCGATCCCGACCCCGATCACGCGGGCGAGGCCGGTCGACGCGAACTGCGCGGCCAGCTCGAAGCCGGGCACGTCGGTGCGGCTCAGCCCGGGCGCGGCCGCCAGCGGCGCGACCGCGAGCACGACCATCGCGACCGTCGCCAGATACGCCCCGAGCAGCCCGCGGCGGATCGTCGGGCCCGGCGTGGCGAGCTCGCCGCCGATAAACAGCGGCAGGCCGGCGCAGATGTACAGCAGCGACGACTTCGCGCCCGCGGTGGCGATCGAGCCGGCCGATGCCGATGTGCCGAAGCTCGATGCCGGCAGCGACAGGTGCGCGACCGCAATCCCGTCGAGGATCCCGCCGAGCGCCAGCTGCGAGGCGGCGATCGCACCGATCACAATCAGGGCCGCGGCGCGGCCGGCGATCATCACCGCCGCGATCGTGACCGGGATCAGGAGCGCCAGCAGCGTCCGGTACGGCCGTTCGCCGGGCAGCACCTGCGGCAACAGGTCGTAGACGATCTGGACCGTCGTGTAGACGATGTAGAGCAGATAGCTGAACGTCCACACGGCCGCCTGCACGAGCGCCACGCGGCGCCCAGCGGCGGCGTGCACGAACGCGTACAGCCCGCCGGCCGGGCCGCGACGCTCCGCGTCGGGCGTCAGGTGCCGCGCATAGCGCAGCCAGATCGCCAGCGGCGCCCCGAACACGACCGCCGCGGCGATCGCGGTCAGGCCTCCGGACGCGGCCGCGTCCGCCGTCACGGCCGGGACGACCAGCGCCGCAAGCGCCAGCGGCCCGCCAAGCGAGGAGACCGCGACGCCGGCGAACGCCCAGCTCCCGACCGTTCGGGCGGACGCGTCCGACGGGGCGGGCGGCCGCCATCCCCGCGCGGGCGTCTGTGAGGGGACGCCCGCGCGGGTCGGAGTTGCTGCCATCCGATGCTGGTGTCGGCCTCGCCGTTAGCCCCAGCTGCTCGAGCCGCCGCCCGAGCTGCTCGAGCCGCCCGAGCCGCCCGAGCCGGAAGACCCGTAGGCGCCGCCGCCCGACGAACTGCCCGACGACGAGCTGCCGGTGATCGCGGCGCCGGCCGGCGAGACGAGCCACCATTTGGCGCCGAACTGGTTGCTGCCCTGGCCATTGGTCGTGCCGGAGCCGGAGTCTCCCACGTAGTAGTAGAGCGGGTGGCCCTTGTAGGTCACCTGGGTGCTTCCGTCCGACCGCATGATCGTGGCGAGATCCGAGGCGGTGACGCCCTTGCCGGCGGCCGGCTTGCCCTTCGTCGTCAGCGGCGGCCACGCCTTCGCGCACGCGCCGGAGCAGCTCGACATGTTTTTGGAGTCGGCCGCCCAGAGGTAGAGCGTGCGGCCGCCTGTGCCCGTCAGATACGTCCCATCCTTGCCCTTGGCGGTGCCGACCGACACGCTCTTGGCGGCCGCGGGGGTCGAGTTCGAGGCGGCGTTCGAGGCGCTGGTGTTGGTCGCGGCCGAGCCGCTGGAGGCGGCCGTCGTCGAGGCGCTCGATCCTCCGCCGCCGCATGCGGCCACCAGGACGCTCACCCCCGCCACGGCGGCGATACCGCCGATCCGGTAGCGCAACTGTTGGATCCTGCTCATCGTCACTCCTGGTGTCGTGGTTGTCGATCCGGGCTCGTCGATTCGAGCCCGTCGTCTACCAGGACGCCGGGGTGGCGAATTCCTTCCTCGTTGGTCGGGATCCGCGCCGCGGCGGCGCGGATGAGGCTTACTCGGCGGTGCCGAAGCCCGGGCGCGGCAGCGGCCGCGGGCCCTCGCGCCCAGGACGCTCGGCGGGCGTGTCCTGGAGCGCCGGGACCTCCTTCGGCGCCGGCGCCTCGGACCCGAACACATCCTGCTCGGTGGCGCCGTCGAGCAGGCGCTCGAACTGCTCCTTCTCGATCGTCTCGCGCTTGATCAGGATCTCCGACAGCTTCTCCAGCTCGTCGCGCTTGCTCGTCAGGATCTCCTTGGCCTGGACGTGGGCGGACTCGACGATCCGGCGGATCTCATCGTCGATCTCCCGCGCGATCTCGTCGGAGTAGTCGGGCTCGGAGTTGAACTCGCGTCCGAGGAACGGCTGCCCGTGGTCGTGGCCGAACACCCGCGGGCCGAGCTTCTCGGACATCCCGAACCGCATCACCATCTGCTTGGCGGTCTGGGTGACCTTCTCGAGGTCGTTGGACGCGCCGGTCGTGATCTCGTCGAAGCAGATCTCCTCGGCCGCGCGGCCGCCGAGCGTCATCGCCATCGTGTCCTGCAGCTCCGCGCGCGTGGTCAGGAACTTGTCCTCGCCGGGCAGCGAGATCGTGTAGCCGAGCGCCTGGCCGCGGGAGATCACCGAGATCTTGTGGATCGGGTCGGAGTTGGGCAGGAAGTGACCGACGATCGCGTGGCCCATCTCGTGGTAGGCCGTGACCCGCCGCTCCTTGCCCGACATCACCCGCGTCTTCTTCTCGGGGCCGGCGATCACGCGCATGATCCCCTCCTCGAGCTCCACCTGGGTGATCTCGCGCTTGCCGTTGCGGGCCGCGAGCAGCGCCGCCTCGTTGACGAGATTCGACAAATCGGCGCCGGTGAAGCCGGGGGTCTGGCCGGCGAGAGCGTCGACGTCGATCTCCCGCGCCAGCGGCTTGCCGCGCGTGTGGACGTCGAGGATCTTCTTGCGACCGGCGCGGTCGGGGCGGTCGACGACGATCTGGCGGTCGAAGCGGCCGGGGCGCAGCAGCGCCGGGTCGAGGATGTCGGGCCGGTTGGTGGCGGCGATCAAGATGATGTTGTCCTTCATCTCGAAGCCGTCCATCTCGACCAGCAGCTGGTTGAGCGTCTGCTCGCGCTCGTCGTGACCGCCGCCGAGGCCGGCGCCGCGATGGCGGCCGACCGCGTCGATCTCGTCCATGAAGATGATGCAGGGGCTGTTTTGCTTGGCCTGCTCGAACAGATCGCGCACGCGGCGGGCGCCCCCGCCGACGAACATCTCGACGACGTCGGAGCCCGAGATGCTGAAGACCGGGACGCCGGCCTCGCCGGCGACGGCGCGCGCGAGCAGCGTCTTGCCGGTCCCCGGAGGGCCGTACAGCAGCACGCCCTTGGGGATGCGCGCGCCGAGCGCCTGGAACTTCTTGGGGTTCTCGAGGAACTCCTTGATCTCGTGCAGCTCCTCGACGGCCTCGTCGACCCCGGCGACGTCACGGAACGTGATCTTCGGCGAGTCGACCGACATCCGCTTCGCGCGCGACTTGCCGAACGACATCACCTTCGAGCCGCCGCCCTGCACCTGGTTCATCAAGAACAGCCAGAACACGATCAGGATCACGACCGGCAGCAGGTAGGTCAGCAGCGACAGCCAGATGCTCGACGAGTTCGTGTCGACGTTCAGGCCCTGCGGCCCCTGGGCGCCCTGCGGCAGATCCGTCTTCGCGTCGTTGATCAGCGTCGACGCGTAGTTGTTCGGGTAGCCGACCGTGTACTTCTGGCCGTTGCGGAGCGTCACCTCGGCGCTGTTTGACTTCTGGTTCAGCGTCAGCTTCTGGACCTGCTTGTGGTCCAGCTGGTACAGAAGGTTCCCGAACGTGTAGTGCGGGCCGCCGCCTCCCCCGCCGATCACCTTCGTGGCCAGGATCGCGAGCACGATCACGATCAGGATCGGGAACGCGGCGCTCTTGAAAAACCTGCTCATATCGAGAAATCAGCTCCTGCCGCGGTCCTCGCGGTGGCGGTGACGCCGCGGAACAGCAAGCGTAGCAGTCTGGTTTGGAGGCAAAGCCGGGGTTTTCCGGGGTTCTTATGCGGCCCTGCGGGGGCCGCCAGCACCTCCGCCCGCAGTCGTGGCGGCGCCTACGCGCCGGCGAGCGCAGCCACGTACGGGAGGTTGCGGTAGCGCTCCGCGTGGTCGAGGCCGTAGCCGATCGCGAACCGGTTGGGGATCTCGAAGCCGACGTAGCGGCAGCCGACGTCGGCCTTGCGCCGCTCCGGCTTGGTCAAGAGGGCGCACACCTCGAGCGTGGCCGGGCCGCGCGCCTGCAGGTTCCGCACCAGGTAGGAGAGCGTCAGCCCGGAGTCGACGATGTCCTCCACGATCACCACGTGCCGGCCCTCGATGTTGGCGTCGAGATCCTTGAGGATCCGCACCACGCCGGAGGAATCGGTCTGGGAGCCGTAACTCGAGACGGCCATGAAGTCGACCTCGCAGGGCACGTCGATGCCGCGCATCAGGTCGGCGAGGAAGAGCACGGCACCCTTGAGGACGCCGATCATGAAGA
>DASUHF010000015.1:0-26886 GCA_036273655.1 Solirubrobacteraceae bacterium | reverse complement strand
TCCGGCAGACCCTTCACCATGAAGATGACCTCCTGGCGCAGGCCCGCCGTCGCCGCATACGACAGCTTTCTGCCTGCTCAGGAGGTCATTTAAATCTCAGCCTCGGACGACTCGCGCGCCAGGGACCGGTGGATCCAGGCTAAGACGTCAGGTGAGCGTTCGCTCGAGCACCGGCTCCAACCTGGGGTCGCGCCAGTCGCCGCCGGTGCGCTCAATCGTCAGTCGCGAATGGCGGCCGGAGAGCACCAGCGTCGCCACCTGGTTGTCGAAGGTCGGACGGTTCGAGCGCCAACGCACGGCGGGGTCGGCGACGCCGGCGGCGCGTGCCAGCGCGTGGGTGAGCACGGTCGCAGGCCGCGACATCGTGGCGCGTACGGCTGCGCGCTCGTGGGCCGCGAGCGGATGGCGAAACGGCGAGCACACCGCCTGATAGACCGAGCTCTGGACCGCTGAGGCGTCGACGAACGCGGCCTCGGCGAGGTAGCCGTGATGCACGTCGCCGGAGAGCACGCCGATCGACGCCGGTGCGGCTCCCCGCTCACCCGCGGCGACCGCGCGGATGAGCTCCACGAGCCTCGTGAACGAGCGCTCGAAGGCCGCCCAGTGCTCCAGGTCGAGCCGCTGGCGTACCTGCTCGCCGATCGCCGCAAGCCGTCGTCCCCACGCGCCGGCACAGACCGCCTCGTTCCAGGCCTCGAGGTGATGCAAACCCGGCGAGAGCAGCAGCGGCAGCGACGTCGCGATCAACAGGTGGTCGACGCCGCCGGTCAACTGCCGCTCGAGCCACTCCCACTCGGCCGCGTCGAGCATCGATCGCCGTCGGCCTTCGAGCACCCGCCCGGCGCGTGAGTCGATCACCACCAGGCGGCTGCGTCCCAGTCCGCGGGAGTAGCTCCAGCGGCGGCCGGCGGTCTCGTGACTGGCCTTCAGGGCGAATTGGCGCAGCACCTCGGTGCCGTCCTCCGTCGCGGTCACCTGTCGCAGCGGCTCCTCGGCTGCCAACTCGTCTGGGGACAGGTTGCCGAGATGCTGGTAGATCCAATACGACATGAATGCGCCGACGATCCGCTCCTCCCACCACGGCTTCGCTCGCATCGTTGCGACCCACGCCGCCGAGGTGTTCCAATCGTCGTGCAGGTCGTGGTCGTCGAAGATCATCGCCGTGGCCACCGTGGACGCCATCCAGCGGATGAGCGGGTATCCCCACGCCTCGTGATACAGCCGCGTGTACTCCTCGAAATCAGCGACCTGCTGGCCAGGAGGGCGAGGAATGTCACGGCGGGGGCGAATGAACTGCTGCGCGGCCGGCGAGACCTCGTCCGCGTATACCTGGTCTCCGACCAGCAGCAACAGATCGGGCCAGCGGTCATGCGGCTGGTGCAGCAGGCGGTGGGCCAGCGCGTACAGCGCGCCGATCCCCAACCCGCGACGATCGCGGCGCCGCGGAAGCGAGTACGGTGGCCCGGGCGGCGCCGTCACGCTGCACGACCCAAACGCCACCCACCTGTCCGCGCCCGGAGCGGGCGTGCGGATCACGCTGCGCGGCAGCGCCGAGCCCTGCTGTGGCCAGCGCCGCTCGCCGTCCAGCGCGACCTCGTACTCCTGAACCGAGTCCCGGGCGAGCCCCTCGATGACGACGATCGCGTAATGGTGACCGGCAACCTGGAACGTCCGCGCACGCCGACCGAGCACCTCGACCTCACACGGAGAGTCGGTCTCGAGCCACACTGTCGCCTCCGACTCCCCCACATAGCGCAGCATCGGGCCCAGCACCAGTGACGCCGCCGAAGCGACCCTCCGGCGCGCGTCAGTTGTCTTGGTGTATGTCGAATCCATCGCCACCCCGCGGCGTTACGCCGACAGCTCGATCGATCAGCCCGGGGCCATGCCTTCCGCGGCGCCCGATGGCACGGGGTCTGGTAGACGCATCATCCGGAACGAGTTGAACAAGCCGATCAGGCCGGCGAGGATCGGTACCAGCAGCGCGATCTGAAGGGCGATGTGCCGCGCGTCGGTGTTGATCCGGATGATCTCGGCCCGGGTCTGCTCGGGCTCATCGGCGAGCTGCCGTTCGAGCCGGCTGTTGCTCATCACCTGCGCGTCGTGCTCCAGCGTGTCGGCGACGCGCTGCTGCTCGGTGGGCGACAGCACGGTGCTCGCCTGAGCCATGTGGTTGAACGCGATCGACAGCGTGGCCAGGAGGATCGCGCCGGCGAACGCCAACCCGAATGACAGCCCGAACGACCCCGCCGCCGAGTTCACGCCGGCCGCCTCGCTGACCCGCTCCTCCGAGATCGGCGAGAGCGTGTAGTTGTTCAGCTGGGAGACCAGCAATCCCAACCCCGCGCCCGCGATCATCAGCGGGACCACCAAAAACCAGCCCGAGGTCGCCCGCGGCACGATTGCGATCAACACCACCAAGCCGCCGGTGAGCAGCGCAAATCCCGCGCGGATGAGGGCGCTCGGACGCTGCTTGCCGGCCTTCTTCCCGGCTAACAGCGCCACGGCGAACATCGTCAGCGACAGCGGGGCGAGGGACAGTCCTGCCTTCAGCGCGTTGTACTCGAGCACCATCTGCAGGTAGATCGGCAACGCGATCATCGTTCCGCCCAGCGCGATCTGCTGGAGCATCTGCTGGGAGATCCCGAATCGATAGCCAGCCGACGTGAACAGACCGGGGTCCAACAGTGTCGGCTTGCCCCGGCGCTTGCGCTGCACCAGCCAACGGGCCAGCCCTGCCATCGCCGCGGCGCCGACCGCCAGCAACACGCCCACCGATTCGCCGCCCTCCTGCCATATCAGGATCCCGAGCACGATCCCGCCCATGCCCATCACCGACAGGCCCGCCCCCACGACATCGACGCCCCGCGATCCCGTGTAGGGCACGTCTCGGACCAGTCTGATGCCGGACAGCACGATCACGATTGCGACGTCCTCGAGCAGGAACGCGATCCGCCACGAGAGATAGGTGGTGATGAACCCGCCGAGGAGCGGCCCCACCGCGGCTGCGATCGCTGCCGCCGCCCCGACCAGGGCGTACGCCTTGCGCTGAGCGGCTCCCTCGAAGTTGCCGTGGATGAGCGACTGCATCGCGGGCAACAGCAGAGATGCGCCAAGCCCGCCGATGATCGCCCAGAAGACGATGATCGCGGTCAGACTCTGCGCGAGCGCCATCGCCAGCGCGCCGACGGCGTAGCCGAGCAGACCCAGTACGTATGCCCGCTTGCGGCCAATGAGGTCCCCGATCCGGCTGCCGATCAGGATGAACGCCGCCGACACCAGCGCCTCGAGTGCGATCGCCGACTGGACACCGCTGACGGTCGTGTGCAGATCTCGGACCACCGCGGAGATCGAAACGTTCATGATCGAGGTGTCCACGACCAGAACGAACATCGCCGTCGCCAACAGCACCGCGAGTCGTTGGTTGCCCGCGGACCGCTCGGGCACGCCGGCGTCTGCTGCCTGGACCGGCGCGCGTGTGGTCGGTTCGTCAATCACGTGAGTACGGCGGCTGCGAGTCGGTCGCTGGCCCGGCGAAGCGCTGCGTAAGCGTCGACGTGAGCTCGACCAGGGCGACCGCGATCGTGTAGCGCTCGGGCACGTCGCTGTTCCAGCGTGCCCACGACGGGTAGCCAGCGCCGGCCCGCTCCGTACACGGAACGGTGTGACCGCGTCCGCCAGGAGCATGGCGGGCGCCGAGACACTCAACCGCGTTGACCGTCATCGGCCCAGGCTACGTCCGGCACCGTTCGCGCCGGCACCCTACGTGCGATTTCACCCAGGTGAGCGCGCACGCCGCTGGAACGAGTCGCATTCACCTGGGTGAATCGGCGCTCGGGTGCGGTCGCGCCCGAACGCAGCCGTACGCTGGGCATGACTTCGAAGCTGCCGGGCCGCCGAAGCCCGCAGCGGCGTCCGTTGAGTGAAAGGAACCTCACATGGCTGTCGTTGGAACGGAAGCCCATCAGCAGCTGTCGGCGATCTCGGCAGGCGACCTCGACGTTCTGGAAGAGGCCGTCGGGCTGCGCGAACTGAACCGGGAGGGCAGCGGCTTGGACGGACGCACGTTTGCGCTCGTCAAGATCGCGACGCTGATCGCACTCGATGCCCCGCCGGCCTCATACGCATGGCAGGTCGCCAATGCGCTGCAGGAAGGAGCGACGCCGGAGGACCTCACCGGCCTGCTGCGAGCTGTGGCACCGCAGGTCGGCGGCCCCAGGATCATCGCCGCTGCCCCGGAGATCATGCTTGCGCTTGGGCTGGCACTGCCCGAGGACCCACAGGTCTAGCGATGCCGATGTTCAGACGCCGTCCACGGCTGCGGGACGCCGCCGTGGGCGGCCGCGCCCACATGATGGGCAAACATCGGGAAGGGGGGCAGGAGGAGGAGCGGGAGCCGGCCCACGGCGAGGGCCAGCAGGCTGCCGCTCCTGCAGCGCGAGCCGCCGGCGGAAAATCACCACTGACGACACCGCACAGCTGTCGGAGTTGGGCGAGCTCCACGAGCCGGGAGTCCCGACCGACGAAGAGTTCTCAGAGCAGAAAGCCACTGCTGATGGGGATCAGGCTGCTGGTGCTCGGCCTCGGCGGCACCCCCTACATCGTCGCGATGGGCGCGCTCGTCGTGTTCGCGGCCGCCGGCTTCGTGGCAGCGCTGCTGCTTCCCGCCGAGCCCCGTGCGGCAAGCGCTCGGGTGTAGTCAGGGCCGGTCGACGTCGTCCGTCACGGCCGCGCTGAGCAGCGTCAGGCCGAGGCTCGACACCCTTTGAAGGATCCCTTGGAACTCGGCCTGGTCGCGCACCGGACCCTCGAGCACCGTGTTGCCGTGCGTGCGCCGCAGCGTCATGCCCGCGAACGCGGCCCCCACCCGATCGCTGAGCTCTCCTTCGACCGTGACGCGGTATTCCCGAACCGGCACCGGAACCAGGATCGCGCGCCCGTTCGGCCGATGTGCCTCACCGGCGAGCATTCACATAGGTGATTACGCTCGCGCGACCAGACCAGGAGGTCGGCGCGCGCCATCGCATCTGCACCCGAGTGCACGTCGAGCTTGCGGTAGATCGCCCGCGTATGTGGACGCAGCACCCGCCCGACCGACGTCGCCGTCGACTGCGGCGGCACTCACCATCGCCGCGGCGCACCGCACGTACGGGGTGAAGCGCTCGGGACGCTCCGGCCGCGCACGACGGGCGCGCTGGAGATGGCAAGAGCACCGAGACGCGAAGCAGCAGCTCACGGGTGTCGTCGTCGAGGGAGCCGATCAGCTCATGGCTCAGATGGTCGGCAACGAAGCGATGGTCGCCCCTGAACTCCGGTGCCCGAGTGGGGATCGTCGACCGCGGCGCTGCCAGCTTCGCCTCCGCCAGCGGCACCTGATCGATCGTCACCGTCGTCCATGGTCGCGCCCGGTCTGGCACGTTGGCATCACCCGCATCAGGTGATCGGGTCGACGGCGTGTCAGAGATTCAAGAGGCCGCGCAGCACCAGCAGGGCGCCGATCACGGTCGCGAGGGTCAGCGCCAGGCGCCCGCCGCGACGGCTCAGCCAGTCGTTGGCGCTCTCCACGAGCGCGGCGGTCCAGTCCGGCCGGAGCGCATACCCCAGCAGCGGGACCTCGATCAGCACGAGCATGATCACGTTGACCGCGAGCACGACGATCACCGTCGTGACCGTGCCGACGCTCTGCTTGCTGAGCGCGTTCATGCTGGCGATGTACGACGCACCGGGAAAGCTCAACAGGACCCCGATGACGAACGTGTCCCGCGCCGAGCCGCGGCTCAGGACCTGCTTCCAGCGCGGCGGTGTCCTGTCCCGGGCCCGCTCACGCCGTCGTTCGCTCCACGCGCGCCGGCGCCGATCGCGACCACTGCCAACGAGGGCCGCGATCACCAGGATCAGGATCCCGAGGCCGATGTCGATCCCCGGGCTCACGGACCGCTTGGCGGTGTGCGCGGTGCCCGAGCCGGCCAGCGCGAACACCAGCACCAGCCCGCAGACGACTCCGGTCAGCATCGCTCCGAGCAGGTATCCGAGCAGCAGCCGCGCCGGCTTCAGCAGCGCCAGCATCACCGTCACCGCCGTGAGCAGCGTCGGATTCAGCGCAGCGGTCAGCGCGAAGCCGAAGACGCGGCCCACGACGTGGCTCCGGTCGCCCTCACGCGCGGCCCTGACCCGGCGCGCGCTGCAGCGCGACCGTGACGAGATATGCCGTGACGACGCCAACGATGATGAGCGGCTCGTCGCCGGTGCCCGCGGAGACCGTCAAAAAGGTGGCGAGGATCGCCGCCGACAGCGGGAGCCGCAGCACCGCGGCGGTCGCCGCCCCCATCCCGACGGCGACCGCCGGCGTCAGCGAGAACCCGGGCAGGTGGGCCGCCAAAATACCGCCCGCCGCGCCCAGGAACAGCGCGGGGAACGTCGGGCCGCCGCGGAAGCTGCCGAGCGACACCCCGTACGCGACGCCCTTGAACGCGATCAGCAGCGCCAGCGCCGACAGCGACCACGTGCCGGCGTGGGCGACGAGCCCGCCGAGCGCGTCCTGACCCGAGAACAGCGCCTCGTCGACGCTGTGGCCGGTGGCGCCGTGAAACGCGATCGCCAGGCCGGCCACGACCAATCCGGCGGCGGGCACCAGCATCATCAGCCGCCGCGACACGATCCGGTGAGTGCCGAGGCCGCCGAGCATCACGATCCGTGCGGCGACCGCGATCGCCGCCGCCAAGGCGATCGTCCAGCCGAACTGCGCGATGTCGGGATGGCCGAAGTGCGGCAGCTGCAGCGCGCTCAGCGCGTAGGAGCTGCTGCTCAGGCCGGTGAACGATCCCATCCCGATCGATACGAGCGTGCCGACGCCGGCGGCGAGCAGCCCGGGGACGAGGATCAACGCCTGCCGGGCGCCCCCGATCGCGGTCGCCTCGATCAGGAGCACGGCGGCGATCAGCGGCGAGTCGAAGATGAACGACAGCGCCGCGAAGCCGCCGGCGGCCGCGACCACGGTCACCACCTGCGGCGGCGTCGTGCGGCGGGCGAGGCTCACCGTCAGCACAGCGACCCCCGAGCCGAGCGCGATCAGCGGCGCCTCCGGTCCCAGCACCACGCCGGAGCCGACCGTCACCAGGCCGGCGACGATCACGCCCGGCAGATTGATCGGCCGCGGGGTTCCGCCGCCGATCGCCAAACCCTTGGCCGGCAGATGGCCGCCGTCTCCCGGCAGCCGCGTGATCGCCAGCGCGACCACCACGCCGGCGAGCCCGAGCACGGGCAGCGGCCACCACAGCGGCGGCCCGTGGTCGTAGCCGAGCGCGCTGGGGAGGTGGACGTAGAGCTCGCGGTCGAGCTGGTAGATGCCCTCCAAAAAGCACCAGGCGACCAACGACACGATGATCCCGACGATCGCCACGACGACGAGCAGGACGACGAACCGCCGGCTCGTCATCATCTCGGCGGCGCGCTCGGGATCCAACTCAGCCGGCGGCCGCTGCGCGTCGTTGCGATCGGCGGTGGTCGTGGTCACCGTCGACGATCCTCGCACCGCCCTGTTGCCCCCCATCATCCGTTACGGGTGACGCCGAGCCGACGCGGCAGCGCCTGCTGCACCGCGAGCATGCCGCAGCCGCGGGCGAGCAGCATCACGACGTTCACGCCCACCACCAGCAGCGCTCCCGCGGCCTTGTCGATCTCGCCAACGCCCGCGGCCGCGCCGAGGTGGCGGACGCGGAATCGTCGTCACCGAGATCGCCACTCCGACCGCCGAGCCGGCCCGCGTCTCCAGCGCGAGGATCCCCACGACGCCCATTTCGTCGGCGAGCGCGCGGGCAGACTCGACGACCCGCTCGTAGGTGGCGGTAGCCGAAGTCGCCGCTGACGTAGTCGAGGCGCGCGGCGAGCCGATCGAACACGGCCCCGTCGATCCGCCCGCCGCACGCCTCTATTCCCGCGCGAGCATGCTCGCGCAGGTCGTCGGCCGACCAATCGTCGACCGCCACGCCGACGATCGGGCAGCAGCCCCTGCCGCTCAAGCCGGTACAGCGAGTGAAACGTCATCACCTTGGCCAGATCGCCGGTGATACCGAAGATCACGAGCCCGTCCGCGAGCGCGGGCGCGCCCGGCCCTCGTCGCGTGCGGTGTGGTGCGGCGGCGATCTTGGGTGGCGGTGGTGATGGTCCGTCCATTACGCAGGGGCTACGACGGCGCAGCGGATGCTCGGAGACGAGCCTGCGAGGTGCATCACCCAAACGGGGTGACGCCCATCACCGGTCGTGAGCCGGGCGTGGAGAGGTGGAGACACCCCTCACGGAACGGATGGTGGCCCCCTTGTCCGAGGGGCCGACGCGAGCGAAGATCGTCGTCACCATGGATGGTGGTAGGCCGGATTCCAATCGAATCGGCACCGCGCTGCGCCTGATGGCGGAGGATCTGGCGAGCGAACGGCGACGCGTCCGGGCCCTGCAGCGTGAGGTGAATGCGCTCAGGGCGCAGCTGGCCGCGCTGCAGGGGCCTTCAGTGCCGGAGGCCTCGGCCGCGCCGGCGCCACGATCGCTGACGTCCGGGAGGCCACCGTCGTAAGCCAGTCATCGCGGGCGCCGCGGCGAGCCTGGGCGATCTCGTCCGGCACATAGAAGAACCATCCCGCCAAGCCACTGCCGGTCGTGCATCGCCAACCAACCGGTCCGCGAGCGACGTCGATTGGCGAAACATCCACTACTCGACGCGGTGCTCGATTTCTCCCAGTGACTCGATCGCGATCCGGATCGTGTCGCCCGGCTGCAGCCACGCGGGCGGGTCCATCGCCATCCCGACCCCGTTTGGCGTCCCGGTCAGGATCAGGTCGCCGGGCGCCAGCGTGCACGTCTGGGCGATGAACGCGACCAGCTCCTCGCAGCCGAAGATCAAATCCGAGGTGCTGGAGTCCTGGCGCAGCTCGCCGTTGACCCACGTTTGCAATCGCAGGTTGCCGGGGTCGGGCACCTCGTCGGCGGTCGTGATCCACGGGCCGTACGGGCAGAACGTGTCCGCGCCCTTGGCGCGCGTCCACTGCGGCTCGCGGCGCTGCAGGTCACGGGCAGAGACGTCGTTGGCGATGCAGTAGCCGCCGATCGCACCGCCGGCGCCGATCACGATCGTCAATTCGCCCTCGTAGTCCAGGCGCCTGACGACATCGGGGCAGCGGATCGGCCCGCCGGGCGGCGCGGCCGAGCCCGACACCTTGACGAACACGATCGGCTGCTCGGGCGCGCCACGACCGGTCTCCTCGGCATGCTTGGCGTAGTTGAGGCCGATCGCGTAGATCGTGCCCGGACGCGCGACCGGCGCCAGCAGCGTGACGTCGTCGAGCAGCCACTCGGCGCCGTCGCCGGCGGGCGTGCGACCGGACGCCAGCACCTCGCGCACGCCGTCGGCGCCGCCGAACGCCCGCACGCGGTCGCCGTCGACGAGCCCGGACAGCGGCCGGTCCTCGCCCGGCGGCACAAACGTCGCGAGCTTCATCGGCGCGCAACCCTACCCGATGGCTCAGCCGCCGAGTGCCTTGGCCAGCAGCCGGTGCAGCTCCCTGCGCTCATCGGGATCCAGCGCCGCCAGCACCTGGTCCGCGAGCGTCTCGCGCGCGCGCCGCGCGTCGGCGAGCTTGCCGGCGCCGAGCTCGGTCAGGTGCACCCGGTGGCGGCGGCGATCGGCGGGATCGCGCTCGCGGCGGACGAGGCCCGCATCCTCGAGCTCGTTGAGCAGCAGCACGGTGTTGTTGGCGTCGATGCAGAGGATCTCCGACAGCTGCTGCTGCGGGAGCCCGTCGGACTCGGGCAGGAAGTGGAGCGCCAGGTAGTGGCGCTGGCTGATCCCGATCAGGCCCTCGCTCGCGCGCCTGTAGACCTGCTTGGAGAGCAGCGACAGCATCGTCAGCGTGCCGGGATCGGTGCCGGTGACCTGCACGAGCGAAGCTTACCAGTGACCAATGAGCATCATTTGACAAAAGATTATCCCTTATGCGAGGATGATCTTCGTGTCCAGTACCGAGCATCACGTGACGGAGCGCGGCCGCTGGATCGCGCTTGCGGTCGTCTGCATGGCACAGCTGATGTCGATCATGGACGGCACGATCGTCACGGTCGCGCTGCCGAAGATCCAGACCGACCTGCACTTCACGCAGTCGAGCCTGTCGTGGGTGCTCAACGGCTACTTCATCACGTTCGGCAGCTTCCTGCTGCTCGGCGGCCGGCTCGGTGACCTGATCGGCCGACGCCGGATCTTCCTCGCCGGGATCGCTCTGTTCACGGCGGCGTCGGCCGCCTGCGGGCTTGCGGACTCGCAGACGACGCTCGTCGTCGCTCGCTTCGTGCAGGGCCTCGGCGGCGCCGGCGCGGTCGCCGCGATCGTCGCGATCATCGCCGCCGAGTTCCCCGACCCGCGTGAGCGAGCGCAGGCGATGAGCATGTACACGTTGACGATCTCGGCCGGCGCGTCGATCGGCCTGATCGCCGGCGGCGCGATCACACAGCTGATCAACTGGCACTGGATCTTCTTCATCAACGTCCCGATCGGGATCGCGACGATCGTGTTCGGACGCGCCTGGATCGCTGAGAACACCGGACCCGGGGTCGACCGCCGCGTCGACGTGCTCGGCTCGGTGATGATCACCGGCGCGATGGTGCTGCTCGCCTACGCGATCGTGACCGCCGCCTCCCACGGCTGGGCCTCGGCCCACACGCTCGGCTTCGGCGGCGCCGCGATCGTGCTGCTGGCCGCCTTCTGGATGCTCGAGTCACGGCTGCGCAACCCGATCATGCCGCCGCGCGTGTTCGCGATCCGCGGCCTGCCCGCGACCAGCCTCGTGCGCGGCCTGTTCATCTGCGGGCTGTACGCGACGTTCTTCATCGGCACCCTGTACATGGAGCGAGTGCGCGGCTTCGGGGTGCTCAGCACCGGCATCGCGTTTCTGCCCCAGACGATCGTGCTGGCAGCGATGTCGATAGGCCCGGTCACGTGGCTCGTCGGCCGCTTCGGCCCGCGGCCACCGATGCTCGCCGGACTCGTGTTCGGCCTCGCCGGGCTCGTGTTGCTGTCACGCGTGCACGCGCACACCGGCTACGCGCCGACGTTGTTGATCGCGTTCGCGCTGATGGGCCTCGGCGCCGGCCTGGCGCTGATGCCGCTGTTGACCGTCGCGATGGCATACGTCCCGCGCGCGGACGCGGGCCTCGCCTCGGGGATCATCAACACGTCGCTGCAGATGTCGACGGCGATCGGCGTCGCCGTGCTCGGCACGATCTCGACCTCACACACGCGGACGCTGCTGCGCCAGGGCAGCGGGCAAGTCGCCTCGCTGTTGGGCGGCTACCAGCTCGCGTTCGAGGTCGGCGCCGGCTGCATCGCCGCGGCGCTCGTGCTCGCGATCGTCGCCGTGCGGACGCCGCGCGTCGAGCGGACCGAGGAGCCCCGCGAGCGCGAGGCGGCCGGGTGCGACGCCGCGGCGGAACCTCGCGCCGCCTGACCGCCCGCGCACTCGCCGTCAGCCGCCGGCCATCTCCAGCAGCTTGCAGACCGTCGTCCAGTTGCGCGCGGTCGCGGTCACGCCGAGGTCGCGGCCCGCGAGCGCGTTCCACAGCTTCGAGCGCGCGACGCCGTCGGGATGCCAGGCGTACAGCTCGCGGCCGTGCACGGCGAGCCGTTCGGGCTCGGCGGCGAGCTCCTGCAGCCGCGCGACGGTCTTGGCGGGCAGCTTCTCGGCCAGGAACGAGACCTGGTAGCGCTTGGGATCGTCGGCGACGTCGCCGAGCGGGTTCAGCGCGACGACCGCCTCGAGCGCGGGACGATCCCGCACGACCACCGGCACCGCGAACCCGAACCGCTCCTCGATCAGCGCCGCCAGCTCCGGCTGCAGCCGCGCCGCCGTCGCGTTGCTATCGAGCGCGATGTTGCCGCTCTGCACGTAGGTTTCCACCCTCCCGTAGCCCGCGTCGGTGAGCAATTGACGCAGCTGCGCCATCGGCACGCGCCGGTTCGGCCCGAGGTTAATGCCTCGTAACATCGCGACCCACCGCATTGCGGAGAGTGTATGAGTGCCGTATGGTCGCGTCACGTGGCGATCGAACAGGAAGCGCTCAGGCACACGGAATCCGGCTCCGTTTTGATCGCAAACGGGGTGACGCGCCGGTTCGGCGAAGGTGACACCGCGGTGACCGCGCTCGACGACGTCTCGGTCGACATCGAGCGCGACCGCCTGACGGCGGTGATGGGACCGTCGGGGTCGGGCAAGTCGACGCTGATGCACATCCTCGCCGGCCTCGACAAGCCGACCGCCGGCTCGGTCCAGATCGACGGCCGCGAGATCACGTCGCTGTCGGACACCGAGCTGACGAAGCTGCGACGTGACCACATCGGCTTCGTGTTCCAGTTCTTCAACCTGCTGCCGATGCTGACGGCCGAGGAGAACATGACGCTGCCGCTGTCGATCGCCGGACGCCAGCCCGACCGCGAGTGGATGCGCACAGTCGTCGACGAGATCGGGATGTCAGACCGGCTCTCGCACCGCCCCTCGGAGCTGTCGGGCGGCCAGCAGCAGCGCGTCGCGGTGGCGCGGGCGCTGCTGTCGCATCCGACCGTGCTGTTCGCCGACGAGCCGACCGGCAACCTCGACTCTGCCGCCTCCGAGGAGGTCCTGCAGCTGCTGCGACGGGCGGTCGACACCGCCGGTCAGACGGTCGTGATGGTCACCCACGACGCGCACGCCGCGGCGATCGCCGACCGGATCCTGTTCCTGTCCGACGGGCGGATCGTCCGCGACATGCCGGCGGCCTCCGAGGACCAGATCATCGAGGCGATGAAGACCCTCGGCGGCTGACGCGTGGCCGCGGGGGCGCAGGCATGCTGAAGGTCGCTGTCAAGGGCCTTGCGACGCGGCGGCTGCGGGCGTTTCTGACCGCGCTGTCGATCGTGCTCGGGGTGGCGCTGGTCGCCGGCACCTACGTGCTGACCGACTCGCTGCACGCCGACCTCGGAGGGATCTACTCGACGATCTACAAGAACACGGCGGCGTCGATCACCGGCCGCAACGCGATCGACACCGGCGCCAACGCCGCCAACGGCGGCGACGTGCCGTCGTTCCCGGAGTCGCTGCTGGCGCGCGTCAAGCGGCTGCCCGGAGTCTCGGAGGCGGTCGGTGGCGTGTCGGGCACCGCGCAGATCGTCCTGCACGGCAAGACCGTCTCGTTTGGCTCGAGCCCGACGCTCGGCTACAGCGTCGACCCGTCGGCGCCGAAGCTCAGCTCGCTGAAGCTCGTCTCCGGCCACTGGCCGGGCGCCACCGAGATGGTCGTCGACTCACACACGGCATCCAAGAAGAACCTGCGCGTCGGGCAGGTCGTCGGCGTGCAGGCCGACGGCCCGGTGCTGCATCTGAAGATCTCGGGGATCGTCAAGTTCGGCTCGACGAGCTCGCTCGGCGGCATCACGCTGACCGGCTTCACGCTGCCGACCGCCCAGCGCCTGTTCTCTAAGCCCGGTCAGCTTGACACGATCAACATCGCCGCCACCAGCGGCACCAGCCCGCAGCAGCTCGTCTCCGAGATCAAGCCGATCCTCCCGCCCGACGCCCAGGTCCGCACCGGCGCGCAGCAGGCCAAGACCGACACCAACTCGATCAACAGCTCGCTCGGCTTCTTGAACACGCTGCTGCTCGCGTTCGCCGGGATCGCGCTGTTCGTCGGGGCGTTCGTGATCGCGAACTCGTTGTCGATCACGATCGCGCAGCGCACGCGCGAGTTCGCGACGTTGCGCACGATCGGCGCCTCGCGCCGGCAGGTGCTGCGCGCGGTGCTGGTCGAGTCGTTCATCGTCGGCGTGCTCGCCTCGATCGTCGGGCTGGTCGTCGGGATCTTTCTCGCCAAGGGCCTGTTCGCGCTGTTCAACTCGGTCGGGCTGTCGCTGCCCTCCGGCGGGACCGTGCTGAAGACGCGAACGATCATCGTCTCGCTCGTGGTCGGGATCGTTGTGACGATGCTCGCGTCGCTGCGTCCGGCGCTGCGCGCGACCCGGGTCGAGCCGATCGCGGCGGTGCGCGAGGGCGCCACGCTGCCGCCAGGACGCTTCGCGCGATTCCGCACGCCGGGCTCGGTGATCGTGATCGCGATCGGCTTCTTGTGCATCGTGCTCGGGCTGTTCGTCGCGCACGGGACCGGACCGGTGCTGGCGCTGATGGGCGCCGGCGCGATCCTCGCCTTCATCGGCCTCGCGATGCTGTCGGCGCGGTTCGTGCCGGGGATGGCGCTGGTCATCGGCTGGCCCGCGACGAAGATCGCCGGCGCCGTCGGCCGCCTCGCCCGCGACAACTCGATGCGCAACCCGCAGCGGACCGCCTCGACCGCGTCGGCGCTGATGATCGGGCTGGCGCTGGTGACGCTCGTGTCGATCATGGCGGCCGGCATCATCGCCAACTTCAAGGACGCCGTGAACGCGCAGTTCGGCGGCGACTACGCGATCGTCGCAACCAACAACTTCTCGCCGATCCCGATCTCGGCCGGCGACGCGGCCGCACGCGCTCCCGGTGTCGTCGCGGTCGGCAACGTCCGCGGCGGCCAGGACAAGGTGTTCGGCTCGACCTCCAACCTCACCGGCGTCAGCCCCGGGGTCGCACAGACGATCAGCTCCAACTGGGTGCACGGCTCACAGCGGACGTTCGTGACGCTCGGCTCCACCGGCGCGGTCGTCGACAAGAGCTTCGCGGACAAGCACAACTTGTCGATCGGCTCGCCGGTCTCGATCGAGACCCCGACCGGCACCCGCGCGACATTCCGCATCCACGGCATCTTCAACCCGCCGCACGGCAACTCGCCGTTCGGCTCGGTGACGATCTCGGCGGCCCGCTTCGATTCGCTCTACCACCAGCCGCAGAACATCTTCTCGATCGTCAAGATGCGCGGCGGCCAGTCGGTCACCAACCGTGCCACGCTCGAGCGCGCTCTGCACGGCTTCCCCGGCGCCAAGGTCCAGACGCGCGAGCAGTTCATCGACGGCCAGACCTCGGGGCTCAACAGCGTGCTGAACATCCTCTACGTACTGCTCGGGCTGTCGATCATCATCTCCCTGTTCGGGATCGTCAACACGCTCGTGCTGTCGGTGTTCGAGCGCACCCGCGAGATCGGCATGCTGCGCGCGGTCGGCTCAAGCCGCCGCCAGATCCGCCGCATGGTCCGTCACGAAAGCGTGATCACGGCGCTGATCGGGTCGGTGCTCGGGATCGTGCTCGGGATCGCGTTCGGGGCTCTGCTGGCCGCGCGCGTCTCGGAGATCACGTTCGTGCTGCCCGTCGGCCGCCTGATCCTGTTCCTGATCGCCTCTTGGATCGTCGGCCTGCTGGCCGCGATCTTCCCCGCGCGGCGAGCGTCGAAGCTGTCGCCGCTCGAGGCGCTCGCCTACGAGTAGCCGCCGGGCGCGTCACGCGCCGGCGCCGCCCTTCCCGTCGCGCTCCAGCCGCACACGCAACCCCCGGTGGCCGTTCCCGCCTGCGGCCGGTGTGCGTCCCCGGAGCGGCCGCTCCGGCGCACGGACAGCATCGCAACCGAACATTTCAACGTTTTCGGGCCGCGGCCGGAGGCTGACGGGAAAAGGTTCGGTGTGACCGGAACTATTCACATCAGCGCCCGTCGGGTGGCCGATTTCGGTGAAAGTGCCGGCTGGTGCCGGCCCGGACGCCTGGATCGCAGCGATTGGGTACGGCGACACGGCCGAGGCCGGCGAAGACCCCCCGCCGCGCCCACCGGAACCTCGGTCGTTGCCTGGCCCGCACCGACTTGCCAACCGGGCATCCGCGGCCGGGTCGGCCCATCAGGCGTAGAACAGCGGCTCCTGCCCGGGCGCGGCGCTGTCGGCTCCACCGCGTCGGCGCCCGCCCGAATGGTGGCCGAGCGCCTCGGCCAGATCGTGTGCGATCGCTGCCTCCGACCGCGACGCGATCAGCGGCCGCTCGATCCCCTCGACGTGCACGAGCGTGCGCCGGCCGTCGCCGCGCTCCTCGCCCTCGAGCGGCACCAGCGCGTAGATCCGGTCGGCGCGCACGAACTTGCCGTACCCGAGCGGGATCATCGCCGTCACGTTGCTGCCGGCCGAGCCGCGCGCCATGCCCGGATCGTACGCGCTGGCCCTGATCGAACAATGGCGAGAACCGGGCCAAGGTGGCCCCGCTCTCGTCATAGAATCGCTCGCAATGGCGGCGAGCGAAGCCCAGCAGCACGACGGCGAGCTACCGATCGCATGCTCGCTCGACGCGACCCAGCTCGGCGAGCGCGAGCGCCGCTGGAGCGAGCTCGTCCATGCCGCGGGCACCACACGCCGCGCGACCGCCGACGGCATCGAGGTGCGCTTCCGCGCCGGCGAGCGCACCGAGCACGAGCTGCAGCAACTCGTGGCCGCCGAACGTGAATGCTGCGCGTGGGCGCGGTGGGAGCTGCACACAGACGACGGCGACCTCGTGATGCGCGTCCACGCCGGCAACAGCACCGGCGCCGCCACGCTGCAGTCGATGTTCCTGCCCGCGGACTGAGCCGGCCGGCGCTCGTTTCGCCGCGGCGCCGCGGTTGGCACGGATGCCGCGGTCGGCAAGTGCCTGCGCGAGGCTCAGCACCATGTTTGCGATCCCGGCCTTGGTCACGGTGCACGGGAGCAGCTGCGGCGACGGCTGCTGGTAGTTGATCGATGTCGTGGCGATGATCGACGCGGCCGACTGCATGTGCGGCAGCGCCGCCCCTACCCCTGCGACCGGCGGTTACGCGCGCCCGAGCCCTACGGCGCCGGCTGCTGCTCGAGCGCCTCCCGCAGCTCCGCCGCGTTGCGCACGCCGTAGTCGCGGTAGCAGTTGTTCATCAGCAGGTGCGACTCGCGCGCCTCCTCGATTGTGTCGGCGATCGGCGCCGTCAGATCGGCGATCTCTTGATCGGAGTACAGGTAGCGGAAGCGCTCGGCGGCGGTCCGGGCGCCGCTGCGCCAGGTGTCGTCGGCGCGGCCGTGAAATCGCATCACGAACAGCTCGGGGTCGGTGACCTCGAGGATCCGCGGCAGCTCGGACACCGGCGGCGCGTCGACGCACACGAGGCCGAGGCCGTTGCCCCGCATCAGCTCGATCGTCCGCTCCAGATCGCGGGTCTCGGCAAACCATCTCGGCGAACGCAGCTCGACGCACACGCGGTAGTCGGGCAGCCGCTCTCGCAGCCGCTCGAGCTCGGCGCGGTTTGCCTTCTTGGGCGTAAACCACGGCGGGTACTGGAACAGGACCGCGCCGAGACGGCCAGCCTCGTGCAGCGGCCGCAGCGCCTCACCAAACCGGCTCCACGCCTCATCGAGCTGCGCCGCCGCTAGATGTGACGCGTAGACGTTTCGCTTCTCGCGCACGTCGTCGGGCAGCTCGTCGCGCAGGTCGCGCCACAGGCTCTGCGGCTTGGTCGGGTGGCCGGTCAGCAGCGAGTACGCCTTGACGTCGAAGCGAAACCCGTCCGGCGTGCGCTCGGCCCACAGCCTCGCCTGCTGCTCGGCGGGCGGCGCGTAGTACGTCGAGTCGACCTCGACGACCGGGAACCGGGCCGCGTAGAAGCGCAGGCGGTCCTCGGCGCTCATCGAGCGCGACGGGTACCAGTCGGTCTCCTGCACGAGCGTCTTGTCCGTCCACGAGCAGGTGCCGCACAGGACCACGTGGTCGTGGCGCTTCACCGCCGCGCCGATCTCAGATGAACGAGCTTCCGCCACTCCCCCGTTCTACCCGACGTCGGCGACCGGCCCCGCCGGTACGATCAAATCTCGGTGGCCGCAACGCGTGGCATCGTCGTCGACGACGCGCTCCTCGCAGGTGAGGCCGTGACGCGATGGCCGTGATCGACGATCCCGAGCCCGCGCCGGCCCTGGCGATCTCCCGCCCTTCGCGCGGCCGGCGCATCGGGGCCGCGGTGCTGCTGTGGCTCGCGGCGCTGGCAGCGATCCTCGCGATCGCCGCGATCTGGGTCAACCGCCAGGTCCTGGACGCCGACAACTGGTCGCAGACGAGCACGGAGGTGATCGCCAACCCGACCGTGCGCACCGCGGTCTCGGCCTTCCTCGTCAACCAGCTGTACGCCCGGACGGACGTCACCGCCCAGGTCCGCAAGGCGCTGCCACCGCGCCTGAAGCCGCTCGCCGGCCCCGTCGCCGGCGGGCTTCGCGACCTCGGCCAGAAGGCCGTCTACGGCCTGCTCGGCCTGCCGACGGCGCAGACGATCTGGCGCCACGCCAACAGACTCGCGATCCGCCAGTTCGACGCGATCGTCGAGGAAAAGCCGGGCCTCGTCACGTCGAAGGGCGACGCGATCATCCTTGACATCCGGTCGGTGCTCGTCGAGGTCGCGGACCGCCTCGGGCTTCCGCGCAGCCTGGTCGCGAAGCTGCCGCCGAACGCCGGCCGGATCACGATCGCCTCGTCGCACCGGGTCAAGCAGGTCAAGACCGCGGTGAAGCTCGTCAAGGGCCTTCAGATCGTGCTTCCGGCGATCGCGTTCGTGCTCGCGGCCGCGGCGATCTGGTTGTCGGCGGGTCGCCGGCGGCGGGCGCTGCTGCTGTCGGGCGTCGCGCTCGTCGGGGCCGGCCTGTTCGTCCTGATCGCGCGCAACGTCGCCGGCCACCAGGTCACGGATGCCCTCGCCGCCGATGCCTCGGTCCAGCCCGCGGCCCACACCACCTACTCGATCCTGACCGCGATGCTCTCGGAGATCGCCCAGGCGGCGATCCTGTTCGGGCTCGCGATCGCGCTGTGCGCCGCGGTCGCCGGGCCGCGCCGGTGGGCGATCGTCGTCCGCCGCGCCGTCGCACCGTGGCTGGCGCAGCGCCTCGGGGTCTCGCTTGCGGCCGTCGCCGCCGCGTTCGGTCTGCTCGTGCTGTGGGCGCCGATCCCGGCGCTGCGCTCGCCGATCCCGGCGTTGATCGCGCTCGCGCTGCTGCTCGTCGGGGTCGTGGTGCTGCGGCGTCAGGCCGGCGCGGAGTTCCCCGATGCCCGGATCGGCGACACCAGGGCGGCGATCCGCGCCTGGTGGCGGCGTGCGCGCCGAGCCTCGGATACCGCCCCGGTCTGAACATCAACCGCGAGCGCGTCCCCGGCCGCCGCACTCAGGAGCACTTGCTCTTGGTGTCGGGGCCCGCCGGCTGATGGGTAGGCAGACCCACATGAGCCACACCCCCGCGCAGCCACCCGAGAATCCCGAGCAGATCGACGACGACCTCGTCGCCACAGAGGCCGACGCCGCCGCAAGCGAGGCGGGAAGGATCGGTGGGCGCGTTCCGCCCGACTCCGACGATCCGGCGATGGACCCCGTCTACCAGGCCGGCGGCGGCGAGCAGGAGGGCTTCGAGGCGGCCGAGGCCGACCTCGTCGAGAACGCCACGCACGGCGAGGGCGGCGGTGACCCACGGCGCGACCGGATCTCGCCGGAGGTCGAGGCCGACCCCTCGGGCGCCGTCTACGGCGAGCCCGACGAGCCGCGGCCGGACGATGGCGAGAGCGCCTGAGGCTCAGCCGGCGAGCACGAGGCCGAGCCGGTGCTCGAGCGCGTCGCCGAGCACCTCTCGCACGACGCCGGGCTCAAACCGCTCGACCAGCGCCGACAGGAAGCCCTCGATCACGAGTTGCTTGGCGACCTCCTCGCGCAGTCCGCGCGAGCGCAGGTAGTAGATCTGCTCGGGGTCGACCTGGGCGACCGCGGCCGCGTGCGTGCAGCGAACGTCGTTGGCCTGGATCTCCAACCCCGGGATCGCGTCCGCGTGCGCGCGCTTTGAGATCAGCAGGTTGCGCGACTCCTGGAACGCGTCGGTCTTCTGGGCGCCGGGGTCGACGATGATGTTGCCCTTCCAGACGGCGCTCGAGCGGCCCTGCAGGACGCCGCGGAACGCGAGGTCCGAGGTCGTGTGCGGCGCCGCGTGCTCCTGGGTGGTGTCGAAGTCGATGTGCTGGCGGCCGTGGGTCGCGTAGGCGCCGGTCACGCGCGCGTCCGCGCCCTCGCCCGACAGCCGCGTCTCCATCCGCACGTGCCCGCCGGTCGAGCCGAACCCGAGCGCGACCCAGTCCAGCGCGCCGGCGCGGCCGACCGAGGCGCGCTGGGCGCCGAAGATCCACGACCGCTCGGACAGGCCCTGCCCGCACACATACCGCAGCCGTGCGCCGTCGCCGACGACGAGCTCGGTCACGACGTTGAAGACCCCGTCCAGCTCCTCGGAGCCGGACAGAAACTGCTCCCAGACCTCGGCCTGCGCGTCCTCCTCGATCACGACGAGCGTGCGCTGGTTGACGAGCGTGCCGGTGGCGGCCTGCACGGCCGTGAGCGAGATCGGCTCCTCCAGGACCACGCCGCGCGGCACGTACACGTACGTCCCGCGCCGTTCGCCGGCGTCGTTGAGCGCCACAAACGGATCGTCGCCGGCGTCGACCAGCGAGCCGACAACGGCCGCCGGCGCATCGTCGAGCGAGCCGACGATCACGCCCTCGGGCAGCGCCGGCGACTGAAGCTCCCACAACGGCGCGACGCCACCGTCAACAACCGGCGCGACCCGCTCGTACGCCGGCAGGTCGAGCGTCGAGATGTCGGTGAACTCCCAGCCGGCCCGGCCCTTGAAGGTCGGCAGCGCCACGGCGCCGCCGGTCGGCAGCTGGATCGACGGTGAGGCGGACTCAGCCAATCGAACCCTCCATCTGCAGCTCGATCAGGCGGTTCATCTCGACCGCGTACTCCATCGGCAGCTCCTTCGTGATCGGCTCGATGAAGCCGTTGACGATCAGCTTGGAGGCCTCGTCCTCGGGGATGCCGTGCGACATCAGGTAATACAGCTGGTCCTCACCGACCTTCGACACGGTCGCCTCGTGGCCGACGTTGACGTCGTCCTCGGAGATCCGGATCGTCGGATACGTGTCAGAGCGCGACTCCTCGTCGAGCAGCAGCGCGTCGCAGACGACCTTGGAGCGGGCGCCGTGCGCGCCCTTGGCGATCTCCAGCAGCCCCCGGTACGAGCCCCGGCCGCCGTCCTTGGAGATCGACTTGGCGAAGACGTTCGAGCTCGTGTTCGGCGCCGCGTGGACGATCTTGCCGCCCGCGTCCTGGTGCTGGCCGGCGCCCGCGAATGCGATCGAGAGGATCTCGCCGTGGGCACGCTCGCCCATCAGGTACACCGACGGGTACTTCATCGTCAGCTTGGAGCCGAGGTTGCAGTCGACCCACTCGACGGTCGCATCCGCCTGCGCGATCGCGCGCTTGGTGACGAGGTTGAACACGTTCGCCGACCAGTTCTGCACGGTCGTGTAGCGGATCCGCGCGCCGGGCTTGGCAATCAGCTCGACGACGGCCGAGTGCAGCGACGACGACGAGTACGTCGGCGCCGTGCAGCCCTCGACGTAGTGCACGTAGGAGCCCTCGTCGGCGATGATCAGCGTCCGCTCGAACTGGCCCATGTTCTCGGTGTTGATCCGGAAGTAGGCCTGCAGCGGCATCTCGACGTGCACGCCCGGCGGCACGTACACGAACGAGCCGCCCGACCACACCGCCGAGTTCAGCGCCGCGAGCTTGTTGTCGTTGGGCGGGATCACGGTCGCGAAGTACTCGCGGACGATGTCCTCGTGCTCGCGCAGCCCGGAGTCCATGTCCATGAAGATCACGCCCTGCTCTTCCAGATCCTTGCGGACCTGGTGGTACACGACTTCAGACTCGTACTGGGCGCCGACGCCCGACAGGAACTTGCGCTCGGCCTCGGGAATCCCGAGCCGGTCGAACGTGCGCTTGACGTCCTCGGGGACGTCGTCCCACGAGCGGCCCGGCTTCTCGGAGGCGCGCACGAAGTAATGGATGTCGTCGTAGTCGACCTCGGCCAGCATCGGCGAGCCCCACGTCGGCTGCGGGCGCGAGAGGAAGTGCTCGAGCGCCTTCAGGCGGAAATCGCGCATCCACTGCGGCTCTGACTTGAACTCGGAGATCTTGGCGACGATCTCGGCGTTGACCCCCTTCGGCGCCTTGTACAGGTAGTTCTCGGCGTCGTGGAAGCCATAGCGCTCGGTGTAGTCGGCGTTGATCCCGCGCAGCGTCTCGTTCTCGGTCAGCACGGGCGCTTCGGGGGCGACGGTCTCGGGAGTAGCCACTACTCCACCTCCAACTTGATCGTTTCGTCTTCGATGATCACCGGGAACGTGTCGACCGGCAGATACGCGGGCAACGTCTTCGGCTTGCCGGTCGTCAGGTCAAACAGCGACCCGTGCCGCGGGCACTCGACCGTGCACGCGGCCTCGTCGAACTCGCCCTCGGCCAATGGGCCGTCGTCATGGGAGCACCGATCCTCGATCGCGTAGAAACTGCCGGCGCAGTTGAACACGCCGATCTCGAGGTCCTCCCATTCGACCAGGCGCATCGAGCCCGGGGGAAGCTCGGACAGGGGACAGACGTCGATGATCGTGGACAAGGTCGTGATGAAAACCTACTGCGGGGATCGGATTTCCATCTCGAAGTCTAGCGAGGCTGCCGCCCGTCACGCTCGCGCCTCACGACCCGCGCAGCTGCGGCAGCACGTGCTCGCCGTAGACGCGGAGCATCCCCAGCGGGTCGGCGCCGGAGATGTTCATGATCACGATCGCGGTCGCGCCCATCTGCTGCATGAGCTTGATCTGGCGCACGTGCGTGGCCGGGTCCGATCCGATCAGCCCCATCGCCTTGAACGTCGTGTCGGACACCTGCTCGCCGTTGGCCTCGACATCGGCGGGCTCGGCGACCGCGTCGGTGTAGTTCTGATCGACCAGCGTGCCCTTCCATTCGCGCGCACCCTCGAGCGCGGCGTCGTCGTCGGGCGCCCACGACGCCAGCCCCTGCAAGATCACCTCGCCCGGCGCGCGGCCGGCCTGATCGGCCGCGCGCCGGTAGGCGGCGATCACGGCCGGGGCCTTCTGCGGGTCGGCCAGCGTCCAGATGCCGTCCGCGAGCCGGCCGGCGATCTCCGCCGCCTGCGGCCCGAACGCCGACATGTAGATCGGCGGCCGGCGCTCGTAGTCGAGGTACAGGCGGGCGCGGGTGGCGCGGAAGTACGTGCCGCCGAAGTCGACGGTCTCGCGGTCCAGCAGCCGCTTGATGATCGTCAGCGCCTCCTCGGTCCGCGTCAGCTGCTCGCCCACCGACGGCCACTGCAGCCCCGCCGGCACCTCGTTCATCGCCTCGCCGGAGCCGACGCCGAGGAACGCCCGTCCCGGACACAGCGTCTCGAGCGTCGCCACCTGCTGGGCGACGACGACCGGGTTGTAGCGATGCACGATCCCGGTCACCGCCGAGCCGATCGCCACGTGCTGCGTCGCCTGACCGGCGGCCCCGAGCCATACCCAGGCGTTGCCGCAGTGCGCCGGCACGTCCGGCCGCGGCTCCCACCACGGCGCCAGGTGGTCGCTGCAGCAGACGGCGTCAAAGCCGGCCTGCTCGGCGGCGACCGCCTGCTGCACCAGCTCGGCGGGCGAGAACCGCTCGTGGCCGAGCGCCACCCCGTACGCCAGCTCGTCGGGTTGGCGTCTGCGCGCCCACATCACGCCGCGAATCGACTCCATCACACCCATCGCGTCACCTCTGATCGTCGCGTCTGCACTGACCCAGAGGGCTACCCGCTGATCGGCCGTGCACGCGACCTGCGCGTCTCCTCGGCCCTGGCATGCACCCACTCGATCGCAGGCCAGCGAACGCCGGGACACCTATCCTCGCCGCCGATGTCGCCGATGTCGCCGATGTCGCCGAGGCACCCAATGCCCGTCACGGTCAGGCTGACCGACACGCAACTGACCGTGCTCGAACGACTTCGCGCCCGGACGGGCGCCGCCGACCTCGACGCGCTGGCCGCAGCCGCGATCGAGCACGACCGCACCCGCCCGCCCGATCCCCGCTGGCGCGGCCGGCGACCGGCCGGCGCCGGCGCGGCGACCGCGCCCGCCGACATCGAGCGCCCCGGCCGACTGTGTCTCACGCTCCCCGCCGCCAGCGGCGGCGCGATCGCGCTGTCGCGCGGCGACCTGCTGACGCTCGAGCAACTCGGCGACGGCCAGGGCGTCGACGTGCGCGCGTTCGCCTCCGACGGAATCAGCTTCAGCGCGGCGCAGACCCGCTGGATGCACGGAATCAACCCGTCGGTCGGCGCCTCGCTGTGGCGCGCGCAGCCGCAACGGCCGCTGCTGACGATCGTGCAGGACACCGCGGCCGGCCACGACCTGACGTTCCCGCCGTGCAGCGGGCCCGAGTACGAGCGCTACACGGGGATCGCGGGCCACCGCGGCTGCGCCGAGATGCACGCCGCGGCGCTGCAGGCCGCCGGTCACGCGCCGTGGCCGGGTGAGGATGTCCTGAACCTGTGGTTGCCGAGCGCGGTCGATCCGGACGGGACGCTGCGCTCGTGGCCCGCCCGCTGCCGCGCCGCAGACCGGGTCACGCTCCGCGCCGACGAGGACGTGCTGCTGACGTTGACGACCTGCCCCGATGACCTGTACGGCACCTCGCAGTACGAGCCCAAAGCGGTCGCGGTGATCGCCGACCCCGCCGACGCCGCCACACCACCCCGGGTCCACGGCTGGCCGGCGGCCGCGCCGGCCGCCGCCGTCGCCCGTCATGGCGCGCAGGTCTCGCTGTCGGCGCGCGACATCGAACACGTCGATCGATGGGCACGGCGCGGCTGGCTGGGAGACGACCGCCCATCGGTCCTACGAGCGCTCCTGCTGCGCCTCTACGAGTCGCTCAGCGCGCAGCCCGGTCCCGCTTGAGCGCACACGACGTCCGCGGCCTCACACGGCCGCCCGCGCGCCCGCGTCGTCGCGGGCCAGCAGCCACACGTCCTGCAATCGCCAGCTCAGCTCGTAGCTGCGCCCGACCTCGATCGGCTGCTGCTGCTCGCGCTGGGTCATCGCCAGCGGCGCGCCGTCGGCCATCTCGAGCTGGCACGAGACCTGATGGCCGAGGTACGCCAGGTCGACGACGGTCGCGGTCACACCGGACCGCTCGCCGACCGCGGGCTCGGTCGCAACCGCCTCCGGGCGCACGATCGCACACGCGCTCTGCCCGACCGCCAGGCCCGGGACCCCGCGGGACCGGAACCGACCGACGCCTTCGGCCTCGGCCTCGTAGGTCCCGTCGTCGCCGACCGCGACGATCTCGGCCGGGAGCCGGTTGGAGGCGCCGACGAACTCGGCGACGAACTCGGTCGCCGGGGTCTGGTAGACGTCGCGCGGCGTTCCCATCTGCTCGATCCGGCCGTCGCGCATGATCGCCACGCGGTCCGACATGAAGAACGCCTCCTCCTGGTCGTGCGTCACGTACACGAACGTGATCCCGACCTCCTGCTGGATCTGCTTGAGCTGCAACTGCAGCTGCTTTCGGAGCTTGAGGTCCAGCGCGCCCAGCGGCTCGTCGAGCAGCAGCACCTCGGGGCGCAGCACGAGCGAGCGCGCAAGCGCGACCCGCTGCTGCTGGCCGCCGGACAGCTGGCTGGGCCGATGTTGTTCGCGACCGGTGAGGTCGACGAGCTCCAGTATCTCGGCCACCCGGGTCGCGACCTCGCGCTTGGGCGCGCGCCGCTCGCGCAGCCCGAACGCGACGTTCTCGAACACGTTCAGGTGCGGGAACAGCGCGTACTGCTGAAAGACAGTGTTGACCGGCCGGCGGTGCGGTCGCAGCCCGGTCACGTCGCGGCCGTGGACCTCGATCCAGCCCTCCGACGGCGCGACCAGCCCCGCGATCATCCGCAGCGTCGTCGTCTTGCCGCAGCCGCTTGGCCCGATCATCGAGAAGAACTCGCCGTCGCCGATCTCGACGTCGATCCCGTCGACCGCCCGCACGTCGCCGTAGGAACGGGCCAGCGAGATGAGCCGGACTGCTGGGCCCCGCGGCTCACCACCGCGGTCCTCGGAGGCGGTTGCCGGCTCGGTCGTCGACACGTCACTCACGCGCTGCCCTCCTTCCGATCCCCAACAGTTCGCCCGCGCCGGTCGGCCGGAACATCGTGATCAACCCGGCGGTCCCGAACGAGACGAGCGTGATCAGCATCAGCGCGGTCCCGATCGCATTGACCTCGGGCGTCACGTGCAGGTGGATCATTCCCAGCATCAGCACCGAGACCGGTTCGGCGCTGTCGCCGCCGAGGAACTGGGAGACGATCACGTCGTCGAACGAGAAGCTGATCATCAGGAGCGCCGCGACCAGCACCGCCGGCAACAGCAGCGGGAACGTGACCCGCTTGAACACGCGCCAGCGGTTCGCGCCGAGGTCGGCGGCGGCCTCCTCAAGCGAGCCGCTCAGCGACGCCAGGCGCGCCTGGATGATGATCGTCGCGTATGCGGAGAGGAACACGACGTGGCCGAACACGATCGCCCACACGCCGTAGCCGATGTGCAGCTTCGAGAACAGGACCAGCAGCCCGAGCGCGAACACCACCTCGGGCAGCACGATCCGCGAGTACGTCAACGCGTCGAACACGCGCCGCGCCCGTGCCGAGGCGTGACGGGACCATAGTCCGGCGCAGACCGCGATCACCAGTGAGATCGCCGTCGAAGCGGCGGCGACCTCCACGCTTGTCAGCATGTCGCGCCGCACCCGGGAGTCGTGGAACGCGACCGAGTACCAGTGGGTGGTGAAGCCCTTCCAGTTGATCAGCAACGGATCCTTGTCGACGCTGTAGACGACGACCGCGACGATCGGCGCGTACAGGCAGACCATCACCACGGCCGTGAAGATCGAGGTGACGCGTGGGCGGCGCAGCTTCACGAGACCGCCGCCTCGGCCTTGTAGCTGCGCGAGCGCAAAAACATCAGGACCGCCAACAGCACGACCGTGAGCGCAATCGCGAGCGCCGCGCCGAACGGGTAGTTGCCGAGGTTCAGGAACTGATCGGAC
>DASUHF010000014.1:0-8660 GCA_036273655.1 Solirubrobacteraceae bacterium | reverse complement strand
TCGAGCCCTTGCGCGGCGAGCGCCTCCACCAGCTGCGACAACGCGTCCGGCGGCGGCGGGCTGTCGGGTTGCCCGGCATCCGACGACAACACGATCCGCTCAAGACCGACCGTCCGTGCGAAGTGCGCGAGCATCGCGGCGGTCGCGTCCGGCTGGTGCAGCAGCTGGAAGGCCGTGATCTCGACTTGGGCGTCGTCGCCGGCGAGCTGCGCGGCGTCCGCAGCGCTCATCGCCGGCACCGTCCAACTCGGGTGCGTCAACAGCAACCGGCGGACGCCGGCGGCGCGCGCGACGGGCAGCAGCCACGCGATCTCGGCGGTCGACAGATGGCCGGTGGCGAGCACGGCGTCGGCGTCGGCGATCAGGTCGACGATGCGACGGACGCGCTCCTCGGCGGCGGGGTCCAGCGGCGGGATCGCATACGTGGCCGAGGACAGGCCCGGCCGCGTGCGGCACAGGCGCGGCAGCCCCGCGGCCTCCTGCGTGTGCGAGTCGGCCGTCGGCATCCAGATCACGCGCGCACCCATCGCCAGCGCCGCGGCGACGGCCGACGGGTTCAGCCCCCCGACATGCTGGTTGAGCGCCAGCGCCCCGTACACGCGCACCGACGATCCGCTGCCGGCGGCGAGGGCGCGGCCGGCGGTGGCGTCGTAATGGCCCTTGAGCACGCAGCCGCTGAAGCCGGCGCGCTCGTACATCGCGACGATCTCGCGATCGTCGCCGAGGCGCGGCTGGACGTCGGGCGCGGTGTGGACGTGCAGGTCGAACAACACGCGGTCGCGGGTCGCGGGCACCGGCGGCGACGCTCAGGCGTCGCCGCCCTCCTCGATCAGCCGCGCCGTCTCGCGCTGGATCAGCCCGAGCCGCGCCTCGGCCAGCAGCGGCAGTTCGCGCCGGACCCGCCGGGCGAAGTCGATGTCGATGTCGACGGAGATCAGCGCCATCTCGCCGTACGGGGCCTGAACGACGACCTCGCCGTGCGGGTCGACGACGCGGCTGCCGCCCCAGAACTCGCCACCGTCCTCGGTGCCGACGCGGTTGACGAACACCACCCAGGCCTGCTGCATGCGGCCGATCGACTCCAGCAACCGCTCCCAGTACACGCGGTTGTCGAGCGTGTCCTCGCCGAGGTTGGCGGCGCTGTTGGTCGGCACGAGCATCAGCTCCGCGCCGTCCTGGGCGGCCAGCCACGGCAGCGCCGGCTGCCACGCGTCGTTGCAGACCAGGGTCGCGGTCCGCGCGTAGCCGGTCTCGAAGGCCCGCAGCGACTGACCCGGGCTCATGTGCTTGCGCTCCTCCCAGGCCAGGTAGGTGGGCAGGTACAGCTTGCGGTGCACGTGCACGATCTCCCCGCCCGACAGGTATGCGGCCGAGTTGTATGCGCGCACGCCACCGTCCTCGTGAAAGCCGACGAGCACGTCCGAGTGCCCGGACGCGAGCGCCGCCAGACGCTCGTCGCTGGCGCGCAGCTGAGCGCCGCCGCGGATCCGGCCGAGCGCATAGCCGTGCACCGCGAGCTCGGGGAACACGGTCAGGTCGGCGCCGTCGGCGTTGGCCTGGTCGATCAGCTCGCGGATCTGACCGAGGTTGCGATCGACCTCGCCGATCACGGGGTCAAGCTGTGCGAGGGCTACACGCATCCGGAGTGAAGCCGCCGAGGGCCGAGGGTGGCTGTACGATACACGCCCGCGTTGAGCCGATCTGACGCCATCGAGGAGGCGAGGCACCGGTGAGGATCGAACCATTGCCACCGCCGTCCCCGAGCCTCGAGTCCGAGGTGCACCGGCGACTGCGTGATCTGATCGTCGCCGGCGAGCTCGCGCCGGGCGGGCTCTACTCGATGAACGAACTCGCCGCCCAACTGGGCGTCTCCCGCACCCCGGTCGCGCAGGCGGTCGCGCGCCTGGTCGACGAAGGGATGGTCCGCGTCGAGCACCGGCGCGGGCTGCGCGTGCTCGAGACCTCCGGCCACGACCTCGTCGAGATCTACCAGATCCGCCTGCTGCTCGAACCTCAAGCGACCGGCCGCGCGACGGCGCTGATGCGCCGCGCCGACCACCGCCGGCTCGAGCGCGCGCTGCGCGACCTGCGCGACGTCGCCGACGGCCCGGCCAACCTGCGCGAGTACCTGCGCCGCGACGCCCACTTCCATCACGTGATCCTCGAGGCGGCCGGAAACCGGCGGTTGACCGAGTACGTCGACACGCTGCGCGACCTGCAGATGATCCGCGATCTGTCGACGGTCGACCGCAGCCGCCCCGCGGCCGACGTCGTCGCCGATCACGCGCGAATCTACGAGCGCATCCGTGCCGGCGACGCCGACGGCGCGCAGCGCGAGATGCACGCGCATCTGGCGACGACGTACGAGCTGCTCGTCGTGCAGGAGACCGGCGAGACGGCGGCGGCATCGCTGTCGTGGCCCCGTGAGTGAGCAACCGCCAGAACCTCCGCAAATTGCTGCGGAGCCCTCGCAGTAACTTGCGAGAGAACGGCCGGACCGGGTGACCCGGAACCCGGACAGAGAACCAGCGCCACGGTCCCGGCGGCGGCCCGTCGTCGTATCCGTCCGCGTGTCCATCGCGGACCAATCTTGACAGCTTGCGCGTTACATGCAAGAGTCGTCGTCCGTTGTGATGCAGATCTCCGACGTCACCGCCCGCGCGGTCGCGATCCCGCTGAAGCTGAGCACGCGGATGTCGACCCGCACGCTTGCCGAGCGCCACTTCCTGCTGGTCGAGGTGCGCGACGGCGATGGTGCCAGCGGCATCGGCTACAGCTACGCCGGCACGGTCGGCGGCGGGCTGCTCGCCGACGCCGTCGCCGAGGTGCTGGCGCCGATCGTGCTCGACGCCGACGGCGACGATCTGCCCGAGCTGTGGCGGCGGATGTATCAGGAGAGCCTGCTGATCGGTCGCCGCGGCGCGATGCTGAGGGCGATCAGCGCGGTCGACATCGCGCTCTGGGATCTGCGCGCCAAGCGCAGCGGGCAGCCGCTCGCTCGGCTGCTTGGCGGCACCACCGCTCGGCCCGTGCCGGCATACGCATCGGGCGGCTACTACCGGCCCGACGCGGGGCCGCCGACGGCCGCCGTCGCCGACGAGATCGCGGCCGCGCGCGAGCTCGGGTTTGCCGACCACAAGATCAAGGTCGGCGGCCTGTCGGTCGCCGAGGACGCGCAGCGGGTCGCCGCGGCGATCGAGGCGATCGGCGGCCGCGGACGGCTGGCGCTGGACGCCAACAACGCCTATGCGACGGTCGCCGAGGCGCTGCGGGCGCTGCGAGAGTTCGAGCGCACCGCGGGCGTAGACGGTCTCTGGTGGTTCGAGGAGCCGCTGTCGCCCGAGAACGTCGGCGGTCATGCCGAGCTCGCCGCGACCGTCGAGACGCCGATCGCCACCGGCGAGATCCATCAGACCCGGTGGGACTTCGCGCGGCTGATCGAGAGCCGCG
Source organism: Solirubrobacteraceae bacterium (assembly GCA_036273655.1). Classification (GTDB taxonomy): domain Bacteria; phylum Actinomycetota; class Thermoleophilia; order Solirubrobacterales; family Solirubrobacteraceae; genus Palsa-465. The sequence goes on along the minus strand of DASUHF010000014.1, from coordinate 5,210 downwards.
CCGCCGACATCCTGCAGCCCGACGTCGGGGTCGTCGGCGGCGTCGGCGAGTACCTGCGGATCGCGCACACCGCCGAGTCGTTCGACGTGCCGGTGGCCCCGCACTGGCACGCCAACATCCACGCGCAGCTCGCGGCGGCGCTCCCGGGCACGCTCACGATCGAGTACTTCGCGCTCGTCAACGACATCTACAACTTCGAGGCGCTGGTGACCGAGGAGACGCGGTTGCGGATCGAGGACGGGGCGATCGCACTGAGCGAGCGCCCCGGGATCGGCATTGAGCTCGACGAGGACGCGGTGCAGCGCTACGCGGTGTCGCGCGAGCGCGTCGTGGAGAGCGCGACATGACTTCCCGGCCGCTGCCGTTCTTCGCCGACGGCCTGCGCCTCGACGCCGACCTGCACCTGCCCGCCGGTGCGGCCGCGCAGGTCCCGCCGCCGGTACTGGTCGCCGCGTCGGGCTATCAGGGGCTGAAGGTGCTGCATCCCGAGCGGTTCGCGCGCGCGCTGACGCCGCGGGGATATGCCGTGCTGACATTCGATTACCGCGGCTTCGGCGCCAGCGAGGGCGAGCGCGGCCGGCTGACACCCCAGGACTGGGCCGAGGACGTCCGCGCCGCGGTCGATCGACTCGGCGGCTGCGAGCTGGTCGACGCCGACCGCATCGGGCTGCTCGGCTGGGCGCTCGGCGGCGGCGTCGTGATCGCCGAGGCCAGCGATGATCCGCGCGTGCGCGCGGTGGCGGCGATCAACGCGATCGGCGACGGCGCGCGCGCCACCCGCAGCATGCACGACGAGGAGTCCTGGAACCAGCTCCTAGAGCGAATCGAGGCCGACCGCACGCGCCGCGCGACGATCGGCCGCTCGGAGATCACGTCGCCGTGGGACATCGTCCGACTCGACCTCGACGGGCGCACCTCGCCCTACGTGCTCGACGAGCTGTACAAGGCTCCCGGCTACGGCAGCGGCGTGACGCTGCAGTCGGCCGAGCTGCTGCTGCGCTTCAGCCCCGAGCGTGCCGTCTCACGGCTGGCCGGCCGCCCGTTGCTGATCGTCCACGGCGACGGCAACGAGCTGCACCGGCCCCAAGAGGCGCAGTCGCTGTTCGACCGCGCCGGCGAACCGAAGCGATTGGTGTACCTGGAGGGCGCCGGGCACACCGAGTGGATGTTCGACGACCACCCCACGTTCCACCGGCTCATCGACCTGATCGACGAGTTCTTTGCGGACGCCCTGCGGGTGACGCCCGGCGCCACCGCCACGAAAGGATGAAGGGACCAATGGCCTCCAAGCTCGACGCGCTGCGCATCGACCGCTCAGAGATCGTCAACCACCACCTCGACGAGCTCGCCGCCGGCCGGCTCAGCCGCCGGGAGTTCATGCGCAGAGGCGCTGCGGTCGGGATGTCCAGTACGTTCATCGCGGCGGCGCTCGCCGCGTGTGGCGGCGCCAACTCGTCGCCGTCCTCGGCATCGTCGGCGGCTGGGGCTGCGAAGAAGGGCGGGACGCTCAAGCTCGCGGCGCAGACGCCCACCGCCGCGATCAACCCGATGACGATCGCGGACCTGGGCGGCTCGACGATGCTGACGCAGACCGGCGAGTTCCTGACGTTCGACAACGGAGCCACACGGCGGCTGGAGCCGATGCTCGCGACCAGTTGGAGCCACAACGGCGACGGCACGGTGTGGACGTTCAAGCTGCGCAAGGGCGTCAAGTTCCACAACGGCAAGACGATGACCGCCGACGACGTCGTCTACACGTTCAAGCAGCAGACCGACCCCAAGAACGCCTCCAACGCGCTGTCGACGTTCACCGGCGTGCTCAAGCCGGACGGCGTCGTCAAGGTCGACCCGTACACGGTCGCGTTCCACCTCGAGTCGGCCAACGGGAACTTCCCGTACATCATCTCGTCGGACAACTACAACCTGATCATCGTGCCCAGCGGCACCGACTTCGCCAAATGGCAGCGGACGTTCGTCGGGACCGGACCGTTCAAGCTGCAGAGCTACACGCAGAACCAGAGCGCCCATTTCGTCGCCAACCCCGACCACTGGGGCGGACCGCCCCATCTCTCGGCGACGTCGTTTGACTTCTACGCGGGGCAGCAGGCGATGATCTTGGCGCTGCAGGGCGGGCAGGTCGATGTCGTCTCCCAGTTCGCCCCGCAGGGGGCCGAGGCGCTGCTGAAGAACTCGACCTACAAGATCATCAAGGTGCAGTCGGCCAGCCATCGCGAGCTGTCGATGCGCAACGACATGGCGCCGTTCACCGACGCGCGCGTGCGCCAGGCGATCGCGCTGTCGCTGGACCGTCCGGCGATGGTGCAGGCGCTGTTGGCCGGCGATGGTCAGGTCGGCAACGACAGCCCGTTCGCGCCCAAGTTCGCCTCGACGAACACGAGCGTTCCGCAGCGCACCCAGGACATCGCCAAGGCCAAGGCACTGCTGTCGGCCGCCGGCCACCCAAACGGCTTCACGACGACGCTGACGACCGGCCAGCAGGAGGAGATCGCCACGCTGGCGCAGGTGATCGCCCAATCCGCGGCCAAGATCGGCGTCAAGATCAACCTCAAGGTCGAGACGCTGTCGGCCTACTACGGCAAGGCGACGTACGGCAACTCCGACTGGCTGGACGCGATCATGAGCCTCGTCGAGTACGGTGACCGCGGCGTCCCGAACGTGTTCCTCGAGGCGCCGCTTCAGTCAAACGGCCCGTGGAACGCCGCGCGCTTCAAGAACAAGACCTACGACAGCCTCGTCAAGCAGTACGTGGCCGCCGTCGACCTGCAGACGCAGCGCTCGATCGCCGGCAAGATAGAGCGGCTGCTGCTGGCGCAGACGCCGCTGGTGATCCCGTACTTCGTCGACATCCTCGCGGCGACGAGCAGCCACGTCGGCGGTGTCCAGGTCAACGGGTTCGCGATCTTCCTCGGCAAGGCCTATCTGACGTGATCGGAGCTTCGCGGGCGGCGATCGCGCCGAGCCGCCGCTGCGCCACCGGGGCGCCCCTCTCCTCCCCCCGGTGATCGCCGCCCGCGAGACACCGATCACCGCGCTGACGATCACGCGCGACGTGCCGGCGCGGATGCGTGACGGCGTCGTCCTGCGCGCCAACGTCTACCGGCCTGCGGCGCCCGGGCCATGGCCGACGCTGTTGACACGCACCCCGTACGGCAAGGACCTGCCCGGCGCCTCGGCGTGGCTGGATCCGGTGCGCGCCGCGGCCGCCGGGTTCATGGTCGTCGTGCAGGACGTGCGCGGGCGATTCGCCTCAGATGGCGGCTGGGAGCCGTTCCTGCACGAGTCAAGCGACGGCTTCGACACCGTCGAGTGGGCAGCGCGGTTGCCTGGCTCCAACGGGCGGGTGGGCATGTTCGGTCTGTCCTACTGGGGCAACACGCAATGGCTGGCGGCGATCTCGCAGCCACCGTCGCTGCGCGCGATCGCGCCCGCGCTGACCTGGTCTGACCCCGACGACGGGCTGTTGCACCGCGGCGGCGCGCGCGAGTTCGTCTCCGGGCTGGTGTGGGGACTGGAACAGGGGATCGACTTCCTGCGGCGCGGCGGCGACGCCCCCGAGCGGGTCGAGAGCCGGGTGCAAAGCCTGCTCGACACGCTCGACGGGCTCGCGCAGCGCGATCTCTGGCAGCTGCCGGCGTCGACTGCGGCGGTGCTCGCGCGTCACGGGGTGCCGGGGCTCGGCTTCGCCCGCGAGGGCGCCGCTGGCGCGAGCGCGTGCCGGGTGGCGGGTAGGCAGCACCGCGTGCACGTGCCGGTGCTCGGCATCGGCGGCTGGCACGACGCGTTCATCCAGGGTGTGCTCGACAACCACGCGGCGATGACGACGCTCGGCCGCGACAGCCGGATCGTGATCGGACCGTGGTCGCACGCCAACTTCTCCGACACGATCGGCGAGCTGCCGTTCGGGACGCGAGCGCGCCGCGACGGAGGACCGGCGGGCGGGCCCGACGACCTGACCGCGATGCAGCTCGAGTGGTTCGCCGGTCATCTCGCGCCCGACGCCGGCCGCGGGTTCGAGCGCCCGCCGGTGCGCGTGTTCGTGATGGGCGCCAACCGCTGGCGTGAGGAACGGTCGTGGCCGCCGCCGGGCGCAACCGAGCAGCGCTGGTATCTGCGCGCGGGCGGCGGCCTGAGCGCGGACCCACCTGACGCACGCGAGCCCGTCAGCGAGTTCGTGTACGACCCCGCCGACCCGGTCCCAAGCGGCTCCGTAGGCGCGCCGACGGCGACGCCCGAGCCGCTCGGGCCCGCCGATCAGGCCGCGGTCGAGGCGCGGCCGGACGTGCTCGTGTTCACGTCGGCGCCGCTCACGGCCGACCTCGAGGTCGCCGGACCGGTCCGCGTCGTCCTGCATGCGCGCAGCTCGGCGCCGTCGACGGACTGGGTCGCGCGGCTGTGTGACGTGCATCCCAACGGCATCTCGTACACGCTCTGCGACGGCATCCTGCGCGTGGGCGACGACGCCGGCGAGCCGCGGCACCACCAGATCGACCTGTGGTCGACCTGCAACCTGTTCCGTCGCGGCCACCGCCTCCGGGTGCACGTCACCTCAAGCTCGTTTCCGCGCTGGGATCGCAACCTGAACACCGGCCGGCAGGACGAGGCTCGCCACTTCGCCGCGCGTCAGCGGATCGACCATGATGCGCAGCGGCCGTCGTGGCTGGCGCTGACCGTCGTCAGGCGGTGCCGGCCAGGCCCTTGAGCAGCGTCTCGGCCGCCTGCTGGTCGCTCGACTCCTCCGCGTCCGGCGAGATCTCGCGCAGCGCCGCGATCACCGCGAGCTGATCGTCGCCGAGGTCGACGTGGACGTTGCCCTCGGCGTCGGGGCGGGCGCCCGCAAAGCGCGTGGCGATGCGATCGGCGACCTCGTCGCCGACGATCGCCCGCACGCCGTCGCCGGTCACGATCTCGGCCTGCGGGGCGGTGAAGGCATAGCTGGCCACGGTCATGGCATATCCGCGGCGCACGCCGCTAAACGCCAAAACGCGCGTCGCCGGCGGCTGGGGGTCGCGACGCCGCTCTTCCGCGAGCACGCTCAGCGCACACGCTCGTCTAGTGTGCCGTCGGATTGATTCGTTGGCAGTACCGGGCGATCGACTCGAGGATGCGTTCCGCGGGCTTGGTCCACACGTACGGGCGGGGGTTCTCGTTCCAGGTGTCGATCCAGTTGCGGATGTCGGTGTTGAGCGCGC
>DASUHF010000013.1:0-4160 GCA_036273655.1 Solirubrobacteraceae bacterium | reverse complement strand
GTGGCTGAGGCGCGCTCCCCGAGCCGGATCAGGGGTTCTTGAAGACGATCCTGGTCCCGCCGGCAGTGCACCGGCCGGCGCTCGCCGGGACGACCTTACAAGCCGAGTCGTTGCTGAACGTCGAGGTCTCGATCGTCGCCTTGAACGTCGCGTCGGTGCCGACGATCTTGTACTTCAGCACGGCGGCATAGGTGCGGCCTAGCCCCCACTTGAGCTCCCAGCGCTACGTATGCGACGGCCTCAGCTCGCTGCCGTCCCCGGGCCGACCCTCGAAATCGATCGGGTGATGGGTGGGCACGCAGATGGAGCTGTTACACAACACCGTGGGCACCTTCTCGGCCTTCTCCAACCGTAGCGTGTGATGGCTCTCTTGTGCACGTCGTACCCGCGGCTGGCCGCGTTTGCCACCCCCGTCTGCGCCATCAGCGTGGCCGCGGCCGCGCAAGCCGGCAGAACCGCTCCGGTCCTGACGATATTTCTCCCCCAGCTCAGTGCACTCCTTTCGAGGCTCGCCGGCGCGGTCGAGCGTGCACCCGCTAGACCCGGCGCGCACCTCTGCTACCCCAGACGTGCCCCTAGATGTCGGGGTGCAGACGACCGCGCGGTCGCCGAAGGCGCCGGGCGGCTACGGTGGTGCCGATGGTCGACTGGGACGCGGGCAGCTACGAGACGACTGCCGGGGTCGAGCTGGCGCCGGTCTCCGACCTCGTGGTCGAGACCGCGAACGTGACCGCCGGCGAGCGGGTGATCGACCTGGCGTGCGGCACCGGCAACGCCGCGATCGTGGCCGCGCGGCACGGGGGCCGGGTCGTCGGTATCGACAATGCGCCACGGCTGCTCGGGGTGGCGGCACAGCGAGCGCGCGACGCCGGGGTGCAGCTCGAGCTGCGGGAGGGCGACCTGCACCGCCTGCCGGTCGACACCGCCTGCGCCGACGTGGTCTTGTCGGCGTTCGGCGTCGTCTTCGCAACCGATCCGGTCGCTGCCCTGGGCGAGATCCGCCGCGCGCTGCGGCGCACGGGGCGGGTGGTGATCAGTGCCTGGGTGCCCGACGGCCCGATCGACGCGATGCTCGGCGCCGTCGGCCAGATCATCGCCCGGGTGAGCGACGCCCGCCCCGCCCCCCGGGTCGCCTGGCACGACCCGGCCGTGGTCGGCCCGCTGGCGGCGCAGGCCGGCCTCGTGCTCGATACGACGACCACGCACTGGCTGCCGATCCACGCCGATTCGGTCGAGGCGTATGTGGACTCCAACCTCGATCACCCGGTGGCCGCGGCGATTCTGCCGGCGATCCGCCAAGCGGGCGCCGAGGACGAGATGCGCCAGACCCAGCTGTCGGTGCTGGGCGCGGCCAACGAGGACCCTGACGCATTCCTCGTGCACACTCCGTACGTCGTGCACCGCCTGGTTGCAGCCGACGACCCGGTGTCCACGTGACGCACGTTCCCCGCTACGCCGTCAACTGCTCGCTGATCTTCACGGAATTGCCCGTGCTCGAGCGGCCCGCGGCGGCCCGTGCCGCCGGCTTTGACGCGATCGAGTTCTGGTGGCCGTGGCAGACGCCGACCGTGTCCGACGCCGAGCTCGACGCCTTCGCAGCGGCGGTACGCGATGCCGGGGTGCAGCTCGTCGGGCTGAACTTCTTCGCCGGCGACCTGCTCGGGCCTGACTGCGGCGTCGCCTCGATCCCCGCGCGCACGAATGAGTTCCGGGAGAACATCGAGCTGGTGATCGGTCTCGGCGGCCGGCTCGCCACCAGGCGCTTCAACGCGCTGTTCGGCAACCGCGTGGACGGCGTGGCGGCGAGCGAGCAGGACGAGCTCGGCGTCGCCGCGCTGATCGATGCCGCGCGAGCGGCCGGGTCGATCGGCGCGACCGTGATGGTCGAGCCGGTCTCGGGTCCGAAGCCGTACCCGCTGCGCACCGCCGCCGACGCGATGGCGATCGCCGATCGTGTTCGCCGCGAGGGGCGAGTCGACAACATCGGCCTGCTCGCCGACTTCTTCCACCTCGCCCGTAACGGCGACGACGTCGCGGCGGCGATCGACAGCTGGGCCGACGACATCGTGCACGTCCAGATCGCCGACGCTCCCGGCCGCCACGAGCCTGGCACGGGCGAGCTCGACCTCCGCGGCTGGACCACGCGCCTGCTCGACGCCGGCTACGACGGGTGGATCGCGCTCGAGTACGTGCCGAGCGGATCAAGCGCCGACAGCTTCGGCTGGCTGCCGGTCGACGAGCGTGCGGCGGCGATCCGATGAGCACGCCGATCGCCCCCGGCAGCCGGATCGCGGTGATCGGCCTCGGGATCATGGGCAGCCCGATGGCCGTCAACCTCGCCGCCGCCGGCTTTGCGGTCAGCGGCTACTCGCGCAGCGGCACCAAGGGCGGCCCGCTCGTTGCGGCGGGCGGCACCGCCGCCGGCTCGGTCACCGAGGCGGTCGCGGGCGCCGACGCGGTGCTGACGATGCTGCCCGACTCGCCCGACGTCGAGTCGGTGCTCGGCGGCGACGATGGCCTCGTCGCCACGCTCCCCACGGGCACGCTGATCGTCGACTGCTCAACGATCCGCCCCGACGTATCGTCGCGGCTGGCGAGCGAGGCGGCCGCGCGGGGGATCGAGCTGCTCGACGCGCCCGTCTCCGGCGGCGAGGGCGGCGCGATCGACGGCACGCTGTCGATCATGGTCGGCGGCTCGGCCGCCGCGTTCGAGCGCGCCCGGCCGATCTTCGACGCGGTCGGTCAGACGATCGTCCACGTCGGCCAGCCCGGCTCGGGCCAGACGGTCAAGGCCGCCAACCAGCTGATCGTCGCCGGCACGATCGAGCTCGTCGCCGAGGCGATCGTGTTCCTCGAGGCGCAGGACGTCGAGCTGGACGCGGCCCTGGAGGTGCTCGGCGGCGGCCTGGCGGGGTCGACCGTGCTCGCCCGCAAGGGCGCCGCGATGGTCGCGCGCGACTTCAAGCCCGGCTTCCGCGCGGCGCTGCACGACAAGGATCTGCGGATCCTCGAGTCGGCCGCCTCGACGTCCGACGTGGTGCTGCCGCTCGGCGCGGTCGTCACGCAGCTGATGGCGGCGGTCAAGGCCCGCGGCGACGGCGACCTCTATCACTCGGCGCTGTTGACGATCGTCGAAGCGCTCTCGGGCCGCGACGGCTGAGCAGCGCGCTACTCGGGCAGCAGGTTCGGCGGGTATCGCGTGAAGCGGCCAGGCGGGAATCGCGCGTACGCGAGCTCCGTGTCCTGGGTGTCCTGCGGTGCGCTGGCGTTGTAGCGCTCGGCGACCGGATCCGCGCAGTACCAGCCCCACGGCCCGTCCTTCTGGAACTGGCGAGAGCCGGCGCACAGCAGCACGCACGGGCCGGTCCCGGCGCCGACGAACGCGTGCCTCGACTGTGGCGGGCAGTGCACGAAGTCCCACTGACGCAGCGTTCGCTCCTGGCCCTCGATGATCAGGATCGCTTCGCCGAACACCACCAGGAAGTCCTCCTGCTCGGTCTCCCAGTGGTAGGTGGTGCTCGGCTCGCCCGGGTTCATCACCCGGATCGCCATCCCGAGCATTCCGAACAGCGTCTCGGCCTCCTGCTCGTCGACTCCGGTCAGCGCAAGGCCGTAACCCATCCCCGGCGTGTGCCCCCAGCGCGCGTCCTGCGCGTTGAGCACGAACCAGCCAGATGTCGTTGGGACCATCCCGTGGTCGGTTTGCTCGAGCGTGGCTTCGGGGGTCATGACGCCCGATCGTACGCGGCGATGCTCGTTTGCCAGGATGGGTGATCGTGAACTTGCGCGTGTGATTCGCCCGGGCGGTCATCTGGTCGCGCCGCTGCGGGCTCGCGGAAGCTTGGACATTTACCCCTTGAAATCGGGGGGTATCTGTCCAAGCTTCGCGCGGGCGGGATCGAGCGGTGATCAACCGATCCTGACACGGAGTCACTTGCGCATCGACAACTCGACGTCGCCGCCGAACGGGACCGACGTGTAGCCCCCATTGGGGGAGCGGACCCGCTGCAGGTACTCCGGGCTCGAGTCGGCGTTGTCGGCGACGATCAGCGCGCCCGACGGCAGCCGCTCCTCGAGCATCGTCAGCACCGTCGGGTAGAGGCTCTTGGCGCCGTCGAGCAGCACGAGGTCGATCCGCTCGGGCAGGTCGCGCGCGAGCG
>DASUHF010000012.1:0-29027 GCA_036273655.1 Solirubrobacteraceae bacterium | reverse complement strand
CGCATTGGGGCCGAAGCTGTGGGGCGTGCGGTTGGACACCTCCGAGCAGCTCGTCGACCGCTCGCTGTGGGACGAGATGGGCGGCTTCGACCCGACCGGCGTCAACCCGCGGCTGGTCGAGAAGGTGCGCGGGGCGCTGGACGGCGCGGGGTTCGGTGAGGTGAAGATCGTCGCGTCCGGGGGGTTCACCGCGCAGCGGATCCGCGAGTTCGAGGCGTTGGGCGTGCCCGTCGACGCCTACGGCGTCGGCTCCTCGCTGATCCGCGGCAACAACGACTTCACCGCCGACATCGTGCTGCTCGACGGCCGCGCCTGCAGCAAGGTCGGGAGACGGTTTTCACCCAACCCCCGCCTGAAACCCGTCTCGTAAGGGGGGTGAAAACCGTCTCCCGCACCCCTCTACACGAGTGGGTTGCTACGGAACTTACCTATAGACGCCGAAATTGCGGAGTCAGCCACGCCACGGGGGCTGATCACGAACGCGGCGCTACGAAAGCTCGGCCTGAGCCACCGCGCTATCAGCGCTCGGTGCGCCGCGGGCCGGCTGATCCGCGTCCATCAGGGCGTCTACTTCGTCGGCCACGCCGAACGCACGCCGTTGGCGTTCGCCGAGGCGGCCGTCCTCGCCTGCGGACCCCGCGCGGCCCTCTCCCACGACTCCGCCGCCGCGCTCTACGAGCTGCGCCGCTGGCCGCGCATCCCGGAGATCAGCTCCGCGCTCGAGCACCGGCGGCGAGGGATCCGGTCGCATCAGACGCGCACCTTGACCCGTGCCGACGTCACCGTCCGCGACGCGATCCGCGTCACGACCACCGCCCGCACGCTCGCCGACATCTCCTCGCGCCTGACCGACGTGCAGTTCACCCGGGCGGTCCACGAGGCGCGCCGCAACGGCGACCTCACGCTCGCCGGACTGCAGCGCCTGTACGCGAGCTGTCCGCGTGCCGTGCGGCTGGTCGATCCCGGCGAGGCGCCGAGTCGCAGCGTCTTCCAGCACCTGTACCGGGCCTTCCTCGAACGATCGGGGCTGCCGATCCCGCAATTTGAGGCGGCCTGGCACGGGTTCGAGGTCGACGCGCTCTACGAGCGCCACAAGCTGATCATCGAGCTCGACGGCTACCGCGACCACCAGCTCCCGGACCGTTTCGAGCAGGACCGCCGCCGCGACGCGCTGGCGCTCGAGCTCGGCTTCGCGACGCTGCGGATCACCTATCGGCGCCTGACCCAGGAGCCGACGCAGCTCGCGGACCAGCACCGTGCGATCCTCGCCGCCCGCGACCCGGACCGCGCAAAGTAAGCTCCCGGCCCGATGCTGTCCGCGATCGATCACGTCGGCGTCGCCGTGCCGAGCATCGACGAAGCGCTGGTGCTGTACCGCGACACGCTGCAGATGGAGCTCGTGCACCGTGAGACGATCGACGAGCAGGGCGTCCACGCGGCGCTGCTCGACGTCGGCGACTCCCACATCGAGCTGATCGAGCCGATCTCGCCCGACACCGGCGTCGGCCGTTTTCTCGAGCGCAACGGCCCCGGCATGCACCACGTCGCCTACCGGGTGGCGTCGGTCGACGACGCGCTCGCGGCGTGCGCAAAGGCCGGGATGCGCCTGATCGACGAGCGGCCCCGCCACGGGATCCGCAACACGCGGGTGGCGTTCCTGCACCCCGCCTCCACCGGCGGGGTCCTGACCGAGATCGTGGAGACGACACATGCCTGATGACAAGCCCCAGAAGGTCAGCATCGGCTTCGCCGGCGGCCCGGTGCTGAGCGCCCGGGTCCCCTCCGACAGCCTCAAAGGACTGCGCGACGCGCTCGCCTCCGGCGGCTGGCACGAGCTGCAGGCCGAGGACGGCACCGTCGACATCGATCTGTCGAAGGTCGTCTACGTGCTGGTCGACACCGAGGCCCACCGGGTCGGCTTCGGCGGCTGACCCGCTGACCCCGGACCCACATGCCGAGCCTGATCGAGCCCGTCGTCGCGGCGGGCGCGCTCGCCGCGCGCACCCAGCCGGTCATCGACGGCTACGGCCTGCGGCTGCGACCGTGGCGCGACGCCGATGTGCCGGCGCTGATCGCCGCCTACGCCGACCCGGAGATCGCGCGATGGCATGCCCGCACACTCGCCGACGAGCGCGAGGCGCGTGCCTGGCTGGCCGAGCGTGAGCGCGGCCGCGAGCGCGAGACCGCGATCGACTGGGCGATCGTCGACCCAGACGACGACCACACGCCTCTCGGCCGCGCCGGGCTGAATCAGCTCGACCTCGCCGAGGGGGTCGGCGAGGTCGCTTACTGGGTGGCGCCCGAGCATCGCGGTGCAAACGTCGGTGCCCGGGCCACGTGCGTGCTCGCCGACTGGGCGTTCGATGAGCTCGGCCTGCACCGCCTCGGACTGCTGCACTCGATCGGCAACGAGGGATCGTGCCGCGTCGCCGACCGCGCCCTGTTTCGCTACGAGGGCACGCTGCGCGGACACGCGCTGCACGGCGACGGCTGGCACGACATGCACGTCCACGGCCGCCTCGCGGACGACCCGCGGCCCACATTCACCGAGCGAACAGCGTCGAGAGCACGACCTCGGTGACCGTGCGCGTCACGCCCGGCGTCGCGCGGATCCGCTCGAGCGCCAGCTCCAACGCCTTCGTGTCGTGCGCCATCACGTGCAGCAGCGCCGACGCCTCGCCCGCGACCGTGTGCGCAGAGACGACGCCGGGCTCGCCCTCGACGGCGCGTTTGATGGCATCCGCGGGCATGCCGCCGTCGCAATAGAGGTCGACAAACGCCTCCGCGTGCCAGCCGAACGCCTCGGGGTCGACGATCGCCGTGTAGCCGAGCAGCACGCCCTGGCGCTCGAGCCGGTCGACGCGACGCTTGACCGCCGGCGCCGACAGGTGGACGTGGTTGCCGATGTCCTGAAACGACCGCCGTGCGTTCTCTCGCAGCAGCGCAACGATCGTGTCATCCGTTGCGTCCATGCCCGCGTGAAGTATGACAGAGACGCAATGGATCGGGCTTGAGATACCCGCAGAACGGTCCGATCATTGCGTGATGGCCATACGATTTGCGCACGCTCATGTTTGAGGAAGGCCGCCTGTACGCACCGGTGACGACCGCCGACGACGGCTCGGTCACGGTCCACCTTGCCGACAACCATCCCGGCGTCGCCGACCCCGAGTATCGCCGCCGCCGCAACGAGATCGCCTCGGCCGCGCTGCAGTGGGAGGCCGGCCCGCCCGGCGCGCCCGTGCCGCAGATCGACTACACCGAGGAGGAGCAGGGCGTGTGGCGCACGGTCCGCGCCGAGCTTGCGCCCAAGCACGAGCGCCTGGCGTGCCTCGACTACCGCCAGGCGATGGACCGGCTGGCGCTGCCGACCGACCACATCCCCCAGCTCGACGAGGTGTCCGCACGCCTGCAGCCGCTGACCGGTTTTCGCTACGTGCCGGCCGCCGGCCTGGTCTGCTTCGAGGACTTCTACGGCTCGCTCGCCGACGGCGTGTTCCATTCCACCCAGTACGTGCGCCATCACGCGCAGCCGCTGTACACCCCGGAGCCAGACCTGATCCACGAGGTCGTCGGCCACGGCGGGATGCTCGCGTCGCCGCGGCTGGCCGAGCTCAACCGGCTCGCCGGGCACGCCGCACGACGGCTGGAGACGAAGGCCGGACGCGACTTCTTCTCGTCGGTGTTCTGGTTCTCGATCGAGTTCGGCGTCGTCTACGAGTCCGAGCCGGGATTCGGCCGCCAGCTGCACGCGTACGGCGCCGGCCTGCTCTCCTCGTTCGGCGAGATCGACGAGTTCCGCTCGGCCGAGATCCGCCCGCTCGACATCGCCGAGATGGGCACGCACGAGTACGACATCACCGTCTACCAGCCGACGCTGTACGCGGCCGACGGGATCGAGCAGCTGCTCGACGTAGTCGGCGGGTTCTTCGCCGACTGTGACGACGACTCGCCCGCGCGGCTCGGCGCCGTCGCCGCGCGCGGCTGACCCGCGGGCGCCCCACGCGCGGCTGAACCGCCGGGCGCCCCGCCGCGTGGGCCCCCGCGCGCGGCGCCGAACGCGCGCCGGAGCTGCCCACACGCCCACGACTAGAGTCAGCGGCCGTGTCCGCCCAGCTCGATCACCGGCTGCTGCTGGTCGCGCGCACGCGCGGCCACACGCCCGCGCTTGACCGCGCCGTCGCCGCATTCTCCAAGACCGGCGAGCACGCGGCCTGCTGGCTCGCGCTCGGCAGCGCGGGGGCGTTGACCGACGCGAGCCGCCGGACACAATGGCTGCGGGCAACCGGCGCCGTCGCCGCGAGCTACGCGATCAACACCGCGATCAAGTTCGTCGTGCGCCGCCCCCGCCCGCAGCTGCCGGGGCTGCCGCCGCTCACCTCGACGGTGACAAGGCTGTCGTTCCCGAGCGCGCACGCGACGACGTCGTTCACCGCGGTCGGCGTCTACGGGGCGCTGATCCCCGCCGCGCCGCTGTATGCGATGGCGGCGCTGTTCGCCGTGAGCCGCCCGTACCTCGGCGTCCATTACCCGTCCGACGTCGTCGCCGGTGCGGCCCTGGGATCGGCGCTTGCGATCGGCGCGCGCAGATCGGGGGTGACCGGATGCCGATGAAGGTCGGGATCGTGGGCATGCCGAACGCCGGCAAGTCGTCGCTGTTCACCGCGCTGACCGGCGTCTCGGCGGAGGCCGCCAACTACCCGTTCACGACGATCGATCCCAACGTCGCGATCGTGCCGGTCACCGACGAGCGCCTGACCGAGATCGCCGACATCGTCAAGGCTTCGAAGATCGTCCCCGACACGATCGCGTTCCACGACATCGCCGGCCTGGTCGCCGGCGCGCACCGGGGCGAGGGCCTGGGAAACCAGTTCCTCGCCAACATCCGTGAGACCGACGCGATCGTCCACGTCGTCCGCGCCCACACCGATTCGGGCGTTGTGCACCCGGAGGGCCGCGTCGATCCGATCGCCGACATCGAGACGATCCAGACGGAGCTGGTGTACGCCGACCTCGAGCAGGCCGAGCGCCGTCACGAGCGCGTGGCCAAGCAGGCCAAGTCGGGCGACCGCCAGGCGATCGCCGAAGCCCAGTGGCTGGCGCAGGTGATCGAGGCGCTGCAGGCCGGCAAACCGGCGCGTACGGTGCCGCCGCCGGCCGACGCGCCGAACGCGATGCGCGACCTGTCGCCGCTGACGGCCAAGCCGGTGCTGTTCGTCGCCAACGTCGACGAAGGCTCCGACGAGGTCCCGAGCGCGATCGCCGAGCACGCGGCGACCGTCGGCGCCAAGGCCGTCGCCGTGTCGGCGCGGCTCGAGGCCGAGCTCGGCGAGCTGTCCGACGAGGAGGCCGCCGCGATGCGCGACGACCTCGGCCTGGCGGAGTCGGGCCTCGAAACGGTCGTGCGCGGCGCCTTCGAGCTGCTGCAGCTGGTCGCGTTCTTCACCGCCGGCGAGGACAAGCCGGCGCAGTCGTGGCATCTGCGCCGCGGCCTCTCGGTGTGGCATGCGGCGGGGCTGATCCACTCAGACATCCAACGCGGCTTCGTCCGCGCCGAGGTCGTCAGCTGGGATGCGCTGCGCGACGCCGGCGGCTACGCGGGCGCGCGCGAGCGGGGCACGCTGCGGCTCGAGGGCCGCGACTACGTCGTCGCCGACGGCGACGTGATCACCGTCAAGTTCACTCCGTAGCGCCCGCCTTTCACAAGTCGGCTGGCGACCCCGCGGACTCCAACCGCTCCGCGAGCCGGTTCATGCCGTAGCCGCGCGCGGCCTTCGCGCCGCCGGCGAGGTCGGTCTCCCGGTCGGGCGGACGGTCGATGTCCCCGGTCCGCAGGGTCGCGATGTCTTTGAACGCGCGCAGCTCGTCGGCATGGTCGCGCAGCGCGGCCCCGACCCGCGGTCGTTCGGCGTCGGCGGCCGCAATCGCCTCCTCGAGCGAGCCGTGGCGGCGCAGTAGGTCGGCCGCGGTCTTCGCGCCGATCCCGGGCGCGCCGGGCAGCCCGTCGGACGGGTCGCCGCGCAGCGCGATGAAGTCCGGGACCAGCTCCGGCCCGATCCCATAGCGCGCGACGACCTCGTCGGGGTCGACCTTTTGAAAGCCGCTGGAGCCCTGCTTGAGGAACACGACCGAGACCGCATCGGTCGCGCACTGGTACATGTCGCGGTCGCCGGTCATGATCATCGTGCGCCCGCCGGCGGCCGTCTCGGCCAGCGCCAGCGAACCGAGCAGATCGTCGGCCTCGAGCACGTCCGAGCCGATCGACGCCCAGCCCATCGCATCGAACAGCGCCGGTGCGCGGTCGAACTGCCACTGCAGAGCGTCGGGCACCGGAGGGCGCGACGCGTGGTAGGAGGGGTACAGCTCCGTGCGGTAGGCGGCGGCCTCCGCGCCCCAGCAGACGACGGTCGCCCGCGGGCCGGCGTCGGCGCCGATCCGCAGGATCAGGTTGACGGCGCCGAGCAGCGCGTTGACCGGGTGGCCGCCTGAGTCGGTGATCGAGTCCGGCAGCGCGAAGAACGAGCGGTACATGACGAACGGGCCGTCGATCGCGAGCAGCGGGCCGGGCATGACCGTGGCAACGGTAATCGCAATCGCTCGCGCCCGCAGCCTCCCGGCGCCAAACAGGCTGACTGCAACCCATCAGCAACCCTGTGCGACCGTCTCGCGCGTGTTAGGTTGCCCTTACGGATCGGATCGAACCCGTCCCCGCAGGAGGAGTAACCGATATGCAGTGGATCAAGCCCGAATTCGAGTTTGTTGCCCTCTGTTCCGAGGTCACCTCGTACCTGTATCACCGGTAGGCGAAGGCTGATTCGGCCCCGGCGCCGCAGGGCGGCCGGTGACTCTCCGTGGCGCGACCCGATCGCGCCGTCGGTGGTCCCGGGCCACGAGTGCCGCGACTGACGCATGCAACCAGATCGCGACCGGTATGAGCGGGCGAGCTCGGGCATTGGCACCGCGAGCTTCTGGCCCACGTTCTTCGCTCGCATCGTGGGCCGCCTGCAGTGGGACCCGGCGGCGATCGACTTCAGCGTGGACGCCCGTGCCTGGCCGGAGCTCCCCGCCGCACGTCGCGACCGCCTGATGACGCTGCTCGCCGGTTTCTGCGTCGCCGAGGAAGCGGTCTCCGAGCACCTCCAGCCGTTCGGCCCGGTTGCCGAGAACACCGCGATGGCGTCCGATGAGACGCTGGTGTCATGGGTGTTCTTCTTGCAGCGCGTCGACGAGCAGCGACACGCGCGGCTGTTTGACCGCGTCGCCGCCGAGGTGCTGGGGCTGCCGGGCGCGACGCCGGCGCAGCGACGCCAGGCCGCCCGCGAGCACGTCCCCGTCGACGTGCTGGAGCTGTTCGACGACCGGCTGCCGACGGTGGCCGCAGAGCTGGCCGCAGGTGAGGCGCAGCTGTGCGAGGGGCTCGCGCTCTATCACATGGTGCTCGAAGGAATCGTGTTCTCCGCCGGGCAGCGCGCGCTGCTCGACGACCTGGCGGACGGGACCCTGCCAGGGGTGCGCGAGGGAGTCGAGCGCATCGAGCTCGACGAACGCTGGCACATCGGCTTCGGGCTGCGCTGCCTGGTGGAGACCAAGCCGTCCGCTGACCTGATCGAGGAGCTGTTGGCGCGCGCGCAGGTTGCCGCCGAGGCGTGGGGCGACGCCGTCCCTGCTCGCACGCGTGACGAGGTCGCGCGCTCATGCGCCCGGCGTTTGTCGGTCGCGGGGCTGATGGAGACGCGCGCTGCCGCGTAGCCGGCTCGTGATGCCCGGACGCGCTCATCAATGATCAGTACGATGGGCAGTGACGTCATACCGGCAGACGAGCGATCGGGCGTTTTCGCCCTGAGAGGCTTGAGGAGATGATGTCGCGGAGTCAGCGACTGCAGACCGGACGCAATCCGTGGGTGGGCGCATCCTTTGGCGAGACCGCGCTCAAGCAGGCACGGACGCTCGCGCGGGCGCACGAGCTGGCGCTCGGCGAAGGTCGAATGCGCGACGTCGGGGTGGTGCGGCCCGTCGTCAAGGCGTCGTGGGAGCGGTCGCGCACCGCAGGCATCGACCCGTGCACCCCGCGCGTCGCCCCCGTGTCGGTCGCGGATGCGGGTGACCGATGGAGCGAGCATCCGCTGCGCCGATACGCCGACGTTATCGAGCGGACGTTGAGCGCGTTCGCCTACGACGCCGGCCACATCGTCGTGGTCGCCGACGCGGACGGCTGCCTGCTGTGGTCCACCGGCCATCCGAAGGTGCTGTCGGCCTCCGAGTCGATCTGCTTCACGCCCGGCCACCTGTGGGCGGAGCCGGCCGTCGGCACCAACGGCATCGGCACCGCGCTTGCGGTCGACCACCCGGTGCAGATCTTCGCCTCCGAGCACTTCCTGCGGACCGCCCACGCGTGGGTGTGCTCGGGCGCGCCCGTGCACGACCCGTCCGGCCGCACGCTCGGAGTGATCGACGTCTCGAGTGGGGTCCGCGCCTCGCACCCGTACGCGCTGGCGCTCGTCTGCGCGGCCGCGAGCACGGTCGAGCTGCTGATGGCCAAAGAGCATGAGCTGGCGCTCGCGCGCCTGCGCTCGAGCTTCTTCGAGCGCGTGGCGCGGATGGCCAGAGGCGCGTACGCGCTGATCGACAACCGCGGCCGCGTGCTGGCATCCCATCCCGACAGCTGGCTCAGCGGGCCGCTGCTCGAGATCGCCGACGGCGGCTGGGTGGCGCCGGCCTCAAATGTGGTGTTGAGAGGCGAGCCGTTCGAGGCCGGAACGCAGATCGTCAGCAACGACGCGAACGGACGCGACCAGCCGCCGCCGATGCTGACGATCCAGGCGCTGGGCCGCGACGAGGCGCTCGTCAGCCTGCACGGAGCACAGTTTTCGCTTTCACCGCGGCGCAGCGAGCTGCTCGTGCTGCTCGCGCTCGCGCCCGACGGCTTGCCCGCGCGCGAGCTGACGCGGCAACTGTTCGGCGACGATGAGCACCGGATGACGCTACGCGCCGAGGTCTCGCGTCTGCGACGCCTCCTCGGCGGGTTGATCGGCGCCAACCCGTACCGGCTGCTGGCCCGAGTCGACGCCGACTTCCTCTCGAAGCGGGACGGCCGCATGCCTCACGCTTCCGAAGCGCTGCTGCCGTCCTCGAGGGTGCCGGCGATCGTCGCCGCTCGCCGGCGCCTGGACGGCGCACCCGGTGCTCGGGCACGCCGTCCTTGATCCGGCGTGATGGCGCGCGCGGCCGCTACTCGTGCACGAGTGGGAACACGGGCAGGACCTCGCGCCCCCACGTGAATTCGAGCACGATCCCCCACATCACGTACCAGGCGGCCGCGGCCGTCGCGATCCCGACGTAGCCGCCGATCTTCAGCGTGCTCAAGCTGTTGCCGTCGTACCCGAGCGCGAGCACGACCTCGGTCGCCACCAGCAACAGCACGGTGATCGCCACGGCGGCGTTCGTCTTCAGCGCGGCGACGAACAGCATGAACGTGAACCCGGCCCAGGCCCACAGATACAGCCCGAGGGCGTGACCGAGCACGTTCGCCGGGACCAGCTTGGCATAGAACACCTGGATCGCCCATAACGACATCCAGAACGCGCCGTACGAGCCGAACACCGTCGCTGTGAACGTGTTGCCGACGCGGAACTCCCACATCCCGGCCAGGAACTGGGCGATGCCGCCGAAGAACAGCAACGCCCCGAATAGAACCGGCAGGCCGGCCGTGTTGACCAGGTGCGCGTTGAACACCGACAAAACAAACGTGCACAACGCGAAGCCGGCGAGTCCGAGCGCAGGGCCGCTCGCCTGTATCGGCGGTTGTGGCGCTGGTGGCGCGGTCTCCAGGCTTCCGCGGTCGCCAGTACTTGTACCTTCGACTGCCATCAGACTCCTCCTCCTTTGGGTGATAAGCAACGGAATGTGCTGCCCCACGCGGCACGCCATAAACAGAATCCTTCTCAGCCCACCCCCTGCCAGACCATCACGGCCATCACGACGAACGCGATCCCGGTCAACAAGTCGGTGCGAAGACGGGGTACGAAGTGAGCGACCGTGCGGCCGATCTGGTGCCCCGCGATCGACATGACGAACGTGACCACTCCGAACAGGGGCGGCGCGAGCCAGGGCGAGTATCCAAGGAGCCCCAGGCTCGCGCCTGCGGCGACGTTGTCGACGCTCAACGGCAGCGGCAGCCCGCGCCTCGCCCACCGCAGGTCGGGATCCCCGTGTTCGGGCTCCCGCAGCGCCCGGACGACGACGAACAGACCGTACGCACCGAGGCCAATCGCCGCGATCACGTCTGCGGTGGCGTCGATCCTGCTGCTCAGGTAATGCCCGACGAGGATCCCGACGAGCGGTGCTATGCCATCCCACAGCCCGAAGACCAATGACGTCGTGGCCGACGTGCGCAGCGTTGGCTTGAGTCCCCCCAGCGCGATTGAGATCCGGAAATTATCCAGACTGAGGGTCAAGCCGAGGATGACGAGAGTGCCGATCATCTCCGTTAGCGAGGGCCGACCCGCCCCGTCTCGGATGTTCGGGCGGGGCAGGTCGGTGGCCGCTCACGGCCGCGGGTCGAGTGCCGCCTGAGGCGCTACTCCGGTAGCGCGAACGCGAACACCGCGGCTCCGCCGCGGGCGCCGAGCATCTTGGGCAAGAAGCCCTCGATCCAGCCGCCCCAGCCCGTCGGGACCGCGACGTACTGGCGGCCGTCGACGCTGTAGGTCGACGGGCTCGAGTGATGCCCCGAGCCGCACTGGAACTGCCACAGCAGGTCACCGGTCTCGGCGTTGAGCGCGTTGAACCTGCCCGACGGCTCGCCGGCGAACACCAGATTGCCGGCGGTCGCGAGCACCGACGCGCACATCGGCAGGTCGTTGCGCCACCGCCAGGCCTCATTGCCGGTCCTGGGGTCGAACGCACTGATCGAGCCGGCGATGTCCTCGCCGTCGACCGCCACGCCGGCACCCCAGTACGGGATGCTCTCCTTGAACTCCCGGCGCCGGCGCGTCGCCGTCGCGCCGACGTCGGCCACCGGTGCGTACAACAGCTCGGTCTTGGGGCTGTAGGCGGCGTGTGTCCACTCCTTGGCGCCGGCAGGGCCGGGCCAGAAGTGCACGGGGTCGCCCTCCTTGTCGGGATAGACCTTCGCCGTGACCTTCCCCTGGGCGTCGATCTCACCCCAGGTGATGCGGTCGACGAACGGCACCACCCGCACCAACGAGCAGTCGGTGCGGTCGAGGATGAACAGGTACCCGTTCTTGTCGAAGTGCGCGAGCAGCTTGCGCCCGTCGAGGTCGAACAGGACGTTCTCCATCGTCGAGTCGTAGTCCCACACGTCGTGCGGGGTGTACTGGTAGTGGTGCTTGATCTGACCGGTGTCGGCGTCGACGGCGACGACACTGTCGGTGTAGAGGTTGTCCCCTTCGCGGACGCCACCATCGAAATCGGGGCACGGATTGCCGGTCCCGTAGTACAGGAGGTTGAGCGTCGGGTCGTAGGTCGGCGTGATCCAGCAGTTCGCCCCGCCCCGCTGCCACGCCTCACCGTCGGCCGGCCACGTCTCCGACCCCGGCTCGCCCGGCTTGGGGATCATGTAGCAGCGCCACACGCGCTCGCCGTTCTCCAGCTTGAACGCGTCGGTGTGACCGCGAACCCCGAACTCCCCTCCGGAGCTGCCCACGATCACCATGTCCTTGACGATCAGCGGCGCCATCGTGCCGCTCTCGCCGGCACGGACGTCGCCGTACACCTGATCCCAGACGACCTTGCCCGTCTCGGCATCCAACGCCAGCACGTGCGCGTTCAACGTAGTGACGAACACCTTGCCCTCGGCCACGGCACAGCCGCGGTTGACGTTGCCGCAGCACAACGACACGTCATACGGAGAGGCGTGGTGATAGCGCCACAGCTCCTGCCCGGTCCTCGCGTCGATCGCCCACACCCAGCCGTCGTAGCCGGTCAGGTACATGACGCCGTCGACGACGACCGGGGTGGACTCCATCGCATACGTCGATGCACCCGACTGCATGCCCTGCGTGCCCGCCTGGAACACCCACGCCGGCGTCAGCTTGGACACGTTCGACGCGTTGATCTGGTCGAGCAGGCTGTAGCGCTGCCCGTCGTAGGCGCCGTAGTAGGTCGCCCAGTTGTGCGGCTCACGCTCGCGGGCCTTGAGCAGACGCTCGTAGTTGACGCCCTTGGCGACCGCCGGCGCCTTGCCGACCGCGTCGCTCAGGCTCGGGTGGTCCATCGCATGGCCGGCTTCCACATAAGTAGCCATCGGCTGCTCCTCTCTCTACGGCCGCGGCTGCGGCGGACGGTCAAGCTTGGCTTCGGGCGGCGTGTCGCCGCCGACGACGATCGACCCGGTCAGACCCCGACCCTCGTCGTTACCGGTGGTCGAGCCGTACCAGTAGGCGCCCGGGCCGTCGAGTTCCAAGGTCGCCGTGCCGTGCGAATGGTTCACCAGCCAGATGAACTGCGTGTGACCGTTGCACGGCAGAACCGCACAGTGCGTGTTCTTGTCGTCGTTGTACAGATCGAGATCCAAGGTGCCGCCATGCGGCAAGATCAAGATCCCCGGGTCATATACGAGCTCGTCCTCGTTGATCCTGATCACGGCGTGCATACGACCATCCGGACCTTCCTCGGCGTGTGCGACATTGCCGCTGCCCAGGACACGACCCAACGTTGTGCCATTTTGCTGGGCCAGCCCCGGCTCGTCGCCAATACGAGTCTGCGTCTGGGCGGTTCCGCTCACGGCATCCCTCTCCTTTCCGTACAAGGCATTAGACCGCCGGGGAACGTAACGCCACTTGCGACGCCATACCAAATGCAACCCTTTGGCAACCCCCGCGGACCGAGGGCCGCAGGTCAGGTCGACAGCGCCGAGCGCCGCATCGACTGGATCGGACGTCGCGTGGCCGCGGCTACGGTAGATGTAATGACGTCAGGACGCGTGTGCATATATGCAGGGTCAAGCCCCGGTAGGCGGCCCGTGTACGAGGACGCGGCGCGGGCCCTGGCCCGCGCCATCTGCTCGCAAGGGCGCGGGATCGTGTTCGGCGGTGGCGCGCTGGGGCTGATGGGCGCACTCGCCGACGAGGCGCTCGCCTGTGGTGGGGAGGTGATCGGCGTGATTCTGCGCCATCTCGTCGAGCGCGAGGCCGCAGACCGGTCGTTGACCGAGCTGCGCGTCACGACCACGATGCACGAGCGCAAAGCATTGATGGCGCAGCTGTCGGACCGGTTCGTGGCGCTGCCCGGCGGGATCGGCACGCTCGAGGAGACGATCGAGATGCTCACCTGGGCGCAGCTCGGGCTGCACCGCAAGCCGTGCGGGCTGCTGAACGTCGACGGCTACTACGACCCGCTGCTGACGTTCCTCGATCGGGCCGTCGACGAGGAGTTTTTGACCGTCGCCAGCCGCGAGCTGTTGACGGTCGCCTCCGAGCCCGACGCGCTGCTCGCCGAGCTGGACCGCCGCGCCGCGCAGTCCGAGCGCGACATCGACGCGGCCCGCCTCGACGATGAGCTCAGCCAGGCGCCGGCGGCGAAGCGCATGCGCGCGGTCAACGACTGACCCCCGTCGCCACCGGCGCCCCGATCTCATCATCTAGGCTGAGCGCCCGTGGCGACGCGCAAGGCATCCGATGTGTTCGTGGAGTGCCTGGAGGCCGAGGGCGTCCGCTACGTGTTCGGGATCCCGGGCGAGGAGACGCTCGATCTCAATGAGTCGCTGGCGGACTCGGCCGTGCAGTTCGTGCCGGTCCGCCACGAGCAGGGCGGCGCGTACATGGCCGACGCCTACGGCCGCCTCACCGGCCGCGCGGGCGTGTGCCTGGGAACGCTCGGGCCCGGTGCGACGAACCTCGTCACCGCGGTCGCCGACGCGTTCCTGGACCGTGCGCCGCTGGTGGCGCTGACCGGCCAGTCCGATCTGGAGCGGATGCACAAGGAGTCGCATCAGTACATCGACGTGATCTCGATGATGCGACCGATCGTCAAGTGGAACGCGCGGGTGTCGAGCCCGGAGATCATTCCCGAGGTCGTGCGCAAGGCGTTCGCGGTGGCCGAGTCCGAGAAGCCCGGGTCGACGCATCTGGAGTTGCCCGAGGACGTGATGGTGCGGCCACTGGACGCCTGCCCGCTGCCACGCCATGCGCCGGTGCGGCCCGAGCCGGGGACCCGCGAGCTGCAGCGTGCGACCGACCTGATCATGGCCGCCGAGCGGCCGATCATTCTCGCCGGCAACGGCGCGATCCGCACCCACGCCAGCCGCGCGCTACGGGCGTTCGTGCACACCACTGGAATCCCGGTCGCCGAGACGTTCATGGCCAAGGGCCTGATCGACTTCGAGGACCCGCACGCGCTCGGGACCGTCGGGTTGCAGGCGCGCGACTACGAGATGGCCGGCTTCGACGACGCCGACCTCGTGATCGCCGTCGGCTACGACCTCGTCGAGCACGCGCCCGAGAAGTGGAACCCGCGGCGTGACAAGCAGATCGTCGTGATCGACACGGTCTCGGCCGAGATCGACGAGTTCTTTCTGCCGACGGTCGAGCTCGTCGGCGACATCGCGCACGTCCTGGCGCGGCTCGCGGCCGGCGTCAACCGGCCGCAGGACGCGGTCGTCGAGGGGCCGCGGCTGCGCGATCTCGTGCTCTCGGAGCTGCAGGACGGAGCCGATGACGACGCCTTCCCGATGCGCCCGCCGCGGGTGCTCGCCGACCTCCGCCGGGTGCTGGGCCGCAACGACATCCTCGTCTCCGACGTCGGGCTGCACAAGCTCTGGATCGGGCGGATGTTCCCGGCGCGCGAGCCAGGCACGGTCCTGATCGCCAACGGGCTGGCGGGAATGGGGTTCGCGCTGCCGACGGGGATCGCCGCCAAGCTCGTCAACCCCAGCCGCCACGTCGTCACGGTCTCGGGCGACGGCGGCTTTCTGATGAACTGCCAGGAGCTCGAGACCGCGACGCGGCTGCGGACGCCGGTCGTCAATATCGTCTGGGAGAACCGCCAGTTCGGCTCGATCGTGTGGAAGCAGGACAACAAGTTCGGCCGCCATTTCGGCGTCGACTTCGGCGGCACAGACTTCGTCAAGCTCGCGTCCGCGTTCGGGGCGCCGGCGTGGCGGTGCGAGTCGGCCGGGGAGTTCGCGCAGCGGCTGACGCAGGCGCTCGAGCTCGACGTGCCGTCGGTGATCGCGGTCCCGATCGACTACCACTCGATCGACGTCGCGATGTCATCGAAGCTCGGCGTCGAGACGGTCGCCACGTAGCGACCCGACCTGGGCGGCCGATCAGCTGCCGCGCTCGGCGCGCAGCAGATCCAGCAGCTTTGCGAGCAGATCGTTGAGGCGGCGCTTCTCGGTCTGGGTCAGCCCCTCGAGCAGCTTGCGCTCACGGCGGGCGCCACGGTCGATGTAGGCGTCGAGTCGCTCCGAGCCGGCGTCGGTCAGCGTCAACAGCACCCCGCGCCGGTCGTTGGGGTCGCGGTCCCGGCGCACGAGTCCCTCGCGCTCGAGCTTGTCGAGCCTGTTGGTCATCGCTCCGGTCGACACCTCGAGGTGCCGCGACAGCGCGCCGTGGGTGCATGTGCCGCCGCGCAACTCCATCAGCACCTTGAACTCCTCGAGCGTGAGGCCGACGTACGCGAGGCTGTCGCGCATCTCGCTCATCAGGTACCGATGCGCGTCCCCGATCTGGTCGACGATCGCCTCGACCGCGGGGTCGATCTGCGGCCATGTCGCAAGCGCCATGCGCGCGCGCGGATGAAGCCGGTCCTCACCGCCGGGCGCCAGGCCGCGCTCGCCGTCGCGCGCCGGTCCGCGCTCGCCGTCGTCCGTCCGGGACGGCTTACGATGACGCGTCCGGCGTGACTGCTCGCCCTTGGAACCACGGCTCGGCATCGCCGCGTGGAGTTTACCTGTGCGGCGAATTGCTTCAAATAAAGCTGTCTACACAGCAACTTGTGCTACAGTAGCTGTGCGGACAGCAAAAGGAGCTTTTCATGAACCCGACCCTCACCAAGCAACTCGCCGACGACCACATGCGCGAGCTGCAGCGCGCAGCGCAGCCGCGTTGGTTCGCGACCCTGCGGCGCACCCGCCGCGCACGCTGACGCGATGATCCGGCGGGGCGCCGTGGGCGCCCCGCCGGCAGATCGCGCCACACGCTCGGCGATCAGGTGTTGCCGCGCGCCATCGCGCGCAGATCCATCGCCTTGTTGTAGGTCTCCTCGTCGACGCCGTGCTCGTAGGCGACCTCGCGGAGCATCCGCCCCGAGTTCGCCGCCTCCTTGACGATCTCGGTCGCACGGTCGTAGCCGATGTACGGGTTCAGCGCGGTCGCGGCCGCGAGCGTCGCCTCGGCCGAGTGCTCGCAGCCGGCTTCGTTGGCGCGGATCCCGTCGACGCACTTCTCGGCGAACGCGTTCGCCGCCGTCGTCAGCAGGCGGATCGACTCGAGCAGGTTGCGCGCGATCAGCGGCACCCGCACGTTGAGCTCGAAGTTGCCCTCCAGGCCGGCGATCGTGATCGCCGCGTCGTTGCCGATCACCTGTGCGGACACCTGCAGCACGACCTCCGGAATCACCGGATTGACCTTGCCGGGCATGATCGAGGAGCCCTTCTGCAGCTCCGGCAGCAGGAGCTCGCCGATGCCGGCCCGCGGGCCGGATCCCATCAGCGCCAGGTCGTTGGCGATCTTCGTCAGCGACACGGCGACGACCTTCAGTGCCCCCGACAGCTCCACCAGCGCATCGCGGTTGCCCTGCGCCTCGAACGGGTCCTCGGGCGCCCGGATCTCAAGCCCGGTGGCCTCGGTCAGACGGGCGCGAACGCGGATCGCGAACTCCCGGTGGGTATTCAGGCCGGTGCCGGTGGCAGTGCCTCCGAGCGGGATCTGCGCCACCTGCGGCACCGCCGCCGCGACGCGCCGCTGCGCGAGCCGCATCTGCGCGGCATAGCCCGAGAACTCCTGCCCGAGCGTGACCGGCACCGCGTCCATCAGGTGGGTGCGCCCGGCCTTGACGACGTCGGCGAACTCCGTCGCCTTGGCTGCGAACGCCGCCTCCAGCCGCGCGAGCGCCGGCGCAAGGTCGCGCTCGGCCGCCTCCAGGGCCGCCAGGTGCACCGCCGACGGGAACACGTCGTTAGACGACTGGCCCATGTTGACGTGGTCGTTGGGATGGGTGGCGTCGCCCGCCAGGTTCGCGATCACCTCGTTGGCGTTCATGTTGGTCGAGGTGCCGGACCCGGTCTGGAACACGTCGATCGGGAAATGGTCGTCGAACTCGCCCTCCGCGACCCGGTCGGCCGCCGCGCCGATCCGCTGTGCGATGTCCGGATCGAGCAACTCCAGCTCGGCGTTGACGCGGGCGGCGGCGCCCTTGATGCGGCCGAGCCAGTGGATCACGCCGGCGGGCACGGGCTCGCCCGAGATCGGGAAGTTCCCGATCGCCTTGGTCGTTTCCGCGCCCCACAGCTGCTCGTTCTCCTGGAGGGTCATCTCGTCCTTTCTCTTTGGCTCTCAGATCAACGCTAGCCGCTCAGCCGCAGAACGCGATCAGCTCTCGGGCGACGCCGACCGGGTCGTCGTAGGAGATGAGGTAACCGGCGCCGGGGAGCGTGCGCAGCTGTCCGTCGGGGAGCAGATCGAGCGCCTCACGCGCGGCCGTGATCGGATGCGCGGGATCATCCTCGGCCCACAGCAACAGCACCGGCAGCCGCATCTCCGGGTAGGCGTCCAGCAGCTGCGTCTGCGGCTCGACCGGCCAGCGCCGCACGAACTTCGCCCACGAGCGCGCACGATTGCCGTTGCCGCCAACGTCGGCGAACGCGTGGCGAACGAGATCGCGCGCGGCCGGGTTGTGCGCGGCGGAGATCCGCTCCCCCAGCGACGGGCGGAACACGAGTTTGGCGCCGCGCGACAGCGGACGGTCCAGCCCCGGCACAGCCGCCAACCGGCAGGCGGCCCGCCACGCGGCGCGGCGGGCTCCGAACTCGTCGCGGCGGTGCAGCCGGTTGGGCATCAGCACCAGCCGCGAAGGCTCGATCCGGCCGCTGTAGGTGGCCAGCAGCGCCAGCTCGGCGCCGATGCCGTGCCCGGCGACGACGCAGTTCGGCCCTCCCGCCTCGCGGCAGAAGCCCGCGATCACGTCCGCGAGCCAGTCCGGCGAATACGGGTGGCGCGGCCGATCCTCGGAGTCGCCGTGCAGCGGCAGATCGGGAGCGACGACGCGCAACCGCGCCGACAGCGCCTCGATCACCGGCTCCCATTCGCGGTGGGTGAGGCCGAGCGAGTGCAACAGCACGATCGCGCGCCCGGTGCCGCTCTCGCGGTAGGCGACCCGGGCGCCGTCCTGGTGGTGATACAGACGCAGCTTCACGGCGAGATCGTGGCAGCCAGCCGGGGTGCGCGCGAGTGTGGGTGATCGGCGCGCGCTCGGAGTGGCGCGTCATGCGCCGATGACGCCGCGTGCACATCGTCCAATCGTCCACAGGAAATCCTCGATGCACGGCGAATTTCCAAACGCGAGGGAATGCGGTTTAGAATGGTCCGGCCAGGACGGTCAGGGGGCCTCGATGACCAGAAAGACGGTGTGACAGGCAGCGGGCCGCAGCTATTGCTGTCCGTTCCTCTGTCAATGTTGTGCATTTGCTGGAAGATCCTTGCAACTCCTCCAAAACTCGCTGAAATAGAGCTATGAGGAACATCCACGGAAGTCCGCTTGGCCTGTCGACATCGCAGGCCGCTCAGGCTTTGGGCGTCTCACTGGGGACGATCAGGCGCTGGTCTGACATGGGCTACCTGCAGTCGTATCGGACGCCCGGCGGTCAGCGGCGGTTCAGCCAAGAGCAGATCGATCAGTTCCTGAGCTCACTTGAGCATCAGAACATCGATCCGCTGATGGATCGCAAGACCGGCTGAGTACCCGGAGACGCTTCTCTCCCAGCCGGCGCCCGCGCCGGCAAGCAACCGCACCGCCTTCTCAATCGGCTTGTTCAGCGCGCCGGGTCAGCCAGCGGCGCACCGGCTCGTGTCAGCCGCCGCCACGCATCGACTGCCATCAGCCGCCGTAGCGCACCCGCCCGCGGTCGGCCGCCGCGCACGGGCTCGCCGTCAGCCGCCGGCGCCTGCCTGCCGGATCCGCCGCTCCATGTTGAGCTCGGCGTCGAAGTCGACCATGTCCGCATGGCGGTATTCGACGCCGGATCCGGTCAGCAGCTCGGCGAGCAGCTCGACGTAGCGCCCGTCCAGCTGTGACCCCGACACCCGGCGCAGCTCCGTCAGCGCCTCGAACGAGCTCATCTGGGTGCGATACGTGTCGCTTGCGGTGAGCGTGTCGTAGACCTCGGCGACCGACACGATCTTCGCGATCTCCGGGATCTCGTCGGCCTGGAGCCCCTGCGGATAGCCGCGCCCGTCGACGCGCTCGTGATGGCACAGGACGATCTCTGCGACCGGTCCGTATAGGCCGAGGTCACGCAGCATCTCGGCGCCGAGCTCCGGGTGCTGCTGGATCGCCACCCAGTCCTCGTCGGTCAGCGTCCGGCCGCGCTCGGCGACACGATCCGACAGCGCGAACCGCCCGATGTCGTGCAGCAGACCAGCCGTGTGCGCGAGCTCCGCCTCCTGGTCGCTCATGCCGGCCGCCGACGCGATGTCACGCGAGAAGCGTGCGACGGCCGCCGCGTGCCTTGCCGCCGATGGGTCGCGGATGTCGAGTGCGCGCAAAAGCCCGGCCAACACGCCCCACGACAGCGCCACGTACTGCTCGGCACGATGCCGCGACTGGTCGACCAGGTACATCATGTAGGAGAACGCGAAGATGCCCGCGAGCGCGAACGCGATCCCGGCGTTGCCGACGACCAGCGTGATCGCGACGCCCGCGATCGTGATGGCCACGGTGAGAGCGGCGCTCGGTAGCGAATCGATCAGAACCTTGAGCGGTACCGGCTCGGCGTCCGGCTGGTTCAGTCGGCGCAGCAGGACGTAGAACCCGAAATTCGCCGTGTAGATGAACGCGCTCCCGAGCACGATCGCCGCGTAGAACCCGGCGCTGCCGACGGGCTTCTCGAACAACTCGATGATCACCCGGCCCGCGACGGCGGTGGGCAGCACGCCGGCCGGGAGGTTGATGAGGAGCGTCGAGCGAGGCTTCGTGCGAAGCCTCGCGCTCGAGCCGAGCTCCCCGATCACAGATGCCAGCACGCCCGACGCCGGTCCGAGCATCGTGGTCGCAAGCACAACGACCACGAACGTCGGAGATACCATCGGCCGCTCGGATTCGCCCTGAGCCACGAATCCCGCGATCACGGCGCTGACGCCCAAGACCACGCTCAGGCTGTTCACGTGGTCGGGAGAACCGACCACGCATACGACGGCGGTAGCCCCGAGCGTCAGCAGCGAGCCCACTGGCCCGCCAATGCGCCGCAGGACAGTGCGCCGCAGGACGAGCACACCCGTTTCTCCCGCGCCGGGGCGGAGCATGCTTGAGAGGTTACGCTCTATGCACGTTAATGGCTACGTGCACAAGTTCTGCTGCTGCGTGGATCAGCCGTTGCGCCACATCATGAGGGACTCCTTCCGCACCGCTCTGCGGAGTCGCGTCCCGGCGCACACACGCGCGCTGCAGCCGGTCTGGACTCTCAGATCGATCATTCGTTGATGGGGGGTTCAACGCGCTCCAAAAAGGAGCAAAACGTTCCGATACCTACTTTAATGGACACGGTCTTTGCACAACTTTCCGGTATAAAATCTATGCAATTCTACGCCGAAAAAGGTACCAGCGGGGCGCGAGTTGACCGATTGGTGGCGTCGTGAGGTATCTGAAGACCAGCGAGGCGGCGTCGCAGCTGAACGTCAGCCCCAACACGCTGAGGGCGTGGGAGCGCCGGTTCGGCTTCCCCAAGCCGCAGCGCTCGCCCGGAAAACACCGGCTGTACATGTATGGAGAGGTCGCGGCGTTGCGCGACGCGCTGCAAGAGGGGCTGTCGATCTCGTCGGCGGTTTCCCGCGCGCGTGAGGGACTCGCCTCGGACTCGAGCGCGCTGATCGGAGCGCTCGTGTCCTACGAGACCGAACGTGCCGACGTCGCGATCGAGGCGGCGCTGGCGTTGCGCACGGTTGAGCGCTCGGTCGAAGAGGTGCTGTTGCCGATGCTCGACGAGATCATCCGCCGCTACGGCGTGGAGTCGGCCGCATGGGCGTTCGCGGCGCACTGGGCGTCCGACTGGCTGCGCCGTGCCGTGCGCTTGGCCCCCGCGCCCGTGCGCCCGGCGTCGATCGTGATCGGCGACGCGTCACGCGACGAGGTCGATCCCGATACCCCCTACATCCGCGCGCTCGAGCTCTTCTGCCTGCGCGCCGGCGTCCGCGTCCTGCGCTTGTCGGCGCGTGGCGTCGCGGGCATCGGCGACGCCGTCGCGATCCACCGCCCGAACCTGGTGATCGTCGCGGGTTCGCATCTCGACGACGAGGCGATCGCCCGCTGGGCCTACGCGATCAGGCTGTCGGCGGGCGCCGTGCCGATCGCCGTCTACCGGCGTGGCGCGATGCGCGCCGGCAGCACCACGCGCCAGCTGCCCGACGATCCACGGGCCGCCCAGGACCGGATCCTGGAGCTGATGGGCGCCGAGCCGGTCGAGCCGTCGGGGGCGACGGCGCGCATCGGCCGCGAATTCGGCGCCGACATCGGCGAAGTCCGTCGGCGCAACGCCAGCTGAGACGCCGATCGCCGGCTGACGGACGCGGGCGCTCCGAACGGACGCCCGCGCGAGCGTCTCGGCTTGATCACGCGCGAATTCGACGCCCCCAGGCACCTCGTGTATCGCGCCTGGACGACCCCGGAGCTGGTCACGCGCTGGTGGGCGGGCAAGCGCGGCGAGGTCACGATCGCCGAGATCGACCTGCGGGTCGGCGGTACCTGGCGGTATGTGATGACGGCGCACGGCGAATTTGAGGTTGGCTTCCACGGCGTCTACTGGGAGATCGTCGAGAACGAGCGGATCGTCTCGACCGAAGTGTTCGAGGGGGCGCCGGATGCCGAGGCCGTCAACACGCTGACCCTGAGCGAGCACGACGGCCGCACGACGATGACGATCCTCGTGCAGCACCAGAACCAGACACACCGCGACATGCACGTCCAGTCCGGCATGGAAGGCGGAATGAACGAGTCGCTGGACAAGCTCGAGGAGGTCGCGCGCTCGCTGGCGTGATCTGCTCCTGGGGCGACGGTGCGGGGCCGGTCGCGGCGCCTAGAATCGGCCGCCATGTCCGGCCCGCACCGTCCCGTCGCGCAACGCCCCTCGTTCCCGCAGCTCGAGGAAACCGTCCTCGAGCGCTGGCGCGCGCGCGACGTGTTCGCCGAGTCGGTCCGCCGCCGCAAGGACGCGCCCCGTTGGGGCTTCTACGAGGGGCCGCCGACTGCGAGCGGCCCACCCGCCTTCCATCACGTCCTCAGCCGGGTGTTCAAGGACATCTTCCCGCGCTACCGGACGATGACCGGCCACTACGTCGAGCGCAAGGGCGGCTGGGACTGCCACGGGCTGCCGGTCGAGCTCGCGCTCGAGGCCGAGCTCGGCTTTGAGTCAAAAGCCGACATCGAGGCGTTCGGGATCGCCGAGTTCAACGCGCGCTGCCGCGAGAAGGTGCTCTCACACGTCGACGAGTGGAATCGCCTGACCGAGCGCATCGGGTTCTGGATCGACCTCGAGGACGCCTACCGGACGCTTGACGCCGACTACGTGGAGTCGTGCTGGTGGGCACTGAAGGCGATCTACGACAGGGGGCTGCTGTACGAGAAGCTGAAGGTCGTCCCCTACTGCCCTCGCGACCAGGTCACGCTCTCAAGCCACGAGCTCGGCCAGCCCGGCGCATACAAGGACGTGATCGACCCGTCGGTCTACGTGCGGCTGCCGGTCACCGACCCGCGCGGGCCGCTGCAGGTCGGCGACGAGCTGATCGTGTGGACGACGACGCCGTGGACGCTCGTATCCAACGCCGCGGTCGCCGTGGCGCCCGAACTGACGTACGTTAGGGCGCGCACGACCGACGGGCACGTGCAGGTGGTGGCGCATGACCTGGTCGCGAGCGTGCTCGGCGACGACGCGCGAGTGCAAAGCACGTTCACCGGCGAGCAGATCGTCGGCACCCGCTACGAGCCGCCGTTCGGATATATCCCGGCCGAGGCGTACGGCCCGAAGGGCCACACCGTGCTGCCCGCCGACTTCGTCACCGCCGACGACGGCACCGGACTCGTCCACACCGCGATCGCGTTCGGCGACGACGACTTCCGGCTCGGCGAGGAGCAGGGCCTGAACGTGGTCAACCCGGTTCGCCTCGACGGCACCTACGACGAGCGCATCGGCCCCTACGAGGGTCGCAAGGTCAAGGACGCCGACCCCGACCTGATCGAGGACCTGCGTGCCTCCGGCAAGCTGCTGCGTGCCGAGGACTACGCCCACTCCTACCCCCACTGCTGGCGCTGTGAGACGCCGCTGCTCTACTACGCCAAGCCGTCGTGGTACATCGCCACGAGCGAGATCAAGGAACGGCTGCTGGCCGCCAACGAGACGATCACCTGGTACCCGGAGCACGTCAAGCACGGCCGCTTCGGCAACTGGCTTGAGGGCAACGTCGACTGGGCGCTGTCGCGCGAGCGCTACTGGGGGACGCCGCTGCCGGTGTGGCGCTGTGCCCACGGCTGCACGAAGGTGATCGGCTCGCTGACCGAGCTCGAGGCGGAGTCCGGCGTCAGACTCGATGACCCGCACCGCCCATACGTGGACGACGTCGTGCTCACGTGCGACAACTGCGGCGGCGACATGCACCGGGTGCCGGAGGTGATCGACGTCTGGTTTGACTCGGGGTCGATGCCGTTCGCCCAGTACGGCGCACCGCATCACGACACCGAGCATTTCGAGCAGCGGTTCCCGGCCGACTTCATCTGCGAGGCGCTGGACCAGACGCGCGGCTGGTTCTACTCGATGCTCGCGGTCTCGACGCTGCTGTTCGACCAGTCCTCGTACCGCAACGTGCTGTGCCTGGGGCTGATCCTCGACGAGCAGGGCCAGAAGATGTCCAAGAGCCGCGGCAACGCGGTCGAGCCGTGGCAAGTGCTCGACACCTACGGCGCCGACGCGATGCGCTGGTACCTGTTCACCGCCAAGCAGCCGTGGGACGGCTGGCGGATGTCGATGGCGACGATCGAGGAGGCGGTCCGGCAGTTTCTCTTGCAGCTGTGGAACACGTACGGGTTCTACGTGCTGTACGCGAACATCAACGGCGTCGCGCCGGCGCCGGTGCAGTCGCTGTCGGCGCAGCTGACCGATCTGGACCGGTGGGCGCTGTCGCGCCTGCAGGAGACGACCGCGATCGTTCGCGAGCGGCTCGACGACTTCGACGCGACCATCTCCGGCCGCGAGATCCAGCGGTTCGTCGATGATCTGTCGAACTGGTACGTGCGCCGCTCGCGCCGGCGCTTCTGGGACGGCGATCCGGCCGCGTTCGCGACGCTGCGCCACTGCCTGGTGACGGTCGCAAAGCTCTTGGCACCGTTCTGCCCGTTCGTCGCCGACGAGATCTTCGACAACCTCGACGGCTCGCAGCCCAGCGTCCATCTGTGTGACTTTCCGGTCGCCGCGGAGCGCGACGTCGGGCTCGAGCAGGCGATGGCGACGGCACGCGAAACCGTGCGGCTCGGGCTCGCGGCGCGCTCGCAGGCGCAGCGCAAGGTCCGCCAGCCGCTGCGCGCTGCGGTGATCGTCGCGACCGGCCGCGAGCGGGAGGCGATCGAGCGGCTCGGCGCGCTCGTCTCCGACGAGCTCAACGTCCACGAGCTGCGGTTCGTGTCCGAGGCCGACGAGCTCGGCGAGGTCGAGATCAAGCCCAACTACCGGGCGCTCGGGCCGCGGTTCGGCAAGCAGATGCCGCTCGTCGCGGCCGCCGTCGCCGGGCTTGATCCTGGGCGTGCCGCCGCCACCGTGCGTGACGGCGGCACGGTCGCGATCGACGTCGGCGGCTCCGAGCAATCGTTGTCAGCCGACGACGTGCTGATCAGCATGAAGCCGCTCGAGGGCTACCAGGTCGAGCGTGAGGGCTCGCACGCGGTCGCGCTCGAGCTCGAGATCGACGAGCCGCTGCGTACCGAGGGGCTGGCGCGCGACGTCGTGCACGTCGTGCAGCAGCACCGACGCGACGCCGGCCTCGAGGTGTCTGACCGGATCACGTTGATCCTCGACGGCGACCCGGAGCTGCTGGACGCGGTCCGCGCCCATCAGGAGTACGTCGCCGGCGAGACGCTGGCGGTCGAGATCAGCTACGCCGACCTCGACGGCGCCGAGCCGGCGCTGATCGACGGGCGGCCGCTTAAGATCGGGATCGCGCTCGCCTGACGCCGCACACCCGGTGCGGCCGCGCGCCGGTGAGCGCGCCGAAAATGCGACGCCTGCGCGGGATCACGAGCGGCTGGATGGTCACCGCGCTGCTGGCGGCGTCAGCGGCGGCGATCGCCGGCTGCGGCTCGCACGGCAGCGCGCGCGACGCAGCGCAAACGACGACCACGAAAACGGCCACGACGACCACGGCCACGGTGAGATCCACACCGCATCCCGAGCTCGGGCCGTTCGCGGGCTACGGGTGGAACGTCGACGTCCACTCGGTGCACGCCAGGTGGATCGTGCCGCGCCTGGCAGCGCACGCGCCCGCGGGACAGGCCGCCGCATGGGTCGGGGCCGAGGCGCCCGGCGCGCTGCGGCATGCGCCGTTCGTGCAGGTCGGCGTCCACGAGGGCAACACCGGCGGGCGATCGCCGGGCTTCTACTACGCGTTCTACTCGACGACCAAGCGCCACTTTCGTCCGCTGCCGCTGTTCATGGTGCGGCCCGGGGAGACGGTGTCGGCGACGCTGCGACGGGTCGGACGCCGCTGGCGGATCGAGATCGACGACGTCAACACCGGACGCAAACGCGTCCTGTTCAGCAGCGAAGGCGCGGGCAGGACGTTCAACGACGCCCTCGTCGACCAGGAGGACGTGACCGACAGCCGCACCGGCGAGCCGTACCCCTATCCGGGCCCGTGGGCGCTGCGGTTCTCGCACGTGTCGGTCAACGGCGGCGTGCCCGACCGCGCGCGCCGCAACTCGAGCTGGCTGACCGAGCCCGACGGCTACCTGGCGCCAGGCCCGCTACGCGATGGCGCGTTCGCGCTCGGACACGTGACGATGACGCCGGCCGCGTACCGCTACCTGCGCGCGATCGCCGCTCAGGACGCCGCCACGACCAGCCCCGGCGCGGCGCTGCAGCGGTGGGCGACGGGCGGCCCGTCGGCTCCGGCGCGCGGCGCCGCCGCCCGGCTGCGACATATCGCACGCCGTACCGAGCGGCGACTGCGGACGACCCGCTGGCCGCCCGCGGCGCGGGCGCCGATCAGAGCGCTGTGCGCCGATGTGCGACGGCTCGCCTCGCTGCTGGCGGGGTACCGCGTCGTGCCGCTCGACGAGCGCCTCGAGTGGGCCGAGCGGTTCGACTCGCTGCTCGCCGCGATCGGTGACGACGGCCGCGCAGCCCGCCGGGCGCTGCGGCTACCGAGCGCCGCGCTGCTACCGGCGGGCTGAGCGCGCTACGCCAGCGCCGGCTCGAGCTCTGACTCGAGCTTCTTCTTCGGGTAGGCCCCGATCACGGTCTTCGCGGCCTGACCGTGCTTGAACAGGATCAGCGTCGGGATCGACATGACGTTGTACTGAACCGCGGTCTGCTGGTTGTCGTCGATGTTGAGCTTGACGACCTTGAGCTGTTCGCCCTTCTCGTTTGCGATCTCCTCGACGACCGGCGCCACCGCGCGGCACGGACCGCACCACGGGGCCCAGAAGTCGACGAGCACCGGAACGTCGGACTCGAGCACTTCAGCCTGGAAGTTGTTGTCGGTCACTTCTTGGACGGCGCCTGCCATTGAAGATCTCCTTGTCGAATTACTTCAAAAAGTATAGCGCCTGGCCGTGGGTACGCTCCATCGACCGATGGCCGACCCCACCAACGCAGAGATCGCCGAGGCGCTCGACGAGCTCGGTGACCTCTACGAGCTCGACGGCGCCGTGATCCACCGGATCGTCGCCTACCGCAACGCGGCCAAGGCGATTCGCGACGCGCCCGTGTCGGTGACCGCGCTCGCGCGCGAGAACCGCGCGACCGAGCTGCCCGGCGTCGGCGCGATCATCCAGGAGAAGGTGATCGCGCTCGCCGAGGACGGCGAGATCCCGGCCGCGGTCAAGCTGCGCGCGAAGTTCCCGCCGGGGCTGTTGGAGATGACGCACCTGCCGGGGCTCGGTCCCAAGCGCGCCCGCCGGCTCTACGAGGAGCTCGGGATCGACTCGCCGCAGGCGCTCGAAGAAGCAGCGACAGCGCAGCGAATCCGCGACCTCAAGGGCTTTGGGCCGAAGGCCGAGGAGAGCCTTGCGGCGGCGGCTCGCGCCGCCCGCGAGCGCGCGGCCGCAGCCGAGGACGCCGGCACCCGGGTGGTGCTGCACCGAGCGCTGACGATTGCCGACCAGCTCGTCGCCGCGCTGCGCGAGCACGAGGCATCCGAGCGCGTCGAGCTCGCGGGCTCGGCGCGGCGCATGACCGACTCGGTCAAGGACCTCGACGTGATCGCCACCGCCCGCGATCCGCTGGCGCTGGCGACCGCCGCCTCCCGGCTGGAGCTGGTGGAGTCCGCGGGCACGCCCGGCGAGGCCGGCGTGCGCCTGCGCACCCACACCGGGCTCGACGTCGACGTGCGGATCGTCTCCCCCGACCAGTTCGGCAACCTGCTGCAGCACTTCACCGGCTCCCGGCAGCACAACATGGCGCTGCGCGCGTCGGCGGTGCGCAAGGGCCTGCACGTCTCCGAGTACGGCGTGCTCGACGACATGACCGGCGAGACGCACCGGTGCGAGACCGAGGCACAGGTGTATGCGCTGCTGGGGATGGACTACATCGAGCCCGAGCTGCGCGAGAACCGCGGCGAGCTCGAGGCGGCCGCGCAGCACACGCTGCCGACGCTGATCGAGGCCTCGGACCTGCGCGGCGACCTGCACTCGCACACGACCGCGTCCGACGGGACCGCGTCGATCGCCGAGATGGCGCGCGCGGCCCGAGCTGCGGGCTACGACTATCTGGCCATCACCGACCACTCCGCGGTCGTCGGCACGCGCTTGGATTCCGACGCGCTGCGCGAGCACGTCGAGCGGATCCGCGCGCTGTCTGAGACCGACGAGGTCGACGGGATCAGGCTGCTGGCGGGATCGGAGGTCAACATCGCCCCCGACGGCTCCCTCGACTACGCGGACGACGTGCTCGCCGAGCTCGACTGGGTGGTCGCCTCCGTGCACTCGTCGTTTGCGATGGACGCGGCGACGATGACGGCGCGCATCGTGCGCGCGATCGAGAACCCGCTGGTCGATGTGATCGGGCACCTGACCGGGCGCAAGATCGAGCGCCGGCCGCCGTACGAGGTCGACTTCACCGCCGTGCTGCAGGCCGCCGCTCGCACGCACACGATGCTGGAGATCAACGCAAGCCCCGACCGCCGCGACCTCGACGACCCGCACGCCCGCGCCGCCGCCGAGGCCGGGATCGGCATCGTGATCAACTGCGACGCGCACCGCACCGGCGGCTTCGAGGTGGTCCGCTACGGGATCGCCACCGCCCGGCGCGCGTGGCTCGGCCCGGACGCCGTCGTCAACGCGCGGCCGTGGGACGAGGTCGCGGCGCTGCGGCCGCGGGCGCTCGCCGCGCACAGCTGACCGCGCGCTCGCTCGGCGGCTTCGCCCCGCCGACGTCCGGCTCGGAGTCCGGAGCCCACGCGCGGAGCGCGGGCCCGTCGGGTGTGCGCGCATTCACACACGGCCGCTGCACCGCATCTAGTGTGCCGTCGGATTGATTCGTTGGCAGTACCGGGCGATCGACTCGAGGATGCGTTCCGCGGGCTTGGTCCACACGTACGGGCGGGGGTTCTCGTTCCAGGTGTCGATCCAGTTGCGGATGTCGGTGTTGAGCGCGC
>DASUHF010000011.1:0-123124 GCA_036273655.1 Solirubrobacteraceae bacterium | reverse complement strand
CTGTCCGTGGCGGCGTGGCGCCGGCCCGACCTCGAGCTGCACGTGCGCGCCAACCGGCCGCTGGAGGGGTTGTCCAGCGTCCACGAGCTCCGGGCCGGCGAGCGCCTCGACCTCGTGCTGTCCTGGAGCGGCGGCCACCGCTACCACCGGTTCGGCGCGGAGGAGCTGCTCGCCGCGACCGCCCGCTCGTGGCGCCGCTGGATGGAGAGCTTCGCCTACGCGGGCCCGGAGGCCGCGCTGGTCCGCCGGGCCGCGGTCACGCTCAAGCTGTGCGACCACTGGAGCAACGGCGCGCTCGTCGCGGCGCCGACCACTTCGCTGCCGGCGCCGGTCGGCGGCGTGCGCAACTGGGACTACCGGTACACGTGGATCCGCGACGCCTCGTTCTCGGTGTACGCGTTCCGGCGGATCGGGTTCGAGGACGAGGCCGGGGCGTTCCTCGGCTGGGTGCTGGATACCTTCGAGCATGGATCAGCGCCGACGATCATGTACGACCTCGAGGGCGGCGTCGTACCCGACGAACGCGTCGACGCGGGGCTCGAGGGGTACCGGCGATCGGCGCCGGTTCGCTTCGGCAACGGCGCGGCCGATCAGCGACAGCACGACGTTTACGGCGAGGTGCTCGACTGCGCCTACCAGTGGGTACGCGGTCGCCTGGACGAGCATCTGTGGACGCGGCTGGCGTCCTTGACCAATCTGGCGATGGACGCCTGGCGGCTCCCGGACCAGGGCATCTGGGAAGTGCGCAGCGAGGGCCGGGTGTTCACCTATTCGGCGGGGCCGTGCCAGGTGGCGCCGGACCGCGCCGCGCGCCTCGCCGCGAAGCTGGGCCTGCCCGGGCCGGTTTCGACGTGGCGGCGGGCCGCCGACGAGCTGCGCGAGCGGCTGCTCGAGCGCTCGTGGGACATTTCCGGCCCGTGCCGCACCTTCCCGTCGAAGGGTCCTGGGAAGCGGCGCCCCATCGGCTGCGCTTCGGGCTGGAGCCGGAGGGCCTCGCGCTCGAGCTGACCGGCACCGGCCCCAGCGTTGCGCTGACCCTCGTGCCCTTGACGCTGAGCGCCGAGATGGAGCCGCCGGAGCTGCCCGCGTACGGGCGGATCCTGCTCGACGTGCGACACGGCAACAGCGCGCTGTCGATTCGCGGCGACGAAGCCGAGGAGGCGTGGCGCATCCTGGAGCCGGTCCTC
Organism: Solirubrobacteraceae bacterium; assembly: GCA_036273655.1. GTDB lineage: Bacteria > Actinomycetota > Thermoleophilia > Solirubrobacterales > Solirubrobacteraceae > Palsa-465. Next base: position 121,937 of record DASUHF010000011.1, on the reverse strand, counting down.
GACGGCTGGTCGCGCGACATCGCCCCGCTGCGCGAGTACGACGCCGGGTCCGACGGTCCGCCCTGACCTCGCCGGCGGCCTCATGGCTGCACCGCGGGCTGCCTTCTGTACGGCACGCAGCCAGGGCCGCGCACGCCCAGCCCCGAGACCGCGAACACCCGCCCGGCGTCAGGCTGGTTGCGCAGCGCGGACTCGTCGAGCCGCTCGCGGCCGGTCGTGACGAACAGCGTGCGCCGGTCACGCCCGCCGAACGCACATGACGTCGGCTGGGCCGCCGGGATATCGACGGTGTCACGCAGGGAGCCGTCGCGGCCGTAGCGATGCACCGCCCAGCCGCCGTACATCGCGACCCAGATGTCGCCCTGCTCGTCGACCGTCAGCCCGTCCGGTGACATGCCGGGCTCGTCGACATGCACGAGCGTCCGTCGCGCGCCGATCGCGCCCGTGACTGGATCGAAGTCGAACGCCTCGACCAGGGCGGTGCCGCTGTCGCTGAGGTACATCGTCAGCCCGTCCGGACTCCACCCGATGCCGTTGGAGATCGTCAATCCGGTCAGCACGGTGCTGCAGCGCCCGTCGAGCTCGAGGCGATACAGCGCGCCCGCGCCGGGTGACTCGTCGTAGGCCATCGTGCCGGCCCAGAAGCGCCCCTGCGGGTCACACGCGCCGTCGTTCATGCGGACGTCGGCGTGACCGGCCTCGGGCTGGGCGAGCTCGTGGACCGAGCCGGCGGCGTCGACGAACACGAAGCCCTGACCCGCGGCCACCACATACCCGCCGTCAGCGACCGGGGCGACGGCGCCGACGTGCCGGTCCAGCGTCGTGGTGTGGACCTGGCCGGGACCGCCGTCCGCCTCCAGTCCAGCGCGATGGAAGCGACACCCGAGGATGTCGACCCACAGCAACTGCTGGCGCTCCTCGTGCCATCGCGGGCCTTCGCTCAGCAGCCCCCGCTGCACGGACCAGGGGGTGACCTGGAATCTCGTCACGTGCCAGGGATGACGACCACTACTGCCCCGCTCCGGTCGCACCGTGGAACGCGCGACCGTACGCGTCCGCGGCGATCATGGCATCGCAACGGATCTCGGCGTCGACCGGCCTCGTCCCTGAACGTACTTCTTCGGTGCGATCAACGCTTGCGCGACGTGGGTCTCCGTCATGCCGGTGACTTCGGTCGGATCGGCCTGGCAAGGAGTACAGCCCCTCAAGCGTTGCACAGAACGACACGTCCCGCCACCTGTCGAGGCAGCCCGGAGCTCTCCGACTTCCAAATCGGCATGTGCCGGGCATTACGTAGGAGCCGGGTATGCGGCTTGCTCCACCTCGCCGCGCTGGGTCCGCTGCAATGCGGCGCCAGCGGATGGGAGTCGCCCCTGGGTCGCACGTAAACGCTTCCGGCGGCACGTCACCGCCGGTCGCCGGTTCGCATGCTTGGCGCGGCGCGGCCGCGCGGGCCGGCAACATCGACACCTGACATATCAACGTTTTCTGGCCGTGACCGAAAGCTGACGGGAAAACGTTCGGTCTGACCGGACATTTTCCCACCAGCAGCCGCCACGCAGCCGATTTCGTGAAAAGTGCCGGACCACGCAGCCGCGCCGGGCTCGGCGAACGTGCAGGCCGGCTGCTTCTGGGCGATCAGCGCGCGGGCTGACCGCCCCAGCACACCGTCGAGCACGCCGTCCGGCCCCGGGCGTGACCCGTGGCCGCCGCACAAAACCCGTTCGGCGCCAACCGCGGCGTGCAGCGCACGCGACACAAACCGCGCATTTCGGCTGCGAAGACTCCGCAACGATCAGGTCCAACCGAGCATCGGGGTACCAAAGTCGATAGCCGGCGCGTAGGAATCACCAGTGGTAACGACCGTCGACACTCAGTTCAGCCACGCGGAGCTCGTCGGCGCGGAGCGGACGTCTCCGGCGCGAGACAGCGCCAGCGCACGCAGCACCCCGACCGAGTGGTCGACGATTGCGTCCGGCGCGGCGTCGGTGCGCCGGATCGCCTCGACGATGCGCTCCGCCACGACCGCCGGCGCCCGCTCGACGCCCGGCGCCCCGAGCGCACCATGCGGGCCGAGCACCTGCTCGGCCCACACGTCGAGCGAGTCGAGCACGTGGATGTGCTTGGCGACGCCGTCCTGGCGCTCGTCGACGTACACCGCGAGCGTGTGCGAGCGGCGCCCGCCGCCGCGCGCGCCCAGGAACACGACCTCGCCGTCGCCGGGCACGCCCGCGGACAGCGCGCGGGATACGCGCACCGGCCGGCGACGCCGCGCCCACGTCGGCAACGCCTCACCGCGCAGCCCGTCCGCCAGCTGCGCGCACCGAGCCCCGAGCGCGCCGCGGTCGACGAACGCGATCGCCTGCAGCACCAGCCGCGCGCCGCGAACGCGGGACCGGGCGAGCTGCTCGGCGACCGGCGCCCCGAGCACGAACGCGCGCTCGAGCTCGAGCGGCGGCGCCTGCAGTCGCTGTTCCCAGAACTGCCCGAGCACCGACGAGATCCAGCATTCCATCTCCAGCGCCGAGCCCAACGCCAGCGCTTCCCGGCACAGCCCGCGGACGGTCGCCTGCGACTGTGAGCCCTGCGGCGCCGGGACGACGACATCGAGCGCCGCTCGTCTACGTGATCCACCCATCGATTTGCTCATGGGTGCAATAGCCCCCGGGCGCCCGGATCACACCCCCTACAAACTGCGCAGAACCCGCACCCGATCGGCGAGCGCCCGCCGCGCGAGATCCGACGCGGGCGCGAACCGCTCGTAGCCGTGCGGCTCACGCGGGTGGACATGCAGCTCGAGTGGCACGCCCGCACCCGCCAGCCGCGTCGCGTACGCCAGGCACTCGTCTCGGAACAGGTCGAGATCGCCGACCTCGATGTAGGCGGGCGCGAGCCCGTCGAAGCGCTCGAGCCGGGCCGGCGCGATCAGCGGCGAGGGCGGCTTGCCCGGCACAGCGTCGCCCAGCAGCGCGCGCCAGGCGGTGACGTTGGCGTCCACGCTCCACGTCAGCAGCGGGGCGCGATCGTCGTCGACCGCGGCGGTCCGGTCGTCGAGCATCGGGTAGATCAGGATCTGCGCGGCGACGCCGAGCCCCTGGTCACGGGCGGCGATCGCGCACACAGCCGCCAACAGCCCGCCCGCACTCTCGCCCATCACCGCGATCCGGCCGCGATCGACGCCCAACGACGGCGCCCGCTCGTGCAACCACCGCAGCGCGGCGAGCACGTCCTGCGTCGCCGCGTCGCCGCCGGCCTCGGGAGCGAGGCGATAGTCGACCGAGAGGGCGGGCACGCCGCTGCCGTCGACGTAGGCCGAGACCATCCCGTCGTACAGGTCGATGTTCCCGGCGACTGCGCCGCCGCCGTGCACGAACACGACCGCGGAGCCCGGCGCCGAGTCCCGCCGGGCATACCAGCGCAGCCGGACCGCGGCACCGTCCGCGGACACCGTCTCGGCGTCCGCGACATCGAGCCCGGAACACTCGTGGCTTTCGAGCGACGCCAGCCGGGCTATGTCGGCGGTCAGCGCCTCCCGCAACGCCCGCCAGTCACCGGGCGGCGGCTCGGCGCGCGCGCCCTCCGCGGCCTCGAAGCGCCGCAAGCCGGCCGCGATCTCCGGATCGAGCCTGCGGCGCGCGCCGGCGCCCACGTCGGCGTCGCCGTCCACCGCCGCTACAGCGCCATGCCGAGCGGCCGCTCGAGCAGCCGGCGCACGTCGCTCAGGAACGCGGCGGCGTCAGCGCCGTACAGGATCCGGTGGTCGGACGCGAGCGTCATCGACACGATCGGGCGGATCGCGAGCTCGCCGTCGACCGCGACCGGGCGATCGGCGACCGCGCCGACGCAGAGGATCGCCGCCTGTGGCGGGTTGATGATTCCCTCGAACCGGTCGATCCCGTACATCCCGAGGTTGGAGACCGTGAACGTCCCGCCCTCGAGGTCGGCCGGCGCTATGTGCCCGCCGCGCACCGCCTCGATCAGCCGCCGCGTGTCGGCGGCGATCTGGCCGACGGTCTTGCGGTCGGCGTCGGCCACCACCGGCGCCACGAGCGCGTCCTCGGCGGCGACCGCGACCGCGACGTTCACGCGCGGATGCAGCTCGAACCCGTCCTCGGTGAAGCTGCCGTTGGCGCGGGGGTGGCGGCGCAGCGCCAGCGCGCACGCCTTCACGATCAGGTCGTTGAGCGACGGCGCGGGATCGGCGAGCGCCTTGAGCTCGGAGCGCATTCGCAGGCACTCGCTCATGTCGACGTCGACGCCGAGCGCGAAGTCCGGGATCGTCTGGCGCGACTCGGACATTCGCCGCGCGACGATCGACTGCGTCCGGTTCAGCGGCTGGCGCTCACCGTCGGACCCAGCCGGCGCCGCGGTCGACCCTCGGTCCGCGGCGGCGACGACGTCGAGCTTGAGGATCCGCCCGTGCGCGCCCGACCCGCTGATCGACGCCAGGTCGACGCCGAGCCGCTCGGCGATCCGCCGCGCCAGCGGCGACGCCCCCGGCTTGCGTGGGCGCCGCCGAGCGCCATCGCCGCCGTTGGCTGCGACCGGCACGGCACCCGCTGCTGTCGCCGGCTCGGTCGCGGCCGCCGCCGACCCGCCCTCACCCGGGACCGCGCCGACCGCCACCGCCTTTCCGATCTGCCCGATCACGGTCCCGACCGGCACCGTCTCCCCTTCGGCGACGACGATCCGCAGCGCGCCGTCGAAGTCGGCCTCGTAGGCCATCGTCGCCTTGTCGGTCTCGATCTCGACGAGCTCCTCGCCGCGTCGTACCTCGTCGCCGTCGGCCTTCAGCCACTTCGCGATCGCGCCCTCCTGCATCGAGTCGGTCAGTCGCGGCATGATCACGTCAGGCATCGCTACCGCCTTTCTCCGGGGCGCACATCAGTAGTCGAGCGTCCGCTTGGCGGCGTCGAGGATCCGCTCGACGCTCGGCAGCCACATCTCCTCGAGCACGCCCGCGTACGGCACCGGCGTCTCCTCGGCCGAGACCAGCGCCGGCGGCGCGTCGAACGCCTCCAGCTGCGTGCCGACGACGCGCGCGATCACGCTCGCCCCCCAGCTGCCGTCGGGCGGGCACTCCTGCGCGACCAGCAGCCGGTTGGTGCGGTCGAGGCTCGCGCGGATCGTGTCCAGGTCGAGCGGCGCCAGCGTGCGCGGGTCGATCACCTCGGCCTCGACGCCGTCGTCGGCGAGCCGCTCGGCGACCTCGACACAGCGGTGGCGCATCAGCTGTGTGCCGACGAGCGTGATGTCCTCGCCCGAGCGCACGATTTCGGCCTTGCCGAGCTCCCCGACCGCGGGCGGATCGTTAAGCTCACCTTTGAGATTGAACAGGTGCTTGTGCTCGAACACGAGCACCGGATCGGGGTCGCGGACGGCGGCGCGCAGCAACCCGTAGGCGTCGGCCGGCGTCGCCGGCACCACCAGTTTCAGCCCCGGCACGTTGAGCAGCCAGTTCTCGGCCGCCTGTGAGTGCTGGGAGCCGAAGCCGCCGCCGGCGCCGTTGCTCATCCGGATCGTGACCGGCAGCGTCACCTGGCCCCCGGTCATGTAGCGGTACTTGGCCAGCTCGTTGGCGATCTGATCGAAGCAGACCGCCGCGAAGTCGGCGAACATGATCTCCGCCAGCGGCCGCAGGCCCATCAGCGCCGAGCCGATCGCGGTGCCGACGATCGCTTGCTCGGAGATCGGCGTGTCGCGGACGCGTTTGGGGCCGAACCGGTCAAACAACCCGTCGGTGATCTTGAACGCGCCGCCCGAGGCGCCGACGTCCTCGCCGAATAGGAACACGCGCTCGTCCTCGGCGAGCGCGTCGGCCATGCCGCGGTTCAGCGCCTCTCGATAGGTGACGGTCTCACTCATGCGAACACGTGCTCCAGCCGCGTCTCCGGCTCGGGGTCGGGCCAGCCCTTGGCACGCTCCAGCGCCTCGGCGACGGCGCGCTCGGCCCGCCCGCGGACCGCATCGAGCCGCTCGGAGTCGACCCCGGCCTCCCGGAGCCGACCCTCCAGCAGCGTGATCGGGTCGCGCTGCAACCAGCGCTCGAGCTCGCCCGGCGGCCGGTACGCCGCCGGGTCGGCGCGCGAATGGCCCTTGTGGCGGTACGTCAGCGCCTCGATCAGCGTCGGCCCCTCCCCCGCCCGGGCGCGCGCCGCGGCCTCGGCGACGGCATCGTGCACGACGACCACGTCGTTGCCGTCGATCGTCGCACCGGCCATCGCATAGGCGGCCGCTCGCTCGGACAGCCGCTCGATCGGGGTCGTCGACGCGATCGGCGAGTACTCGCCGTAGAGGTTGTTCTCGCACACGAAGATCGCCGGCAGCTTCCACACCGACGCCATGTTCAGCGCCTCGTGGAAAGCGCCGATGTTGGTGGCGCCGTCGCCGAAGAAGGCCAGCGTGACGTCGTCTGAGCCCTGGTACTGGGCCGCATGCGCGACCCCGAGCGCGATCGGCAGGTGCGCGCCGATGATCGCGAACGAGCCGATCGCGCCGACGCGCATGTCGGTCAGGTGCATCGAGCCGCCCTTGCCGCCGCACAGGCCCTTGCCCTTGCCGAGGATCTCGCCGAACGCCTCGTCCAGCGGCGCTCCTTTGGCGAGCACAGCCGCGTGACCGCGATACGTGCAGGACATCGTGTCTGACGCCCGCAGCGCCCGGCAGGCGCCGACCGCGACCGCCTCCTGGCCCTGCCCGAGGTGCGTCGAGCCGCGGACGATCCCCTGCGCGAACATCCGGTGGCACTCCTCCTCGAACACGCGGATCTCGTGCATCAGGCGCAGCCACTCCAGCTGCTCGGACAGCGGGATCTCGGCGGTGCTCGATGAGGTGCTGCTGGACATCGCTCAATACCTCCGAAGTTGGGACACCATCAGTACATGATCTGGCCGCCGGTCACGTTGATCGTCGCGCCGGTGATGTACCGCGCGTGATCGGAGGCCAGCAGCAGCACGATCCCGGTCAGCTCGTCGGGCTGCGCCATCCGCCCCAGCGGAATCATCGCCTCGAACCGGGCCAGGTCGGCCTCGCTCGAGTCGGCGCGCATCATCGCCGTGTCGGCCGCGCCCGGGGCAACGGTGTTGACCGTGATCTCGTCGGCGGCGAGCGTCCGCGCCAGGCCGCGACTCAACGACACGAGCGCGCCCTTGCTGGCGGCGTACACGACCGAGCCGCCGAAGCCGCCGGTCAGCCACCCCTGCGACGTGAAGTTGATGATCCGGCCGCCTCGGCCCTGGCGGCGAAGCGCCCGCGCGACCGCGCGATTCAAAAAGAACGTGGCCTTGACGTTGGTGTCGAGCTGCGCGTCCCAGTCCTCCTCTGACACCTCGTCGAGGTCCTGTCGCCGGCGCAGCACCGCCGCCAGATGGACAAGCACGTCGAGACGGCCGAACCGCTCGATCACGAGGCTCAGCAGCCGCTCGTGACCGCCGAGATCGGTGAGGTCTGCAGCGAGCGCGAGGTGCCGCTCGGATCGATCCAGCCCCGCGACCACCTGCTCGCACGCGGCTTGCTCGAGGTCGACGACCGCGACGCGCGCGTCAGCCGACGCGAACGCGCCGGCGACGGCACGGCCGATGCCGCCGGCGCCGCCCGTAACGATCACACCGCGATCCTCCAACCCCAGGCTCCAGCTCATGCGCGAACGCGGTAGCGGTCGATGTAGTCCTCGTCGAGTTCCCAGCCGAGCCCGGGCCGCTCCGACAGCTCCAGGATCCCGTCGCGCAGCGGCGGCCGGTTGGCGATCAGACCCCACCAGATCGGATCGCGATCGGGGTGGAAGCACTCGACGTAGCCGCCGTGCGGGATCGACGCGATCAGATGGCTGGACACCTGCGGCTCCTCGTGGTGAGTCATCGTCACGTCGAACGTATGCGCCATCGCCGCGACCCGCCGCCACTCGGTCGGCCCGCCCGACCACGACGCGTCGAAGTTGCAGACATCGATCGCGCCGGCGACCATCAGGTCGCGGCAGCCGCCGGCTGAGAACTCCGATTGGCCGGCGCAGACCCGGACCCCGGCCTGGTAGCGGACGTCGCGCATCGCCAGGTGGTCGTTGTGCCAGCGGCACGGCTCCTCGAGCCACAGCAGGTCGAGGCCGGCCACGAGCCGCGCGAACTCGATCGCCTCCCCCGGCGTCCACCCCTGGTTGGCATCCGCCGCGATCAGGAAATCGGGGCCGCCGGCCTCCCGCGCCTGGCGGAAGCGCTCGGCGTCTTCGGCGGGCGTCAGCCCCCCGACCTTGAACTTCATCCCGGCTAGCCCCATCTCGCGCAGCTCGGCGACCTCGGCGGCGATGTCGGCGTCGGGCGCGTAGTAGCCGCCGATCGCGATCATCGGCAGGCTCGAGCGGTATCCGCCCCACAGCCGCCACAGCGGCTGGCCGACGGCCTTGCCGATCAGGTCCCAAATCGCGGCGTCGACCGCCGCCGAGGCGACCAGCCCGAGACGCCGGTCGCGGAGGATGTCGTATGTCACCGGCCTGCTCAGCTCCCAGCAGCGCTCGACCGCAAACGCGTCCTCGCCGATCAGCTTCGGCGCGATCTCCTCGGTCACGATCCGCTCGATCTCCAGCAGCGTCGAGTCCTCGTCGCCGGCGTACGCCTCGCCGACGAGGCCGTCGACGACGACCCGCACGATCAGCGTCGAGCGGTGGGTCATCTGGTAGTGCGAGCCCTGATACACGCGCCGCAGCGGCACCCGGATCGGGATCGTCTCGATCTCGACGATCGGCATCGTGCTGGGCGCCGGCACCCGCGGCGTGGATGTGACCGTCATGACGACACCCCCTGGTCGAGATCGAACACGCGCGCGGCGTTGGCGGAGAACAGCGCCACCTGCTCGTCGCCGCTGAGCTCTGAGACGATCTCCCGGTAGGCGGCGATCACCGTCTCGTAGTCCGAGAACAGCTTGTCCACTGGCCAGTTCGTGCCGAGCACGCAGCGCTCGACGCCGAACGCCTCCAGGCAGTACTGAAACCATGGCCTGATCGAGTCGACCGTCCAGTCGTTGTCGCACATTCCTAGACCGGAGATCTTGCAGACGGCGCTGTCGGCTTCCGCCAACGTCGCGATCCCGCGCTTCCAGTTGGCGAAGTACTCGGGCGTGCGCTCGCGCGGAAACCCGGCGTGTTCGAGGATCACCGTCGTCTGCGGGTGGGCGTTGGCCAGATCGCGGGCCTTGTGCATGTTCTCCCAGACGCAGTCCAGATCGCACACGAGCCCGTGCTCGCCGAGCGCCGCGTAACCGCGCGCGAACGCGGGGTCGACGAGGTAGTCGCCCTCGGCGAAGTCGCGCACGCCGCGCACCCGCGGCGACGCTGCCCGATGGCGCTCCAGTTGCTCTGCGACGTCGTCTGCGCGCAGGTCGACGTGGGCGACGATCGCGTGCGGCAGGCCGGCCCGCTGCGCCATCTGCTCGAGCCACACGGTCTCCTGCACGGGGTCCTCGATGTCGAGGTCGGCCTCCACGTGCACGACCCGTGAGACGTTTACGCCGGCCGCGTCGGCAACGAACTGCTCGGCGCCGTAGAGCGGCACCTTGAGCCGCTCGATGTTGCCCAGCACCGGGTGACGCACGCCCGGTTGCAGCCACTCGTAGTGCAGCTCGGGGTGGCGCAGGTCCCAGAAGTGCACGTGTGTGTCGACGAACTCCAGGTCGGCCATCTACGAGCGCGCCTCCAGCGCGTGCTCGGCCACGCGCACCGGCGCGTGCTCGCGGGCGCTGCGATACATCGCGTCCAGCAGTTCGACCGTGCGCGCCCCGAGCTCGCCGGGCGAGCAGTTCTGCACCGGCCGGCCGAACGCGAGGTCGACGAGTGCGTTGGGCGGGCCGTCGCAGTTGTACAGCGCCGCGCCGGGCTGCACGTCGAGCGTGATGTCGGTGCCGTCCGAGCGGTACAGCCACACGATCTCACGCTGCAGGTCACACAGGAAGTGACCTTCGGAGCCGATCATGCGGACGTCGAGCTGGTGTTTGTTTGCGTCGTAGCCCTCGTGCGCGGCACCGCCTGCGATCGTCCCGATCGCGCCGCCGCGGTAGCGCACGGCGCAGGCGTCGTACAGCTCCACCGGCGCGTCCAGCGCGGTGCTCATGAACGAGAACGCCTCGTCGCCGCGCAGCCCCGTCAGCCACAGCGCCAGGCCGAGCGCGTGCGACAGCTGCGCCTGCCCGTAGCCGCCCCCCGACAGCCGCGGGTCGTTCCACGTCCGCGACTCCGGCGCAAAGCGCTGATCGGCGTCCGGGTAGGCGCCCTGCCCCGACAGCAGCTCGCGCGTGACCGACGACATCGAGATGTTGAGCTGCTGCACCTCGCCGACCCCCTCGCGCTGCAGCAGCTCGTGCGCGGAGCGCAGCATCGGCAGGTAGTTCCAGCCGAAGCTGCACAGCAGATGACGGTCGTTGCGCGCCGCGGTCGCCACCAGGTCCCAGGCGTCGGCCGGGTGTATCGTGACCGGCTTTTCGACGAGCACGTGCGCCCCCGCTTCGAGCGCCGCCTTGGCGTGCTCGTGGTGCATTGCGCTCGGGCTGGAGACGACGCAGATGTCGATCCCGGCCTCGATCACGTCGCGGTAGTCCTCGGAGGCGTGCTCGAACCCGTACTCGCGCGCGACCGCGGCCAGCGGCTGCGCGCCGTGGCGGCAGACCGCGACGAACTCAACCTCGTCCGATCGCCGCGCGAGGTTGGGCAGGTGCGACGCCAGCGCCCACGAGCCGGCGCCGATCACCCCCAGCCGCAGCTTGCCGCTAGTCAAGGTGCCAGACCTCCTCGGCGGTCATCGGCTTGCCGTCGTCGTCGAAGCGCCGCTCGATCACGTCCTCGAACCACTCAGACCAGCGCGCATCGACGTCGGTGGAGCCGATATTGGCGAACGCGGTCTCGGCGTCGGGCTCGCACTCGGCATACGCGATCACCGTCAGCCCGCGCCGAAACAGCGTGTAGTTGCTGATGCCCGCCCGCTTGAGCGCGTCGACCATCTCCGGCCAGATCTCGTCGTGGCGGCGCTGGTACTCGGCCTCGGTGCCGGGACGGAGCGTGAACTGAAAGCAGACTCGTTGCACTTGGGTGGTCGGGTGCCGATGGTCACGGGGCCGGACGCGGCGTCGCGCCCGGCCCCTGGTCGGTCAGAACGTGAATGCCTTCAGGTTGGCCTTGGAGAACACGACCGCAGGCCCGGCCGTGACCGTGCCGTTTGCGGCAACGGTGAAGCTGCCGAGCTTCGGGCAGGTGAACTTCTCGCCTTCCTTGCCCGAGATCGAGCCCGTCAGCAGCCCGTGCATCGCGCACATCGCCACCTGACCCTCCTTCGTGAAGCTCCACAGCGCGAACTTCTTGACGCAACCGGAGGTCACGAACGACTTCATCTGCTGCGGGTCGCCGAGCCCGGTGACCACGTACTTGTTGCACAGGCCCTGCTGCTTGACGACCTGCGCGGCGGCGGCCACGGCGACCGTCGTCGGGGCGATGATTCCCTTGATCGTCGGATGCTCCTTGAGCAGGCTCTGCGCGTACTGCACGGCCGACGGGGTGCCGTCGTCGGGCGGGTTGACGATCGTCACCAGGTGCATGTTCTTGTACTTCGGGTTGGTCTTCAGGAGATTGACCAGCACCTTGTTCCACTGCACCTGGTTGGTGTCGGTCGCCTGCGCCGAGAGGATCGCGAACGAGCCGCTGTAACCGATCTGCGAGCCGAGCATGTTGAGCTGGGTCTGCGCGATCGATTGCGCGTTGGCTCCCTGCACGAAGATCGAACGGCCGTCCGGTAGCACGTCGGAATCGAACGACACGACCTTGACGCCGCGTTGTGACGCGCGCTTCAGCGCGGGTGTCACCGCTGACGGGTCGTCGGCGGAGATGAAGATCCCCTTGTTGCCGCTCGACACCGCGGTGTTGATGAAGTTCACCTGCTGGGTCGCCGACGCGCTGGTGGGCCCTCCGTAGCTCAGCTTGTAGCCCCAGTTGGACGCCATCTGGCGCGCGCCGGCGGCCGCCTGCGTGAACGGCGGGATACCGGTGAACTTGGGGATCATGAACAACTTCGTGCCCGACCCGCCGCCCGAGCCGCCCGAGCCGCCGGAGCCACCCCCGCCTCCGTTCGAGCTGCTTCCGCATGCGGCCACGGCCAGCGCCGCCGCGACCGCGACGAGCGCCGCCAGCCATCTGTGCCTGGTGACTGAACGCATCAGTGTGCCTCTCCTCTCGCCCGCCTCGCGGGCCGTTTGCTGAAACTGCAATTGGTCAATGCCCCACTCCGAGCTCGCCGGTCTCCGAATCCGGCACCCGACGCGTGGCCCGGCGCATGCCGGGCAGCGCCTGGATCACCGCCCCCGCGCCGATCGCGATGATCAGCAGTACCCCGACCGCGATCGTCTGCGCCTGCCCGGAGACGCCGGCCAGCCCGAGCGCGCTTTCCAGCAGCGACAGCAGGATCACCGCCAGCACGACGCCGGGGATCGTCCCGGTGCCGCCGTAGGCCGAGACGCCGCCGAGGATCACCGCGGTGATCGCCGGCAGCAACTGATCGGAGGCGATGTTCGCCTGCACCGAGTCGTAGTTGCCCAGGTAGAAGATCGCCGCCAGCGCCGCGAACACCCCGGCGATCACGAACGCGATCATCCGCGTGCGGATCACCGCAATCCCGGAGAACAAGGCCGCCTGGCGGTTGGCGCCGACCGCGAACAGCGAGCGGCCATACGGGCTCGCGTGCACGAGGAACGTCAACCCCACGAGTAAGCCGAGGACGACCACCGACGAGATCTCGATCTGTGTACCCGGGATCAGACCCGAGCCGAGGTTCAGCAGGCCGTTGGGGAAGTCGACGATCGCCGCCCCCTTGAGGATCAAAAACGCGACGCCGGTGTAGGCACCCATGGTTCCGAGCGTCACCGCCAGCGACGGCAGGTCCAACAGCACCACGAACACGCCGTTGATCAGCCCCAGCACACCGCCGAGGCCGATCGCGCACAGCGCCGCCAGCCAGATGTTCATGCCGCCGCCCCACAGCTTCGCCATGAACACGCCGCACAGCGCCAGCGACGACGCGATCGAGATGTCGATGTCGGCCGCGATGATCACCGGCGCGACGCCGAGCGCCAGGCACGCGAGCACGGTGTTGTTGATCGCGATCGTCTGCAGGTTGTAGGTCGACAGAAGATCGGGGCTGATCGCCTGCCCGACGACGACCACGATCGCGATCATCACCAACAGGCCGGTCTCCCAACGCCCCAGTGAACGCAGTCGGCTCATGCGCTCGGCTCCTTTCGCGTAACCCGATCGGGGAGCTGCTCGGAGACCGAGTCGGAGACCGGCTCCGAGCGGGCCAGCGTGCTCGTGCCAGCTGGCCCCTCGGCCGCAAGCTGGTCGGGCGGCCGGCTCTGGCCGGCCTCCACGCGCAGGCTGCGGCGGACGGGCCGGTTCAGGCGGCGGCTGAGCAGCGAGTAGGCGGCGACCGCGATCACGATCGCGGCGCCCTGCAGCGTCTGCTGGGCGAAGATCGAGATCTTCAGGACCGCGAGGATGTTCTCGATCTCGGTCAGCAGCAGCGCCCCGAGCGCGGCGCCGAGCGGCGAGCCCGAGCCACCGAACAGGCTGACGCCGCCGATCACCGCCGCGGCGATCGCGGTCAGCTCGAAGTTGGCGCCGGCGGTCGCGTCGACGTTGCCGTACTGGCCGGCGTACAGCATTCCCGCCAGCCCGGCGAGCGCGCCGCAGGCCGCGAAGGCCTGGTACGTGCGGCGGCCGGCGCGCAGGCCGAGGTACGCCGCCGCCTCGGGGTTCGAGCCGATCGCGTAGATGTCGCGTCCCCACGGGGTGTAGCGCGCTACGAGCGCAACGATCACCACGACCACGATCGCCGCCCACACGAGCGGGCTGAGCCCGAGCCACGACGTCGAGAGGATGTTGCCCAGCCAGCCCGGCAGCTGCGAGCTGTACAGCTGTGAGCCGTGGGTGACGACGACCTGCAGCCCGCCGTAGATCGACAACGTCGCCAGCGTCGCGATGATCGCAGGCATCTTCACCCGCTCGATCAAGATGCCGTTGCCGAGGCCGAGCAGCGCGCCGAGCGCCAGCGCCATCACGGTCCCCACGAGCGGCCCGGCGAAGCCGATGTGGCCGACCGCGGAGCCGACCAGATAAGCGTTGAGCCCGAGGATCGCGCCGACGCTCAGGTCGATCTGGCGGGCGGTGATGACGAGCGCCTCGCCGACCGCGACGATCATCACGAGCGCGGCGTTGTCGAGGATCTGGGTGTCGTTGCCCGAGGCGCGGAACGCCGGCACAGCGGCCTCGGCGATCACGGTCACGAGCACGATCAGCCCGATCAGCCCGGTCTCGTTGTGATGCAGCAGCCGGTCGACGGGCGAGCGCCGACGCACGGGCTGCGCGGCGGTGGGCGGGGCGACCGCGCTCACGGCGCCGCCCCGGAGACGCCCGCGGCCGCCTCCATCACCGTGTCGGAATCGACGGGACAGTCGAACTCGCCGACCATCCGTCCGGCGCGCATCACCAGCAGGCGCGTGCTCATCGAGCGGACCTCGTCGAGCTCTGAGGAGATCAGCATCACGGCCACGCCTGAGCGCGCGAGCTCGGCGACGATCCGCAACACCTCGGCCTTGGTGCCGACGTCGATCCCGTGCGTCGGCTCGTCGAGGATCAGCAGCCGTGGGCCCGAGGCCAGCCACTTGCCGAGCACGACCTTCTGCTGGTTACCGCCCGACAGCGTTGACACGAGCTGGTTGAGGCGTCCCGCCTGCAGCTGCACCCGCCCGGCGAGCTCTGCGGCCTGGCGGTTCATCTCGCGCGTGCGGAACACGCCGAGCTTGGTCACGAGCCGCGGCCAGATCGACATCGTCATGTTCGGCGGCACCTTCATCGTCGGCACCAGCCCGTGCACGAGCCGGTTCTCGGGCAGGTACGCGATCCCGCAGTTGACGGCGTGGCGCGGTGACTTCGGGGTGAAGCGCAGCCCGTCGAGCAGGATCTCGCCGCGGTCGATCGGGTCGATCCCGAAGATCGACTGCGCGATCTCGGTCCGCCCGGCGCCCACCAGGCCCGCGAAGCCGAGGATCTCGCCGGCGCGGACGGTGAAGGAGACGTCCTCGAAGTAGCCGTCGCGGCTGAGCCCCTTGACCTCGAGCATCACCTTGCCAGGCGTCGTCGGCCGCCGCGGGTACAGGTCGGAGATCTCGCGCCCGACCATCAGCCGGATCAGCTCGCCGACGGCGACCTGCGCGCTGTCGCGCTCGGCGACCTGCTGGCCATCGCGCATCACCACGACGCGGTCGGTGATCTGCTTGATCTCGTCGAGCTTGTGGCTGATGAACATCAGCGCGACGCCGCGCTCGCGCAGCCGCGCGACGATCCCGAACAGCCGGTCGATCTCGCGACTGGAGAGCACCGCGGTCGGCTCGTCGAGCACCAGCACCCGCGCGCCGATCGACAGCGACTTGCCGATCTCGATCAGCTGCCGGTCGGCGATCCCCAGCTGCGACACCGGCGTGCGAGGGTCCAGCGCGACGCCGAGCTCGTCGAGCGTCGTTCGTGCGGCCTGGTGCACATCGCCCCACTGGATCGCGCCTCGTTGCGTCGGCAGCCGCCCGGCGAAGATGTTCTCGGCGACATCGAGCGTCGGGAACACCATCGGCTCTTGGTAGGTGGCGGTGATCCCCATCTCCCGCGCCGCCCGCGAGCTTGAGAACTTCTGCGGCTCGCCGTCGACGATGATCTTGCCCTCGTCCGGCGAGAGCACGCCGGTGAGGATCTTCACCAGCGTCGACTTGCCGGCCCCGTTCTCGCCCAGCAGCCCGAGCACCTCGCCCGCCTTGAGCGTCAGGTCGACGCGACGCAGCGCGTGAACGCCGCCGAAGCTGCGGCTGATCCCGCGCAGCTCGACGATCGTCGTCCCGGGCTCGGGAGCGCGCGGCCCCTCGCCTGTCATCTCCGTGGCAGCGGTCATCCCTCTCCTGGTGCGGGAATCGATTCTAGCAACGATTCCGGCATCGTGTGCAGCAGAGCGTTGACCGGGCGCGGCCGCATCTGGGCTCTGACCGGGCGCGGGTGCCGCACCTGGCCTCTGATCGGCGCGGGTGCCGGCCCCTTGGGGGATTTCTTTCACCTGCCGGAAGAAAGCGCCCACACGTGGTCAAGCCCGACGGTCACTCGTCACCCGCGGCCACGCTCGTCAACCCTCGTCGTCGCCTGCCGCCGAAAATTCCGCCAAACGATCCCCGCCGCGGCCAAGCTGGCGGATGTTCCATGCGGCACCACCGAGGACCGCCACTCCGGCTGAGAACACCCCCAAATTGGCGAAACTTCACGACGCACCGGGCACCTCCGCGGCGCGCCTCGCCCGGAGGCCCGCCGCGCCCAGCCCCTCCCGTTCGGTTGCAGTCCTTCGCCGAACGCACCACCGAGGGCGGGGGAAGTCACCTCGGAGAGGTCAAGGCGGATCGCCCGAGATGCCGCGCGCTCTCGCCACGTTGCGTCCGCGCCGCGCCGGGTCCCTCGGGCCCGACGCGCGCTCGCTACGCCGCGTGCTCGCGAGCCGCGGATCGCTATCCGAGGACGCTGCGTGCGGTCAACGCATCCTCGCCGGCGCCGCGCCGCAGCGCCCCGACGATCGCGTCGCCGACCTCGGCCGTGCCCGCGCTGCCGCCGAGGTCGCGGGTGCGTGGACCCGACAGGCAGACGGCCTCGAGCGCGGCCAGCACCCGCGCGGCGGCGTCGGCATGACCGAGGTGCTCGAGCATCAGCGCGACCGACCACACCGCTCCGCACGGGTTGGCGACGCCGGCGCCGGCGATGTCGGGCGCCGAGCCGTGTACCGGCTCGAACAGCGCCGGCGCGTCCCCGGCCGGCAGGTTGGCGCTGGCGGCCATCCCCATGCCGCCCTGCAGCGCGGCCGCGAGGTCGGTGAGGATGTCGCCGAACAGGTTGGAGGCGACGACGACGTCGACGGTGCCAGGGTTCGTGACCAGCCTTGCGCACAGCGCATCGACGAGCATCCGGTCGATGCGAACGTCGGGGAACTCAGCCCCGACCTCCTCGACGACCTCGTCCCAGAACGGGAACGCATAGCGCGAGGCGTTCGACTTGGTCGCGCTCGTGAGCACGCGGCCGCGGCGCTGCGCGAGGGTGAATGCGTGGCGGATCACGCGCTCGCAGCCGGCGCGCGAGAACACCGACGACTCGACCGCGACCTCGTCGGGCAGGCCGCGGTGGACGCGGCCGCCGACGCCGGCGTACTCGCCCTCGGTGTTCTCGCGGACGAACACCATGTCGATGTCCTCGGGACCGCGACCGGCGAGCGGGCACGGCACCCCGGCCAGCAGCCGCGCGGGCCGCACGTTGAGTGCCAGGTCGAGCTCCTGGCGGATCTTCAGGATCAGCCCCCACAGCGACTCGGTGTCGGGGACGCTGGGATCGCCGACGGCCCCCATCAGGATCGCGTCGTGGCCGCGCAACTGCGCGATCCCGTCGTCGGGCATCAGCGCGCCGGTGCGGTGCCAGCGGTCAGAGCCCCAGTCCATCTCGGTGTAGTGCAGCTCGAGCTCGAGCGCGTCGAGAACCTTGCGAGCCTCGGCCAGCACCTCGGGCCCAACGCCGTCGCCGGGCAGCAGCGCGATCCTCATGCACACCGCTCCTCGATCATCACCGCGCCGGCGATCGTCATCTCAGCAGCTCCTCGGGCGCCGGCTCGTCCGCGTTCAGCCGCCGCCACTTGGCGCGAAGGTCGTCGTCGCTCAGCGGCGCCGCCGCCGTCCGCTCGGCGACGCGGCCGTCGACGGTCACGCGCGAGCGCTCGCCGACCTGCACCGTGATCCGCTCGCGCAATGCGACGACGCGCGGATCGTCGATCGCAGACGAGCCGAGCTCGAGGCCGAGCAGCGTCACCGCGACCGCGTGCTGGCAGCTCCACCATGCCTCCTCCTCGTCGCGCGGGTGCGCGATCGACGCCAGCGCGACGGTCGGCGCCGGCACCTCAAGCATCACCGACGCGTCGGGTCCGACCGGCGCCAGCTCGTGCGCGGCCTCGACCGCGGCGTGGCAGAAGCCCGAGGTCCAGTGGCGGCGGAAGCTGATGGCGGCGATCGCGGGCTCCGCCGCCGGCGCAAGCAGCCGCTCGGCGCTGCCGCCCATCGCCGCAAACATCCCCTGCGGATGCTCGAGGCCGTCGTAGGCGGGCGCCAGCTGCGCCACGCCCGCACAGCGCAGCGCCGCATCGACGGCATGGTCGCGGTGCACGATCCGCGTCGGCGTCCGCTCCAGCACGCACAGGATCGAGCCACCGGCGACCGAGACCGCATGGCCGGCCGCGGCGGCCGGGTCTGAGCCGAGCGCGATCGCGCCGGCGACGGCGCCGCCGACGGTTCCCGCGGTGGCGGTCGCGTGCCAGTGGCGGCGGTGCTCGGGGCCGAGCGCGGCGCCGAGGCGCGCGGTCACCTCGTAGCCGGCGTGGGCGGCGCGCCAGCGCAGCTCGCCGTCGACCCCGGTCCGGCTCAGCACCGTCCACACGATCGCGCCGATGTGGGTGATCGACGGCCAGTGGATGTCGTCGAGATCGAGCAGCGCCGCGGCGCCCGCGTCGCCGACCCCGTCCGGCGCTCGGCGCCTGCCCGCGTGCAGGCAGGCGAGATGGTCAAACAGCGCCCGTCCTCCGGCGCGCCGCGCGAGCTCGGCGTCGTAGCAGCCCAGCGCGACCCCGACCAGGTCGTCGAGCAGCGTCGGCGCGTGACGTGGCCGCACGCTCGAGATCTGCACGCTCATCCGCCCGTCAGCTCCACGCGTATTTGGCGAGCACCGACTCGGAGGGCTCGACCCCCAATCCCGGCGTGCGCGGCACGGCGATCAGCCCGCCGGTCTGCGCGAACGGCGTATCGACGAGCTCGTGCTGCATCGGACCCTCGTCGGGCTTGAGCTCCTGCAGCATGCACCGCGGCGTGCTCGCCGACAGCGCGATCGAAGCGGCGGTGTTGACCGCGCTCGACCACGCGTGCGAGTTGAACCAGATCTCGGCCTGCTCGACGAGCCCGATCACCGCGAGCGCGCCCGTGATCCCTTCGGCGCGGCCGATGTCGCAGCCGACGACGTCGATCCCGCCGCTGTCGATCACCTCCTTGAAGCCGCGCACGTCCCATTCGCGCTCGCCGCCGGCGATCAGCGTCGTCACGTGCTGACGCAGCTTGCGAAACCCCTCGACGTCGGCGGGCTCGAGCGGCTCCTCGATCCACTTGAGGTCATAGCGCTCGAACGCGCGGGTGCGGCTGATCGCGTCGCCGAGATCCCATGCCAACGACTGGCCGCGGTCCATCATGATCAGCGCCTCGGGCCCGACGGCCTCGCGCAGCAGCCCGACGAACTCGACGTCGCGGTCGAGCTCGTAGCCGAGGTGGGCGTCGCCGCGCTTGCCCATCCCGACCTTGACGCCGATGTAGCCCTCGTCGCGCACGTAGCGGCCATGGCGCTCGGCCTCGTATTCGATGCTCGCGTTGAACGCGTGCGTGGAGGCGAGCGCCGGCACCTGCTCGCGGTGCGCGCCGCCGATCAGGTTGATCAACGGCTGCCCGAGCAGCTTGCCCTTCAGGTCCCAGAGCGCGATATCGATCGCCGACAGCGCAAACGCCGCCGGGCCGCCGCGGTACCCGTACCACCACGTCGCCCGCTTGATCGCGCGCCACGTCGCGATGTTCTCGATCGGATCGGTGCCGATGACGAGCGGCTCGATGTCGTCAAGCAGCGCCACCGTCGCCCGGGTGGCGCCGGGGAACTGCGTGATCGCCTCGCCCCAGCCGACGGTGCCGTCGTCGGCCTGCACCCGGACGAACACGAGGTAGCGGGGGTTGCCGCCGTCGTTGGGCTCCGGATAACGGACCGCGAACGGCGTGATGCCGCTCACCCGGGTCAACGCGGCACCGCTCCGGTCATGGCCGTATACGATACCAGAATCGATTGCAGCTGCAGCGGCGCGGGGCGCTTGGGAAGTTGACCAAACATCGTTGGACTGTCTTCCCGGAAGGGGCGGTGGCACCCGGTCACACCGGCGCCGGCCCGTCTCCCGGTCACACCGGCGCCGGCCCGGCACCCGGTCACACCGGCGCCGGCCCGCCTCCCGTCACACTGGCACCCGCCCCGCCACGCGCTCACCCGGCGCCGGCCCAACGCTCTCGCGCGGGATGTAGTACGTCGACAGCAGCACCTCGCGCGGCAGCGCGTCCGGGTCCTGGATGTGGCTGAGCAGCAGCTCGGCGGCGGTGCGGCCGATCGCGATCCGATCACGGTCGACGACGCCGATGTGCGGCCGGTACAGCTTTGCGACGTCGATGTCGTCGCAGCCGACGAACGACACGTCGCGCCCGAGCTCGAGCCCGCGGTCGGTGATCACCTGCAGCATGCCGATCATGATCTGGTTGGAGCCCGCGATCATCGCCGTCGGCGGATCCGGCACGTCAAGCAGCTCGCGCGCCGCCGCCACCCCATGGTCGATCGAAAACACGCCTTCGCGCACGACCAGCTGCGAGCGGTCCTCGCCGTACTCGTCATAGACCGACTCGACCGCCTCGCGCCGAGTCCGCGTCGGCCGCACGTCCTGGCCGCCGACGAGCGCGATCCGGCGGTGGCCGAGCTCGAACAGATGCCGGGCCGCCGCCATCATCCCCGAGCGGTGGTCAGACAGCACGCGGCTGGCGCGCACGCGCGCGGGCAGGTCGCGCTCGACGACCACGAGCGGCACCTCGAGGCCCGCGAGCGCGTCGATCGTCGGCACGTGGCTCTCGGACACGAGCAGCACGATCATGCCGTCGGCGCGCCGCTGCTCGAGCAGCTCGATGTTGCGCTGGTCGAGCTCGGGGTCGACGAGCGAGTTGGTCAGCAGCATCGAGTAGCCGGCCTCGCGGAGCGCCACCTCTGCGCCGCGCACGATCTGCGCCAGCAGCGGATTGGAGATGTCGCCGGCGACGAACCCGACCGACAGAGACGCCCGGCTGCGCAGACCTTGGGCGAGCAGGTCGGGCTTGTAGCCGAGCTCGTCGACGGCCGCGAGCACCCGCTGGCGCATCGCGTCCGAGACGTCGGGATGACCCGACAGGGTCCGCGACACCGACGACATCGCCACCCCGGCTCGGTCGGCGACCTCGCGCATGCTCGCACGACGTCGCCGCGACGGTCGCCCCGGCTCGAGATCCGCCCGTTCCTCCACTCCCACGACGCACATGGTATCGATTCCGGAACGCAGTTCCAGCCCGCCGAGACGCTACGGCGACCCGGCCCCTGACAGCGGAGCTGGCCACTGATAGACACAGGCAGATGCCCTCGCGACGGGTCGTCATCGATCACATCAGCATCGGCGTCTGCGACCTCGAGCGCAGCCGCGCGTTCTACCGGCGGGCGCTGGCGCCGCTCGGGTTCCGCGAGCACGGGCCATGGCGCGACGGGGTGCGCGAGACGAGCTTCGGGGTCGAGGGCGCCAACGACTTCGCGATCTCGCTCGAGTACGCACCCGTCGGCGCGCCGGTCCACATCGCGTTCGCGGCCGACGGCCGCGAGCAGGTGCAGGCGTTCCACGAGGCCGCGATCGCCGCCGGCGGCACCGACAACGGCGCGCCGGGACCGCGGCCGGAGTACTCGCCCTCCTACTACGGCGCGTTTGTCAGAGACCCCGACGGCAACAACGTCGAGGCCGTGTTCCACGACCGCTGAACGGTGTCCCCGCGACCCGGGCGCTCACGCCGGCGACAGCGCCCCCAGCTCCGACAGCGCGCGGTCGAGCACCGCGACAAAGCGCTCGGCGTCTGACTCGGCGATGCACAGCGGCGGCTTGACCTTGAGCACGTTGCCGTGGTCGCCGGTCGGCTGGTCGACGACGCCGAGCTCGCGCAGCCGCTCGCAGACCCAACGGGCGTGCACGGGCGCGGGCTCGCGGGTGCCGCGGTCGAGAACGAGGTCGATGCCCTGGTAGAGGCCGCGGCCGTGGACGGCGCCGATCAGCTCGTGGTCGTCCATCAGCGCAAGTAGCGCCTCATGGAGCGCCGTGCCGACGCGGGCGGCGTTGTCCTGCAGGCCCTCCTCGGCGATCGCGTCGAGCACCGCCAGCCCGACCTCGCAGGAGACCGGCCCGCCGCCGGTCGAGGAGAAGAACGCCGCGCGGCGGCCGAGCGCGTCGGCGATCTCGGCCCGGCACACGACCGCCGCGACCGGATGTCCGTTGCCCGTCGCCTTCGCGACCGCGACGATGTCGGGGACCACGCCCTCGTGCTCGAACGCCCAGAAGTGCTCGCCGGTGCGGCCGTAGCCGACCTGGATCTCGTCGGCGATGCAGACGCCGCCGGCGGCGCGGACTGCCTCGTAGGCACCGCGCAGAAAGCCCGCCGGAGGCTGCACCGCGCCCTGGTTGCCGAGCAGCGGCTCGGAGATGAACGCCGCCACGCCGCCATCGCCGGCGGCCGCCGAGCAGGCATCGGCGACCGAGCGCACGTACGCGGGCGCGTCGTCGCGATAGCGGCCGCGGTACGGGTCCGGCTGCTCGGCGACGTGCACGAACGGCGGCCTGGTGTCGCGCCAGACGGGGTTGTCGGGGCCGGTGCAAAGCTCGAGCACGGCCGAGGTCCAGCCGTGATAGGCGCCCTGCAGCGCGACCACGTCTCGTCGCTCGGTGTACACGCGCGCGAGCTGCAGCGCCAGATCGACCGCCTCGCTGCCCGAGTTGACGAGGAACACGCGATCGAGTTGCGCGGGCAGCAGCGCCGCCAGTCGTGCCGCGTACTCGGTCATCGAGTCATACAGGAATCGCGAGTTGGTGTTCAGCAGCCGGAACTGGCGCGCGGCGGCGACCGCCACCCGCGGATGCGAGTGGCCGATGACGGCGACGTTGTTGATCATGTCCAGGTACGGCCGCCCGTCGGCGTCGTACAGGAATTGGCGGCTGCCACGGACGATCTCCATCGGCCGGTCGTAATAGAGCTCCTGCGCGCCGGCGAGCACCGACGCGCGGCGGGCGCGACCGGCCGCGGCGTCGGGTGGCGGTGGCGCCGCCACGTCGGCGCCGATCAGCGCCGACGGATCCGGGCACAGCGCCAGCCACGCGTCGCGGAGCCGCGGGTCGCCGAGACCGGGCTGCCCGGGCTGGGTCGTGAGCTGCACGTGGACGCGGGTGGGCCAGTGGTCGCCGCGCTCGGCGACGTGGCCGACGACGGCTCCGGCGGTGACCGTCGCGCCCTCTGAGACGAGCACCTCGATCCCGCTCAGGCGCAGGCAGCGTCCCGGCGCCAGCTCGAACGTGGCCTCGCGATCGCCGACCGCGACGACGGTCGCGTCCAGCGGCGCGCGGACGGCGGTCGCCGCCGGCGCGAACACGTCGGCGCCGAGGTGCAGCGCGTCAGGCGCGTACGCCGCGGGTGCCCCCGCCGCGGTGAGCCGCACCTCGCCCCAGCGCCCGAGCGCCAACTGCCGGCCGCCGACGAGCGCGGCGACCGCTCGCGGCTGCCCCCAATCCCCGTCGTGCAGCTCGTCGGTGGCCACCGACAGATCGATGCACCGGTGATGACCGGCCGCGCCGACCACCACCGGCAACGGCTCGGCGCGCTCGACGAGCGCCGGCCACGGATCGTCGGGGACCGGCGCGACCCCGCACGCGGCGCGGATCGCGGCGACCGGCAGTCCGGGCGGGAAGCCGAGCACCCGGTCGAGCGCGCGCCAGTCGCCGGCGTACTGGGCGACGGTGTAGCCGCTGTCGCCGGTCAGCCGCAGCTGGCGCGAGCTGAGCGCGGCACAGGCCGCGGCGCGGGCGAGGATCAGCGGCCAGAGCACGTCGAGCTCGACCGCGTCCAGCGGCGCCGTCTCGTGGAAGCCCGCGACGACCGCGAGCAGCGCGTGCAGCGGCTCGTCGAGCTCCCGGCAGGCGATCGCCGTGCAGGCGTTCGCGAGGTCGACGATCCGCCACGAGCAGGTGATGTCGCCGAAGTCGATCAGGCCGGTGCACTCGACGCGGCCGGGCGCGGCCACGGTCGCGATCACGTTCCAGTCTGAGACGTCGCCGTGGATCATCTGCAGCGCCGGCGTCGGCTCACCGGCGGCCAGCAGCTCGCGCAGCGGCGCTGTCGCCGCCAGCAGCTTGGCGCGCTCCTCCTCGCTGGGGCCGGGATCGTCGGCGAGCACCTCGTCGACCACCTCGTGCGCTATTCGCGCGTCCCATTTCGAGCGCGCGGCCGGCGCACGCGGGCTGAACTGCGCCAGCGCCAACGCGCTCGCCGCGGCGACCGCGCCGAGGCCGCGCAGCGCGCGCGCGTCGAGCGCGGGCAACTCGAGCAGCGGCTGTCCGTCGACCCAGGTGAGGAGCCGTACCCGGTGGCCGCCGGCGTCGACGATCTGCGCCCCATCGCGCGCCGGCACGACGGTCGGCGTCTGCAGCGTGCCGTCGCCGAGGGCGGCCACCGCCCCCAGCACCTCGCATTCGGCCTCCAGCGGCGGACGGGCGTCGGACGGTCCCGCGATCTTCAGCACGAACCGTTGCGCGCCGACGTCGATCCGCAGGTTCTGGTCCTCGTAGCTGCCCAGCTCGACGACGCGGTCGGCGGCGATGCCCCAGTGGCGCTCGACGATCGCCACGGCCTCGGCCGCGGTCAGATGCGGGATCCCGGTCGTCGACATTGGCGCGAACCCTACGCGAGCGCAGCTGGCCGATCCGCATGAAGATTCGGTTGCGATCACACCCTTGTGTGACCGATCACGAGCAAACCTGGGCGGACCGGGGCAACGCTGACGGTGGCGATGCCGAGCTTGCGATCCGAACACCTGGACCTGACGACGGCCACGCGGCGGCTGGCCGAGCTGCGCGATCGGACCCGTGCGGCAGCGGAATGGTGCGTGGCGCTGTTGATCGGAGGCGGCCTGCTGTGGTTGCTGCACTCCCGCGAGCTCGCGTTCGCGGTCGCGGCGGGCGCGGTCGCGGCGGTGGTCGTCGGCGCGTTCGCGGTCGATGCACGGCGCCTGCTGCTGCTCGGCCTCGTCGTCCAGGACGATGCGACCTCGATTCCGGAGGTCGGCGCGCTCGCCGATCGACTCGCCCACGACCCGGCCCAACGCCGCCGCGTCGCCGCGGCGCTGCGCACCGCGGCTCGCGTGGCACGGTCCGGCGGTCATGGACCGTCGCCGATCACGCCAAGCCGGGTGGGACCGTACGTGCCGCGGCTCGAGGCGCTCGCCGACGCGATCGCCGACGACCGCCGCGACGTTGCACCCGCCGCCGTCGCGCTGTGCCGCAGGCTGCTGTGCGACGGCGCCGGTTCGCCGCTGTACAACACCAACCTGCCCGAGCGTGAGTTGGATCGCGCGCTCGCCGCGGCGGAGGCCGGGATCGCGGAGCCGACACCGTCGCGCCTACCCCCTGCCACGCGCACCCCGAGCGCCGGCCGTCCGTCAGCGGCGGACGGCGTTCGGCGGCCAACTAAACCCGGCGTTCAACTAGACCGTCACGGCGCGTCGCGTTTTCCGTAGTCGGCGAGCCCGTTTGAGAGCAGTTGGAGCGCGTGCCGGGTCTGCCTGCGGACGCGGCGGGCCAGCGCGGGGTTGCGGGTGCCGCCGAGGATTTCGCGGCGTGAGTAGTCGACGGTCCCTTGGTGCAGGCCGATGAGCGTGCGCGCGACGACCCATGGTTCGAGGTCCTGCGGACTCGCGCCGGTTTCCGTGGCGAGCAGCGCTGCCAGCGCATCGGTGTACCGGGCGTAGACCTGCTGTTCGCGGGCCAGCAGGGCCGGGCTTTCGGTGATCACGCGGGTGATTGCCGCGAGATGCTCGATCTGTTCGGGATCCTCGGCGGCCAGCAGGCCACGCGGCACGGTGACGAACCGGCCGAAGGCCTCCAGCACCGATTCCCCGGCCGGGCGACCGTGGATGCTCTGCAGGAGCTCTGCTTCGAACGCTTCGAGGCGGTGGTAGAGGAGGTCTTCCTTGGTGGGGAAGTAATTGAACACGGTCGCCTCGGAGACCTCCGCCGCCCGGGCGATCTCAGAGACCGGCACCGTCTCGAACCCGCGTTCGGCGAACAGCCGCCGTGCTGTGTCGGCGATCAGTTGATGCGTTCGCTGCTTCTTGCGCTCCCTGAGCCCAAGCTCCGTGGCCATGAAGCCATCGTAGCAAAGGTTGACAGACCATAAATCTATAGTTACTCTAAGTTTCGTGCTGCTTCAGAAACGACCCGACGGGAGGACCGCAATGCACGCCAGCACAGAAACCAACTCGGCAGGTCCCGGCCCCAGCGGACTCGGCGATCACCGCCTCAGGGCGGCGTTCGCCGGCCTGTTGACCGCGATGTTCATCGGCGCGCTCGATCAGACGATCATGGCGACGGCGCTGCCGACGATCGCGGGTCAACTCGGCGGTCTGACGGAGCTTTCGTGGGTGGTGACGGCGTACGTGTTGGCGGCTGCCGCATCGACGCCGCTGTGGGGGAAGGCGTCTGACCTGTTGGGGCGTAAGCGGCTGATCGCCGGGGCGCTCGTCGCCTTCGTTGGCTTTTCGATGCTGTCGGGCACGGCGTCGACCATCGGGTGGCTGGTCGCGTTTCGCGCGCTTCAGGGGATCGGCGCAGGCGGTGTGATGACGCTCGCGACCGCGAGCGTCGCCGATCTGGTTCCGCCGCGCGAGCGCGGGCGCTACCAGGGCTACATCCAGCTCACGTTTCTTGTGGCTAGCCTCGCCGGCCCGCTGCTGGGCGGACTGTTCGTCGACCAGCTCTCGTGGCGCTGGGCGTTCTACGTCAACGTCCCGATCGGCGTCGTGGCCCTGAGCCTGCTGGCGGCCTATTTGCCGGCGGGCGAACAGCGACGCGAGGCGCGCTTGGACTACGCCGGGGCAGCGCTGCTGGCCGGCTTGGTGGTCGCCATCATGCTGATCGCCACCTGGGGCGGCAGCCAATATCGATGGGGGTCACCGGCGATCCTCGGGCTGATCGCCGTCGCGGTTGCACTGCTCGGCGCGTTTGTCAGGCGGGAGCAGGCCGCGGCCGAGCCTGTCCTGCCGCTGCGCTTGTTCGCCGACAGGGTGTTCACGGTGGTTTCGGCGGCAGCATTCGTCGCGACGCTCTCCTTGTTTGCGGCGATCGTGTTCCTGCCGGTATTCCTGCAGCTGGTGACGGGCGCAAGCGCCACCCTGTCAGGGCTGCTGACGCTGCCGCTGTTGGGCGCCAGCGCGCTGACAACGATCGCGGCCGGGCAGATCATGACCCGCACCGGCCGCTACAAGATCTTCCCGGTGATCGGGCTCGCCGCGATGAGCACCGGACTGTTTTTGTTCTCGACGCTTGGCGCCACAGGTTCGCGGCTTGAGGCGGCGCTGTTCATGGTCGTGTTCGGCGCCGGGTTCGGGATGGTCACCCAGATCCTGATGGTGGCGATCCAGAACGCGGTGACGCCCCGGGAGATCGGCACCGCGACGGCGTCTGCGAACCTGTTCCGGGCGCTCGGCGGCTCCGTCGGCGTGGCGATCTACGGCGCCGTCTTCGCCGCCGGCCTGCGCCACTGGCTCCCGTTCGAGCTCCACGGCCGCATCCCACGCGGCGTCACCGCCGCGGGCATCCAGGCGGCCCCGGACCGAATCCACGCACTGACCCCCACGATCCAGCACGCGATCGCGCAGGCCGTCGGCAACTCCCTCCACGATGTGTTCCTGCTCGCCGCGCCGATCGCGCTCGCCGGCTTTTTCATCGTGCTGGCGCTACGCGAGCAGCCGCTGCGCGGACGCCAACAGGCGGCCCAGCCCCAACCGGTCAAGCCAGACTCCGTCGCACCGCCAAAACGAATCGCCGCCTGAAGCACCCAAGGAGAACCGACATGCCAGTTCCTGGAATGACCATCTCAACCGAGCGCGTCCGCAACAAGGTCCTGGTGCGCGGCGAGCAGAGCGGCGGCGCGGTCGCGATCGTCGAGCAAACGATGCCCGCCGGCGCCCCCGGCCCGCCCCTGCACTCGCACGCCTTCGACGAGGCGTTCTACGTCCTCGACGGTGAACTGACCTTCCAGATCGACGACGACCGCGCCACCGCCCAAGCGGGCGAGCTGATCTTCGCCCCTCGAGGGACGCCCCACACGCTCGCGAATCCCACCGCTGTCCCAGCCCGGTATCTGCTCGTGATCACCCCGGCAGGATTCGAACGCGAATTCGCACGGCGCCGCGCCCACGAGGCCGGCGTCGAGCCGCCCAAGTGGGCGCAGCAACCGCTCCCGGAAGTCACCTACCTCGGGCCGAGGATCGGTGGCCGGTCAGTCCCGACGGGTGACGTTCAAGGTCAGGCCGCGCAGCGAGGAGTGGTGGGACACCGCCGCCGGCGGCTGGAGCTCGACGCCGGGCGTCTATCGGGTGTCGGTTGGCGACTCCTCGGCAACCGCCGGCCTGCCGCTGTCGGGCACGTTCAGGCTGCGCACGACGCCAGGCGCGCGTGAGGTCTCGGTGACCGCTCCGAAGTCGGTGCCGTCAGGCAAACCCGCGACCGTGACCGTGTCGCTGTCGGCGGCCGGCAACCAGACGCTCAACCAGGTCAGGCTCGCGCTGCAGCTGCCCGACGGCTGGACGGCGCAGGCGCTCGACCGGGCGCGGTTCACCGACGTCGCGCCGGGCACCGCCCTGCCGACCCGCTTCGAGGTCGTCCCGGCGGCGGTGTCGCGCAACCAGAACGAGGTCGTTCACGCGACCGCTTCGCTCGGGCCCGACCTCATCCGCCAGTCGGGCGCGACCACGCTGGTCACGAAGTAGGCGACGCACGCATGGCCCGGGGAGCCACCGGTCCCCGGGCCACCGCGTGCGACGCAGGTCGCTACCAAACGACGGGGACCGTGTATTGCCTCAGCGGCTCGTCATGAGAGATCAGCGTGGCGCCCTCGACGATCGTCTGCGCGATCAGGAGTCGGTCGAAGGGATCGCGATGATGCCAGGGCAACTCCTCGACCGCGGCGGCGTGGTCCAGCGTGACCGCGAGCGGTTGGGCGCCCGCCCCGAGCAGCGTCGGCGCGAACCCGTCTGGCGCCTCGAGTTTCCCCAGCGATCGCTTGATCGCAACCTCCCACACCACGGCGACGCTGAGCAGCACGAGGTTGGTGTCGTCGGTGAGCTGGCGGACTGCTTCGGCGCCCAGCCGTTCGTCGTCTGCCAACCACCACAGCGCCGCGTGGGTATCGAGGATCAGCCTCACCGAGCGCCGAGCGCGTCAGCGATGTCATCCGGCAGAACGTCGAAGTCGTCAGCGAGGTGCACGCTGCCCCGCCACGCGCCTCGAACTGACGCGAGCGATGCCGCGGCGGCGACCGGCACCAGCCGCGCGACGGGTTTGCCGTTGCGCGCGATCAGGATCTCTTCCCCGGATTCGGCACGTTCGACGAGCTGGGAGAGCTTCGTCTTGGCCTCATGCATCCCGACCTGTGTCATGCGCCAAGCCTACTACAGGTTAGCTAACCTAGCTAGAATTGGCGGTTCCCGGTGCATGCTCGACATGTCGGCGCTGCAGCTCAGTTGCCGTCGCGCGGGATCCGCACCGAGCGGCGCAGCGCGTGCACGCGCACGCGCCCCTCGTAGGCGTCGAGCTCGCTGGAGACCGTGAACGCCTCGGCGTCGGCCGTCAGCGAGGTCGAGACGAGCACCCGGATCTGCCACTCGCCGCGGCGCAGATGATGCTCGGCGTGGTACTCAAGGCGCGCCCCGCGCGGGTCGCCCACAGGCAGCACGTGCGAGCTCTGCTGACGCTCACCGAACCAGAGGCCGGTGTCGGCCAGGTGGCTGCGCTCGTCGGACACGACGGTCGAGCGGATCTCGCCGCTGCTGAGGTCGGTGGTGAGCGTGCGCTCATCGGCGATCTCGGTGCCGCCGGCGGCGGGCGCGGCGCGCTCGGGCTCGCCGAAGCGCACCGGCGGCCCGTCGTCGGCGCCCGCGTCGCGCTCGGGCAGACTCACGTACGTTTGTTCGCCGAGGCGCACGTCGAGCGTGACCGGCTCGGGCGAGGGCCACGCGAACGGCCAGTACGTCGGCGACAGCGCCAGCCGCACCGCGTGTCCGGCCGCGAACCGATGGCCGGCGAAGTCCAACGGGAACTGGACCACGACCGGCTCGCCGGGCACCAGCGCCACCACGCGGTCGTGCCCGTCGCGGTGCGTGAGGTTCAGCAGCCCGCGTGACACCAGCAGCGAGCGGCCCTCGGGCGACACGTCGCACAGCCGCGCGGCGACGAGCGCCAACGGCCGATCGACCGACAGCTCCAGCGCCACCGTCGGCCGCCCCAGGATCTCGAGCGGCTCGGGCAGCGGCTCGGTCGTAAACGTCAGCGAGCGGCCGTCCTCGCCGCGCTGGTCGGGCGGAAAATCGGTCGGGCGCCCGTACGGGCACCACGCTC
Organism: Solirubrobacteraceae bacterium; assembly: GCA_036273655.1. Lineage (GTDB taxonomy): Bacteria > Actinomycetota > Thermoleophilia > Solirubrobacterales > Solirubrobacteraceae > Palsa-465. Next base: position 91,572 of record DASUHF010000011.1, on the reverse strand, counting down.
CGGCCTCAGAGCCGCACAGCGGATCGCCGACGTGCAGCCGCCGCCCGGCACGAGGCCCCGAAGCAGACAGCCCGCCGGCGACCGACGGGTACAGCCGCCGAGCAGAGAGATGTGGCGACGGCCATTTGCGCGAGGCCACCCACCGGCCGGGCCGCAGCTCGTGGCGGGTCGCGGGGACGATCGCGTCCTGGATCCAGGCGCGCAGCATCGGTTCGTCCATCGCGCCGTTGTCGGCGCCCTTGAGCCAGTGATCCCACCAGCGCACCGCCTCCTGCAAGAAGCCGATCCGCGGCGCCGGCCGCGACACCTCCGGCCAGCTGTGGCTCCACGGCCCGACGATCCCGCGGCACGGCACGCCCGCCCCGTCAAGGCCGGCGAGGGCGCGGTCGACGCCGTTGGTGTAGCCGTCGGCCCAGCCACCGACAAGCAGCACGCCGCAGTCCAGCGCCGCGAAGTCCTCGCAGATCGATCCCTGGCGCCAGAGCTCGTCGCGGCGCTGGTGCGACAGCCACGTCTCCAGGAACACCGGCTGCTCGCGCAGGCGCGCCAGCCACAGCTCGCGCCAGCGGTCGCCGACGTACGCGGGATCGGGCGGCAGCGCGCCGAGGCCGAGCATGTACGAGGCCCAGCTCAACGCCTCATGGGCGAGCACGCAGCCGCCCATGTAGTGCACGTCGTCGGCGTAGCGGTCGTCGGTGAAGTAGGCGCTGATCACCGCCTTCAGCGCCGGCGGCCGGTGCGAGGCGACCTGCAGCGCATTGAAGCCGCCCCACGACTTGCCGTACATGCCGACCGACCCGCTGCACCACGCCTGCACGGCCAGCCACGCGATCACCTCGCACGCGTCGGCCTGCTCCTGGGGCAGGTACTCGTCCTCGAGCACGCCCTCGGAGTTGCCCGAGCCGCGCATGTCGACGCGCACGCCCGCGTAGCCGTGTCCGGCCCAGTAGGGGTGGTGAGTCGCGTCGCGATGGGCGGTGCCGTCGGTCAGCCGGTAGGGCAGGAACTCCAGCACCGCCGGCACCGGATCGGCGTCGGCGTCGACCGGGAGCACGATCCGCGCAAACAGCCGGCAGCCGTCCGACAGCTCGATCCACTCGTCGCGGACCTCGGTGACGCGCTCGAACGCCGACACGAGCGCCGTCATGCGCCGCGCTCCGCGGTCGCGGGCTCGGCGGCGTCCGCAACGGCGGCGCCCGCGGCCGGGACGGCATCGATCAGCCACCCGTGGCCGTCGGTGATCCGCACCGACACCGCCTCGCCCGCGCAGACCTCGATCTCCTCGGGCTCGGACGAGTACTTGTGCGAGAGCGCGAACAGGTCCTTCCAGCTCGTGATCGTCTCGGGGACGAGGTCGGTGCGGACCGCGATCCCGTACTTGCCGTAGTCGGTCGGCACGAAGTAGTTGCCCTTCGAGTTGACCGGCGTCGTCAGGTACTTGCGGTCGATGTTCTTCTGGCTCGCGGTGGTGCCCGAACCCGAGGAGCCGGCCGAGCCGCCGGAGCCCGAGCCGCCGATACCGCCGGAGCCGGTTGAGCCGCCCGACGAGCTCGAGCCGCCGCACGCCGCGAGCGCTGCGGCCGCCGGCCCGGCGCCGCCCGCGGCAAGCAGCGTGTGACGAGTGTGTGACTTCGAACGCTTCTCCATCAATTCGATCCGTTAAGTCCGAGTGCCTCGCTGCTGTCAACGTACCGCGGCGAATTCGGCGCGGCTATGCTGATTTCACAGGGCTCGCTGTGATCTCTCCAAAGGCGCAGCTACAGGACGCTCCGCAAACCGTCGCGGTCTGCGCCGACAACGTCGTCGGCGTCACCGACGCACTCGTCCGCTCGCTCCAGCGCCGCGGGTTTGGGTTGCGCCGCTACGGCGCGCTGGCCGAGGGCAGTCCCGGCCATGTCACCAAGCCCGGCGACTTCCGCGCCGCTGCGGCCGAGGTGCCCGCCGGGCGGTCGGTCACCGCGGTGCTGTGCTCGTGGACCGGCGCCGGCGCGGCGATCGACGGAATGACGGTGCCGGGCGTGCGCGCGGCCTACTGCACCGACGCCGAGACGGCGCGGCGCACCCGCGGCTGGGTCGCGGCCAACGTGCTCGCGATCAGCCTGCGGCTGACCTCTGAGACGATGCTCGAGGAGATCCTCGACGGCTGGTTCGAGCCGGTCCCTGGGCTCGGGCCGGCGCCGGTCGAGGTCCCGCACAGCGTCGGCATGGGGCACGCGGTCCTCGACCAGGTGATCGACGAGGGTCATTCGGCGCTGGCGGTCGTGCTGCAGCCGGTCGAGCGCTACGACGCGGTCCGTGGGGCGCTGCTCGTCGACACCGTGCTCACCTACTGCGCGCAGGGCTACAGCTTCGCGCGCACCGCCGAGGTGCTGCGCTCACACCCGAACACGATCCGCTACCGGCTCGACAAGGTCCGCGAGCTGACCGGACTGGACCACCGCGTGGCCGAGGATCTGGTCGTGCTGACGCTGTGCGCGCGGCTGCTCGGCGGCCGCACCTGGAACACGCGCGCACGGCTGCGCGGACGCGCGGCTCAGTCGAGCTCGCGCGGGACGTCCAGGCGCGACAGCAGGCGCCGGCCCGCGAAGCGGGTCACCGACTCGATCCCGTCCGGGCGCGCCGAGATCACGAACATCCCTGACAGCCGGAAGCGCCCGCCTGACTCGATGAAGTAGGCATAGGCCGGCTGCAGGTTGGCGCCGACCGGCGCAAAGCGCCAGCGCGCCGCCCGCGCGGCATGCCGCTCGCGCAGGAATTCGCCGATCGCCGCGCGCCCGGCAAACCATTCGGGCTCGGGCGGCATGCTGACAACCGCGTCGTCGGTCAGCATCTCGACGACCGCGTCGATGTCGTCGCGCTCGAACGCGTCGGCGAAGCGCAGGACGAGCTCGTCGCCGGCGGGCAGCCGCAGCCGCTCGCGTGACGCCGCCGCCCGGCTCTCCAGCACCGAGCGGGCGCGGGCCAGGGCGCTGTTGACCGACGCGCGCGAGGCGCCGAGCATCTCGGCCGCCTCCTCGGCGTGGAAGCCGAGCACGTCGCGCAGCACGAGTACGGCGCGCTGGCGCGGCGGCAGCTGCTGCAACGCCGCGACGAAGGCGAGCGCGACCGTCTCCTTGGCCTCGTAGCGCGCCTCGGGTCCCGGCTCGGCGTCGGCGATCCCCTCCAGCAGCTGATCCGGGTAGGGCTGCAGCCACGGGATCTCGCCGTAGCTCTCGCGCGGTGCGAGCGCCGCCCGCGGCCGTCGCTGGCGCTCGCGCAGCGCGTTCAGGCAGCGGTTGGTCGCGATCGTGTACAGCCATGTCCGCAGCGAGGACCGGCCCTCGAACTGCTCCAGGCCGCGCCACGCCGCCAGCAGCGTCTCCTGCAGCAGATCCTCGGCGTCCTGCAGCGAGCCGAGGATCCGGTAGCAGTGCAGCTGCAGCTCGCGGCGATGGGGCTCGGTCAGCGCCTCGAACGCGCGCTCGTCGCCGCGCTGTGCGCGCGCCAACCGCGTACGCGCGGCGCGCTCGGTGTCGGTCGTGTCGTTCATCGACGGTTGCTGACACCGGCACGCGCGCGAATTGATCGGTCAATCGCCGCCGGCCCCGGCGTCTTCTTGCACACAACACCAGATCGCGAGGAGGCCCGCGTGTCAACTACATCATCTCCAGCTCGCACCACCGTCGCCCAGCGCTGGGTGCTGGTCATCAGCTCGATCGCGGCGCTGATGGTCGCGCTCGACGTGCTCGTCGTGTCGACCGCGCTGGGCGCCATCCGCCAGCACTTCGGGGCCTCGGCCGACACGCTGCAGTGGACCGTCAACGCCTACGGCCTCAGCTTCGCAGTGCTGCTGATCCCCGGAACCGTGCTCGGCGACCGTCTCGGCCGGCGCCGGACGTTCGCGGCGGGGCTCGGGCTGTTCGCGGCCGGTTCGGCCGCCTGCGCGCTCGCGCCAACCGTCGGGCTGCTGATCGTCGCACGCGCCGTGCAGGGCTGCGCCGCAGCGGTGATCTCGCCGCTGTCGCTGTCGCTGCTCGGCGCCGCCTTCCCGCCCGCCCAACGTGCCCGCGCGCTCGGGATCTACAGCGCGATCACCGGCATCGCCGTGCTCGGCGGACCGGTCGTCGGCGGCGCCGTCACCCAGGGGCTCGCGTGGCAGTGGATCTTCTGGATCAACGTCCCGATCGGCCTCGCCGCGATCCCGCTGTCGCTGACGCGGATCGCCGAGAGCCACGGGCCGCGTCGGCGCGTCGACCTCGCCGGGCTGCTGTTCGTCGCCGGCGCCGCGCTCGGGCTCGTGTGGGGGTTGATGCGCGGCAACGATGCCGGCTGGGGCTCGGTCGAGGTGGTCGGCGCGCTCGCCGCCGGGCTGGTGCTGCTGGCCGCATTCGTCGTCCTCGAGCGCCGCCGCGCCGAGCCAATGCTGCCGCCGTCGCTGTTTGCGTCACGGACGTTCTCGGCGGGCAACGCCGCCAACTTCCTGCTGTCGGCGTGCCTGTTCGGCGCGGTCTTCTTCATGGCCCAGTTCCAGGAGCTGTCGCTCGGGCAGGGGCCGCTGTCGGCCGGCCTGCGGCTGCTGCCGTGGACGGCGACGCTGTTCGTGGTCGCGCCGATCGCGGGCAACGTCGTCGGGCGCGTCGGCGCGCGGCCGTTGATCGCGCTCGGCCTGGCGCTCCAGGCGCTGGGGATGGGCTGGATCGCCGCGATCGGGTCGGCGCAGATGGCCTACGGGTCGATGATCGCGCCGCTGGTGATCGCCGGCGCCGGGATCTCGCTGGCGATCCCGTCGGTGCAGAGCGCGGTGCTGAACGCCGTCGGCCAGGCCGATCTCGGCAACGCCGCGGGCGTCAGCATGATGATGCGCCAGCTCGGCGGCGCGTTCGGGGTCGCGATCACGGTCGCCGTGTTCGCCGCGGCGGGGCGGTATGGCTCGCCGGTCGCGTTCGCGGCCGGGTTCCGCTCGGCGATTTTCGTTGCGGCCGGGTTTTCGGCGCTCGCCGCGCTGTGCGCGCTGGCGATGCCGGGACGGCGCGCCCGTGCGGCGTCGCGCGGGCCGGCGGACGCGTCCGTCGAGCCGGCGATGTAGGCCGAAACGCGGCGCGAGTGGGAACTCAGTCCGGCATGGACGTACAAATCGACCACCTGCGCAGCGTCTCAGTCGCCCCCGCCACAGACCTGACCGACCCACCCGATCCGTCGCCATCGCGCACGACCGCGATGGCGACGGACGCCCCCCGACATTCGTCCACTTTTTGGCTGGATCGCTCTCTCTTGTTCCTAACGTCGCCGCTGATGGCACGGATGCGATCCGCAATGCCCTGGCCGCGCCTGCTCCTCGCCGCGGCCGTCCTGGTGCTGTGCGCCGCCGCGCTGCTGATGCGCGGCGCCCCCGCGTCCGGCCATGCGCCGTTGGATCACGCCCGGTCGGCTCACGCGCCGATGGCGAGCGCGGCCAGAACCCCCTGCCCGGACCGTCACCCGGCCAAGCGCGACCCGTCCAACCCCCTCGACCTGCCGACGCCGCCGGGCGCCAACCCGCTCAACGGCGCGCAGTTCATGGATCCCGGTCCCGCGCGCGGCAACTACGCTGCCGCCGCGATCGCGCAGCTGCTGGGCATGCACATCAAGGACACGTCGACCGAGTCGTGGGCCTCTTTTGAGCAGCGCCTGCAGACCGGTCAGCTGCACACCGAGCTCGCCGACAATGCGTCACTCGCCAAGAAGGTCGACGAGCTCGCCCTGATCGCGAGCCAGCCGCAGGCACAGCGCATCTCGACGTATTCCTGGGGCGGCACCCCGTCGGGGATCTACAAGCAGACGCGGAAGGTGTTCTGCCAGATCGAAGCATCCGATCCCGGCACGATCCCGATCATCACGACCTACTTCCTGCATCCCAACCTCCACGGCTGTCCCGGCACGGCGCAGATCGAGGGCTACATGCCGCGCTTCAAGAGGCAGATCAAGGCGATGGCACGAGCGACCGCCCGCCACCCCGCGGTGTACCTGCTCGAGCTCGATGCGATCGGCTCCTCCAGCTGCATCGCCAGGCGCGGCGCGCTGCCGGCGTGGGAGGCGGCGCTGCGTTTCGAGATGCACGCCGTCGGTCGGCTGCCCCACACCGTCGTCTACGTCGAGGGCGGCTACTCGGACTCCAACTCGGTCCGCTACACGGCGCGGGTGCTGCGCGCGATCCACGTCAACACGATCCGCGGCTTCTTCACCAACGACACCCACAACCAGTGGACGCAGCACGAGGTCCGCTGGGCGACGAAGATCTCGCGCAAGACCCACGGCGCCCACTTCATCGTCAACACCTCTGACAACGGCCGTGGCCCGAAGCTGAACCCGCATCCGCGCCATCAGGGGGTCGAGGATCTCTGCAACCCGCCCGGCCGCGGCCTCGGCATCGAGGACACAACCGACACCGGCTTCGCGCGCGCGGACGCGTTCATGTGGGTCCACTCCCCCGGCATGAGTGGCGGCACCTGCAACGGCGGCCCTCCCGGCGGTTTCTGGCCCGCGAAGGCCGAGGGCGAGGCCAGCCGCGCCAACGACCAGCTCGGGCCGAACACGCCGAGCCGGCCGTACTACCCGCCCCAGCTGTAGCTGCGCGCCGCCGAGCGCTCGCGGCGATCAGTCGATCGACAGCTGCCACGAGACGCCGAAGCGGTCGGTGACCCAGCCGAACCGCTCGCTGAACGGATAGCGGTCAAGCGCCATCAGCACCGTGCCGCCGTCCGCGAGCCGCGCAAACGCTCGATCGACCGCGTCCGCCGAGACGCAGCGCACCGCGAGCGCGATCGCGGGCGTGAACGCAAACGGATGCTCGACCGGGCTGTCGATGCAGCGGATCAGCTGGTCGCCGATCCGCAGCATCGCTCGCTCGACGGTGCCGTCCCCGTAGCGCTCGATCGACTCGATCCGCGCCGGGAAGAACACCGACACGTAGAACCGCATCGCCTCCTCGGCGTCGCCCTCGAACATCAGCTGCGGCGTCACCGACGCCGATGCGACGACCTGGTTGGGCGGCGGCGTGGCCTGCTCGGCGGCGATCCCGAAGCGCTCCTGGTAGGCGCGGTTGAGCTCCTCCCAGTCGCCGAGGATCGCGCGCTCGCCGGTCGGCGCGGGGCCGCGGTCGCCGCTGAGCACGTCGCCGAGCGCGGTCAGGCACAGCTCCCAGCCGGCGGCATCGCGCGCGGCCTTGAAGCGGTCTTCGAACGTGTGCGTGAGCGTCAGCAGCGTGCCCTCCTCGCTGGGCTCGAGCTCCCAACGCAGCTCGTCGTCGCCCCAGCTGTAGGCCAGCAGGCGCGGCGCCTGGAAGGCGATCACGCGCCCGTCGCCGAAGGCGGCGCCGTCGGGCGGCAGGAAATGGACCGTACCCCCGGCGTGGGGCTGCAGCTCAAACGGCGACGGGTGCCAGTGACGCAGGTCGTCGAGCTCGGTGAGCGCCGCCCAGACCCGCTCCGGCGGGTGGCGGAGGCGGCGCTCGAAGCGCAGCACGGTCCGGCCCTCGTGGTCCTCCAGGATCGCGTCGGCGGCGGCGGCCATGTCAGCTCCCTTCGTCGAGATGGCGTTCGAGAGCGTCGAGGCTTGAGCGCCACAGCTCCCGGTACGGGATAAGCCAGCGGTCGAGCTCGATCAGCCGCTCCGGCCGCAACGCGTACAGCCGTCGCTGCGCGTCGGGCGTGACCGACACGAGGCCGGCTTCGCGCAAAATCCGCAGGTGCCGCGAGGTGTTGGGCTGGCTCAGCCCGGCGGCGTCCGACAGCTCGCCGACCGGCTTCGGGCCGGCGACGAGCGCGTCCATAAGCGCCCGGCGGGCGGGCTCGGCGACGATCTCGAACGGTGACACGTGACGTAGATAATCAGAGGCTTATATAAGTGTCAAGTTAGGTTGTGTTTGATGGCGTTTCGGCCCAGGTCGTCGCGGGAGTGAGCGGCCGCGGTCAGCGGGCCTGGGTCGTCACGGGAGCGGGCCGACTACTGCCAGTGGAACTCGACGCGGACGTCCGCGAGCTCGTGGTAGCGCTTGCGGGTGAAGTGGTGCGGGACGCTCTCGGCGACGGCCCGCGCCGCGGGGTCCCAGAGAGCGACCCAGCCGATCACGATGATCGCCTGTGAGATCCCGGCGACCAGTCCGGTGCCCGACTCCGCATCAAGCCCGGTCGACACCGCGGCAGTGATCAGGAAGATCAGGATGCCGCTCCAGATCGCGATGCGATCGTGCCGGTTGAGCGGGGCGGCGCGGCGATATGGCTTCGTGAAGGTACGCATGTCGGCGCGCACCGCCGCCTGCACCGCCGCCTCGTCGGTCCCGGGGCGTTCGCTTGCCGGCGCGTAGACGAGCAGCACCGGTGTGTCCGACGGACGCGCCGACTCCCATTTGTCGAGCAGGTGGGCGCGCACCTCCCAGCCCAGACGCCGCTGCGACACCGGACAGGCGTCGAATGGTTCAAACAGCTCGTCGACCGTCGCGACGCGGATCGCAAATGCTCCAGCGCCCTCCGTCCCGGCGCCGGCCGTCTCCGAATCCGAAGCGACCGCCACGATCAGTTGCGTCCGCGATCGTCCGCGGTCGCGGGCGGGACGCTCGGCTCGGCGGCGGGCGGGGTGCTTGGGTCGGGGACGGCCGGAACGCGGGGATCGGGGACGGCCGGAACGCGGGGATCGGGGATGGCCGGGGCGCTGCCGTGCTCGGCGACCGCCGCGGCGCTGCTGGGCTCGGCGAGTGCCGGGACGTTCGGCGCGCCGGCGATCAAGTCCTGCCAGCGGCGATACCGCTGCTGCTGACGCTCGAAGCGCGCGATCGCGCGCCGCATCCGCTTGCTGTCGGTGCCATAGCGCCGCCGCGCCCAGGGCGAGTCCGGCCGCGCCAGCCGCATCAGGCCCCAGAACGCCAGCGGCGGGAACACGAGACCGCAGATGCCGAGCATCGTCCGGCCCTTGAGCAGCGCGCCGCCGCACACCGCCAACACGACCGCGACCGCGACCACGAGCCCGATCGCCGAGCCCGTGTCGCTTGAGGTCAGCGGACGCGCGCCGAGCAGGATCAGCCCGCCGATCACGGCCGCGACGATCACGGCGTCGACCGACCGGCGCCCCTCCTCGGCCCAGTAGACGTCGTCGAGGTGCAGCCACAACGCATATTCGTCGAGCGTCAGCCCGGCGCCGGCCCCGAACCCAGCCGCGGCCAGGTCATACCAGGGGTCGGGCAGGTAGACCGCGATCGCCAGAAAGCCGAACAGCAGCATCATCACGATCCCAAACACTAGGTGGTGCACGTGGAGGCCGCCCTCGGTCTTGATGCTCCCCGGCCACCACGGCACCTTCGGACTGCGCATCAAGCGCGTGCTGATCCGGATCAGGATGAACATCAGCAGGAACGAGCCGAGCAGGATGAAGCCCGCCCGATCGGCCCGCAGCGACAGGTTCTGCGTGCTCGGGTTCAGCGAGAAGGCCGCAATCGTCGCCTCCATGTCGGCCTACTGCGCCCCAGCTGTGTCGGTCACCACGTCCCCCTGCGATCCCCTGTGCGGTCCACATCATCGACGATCGCGGGCGGTAATGCCAACGATCGACGACCGTGTGCCACAGTTTCGTCAGCGAGGCGGTCGAGAAGGGGGCCATCGACGCGCCACCCGCGACCGCGCTACCGGGGGACGGAGAGCGAGTCGCGATCGGGAGGGTGCTGCCGCCGTATCTCGTCGTGTTCGGGCATCGTCTTGTGGCTCGCCCGCCGGGTGACGCTGTTGCGGACGCTGACCGTCGGCACCGGGCTGCTCGCGGTCGTGATGGCGACGATCGTGATTCCCAGCGCAGAGGGACCGCTGTGGGTCACGCTCGGCGCGACCGCGCTCGTGCTCGCCGTGTGCCTGCCGGCCGCCGCGGCGCTGATCTCCGGGCACGCGGCCGCCGCGCAGCACGTGCCTGGCCTACGGCCGGGCGCCGTCGCGGTCGTGATCGCCGGCGGCGCCCGTGGCGTCGGCATCGTCGTCGACGTCAGCTCAGGACGAGCTCGGGGACGTCGACCGGGTCCAGCTCTTGGGCGTGTCGCGTGGCGGCAGGTAGGGCTCCTCGTCAGGTGGATGGCCGGCCTCGATGCTGCGTTGTCGCTCGAGCTCGGCGTTGAGCTCGGCGCCGAACAGGATCACCACGTTGGTCAGCCACAGCCACACGAGGAACGCGATGATCCCGCCCAGCGCGCCGTAGGTCTTGTTGTAGGAGGAGAAGCTCGCGACATAGAACGCGAACGCGCCCGACACGACCAGCCACGCGAGCACCGCGAGCACGCTGCCCGGCGTCACCCAGCGGAAGCCCGGCTGGCGCACGTTCGGGCCTGCGTAGTAGAGGATCGACAGGATCACCGCGACGAACAGCAGCATGATCGGCCACTTGGCGATGTCGAACACGGTCACCGCGGTCGATCCGAGGCCGATGACGTTGCCGACCTTGTGCGCGAGGCTGCCGGTCAGCACGACCGCGAGAGCGCTGGCGGTGATCAGGATCACGGTGACGATCGTGACCAGCACGCGGATCGGGATCGTCTTGTAGATCGGCCGGCCCTCGTCGATGTCCCAGACGGCGTTGGACGCGCGCATGAACGCGGCGATGTAGCCGGACGCCGACCACAGCGCTCCGACCAGGCCCGCGACGAACAGCACACCGGCGGCCCCCTGGTGCGACTGCACATTGCGGATCGCGCTGGTGAAGATCTGCCGGGCGGGGCCGGGCGCGACCTTCGACAAATTGTCGATCAGCGGGGCCGTGACCGAGTGCCCGATCAGGCCGAGCACCGAGACGATCACGATGATCATCGGAAAGATCGACAGCACCCCGTAATAGGTCAACGCCGCCGCGAGATCGGTGAGGTTGTCGTCGCTGAACTCCTTGAATGTGCGCTTCAGCACCCCGCCGGTCGCGGAGCCGCGTAGATCAGAGACTCGCTGCGGCGCCTCAGGCGCTCGTTGGTCTGCCATCTCATCCCTCCTTGCCGGTCCCAGGGCAGTTGATGTCATCGCTGCCCGATGACCACGGCGCCAAACATGGTCTGATTCGGAGCAACTTCGGCTGCGGGTTACGATGCTCGCGATGACGGCCACCGGGGGCTCTTACGAGCGGCTGCGCGCCGCGCACTTGCATCAGATCTCAGCCGCGCTCGACGACCATGTCGGGCGCGTCGGCTGGTCGCGCGAGCGGATCGAGCACCACCGCACGGAGCGGCTGCGAGCGTTGTTGACCTACGCCCGCGAGCGCTCGCCGTTCCATGCCGCGAGGATGCGTGGCCTCGACCCATCGGCTGCGACCGTCGCCGACCTCGCGCGGCTGCCGCCGATGACCAAGCGCGAGGCGCAGGATGAATGGGATGCGATCGTCGCCGTCCCCCGTCTGCGTCGCGCCGACGCTGAGCGGATCCTCGCCGAGCAGAGCTGGTTCTCCTACACGCCCGACGGCGAGCAGGTGTTCAGCTCGGGAGGGTCGAGCGGAGTGCGCGGCGTCTACGTCTGGGACTGGTCGCTGCTGGTGACGCTCGCGTGCTTGGCCTGGCGCATGCAGGCCCGCGCCGAGCGCGCGGCCGGTGCCGACGCGGCGCCGGCGCGGCTTGCGGTGCTCGAGGCGGGAGCGCCCCCGCATGCGAGCACGCCTCTGTTCGACGTCCCGACCACCGCCGGCATGGAGACGACCGTGATCCCGGCGGCGCAGCCGTTCGACGAGCTGGTCGCGGCGGTGCAAAGCCTGCGGCCCACGCATCTGGTCGGCTATGCGTCGGTGATCGGCCGGCTCGCGCGGGCGGCGGCCGCCGGCGAGCTCGAGATCGCCCCGGTGCGCGTGAGCACGAATTCCGAGCCGCTCGCCGCCGAGGACCGCGATGCGATCGGAGACGCCTGGAACGCCCCGGTCCACAACCTCTGGGGCTCGACCGAGATCGGCGTGCAGGCGGTCGGGTGCGGCCACGGCGAGGGCCTGCACGTGTGCGAGGACGAGGTCGTGCTCGAGCGCGTCGACGCGTCCGGGCAGCCGGTCGGACCCGATCAGGCGGCGGCGCGCACGCTCGCGACCGGCCTGGCGGGGACGGCGTTCCCGTTCATCCGCTACGACCTCGGCGACGAGGTGTCGCTGCTCCAGGAGCCGTGTCCGTGCGGCAGCGCGTTGGTCCGGGTCGCCGACGTCGCCGGCCGGCGCGACGACGACTTCCGCTACGGCGAGCGCACGATTCCCGCAAGCGTGTTCCGATACGTGCTTGGCACCGACGCGCAAATCTCCGAGTACCAGGTGCACCAGACGCGCGACGGGGCCCAGGTCATCGTCGTCGGCGCGCCCGATGCCGCCGCCGTGGCGGCCGCCTTGGAGGACGCGCTGCGCCGTCAGGGGCTGGCCGCGCCGTCCGTCAGCGTGACCGCCGCCGCCGCGATCGAGCGCCACCCGACGACCGGCAAGCTGCGCCGCTTCGTGCCGCTCTGCCAGTGAGCCGGCGTGGGCGGCGTCGGTGGCGTGGGCGGCATCGCGGCGGCCGAGGGTTTGACCGCCGCGATCATGTGTCAGATCAGGTGGCCGCCACGATCTCGAACTGGATCGAGCGCTCGGTGACGTTGGCGTCGAGCACCTTGTCGTCGAGCAGCGACGACGCCAGCGCGTCGACGAACACCGGCCCGCCGTCTGAGTCGATCACCTGATCGCCCTCGGCCGGAGCCGGCGCGACGCTCAACTGCAGTCCGGCGCCGCCGTTCTCGAGATTCGGCGCGATCCTCAGTCCCGCACCGGGGGTGGATTGATCGAGGATGCCCTCGATCGCCTGGCATGCATCTTCGGTCAGGGCGAGCATCTGCCCTCCTTCCGGATTGCCTGCAAAGGTGTTGCGGTTATCCGGGCGCGGGCGCGCCAAAACGGCAGCGTCAGGTGGGTTACGCCGGGACCAGGGGGTGGGCTGGGTCCGGGGTACGCCGGAACCAGGGGTTGGGCTTGGTCCGGGTTACGCCGGGACCGCCGCCCAGTCGCGGCCGAACCAGCGCTTGGCGCGGCGGGAGCCGAACTCGGCCTTCTCTGCCACGAGCGACGGCGACGGTCCGACCAGCCGGCCGATGCGCTGATCGCCGAAGAACGTGACGTCGACCATCGCCAGCCGGCCCTTGCCGAACTCGAGGTAGCAGACGCCGCGCCCGCCGTACTGCGCCTCGCTGGTGCCGCCGCGAATGCGCGCGGCGATGTGCTCGGCGGCGACCGCCGCGTGACCTTCGGCGAACACGCCTGCGCGCGGAGTGCCGACGGCGGCGACGTCGCCGATCGCGTAGACGCCGTCAAACGAGGTCTCGAACGTGAGCGGGTCGATGGCGATCCAGCCGTCGGTGGTCAGGCCGGCGTCGACCACGACCGCAGGCGCGCGATGGACCGGCACCGCGAGGAACAGGTCGTAGGCCATCTCGTCGCCGTCGCGCAGGGTCGCCACGTTGCGCGCCGGATCGAGCTCGCAGGCCTCCGTGTGCGGGTGCCATCGAATGTCGCGCTCCGCGAACGCCTCGACGAGCGCGGCCGACGCGTCGGGCGACGGCGGGATCGGCCTGCCGAAGTCCATCGTGAGCGTGATCTCGGAGCGCTCGCGAAGGCCCCGGTCGACGAGGTGGTCGTGGAGCATCAGCGCGGTCTCGGACGGCGCCGGGGGACATTTGAACGGCGTCGACAGCACGCCGATCACGACCCGTCCGCCGTCGAACTCGGCAAGCACGTCACGGGTCGCGAACGCCCCGTCGACCGTGTAGAACTCGTGGCCGCCGCCCTCGGTGAGCCCGGGCGTGGCATGCGGGTCGAGGTCGGCGCCGAGCGCGACGATGAGCAGGTCGGCCTCGAATGTGCCTTCGTCGGTCTCGACGCGCTTGGCCGCCGGGTCGATCGAGCGGATCTCGGTCTGCACGAAGCTCACGCCGGGCTTGACCGCGTCCCGGTACGGATGCCTGACCGCCTCGGGCACCGTGCGACCGAACATCACGTCGAGCTTGGAGAAGCCGAAAACGAACGCGTCGTTGCGGTCGATCAGCGTGAGGTCGACGTCGTCGCCGAACGTCTCTGACAGGCAGGTGGAGAGCTCGAGTCCGCCGAACCCGGCCCCCAGGACGAGTACGCGCATCGCGCGACCATACTCGAACCGATCGGCCGCGAGGGCCGTAGCGCTCAGCTGACGCCGTGGCGGACGGCGTAGCTCCGGGGATGCGCTCGAACACGCGACCGCGCAGCGCGACGCGCGGAACGATGGCAAGAACCTGAGAACGATTCACGCCCGCTCGCCAGAGTGCGGCAGGCGGTGTTCGCCGAGGTAACGCTCGAAGCGATCGAACGCGTGCGGAACGCCTCGCAGGTGCTCCTCGCGCAATTCCGCGGTCGGAATGCCACGCTGGAGCATCGTCATCGCGGTCCCACGCTCGTGGTCGGCGAACTCGAACTCGGTCCTAAACCGCAGCGTGGTGCCGTCCAGTCGCGTCTCGGTCGTGTCGAGCACGATCCGGCGCGGCGGCTCGATCACCTCGAACACGTGGTGGTGTCGGTAGAGCTGCTCGGGCGATGGCCCGAACGCGATCGTCCACGCACCGCCGACGCGGACGTCGCTGTGCGAACGGACGACCCACCCGATGTCGTCCTTGCCGTAGAACGCCTCCTGTCCACCGGCACTCGTGAACGCGTCGAACACCGCCTCCGGGGTCGCAGCGATGATTCGCTCGTAACGCAGGTCGTCGCTCAGCGGCCCTGCTCCTCCACGTAGGCGCCGAAACGGTCAAGGCGCTCCTCCCAGCTGCGCCGGTAGGCCTCGACCCACCTCGCGACCTCGTCGAGGTGGGCCGGGCCGAGGCGGCACTCGCGCGTGCGGCCGACCTTCGCGGTCACGACGAGCTCGGCGCGCTCCAGGATGTGGACGTGCTTCTTGATGCCGTTGAGCGTCAGCCCGGCCGGCTCGGCCAGCTCCGACAGCGTCGCCGGCGCGCGCGTGAGCCGGTCGAGGATGCCGCGCCGCGTCGGGTCCGACAGCGCGAAGAACGTGCGATCGAGGGTCGCGTTATAGTGCACCGATCGGTTCAGCGTATCATCGCAGTCGACGGGCAATCAGCGGCGGCCGGCCGCCATACTCCATATTCCTGTTTGCGACATGAGTCCGGACTAGACGGACAAACCGGACAAACAGGAATCAGGTGCGAGGTATCGGCGGCTCATGCGCGGGGGCGCGTGCGGCCCCTCACCTCACTCGGCGCCACCTGCGACGCCGACTCATGAGTTCTTCGCCAAACCCGGGACGTGGCAAGTCAGGTCGGCTTCGAATGCATCCGGATCACGCATCTGCCGCCAACCCGCGTTTTCGAACGCCACGTTGGCGAAAGTTTCAGGTCCCGCCGACCACCCCGCAGACGGACCGCCTTCCGGCGACGGGCTCCTTCGCTTGTGGTCGTTGCCGGATCAGTCCATCGATGGACGACTCCGCCGGTAATCGCGACGCCGCTGCCGCTCACCCACGTGACGCCGCGGACGCCGTCCTCGCGGCCGGCCGCGGCAGCCCGAAGTGATCGCGCAGCGTGCGGCCGTCGTACTCGCCGGTTCGCAATCCGCGGCGCTGCAGGATCGGCGCGACCTCCCGCACGAACGTGCTGAGCTCGTCGGGAAGCAGGTGAGGCATCAGCGTGAACCCGTCGCAGGCGCCGGCCAGATACCAGTCGGCCATCATCTCCGCGAGCTGCTCGGGGGTGCCGACGAAGTCCAGTCCGCCCGGCAGCGCCGAGATCTGCTCGGCGACCGCGCGGAACGTCGTCGGCTCGCGGCTGGCGAGCTCGTAGATCGAGGCGCCAAAGCTCGTCTTCGGCGCCGCCTGCAGCAGCTCGGGCGGGAACGGGGCGTCGGGATCGATCGTCCGGAAGTCGAGCCCGGCGAGGTTGGCGAGGTTGCGCCAGCGAAACTCGCCGCTGGCCGCGTCCTCGAGCGCCTGCCGGCGGGCCCGAGCCTCGGCCTCGGTCGATCCGAGTACGAACGACAGCCCCGGCAGCGCGAACACGTGGTCGGGGTCGCGCCCCGCGGCCGCCGCCTGCTCGCGGAGCGTCGCCCGGAACGTCTGGCCGGATGCGATGTCGCGCTGCGGCGTGAAGACTCCGTCGGCGTACTTGGCGGCGAGCGCGACGCCGGGCGGCGACGAGCCGGCTTGGGCGAGGAACGGATGGCCCTGCGGCGAGCGCGGGAACGGCAGGTAGGACGCGACGTGGAACCAGCGTCCGTCGAAGCGCGGAGGATGCAGCTTGTCGGGGTCCGCCCAGGTCCCGGTCGTTTTGTCGCCGACGAACGCGTCGTCCTCCCACGCGTCCCACAGCGCCAGCACGACCTCGACGAACTCGTCGGCGCGCGCGTAGCGCTGTTCTCGCGGCGGATGCGGCAGCTCGCCGAAGTTGGCAGCCGCCGCCGGCTCGACCGTCGTGACGATGTTCCACCCCGCTCGACCCTTGCTGATCACGTCGAGCGTCGCGAACCGCCGCGCCAGATCCCACGGCGACGAGTACGTCGTCGACGCGGTGGCGATCAGGCCCACGTGCTCGGTCGCGGTCGCGACCGCGGTCAGCAGCTGCACCGGGTCGATGAACGACCGCGGCAGGTACTCGGAGCGGAACTCCGCCTCGCCGGGGCTGTCGGGGAGGAAGATCGCCTCGATCGCGGCCTGCTCGGCGATCCGCGCCAGCCGCACGTACCAGTCGACGTCGAGCACCGCGGCCGGGTCAGCATCGGAGATCTTCCAGGCGGACTCGTGATAGCCCGAGTTGCGCAGATAGGCGTTCAGCCGCATTTGTCCATCGCGTTCGCTGTTCATTGGTCATCACCGTAGCCCGCGGTGTTCCGGGCCGTCATCTTGCCGTTCGACTGCGGGCGCGCCGCGTTGCCGTTGGTCGGCATCGGGCGCCGTGCGGTCTTACCGCGAACACCCCACCGGAGGCTGCCGCCGGTTTATGATCGACGGCAAGGTCGAGGGCCGGCGTACGGCGCGACCGCAGCGGTCGTGCCGCGCCGGCCGGAGGGAGGTTCGCGGTGAAGCGCTCAACGGATCGGATCCTGACCACCCATACCGGCAGCCTGCCGAGGCCGCCGGCGCTGCAGGAGGCGCTCGCGCGCTTCGACCGCGGCGACGGCGACGCGCCCGACCCCGGCTCGGTCGCGGACGCCGTCAAGGGCGTCGTCAGGCTGCAGGCCGACAACGGCGTCAGCGTCGTCAACGACGGCGAGATGGGAAAGGTCAGCTACTCGACGTACGTCGTCGGCCGGCTGAGCGGGTTCGGGGGCACCGGCAGGGCGCTGGCGCTCGGCGATGCGCGCGACTTCCCCGGCTGGGCGCAGATGGCCGGCTTCGACGACACCTCCGGGCTGCTGGCGCTGCCGGCGTGCGTCGACGACGTCCGCTACGTCGGCGAGGCCGCGGTGCAGGCCGACATCGACAACCTCAAGGCCGCGCTCGGCGAGGTCGACGTCGCCGACGCGTTCCTCAGCTCGGCCTCCCCGGGCGTGATCTCGGCATTCCTCGCAAACCAGCATTACCCCGACCACGAGGCCTATCTCCGCGCGCTCGGCGAGGCGATGAAGACCGAGTACGACGCGATCCACGCCGCCGGGCTCGTGCTGCAGATCGACTGTCCCGACCTGGCGATGGGACGCCACATCCAGTTCTCGGACGCGAGCTTCGAGGAGTGGCGGCGCACGATCGAGCTGCACGTCGACGTGCTCAACGACGCCACGCGCGACATCCCGCCGCAGGACATGCGGATGCACCTGTGCTGGGGCAACTACGAGGGCCCGCACCATCTCGACGTGCCGATGGCCGACATCATCGAGATCGTGTTGCGCGCCCGTCCGGCGGCGATCTCGTTCGAGGCCGCCAACCCGCGCCACGAGCATGAGTACCACGTGTTCGAGGACGTCAAGCTCCCCGACGGCAAGGTGCTGCTACCGGGCGTGCTCGACTCGACCACGAACTACATCGAGCATCCGCCGCTCGTCGCCGAGCGGATCACGCGCTATGCCAGGCTCGTCGGGCGTGAGAACGTGATCGCGAGCACCGACTGCGGCTTTGCCACCGGCGCGGCGATCGTGCCGATCCATCCCGACGTCACCTGGGCGAAGTTCCGCGCGATGGCCGAGGGCGCCGAGCTCGCGACGCGGGAGCTGTGGGCCGGCAGCGCCGCGGCGGCGTGAGCGCGGCCGCCTGAGCGCGGCCGCGCTCTTTACGGTTCTCGATCATGGACCGCGCGCCGCTCGACAACCTGGTGTTGCGTACGCCCCGGCTCGAGCTGCGGCTGCCGTCCGACGCCGAGCTGCGGGCGCTCGCGGCGGTGGCGCAGGCGGGCGTCCACGAGCCCGGCAAGATGCCGTTCCTGGTCCCCTGGACGGATCCGTCGCCGACGTTCGTGGCGGACTTCCTCGCCCACCACCGGGCCGCCCGCGAGCGGTGGCGACCCGACGACTGGCGGCTCGAGCTCGGGGTGTTCCTGGCGGGGTGTCCGATCGGGGTCCAGGTCATCAACGCCGAGCGGTTCGCGCAGGAGCGGACGATCGGGAGCGCGTCATGGCTCGGACGTGCCTGGCACGGGCGCGGTTACGGCACCGAGATGCGGACCGCGATCCTCGAGCTCGCGTTCGCCGGCCTGGGCGCGCAGGCGGCGATCTCCGGAGCGTTCGTCGACAACCCGGCGTCGGCGCGCGTGTCGGTCAAGCTCGGGTACGTCAAGGATGGCGTGCGCTGGCCCCGCGTCCGCGGTCAGGCGGTCAGGGAGGACCGCTTTCGCCTCACCCCCGATCGCTTCGCGGCGACCGCCCACGTGGCCGTGGCGCTTGAGGGCGTCGACGCCTGCCGACCGCTGTTCGGCCTCCCAGGCGCCTGACCACGGCAGGGCGACGAGCCGCCGGCGGCGCCGGTCGCGATTCACAACGGCGTTCGTGAAGAGCAACGACACGTTGTCCGCCCCGCTCGGCCCCAGGCCAGCCCCGTGCTCGACCCGCCTGCACAGCTCCCGGCCCGCGTCACTCGCTTGCGCATTTTCGCCAATTGACGCCGGTTTCACGACGGTTGGTTGCGAATCCATCCGTGGCAAGACATCGCCGCCATCCGTCTCGACGAGCCGGTCGTTTGGCGATTCCTTCGGGCTGCCGCATCCGACCCCTCGCGTCGCCCGCCGGGGTGTCTAGCCGACCCTGTCGGACAGACGGCGCCGTAGCGGTCGCGCTCAGAACCCGTCGACGGCGGTGATACGGATCCGCACCGGAACGCTGAAGCGCTGCGCGAACGACTGGGCGGTCATTCCCGCGCGCTCCCACTCGGCCGCGTACTTGGCAACCCATGCTGCGTTCTGGGCGGCGCTCGGAGCCGACTCGTCGATCTCGGCGCTGCCCGACAGGACGACGATGTCGCCGCCGTGCGGATCGCCGCGAAAGTTCAGCGTGACCCGTGGGTTGCGGCGGATGTTGCGGACCCGCGCGCCCGGCTGGCTGTACACCGAGACGGTGGCGTCTCCGTCCCACAAAAATCCGACCGGCCGCGGAAGCGGCGCGCCGGACAGCGTCACCGTCGTCAGCCACACGATCGTCTCCTCACGCAGGTGCGCAGCGACGCGCGCGCTGAACTCGCTGCTGCAGTCGGTCACGGGCGGCCGACCGAGATCGCGATCACGGGGCGCCGCGACGGCGCAAGCCAGCGCAGCAACGACAACAGCCGTGACCGATGCAGGCCGACACAGCCCTCGGTCGGCGCGCCGATCCAGCTGTGCACGAAGATCCCCGACCCCGGTGCGCCGCGGCCGCGGCGGATCGGGTGCGCGTTGAACTCGATCACCGCGAAATAGGGGTAGGCGACCGTCTCGGTCCACAGCGCCTCGGAGTGCGCGGCGAAGCTCGGGGTGGCGCCGCAGGGCATCGCCACGAGCCGGTTGTAGCGCGCCGAGGCGGGGTCCTCGTCCCACCAGTCGCCGCAGCGCAGCCGCCGGTAGCGCTCGCGCAGGCCGCGCGGGCGCGGCGCGTTGCCGTACAGCGTCGGTCTGATCGCAAAGATCCCGAGCGGCGTCGTGCCGTCGCCCTCGTGCCGATGCGCGCTCAGCCCGCGCCGGCCGAGCTCGGCTCGCCACGGCCCGAGCACCCGGCGCCAGCGCGCGCCGGCTCCCGAGCGCACCTCGGCACTGACCGTCCCCATCGTCGCCGACGCACGAGGCGCGGTGACGACGATCAGCTCCCGACTCGCGCGCGGGACCGCATGCAGGCCGGTGTCGAGACCGCCGGCAGCACGCGTCGACCCGCTCGTCGCGAGGAGCGTCACCACGACCACGATCAACGAGATGCTCGCGCGGCGCCCCACGATCGGGCGCGGGAGTGAGGACGTCGCGCACCGCTCCATCGAGCACAAGCCTACGACGGCGATGCGGCCTTGCCCGCGGCGATCCGATCGAAGAGGATCGGCGTCACCGTTCAACGATTGGAGGCGCAGATGCCGCTCTATCTCGGCCGCTTCAAGTACTCCGCGGAGGCGGTCAAGGGACGAGGCACAGGAGGCGATGCGCAGGGCGGCGGCCACCACGTTCCGCCCGCCGGCTCGATCGCGATCGTCAAGCCGGAGGCTGCAGCAGCGCCGTCTCGAACGGGAATGTCGAGATCGGCTCGTTGCCGTCGTCGGTGATCAAAAGCTGCTGCTCGAGCTTGACGCCCTCGGCGCCGCCCTCCTCGCCGATGTAGCTCTCGACGCAGATCGTCATTCCGGGCTCGATCACGCCGTCGTAGCCCGACTGCTCGTAGTCCATGCTGTGGTACAGGTAGGGGTACTCGCCGGTCATCCCGCAGCCGTGGGCCGAGACGAAGTAGCGGTTGGCGACGTACCGGTCGGGAATCGCCCAGGCCCGTTCGGAGTACTCGCGAAACGAGACTCCCGGCGCCAGGATCTGCATGTTGTGGTGGACCTGCTCGTGCGCGACTCGGTACAACTCGCGCTGTCGCGGTGAGGGGGTTGCCGGGCCGGTGTGAAACGTGCGCGAGAAGTCGCAGTAGTAGCCGTGGCAGCCGACGACGTCGGTGTCGAGCGCGACCAGCTCGTTCTCGCCCAGGCGGCGCTCGCCGGTCTCCTGAAACCACGGGTTGGTGCGCTCGCCCGATGACAACAGACGCGTCTCGACGTAGTCGCCGCCGAGCGCGATCACGCCCTGGTGCAGCACCGACCACAGCTCGTTCTCGCTGACGCCGGGACGCATCGCGTCGCGCAGGCGCGCGACTGCGACCTCGGTCGCGGCCACCGATGCCCGCACGCACTTCAGCTCCTCCTCAGACTTGATCGCCCGCGCGCGCTCGACCGGCGCCTGCGCGTCAGACAGCGCAAACCCCTCCTCGCGCAGCGCCAGCGCCGCGCCGGCATTGACGCGCTCCAATCCGACCGCGGCGCGCGTCCCGCAGTGTTCGCGCACGAGTGCGGCAACCTGCTTGGCCCACGCCACCTCGACCGAGCCGATCGCGTCGCCGGCGGCGACGTAGCTGGCGGTGATCGCCGGACGAACCTCGTCGACCGTCTCAAGCCCTTCGGCGAGATGCGCGCATCCGGCGAACTCGTGCAGGATCACCGGTCCGGCCTGCGCGACGAACAGGTACCGCGCCGGGTTGCGCGAGTGAAAGACCTGCATGTTGCGGGCGCCCGTCGCGTAGCGGATGTTGACCGGGTCGAGCAGCACGCACGCGTCAAGCCCGTAGGCAGCCATCTGCTCGCGCAGACGCCCCAGCCGGTAGGCGCGCACCGCCGCCAGGTCGGTCGGCTCCTGCGCCCGGAGCTGATCGAGCGTCACCAGGTCCAGCAGATCGGAGCGGTCAGCGTGCCAGTCGAGCTCCACCACGCGGATCCTACGGGTCGCCGCGCCGACGACGCGGGCGGGGCTCCGCCGTCGCTGTCACATGTGGACGGGTTGCGTTGTCAAACCTGCGAGCCACCAGACCCGACCCCCGGAGGATTCCATGACGTCACTTGCGGTCCACCCCTTCACCGGCACCTACCGTGCCCAGCCGGTGCCATCCACGTTTGCGTTCGCGGTCCGCCACTCCGGCGTGTTCCGGTACCGCGGCTCGTTCTCGGACGTCGCGGCAACGTTGCGCGACGATGACGGCGAGCTCGTGCTCGACGGCTCCGCGCGCGTGGACTCGATCTCGGTGGCCGAGCCCGAGGCGATGCGCGCGCACGTGCTCGGGCCCGAGTTCTTCGACGCCGAGCACCATCCCGAGATCGCGTTTCGCTCGACGGCGGTTCGCCTTGCCCGGGACGGCGCCGCCGAGGTGGAGGGTGAGCTCACGATCCGTGGCATCACGCGTCCGGTCGCGGCGACCGGGCGGTACGCGCCGCCACGAGCGGCCAGCTTCGGAGAGGTCGCAGGCCTGGAGCTGCGCACGGGCTTTGACCGGCGCGAGTTCGGGTTCGACTGGCAGATGGAGCTTCCGGGCGGCGGCAACTCCGTCAGCTGGGAGGTGGAGGTCGACATCGACCTGCTGCTGATCCGCGACGACCCAGCGGCCGACGCGTGAGCCGCGCTGAATTCGTATCGCTCGATGTAGCACGGCCTTGACCTCCGGTCCGGCGATGGACTAGCGTCTGCGCTGATCGGGGGATCAAATGAGCGCGTCGGCGCCGGCCGAGAAGCATGCGGACCTCGTGTTCGAGGGTGGAGGGGTCAAGGGCATCGGCCTGGCCGGCGCCTTCAGCGCCCTGTGGGACCACGGCTACCGGCCCCAGCGAGTGGCCGGAACCTCGGCCGGAGCGATCACCGCCGCGCTGGTCGCCGCCGGCTACACCGGCTCCGAGCTGGAGGACATCGTGCTCGAGCAGATGGACTTCACGAGGTTCGAGGATCCTCACGCGTTCGGGCTGCCGGGCGAGATCGTCGCGCTGATCCGGACGCGCGGCCTGCATTCGGGCGACTATTTTTTGACCTGGATCACCGACAAGCTGCGCGACCGCGGGCTGACCGCGTTCGGCGATCTCAGAGCCGACGACGACAGCGGCGTCAGCGCCCGGGCCTATCGACTGCAGGTGATCGCCTCCGACCTCAGCGCTCGCCGGATGCTCGTCCTCCCCCGCGACGCCGACCGGATCGGAGCGGACCCGGACCACCTCGAGATCGCCAAGGCCGTGCGGATGAGCATGTCGATCCCGGTGTTCTTCGCGCCCACGCTGTGCACCGACACCGATGGACGCCAGCACACGATCGTCGACGGCGGGCTGCTCTCGAACTATCCGCTGTGGCTGTTCGACTGCCCGGCGGTCCCGCAATATCCGACGTTTGGGATGCTGCTCGTCGCATCCACGCAGGCGGCCCCGCTGCTACCCGACCCGACGCCCACGGAGGAGCTGGGCCCGGTCACGAGCCCGCTGGAGTTCGGACGCGCGCTGGTCGACACGATGATGGAGGCGCACGACCGCCTCTACGTCGAGCAGGCGCAGTACGCGCGCACGATCCCGATCCCGACCGAGGGCGTCAAAACGACCGAGTTCCAGATCCCGCCGGCCCAGGCCCGGGCGCTGTTTGACTCCGGCCGCAGTGCGGCGACCGACTTCTTGACGGGCTGGGACTTCTCGCGCTACGTCAAGACGTTCCGCACGGGGACCCCGCCGCAGCGACGCGCGCATGTCCTCGCGCCGCCGGCGCAGTCGCCGATCGCGCCATAGACGACTCCGGGTGTCACAGCCGGCAGCCGGCCGGTGTCTTGATGCCGAACGAGACAAACGAATGAGGAGGACACCATGCTCCGTGTTCCGAAGGCCGAGCTCCCCAGCGAGCTCAGGGAGACCATGATCCAGCAGTTCGGCGCCGTCCCCGAGCCGGTCGAGGTGACGTGGAACCACCCCGCGGTCGCCGAGGCGTCCCTGGCGTTCGGCGCCAGCGCGGGCCAGTGGCGGGCCGTGGACGAGGACCTGAAGTCGTTCGCCCACATGGCCGTCGCCGCGCAGGTCGGCTGCAGCTGGTGTCTTGACGTCGCCTACTTCCAGGCGCGCAACCAGAATCTCGACCTGGCCAAGGCCAGTCAGGTCCCGCGGTGGCGCGAGTCCGACGTGTTCACGGCGCTGGAACGCGACGTGATGGAGTACGCCGAGGCGATGACGAACACGCCACCGACCGTCACCGACGAGCTGTCGGCGCGTCTGCTGGACCAGCTCGGCGCGGCCGGCTTGGTCGAGCTCACCGTGTCGATCGCGTTCAACAACCTCGCGACGAGGAGCAACACCGCGCTGGGCATCACGTCGCAGGGCTTCTCGGCCGCATGCGAGATACCGATGGCCTCGCCTCCGGGTGCGCTCGCGTAAGGTCAAGGCCATGGCGGACGACCCGTTCGTCACCCATCGCGGCCTGCTGTTCACGGTCGCCTACGAGATGCTCGGATCGGCGGCCGATGCCGAGGACGTCCTGCAGGAATCGTGGCTTCGATGGGCCGACGTCGACCAGTCGCAGGTGCGTGACGCGCGCGCGTTCCTGATCCGGATCGTCACCCGACAGTCGCTGAACCGCCTGCGGACGCTGTCGCGACGCCGCGAGCAGTACATCGGCGAGTGGCTGCCGGAGCCGCTGCTGACCAGCCCCGATGTCGCCGACGACGTCGAACTCGCCGACAGCGTCTCGATCGCGATGCTCACGGTGCTGGAGACGCTCGGGCCGACGGAGCGAGCCGTGTTCGTGCTGCGCGAGGTGTTCGACCTGCCGTACGCCGAGATCGCCGAGGCGATCGGGAAGTCGGCGGCCGCGACGCGGCAGATCGCGCGGCGGGCACACCAGCACGTGGCGGCACGGAGGCCCCGGGTGCGGGTGAGCCCGTCCGAGCAGCAGGCCGTCGTGGAGCGCTTCATGCTCGCCCTGCGCACCGGGCGGTTGCAGGAGCTGATGGATGTGATGGCACCCGAGGTGGTGTGCATCGCCGACGGCGGCGGCGTCGTGGCCGCCGTGCGCGCTCCGATCCACGGGGCCGAACGGGTCGCGCGGCTACTGGCCCGAGCGAGCCGCGCGTTGCCCGCCTTTGACGTGAGCCCGATGTGGCTCAACGGCGCGCCCGCGGCCTGGATCGACATGGATGGCGACACCGCGGCGGTCAGCGTCGACGTCGAGGACGGGCTGATCACGCGGATCTTCGTGACGCGCAACCCGCACAAGCTCACGCGGCTCGATCGGCCGGCCGAGCTCGCCAGATAGCGGCCGCGCGACGCGCGGGCACGGCCACTGCCGGGCCGTGGGCGCTGCGGTCTGGCCGCCGCCGGAATCTGGCCGCTGTCGGGGCTGGCCACCGCCGGGGTCGGGCCACCGCCGCGCTGCCCGGCCGCTGCCGGTCGCGCGGGCGCGCACGCGCCAACGTATTTCTCGCCAACGTGGCCGGTGCAGATTGAGAATGGCCGTAGACACACGCGGTGCGTGCGCTGGACGCCATTCGTGCTTTCGGGCGGCCGAATTGGCGTTTTTGCATGGCCGGCGGCCCAGCGCTGGTGCGCGGCGCTCCCCTGTCGCATGCACGCTGCCCGGCAGGCCCGCCGCGCCGCGCGCCCTTGCACTCCGCCGGTCTCGCAATCGCAACCGGCAATCGGCGCTCGTGGGAGCATGCCGCGATGCTCATCGTCAACACCGTCACCTGCGAGCCGGACGATGCGATCGAACGTGGCGCGTTCGGCGCGCAGGCGTTCGCTCGATCAGGCAACGGCCGGATACCCCTACCAGTGGTGCCGGGAGGCGTGGACGCTCGTTGTCGGCGGCCGACCGACGCTGCGCCACGCCGATGGCGAGACGATCCTCGGCGCTGGCGACATCTGCTGCTTTCCACAAGGTCCGAGCGGTGCCCGTCAACTACGCAACGACGACGTCGAGCCGGCTCGACTGATCGAGTTCTCGACCGCCACCGACCAGTCGATGAGCACGTTTAACCGGACGAGGGCACGGTCCTGATCCAGTGACTCCGATCGCGACGGGTTGCTCTTCCGGCACCGCGACCAGATCGACGACTACTGGGACGGAGAACCCGGGGCGGCCTAGCAGCTGGGTCTCGAACGTATGACGCGACGTCTTCAGCCTGGTTCCGGCGGCGAGGGGTCGATGTCCGGGATCCCGAGCCGCCGGCGGATCTCGGCCAGCACCTCGGGCGCGATCCCTTGGCGGGCGCGTACCTGCTGTTCCGTGAGCCGGCGCTCTTGGTCGCGCAGATCGGCGGCGCGATCGAATTGCTGAGCCTCGATCGCTTCCTCCTTGGCGATGCGAGCCGCGTCGATCTGCTCGTCGAGCTGCTCGCGGGCCTGTGCCTCCGCGCGGGTGGTCTGCGCGCGCACTCGTTCGATCGTGCCCCACAGCGCGTCGAGGTCGATGCCGAGCTGCTCGAGCGCGCCGGCGGCCACCGTGCCCTGCGCGCACGCGAGCACGAGCAACAGGTCGCCGACGTCCGGGTCACGCCCCAGCTTGCCGCGGATCTCCGCGTCCAACCGGTTCAGGACACAAGCGAGCTCACCCAACCACATCGCATCGACGCCGCGCCGGCGCGCCAGTTCGTGCGTGACGACGGTCGCTCTCGCACGATGATGCTCTCCCGAGCCGGCCAGCATCCGGATCACCTCGTTGCGGATCTTCTCCGAGCCCGCGCCGAGATCGACCAGGATCCGCGTCGCGACACCCTCGTTCTCACGCACCAGGCCGAGCAGGATGTGCTCGGTACCGATGTCGTTGTGACCCAGCGACAGCGCCTCGCGCAACGCCAGCTCCAACACCTTCTTCGCCCGCGGCGTGAACGGGATCTGACCCGACTCCACCTGCTCGCCCGAGCCGACGACCTTCAGGATCTCGGCGTGGACGCGCACGACGGTGACGTCCAGCGACTCGAGCACACGCGCCGCGAGGCCCTCCTCCTCGCGCAGCAGCCCCAGCAGGATGTGCTCGGTGCCGATGTAGTTGTGCTTGAGCGTCCGCGCCTCTTCCTGGGCCAGGACGACCACCTGGCGGGCCCGCTCCGTGAACCGCTCAAACATCCCGACAGCATCCCACGGCTCGACCACCGACAGGCTGGGGCGCCGCACTGCTCCCCGCGCTGACACGAGTTCCGCCCCAGCGCGCAGGCGCCCCACGTCACCCGCTCATCGCCGCCGCAGCCCCACCGTTAGGCTCCATGCGGACACCAGCGCCCACGATCCCTCCAATAGGAGGAACCCGAACTGGCGCTCGTACGCGGCAAGCGTGGCGAGCACGACCGAGCCGACGAGGTTGAGCGTGAGGTACAGGCGCGATCGCTGCGACAACGTGCCCGTCTGCGCTGCCGCGAACGCGGCGAGCACGAGCAGCGAACCGAGAACCTGGATGAGCTGGTCCATGACATGACCTCCATGGTCACGCCGTCGTCAGACTGGGTACGGCGCGAGCTCTCGTCCAGGACGACCCATCCGATCGGATCGTCGGACAAGGACGATAGCCAAACCCCCGGCAGCAGTACGGGGCCGCACGCGGCCGGTTACCCTACCTGGATCCTGATGGGTCGAGCGGGGCGCGCCGCCCGCGAGAAATGACAATCCAGCGACTGCGCGGCCGCGCACGGGTCCGCAACACCGGCCAACGCCGAGGATGGAGGCGAGCAGCAGATGGTCGATTTGCCGGATGACGCCGGCGGCCGCCGCCGGATCGGCGATTGCAAAAGCGCACATGCTGACGCGCTGCGCCGACCGGGGCTACCCCCCGGTCGGGAGGGCGAGCGGCCCCGAGGACGCTCGGGGGCCACCGCCAGCGACGCGCCGGCGTCGCGATGGCAACGTTGACGCCATGAGCACGACCCTGTCGCTGGAGTCGGCGTCGATCTCGCAACGCCAGGAGGCTCGGCCTGCCGGACCCGACGGCCGACCGCCGGACTGGAAGCCGGCGCTCGCGGCGTGGGCCCAGCCTCGGCTCAGTCGCAGCCTGATCGACATCGCCACCTCCGTCGTCCCGTATCTGGGGCTGTCGGTGCTCATGTACTTCGCACTGTCCGTGTCGTGGCTGCTGACGCTTGCGCTCGCGGTGCCGGCGGCGGGCTTTGCGGTGCGGACGTTCATCCTCTTTCACGACTGCACACACGGCTCGTTCCTGCCATCGCGCCGGGGGAACGCGTGGCTGGGGGCGGCGCTCGGGGTGGTGTTGCACACGCCGTTCGCCGCCTGGCGCCACAGCCACGCGATCCACCATGCCACTTCGGGCGATCTTGACCGGCGCGGTGGAGGTGACGTGTGGACGCTGACCGTCGCCGAGTACGACGTGCTGACGCCGGGGCAGCGGCTGAAGTACCGCCTGTTTCGCAGCCCGCTGGTGATGTTCGGAGCGGGGCCGATCCTGGCGATGATCGTCTCACCCCGGTTCGTGTCGTGGACTGCTCGTCCGCGTATCCGTCGCAGCGTGATCGGCACCGACCTGGCGCTCATGGCGATCGTCGGCACGCTGTGCTGGCTGATCGGCTGGCGCGACTATCTGCTTGTGTGGGGCCCGGCGGTGTGGCTCGCCGGCGCGGTGGGCATCTGGTTGTTCTACGTGCAGCACCAGTTCGAGGACGCTTACTGGCAGAACAACGGCGGCTGGGACTACGCCGACGCGGCGCTGCGGGGAAGCTCATATCTCAAGCTCCCAAAGGTGCTGCAGTTCTTCACCGGGAACATCGGCCTCCATCACGTTCACCACCTCAACGCCCGCATCCCCAACTACAACCTGCAGCGCGCACACGACCACAACCCGGTGTTCGGAAGCGTGCCCACGATCTCGCTGCGCGACGGCATGCGCGCGCATCGGCTCAAGCTGTGGGACGAGCGACGCGGACGGCTGGTGAGCTTCGCCGACGCCGCGGCGTCCGTCCCCGACACCGACAGTACGTAGTGGCAGACCGGCACGATCTTGACTTCACCTACTCGCTGATCGATCGCATCTTCCGGTTGAGCCTCGGCGAGCTGGCGGACTTCAGTGGCGCCAAGTACGAGGGCGACTTCTCGCTCACCCTCGAGCAGGCGCAGCGACGCAAGCACGACTATGTCGCCGAACAGCTGCGGATCACGCCGGGAAGCCGGGTCCTGGACCTCGGTTGCGGGTGGGGAGCGCTGCTGGCCGACATCCGCCGGCGAGGCGCGGTCGGCGTCGGGGTGACGCTGTCGGGCGCGCAGGCCGCCGCCTGCCGGCGACACGGCCTCGACGTGCACCTGCGCGACGCCCGTGAGGTGACGATCGATTCGCTCGGCGCGTTCGATGCGATCGCGAGCCTCGGTGCGTTTGAGCACTTCTGCTCGCGTGAGGACTACCGCGCCGGTCGCCAAGAACAGATCTACCGCAGGCTGTTCGAGCACGTCGCCGAGATGCTGCCGCCCGGCGGTCGGCTGTACCTGCAGACGATGGTGTTCGGGCCGCGCATGATCGACATCGAGGCCGCGTCGCTGGATGCCCCGCGCGGCTCGGATGCGTGGTATCTGGCGCTGCTCGAGAAGCAGTTCCCCGGCTCGTTTCTGCCGTTCGGCTCAGAGCAGGTGATCGAGACCGCGCAGCCGTCGCTGAGGTTGGTGTCACGCGTCAGCGGCCGCCTTGACTACATCGAGACGATCCGTCAGTGGCGGCGGCGCTTCGGAGAGCGCAGCCTGCGTAAGACCCTGCTCAAGCTTCGGCTCGTGCCACGGTGGCTGACGAGCGCCGACTTCCGCCTGGCGTTCACCTCGGGCGTGAGCGCCAACAGCGCGTGCTTCGAGCGCGAGTTGCTCGAGCACTACCGGCTCGTGTTCGAGAAGCCGGCGTAGCGATGCGATCAGTGACAGCGACGACCATAGGAGGCACTCACATGCAGCTCACCCGCTCGAGCATCGAGACCCAGAACGGGCCGGCCGACTGGTTCACCGGCGACGTCTACATCGACGCCGTCGCCGCGCCCGCGGGAACCGCGACGGTCGCGGCGGCGCTCGTGCACTTCACGCCCGGCGCCCGCACCGCCTGGCACACCCATCCGCTCGGCCAGACGATCTTCGTCACCGAGGGCGTCGGCCTCTGTCAATGCGAGGGCGGCGCGATCGAGCTGATCCGACCAGGCGACCGCGTGTTCTTCGAGCCCGGCGAGAGCCACTGGCACGGCGCCACCCCCGACCGCTTCATGGCCCATATCGCGATGCAGCAACAGGACGAGCACGGCAGCGCGGTCAGCTGGGGCGAGCACGTGACCGACGAGCAGTACGCCGCCGGGTCTGAGATGACAGCGTCGGCGCAGGCAAGCGGCCCTCACAGGTAGACTCGCCGCAGGGTGCTTGGGGGAGTCGGATCTGATCGCGTCATCGGTCGCACGGTCATGTTCATCGTCTGCGGGCTGGTCGCGCTTGCGGCCGTCGCGTCGGTGGCGCTTGCCGCCACCGCGAGCGCCGCTGCCGCTGCTCCTCGCCCGGCCAAAGCGCCCCAGCGCCGCGTGGTGCTGCTCGGGCTGCGCCAACGCGGTCACCCGATCAGGTTCGCGAGCGAGGTGTCGAACCCGGCGTCGCGGCACTACCGCCACTTCCTGTCCCTGCACCGATACGTCAAGCGCTTCTCGACCCGCGCCTCGGGGCGCCGACGGGTCCTCACCTACCTCAGATCACGCCCGGGCGTCGTCTCGCTGCGGGTGAGCGGCGACAGGTCGGTGATCCTCGCGGTCGTCACGCCGCAGGCCGGGCGCCGCCTGTTCTGCGCCAAAGGCGACGCACCGCCCGACGGCGGCCTATGCGAGCCGAGCGCGATCCGCCGTTTCGTCCGCCAGATCTCGGTTGGCGAGGTCTACCAGCTCGGGGCCGGCGCACGTCGTGGCCAACCGACGCCGACGGGCTCCAGCGCCGCTCGAAGCTGCGCCGCCGCGACCGCGCACGGCGCCTTCACGCCGCGGCAGCTGTCGACCGCCTACGACGTCGACCCGCTGCACGCGCACGGATTGAACGGATCCGGGATACGCGTCGCGACGCTTAGCTCGCAGGAGGTCGACGCCTCGGGCTTTGCGACGTGGGCGCGGTGCTTCGGACTGCGAGCGCCGGTGGTGCGGCAGTTTGCGATGCCGGGCGCGAGCCCGGCAACGGCCACTGCGCCGGAGGAGACCGTGCTCGACATCGAGGCGCTCGCCTCGCTCGCGCCCCGACTGCAGCGCATCATCCCGATCTTCGTGCCGCTCGATCAGAGCTTCACCAACTCGTTTCTGCTGTTCATGGTCGGTGCGCTCGATCCGGCGCGACAGGGCGGCACGCTGCCGAACGTCCTCTCGATCAGCGACGGCGTCTGCGAGCGCCGGTTCACGCGCGGTCAGCTCGAGCTCGGTGAACGACTGCTGGCCGAGGCTGCCGCGCTCGGGATCACGACGCTCGCCGCGTCGGGAGACCTCGGCTTCCAGGGATGCTTCATCAACAAGCCGGGGACGCTGTTTCCCGCCAGCTCGCCGTTCAGCACGGGCGTCGGTGGCACGACGCTGACGCTGACGCCGAGCGACCAGCTCGCCAGCCAGGTGGTGTGGTCGACGTTCGCCACCGATCCCGCTCAGGGCGTCGGCACCGGTGGCGGTCCGAGCAGGATGTGGCGGCGTCCTGGGTTCCAGCGAGCGCCAGGCGTCACCCGCCGGCTGCAGCGAGGCGCCCTGACGCGGCTGGTCCCCGACATCGCCGCGATGGCCTCATTCACGCCCGGGCTGGCCGTGTTCGACAAGGGCGGAGGCGGCTGGGGGATCGGCGGTGGCACCAGCGCCGCGACCCCGCTGGAGGCGGCGATCGTCACGCTGGTCCTCCAGCAGGAGCGTCGGGCCGGGCGCCCGCCGCTGGGGTCGCTGGCGCCGCTGCTCTACCGGCTCGCGCGCGGTCCCGGCTACAGCACGATCTTCTCCGACATCACCGAGGGGACCAGCTCGCGCCACCCGACATCGGCGGCCGGCAGATCCCCCGCCGGCGGCGCCGCGCAGCCGGGCTACGACCTCGCGACCGGACTCGGCTCGCTCAAGGCTGACGCGTTCGCGAGCGCGGTCGCGTCAGTCGGCTGAGGCCGGCGCGGCTTCGCGCTCGCGCCGCGGCAGCTTCCAGCCCGGGCGGACGAAGTGGCACGTGTAGCCGTTGGGGTAGCGCTCGAGGTAGTCCTGGTGCTCGGGCTCGGCCTCCCAGAACGGACCCGCCGGCTCGATCTCGGTGACGACCTTGCCCGGCCACAGACCCGAGGCGTCGACGTCGGCGATCGTGTCCTCCGCGACGCGGCGCTGCTCGTCGTCGACGTAGTAGATCGCCGAGCGGTAGCTCGCGCCGATGTCGTTGCCCTGGCGGTTCTTCGTCGTCGGGTCGTGAATCTGGAAGAAGAACTCGAGCAGATCGCGATAGGAGATGCGATCGGGGTCGAACACGATCTCAATTCCCTCGGCGTGCGTGCCGTGGTTGCGGTACGTCGCGTTGGGGACGTCGCCGCCCGTGTAGCCGACCCGCGTGGAAACGACGCCGTCGAGCTTGCGGATCAGATCCTGCACGCCCCAGAAGCACCCTCCAGCCAGGATCGCCTTCTCAGTTTCTGCCATCTCTAGTGCTCCTTGTAGTTGGGGCTTACGAGCATACGACGGTCACACCGCCCAGGACGGGACGATCTGGCCGAGCCGGTCGGGATCGGTGATCGTCCTGACCTCGGTGACGAGATCGTCTCGAATGGTGAACGCCATCACCATCACTGGCCGCTCGCCGACCACGATCAGCACCCCTGCGGCGCCGCGGACCGTGATCGGCCGCAGCACAGCGCCCGCCGCCTTGCCGGCTCGGGCCGCATGCGCCTGGGCGGCGATCGACTCCGCTCCCTTGACGACGCTGACCCCGTCGGGCGTGAACGCGTGCAGCTCGGCGTCGGGCGCGAGCAGCGCCATCAGTCCGGTCAGGTCACCGGACCCGGCGGCCGCGAAGAACGCGTCGACGACGGCGCGGTCACCGGCGTCCCCGGCACGGACGCGCTCAGGCACTACCCGGACCCGCCGGCGAGCGCGACTGGCGAGCATCTTCGCCGCATCAGGGGAGCGGCCGAGGGCACCGGCGACCTGCGCGAATGGCAGCTCGAAGATGTCGTGCAGCACGAACGCGACGCGCTCGGCGGGGGTTAGGCGGTCCATCACGACGCTTAAGGCCAGCCCCACCGACTCGGCCAGCAGCAGCTCGTCCTCGGGCGTACGTGCGGCGTCGTCGGGCATGACCCGGCTCGCGCCGACGAGCAGCTCGTCGAGGTCGATCTCGACCGGCACCTCGTGGCGGCTGCGACGGGTCCTGAGCATGTCGAGGCACACCCTGCTCGTGACCGTCGTCAACCACGCCCGCAGATCCGCGATCTCCGTGCCGCCGGTGCGGTTCAGGCGCAGCCACGCTTCCTGGACGGCGTCGTCGGCGTCCTCGCCGGAGCCGAGCATCCGCAGCGCGACCGACCGCAGGTACCGTCGCTCGCGCTCGAACGCCGCCGCCAGATCCGTCGTGTCGCTCACCCGCTGCTCGCTCATCCTTATGGAGACGATCCGCGATGCCTCCAGGTAACACAAGCATGGCCCGCGTTACGTCACGACGTTGCCGGTCGTCTCCTCGGTAGCTAAGACCAATCCGATGGAGGTACCGATGACCCCGACCCAGACACACGCTCCACGCCTATCGTCCGATGTCGGCCGCTCTCCGGATGCCGTCGCCGGCGTCCAGCAGATCGTCAAGTCGATCTACGCCGGCGGCGTTCCGCGCCAGACGCTCGAGCTGGTGCACATGCGCGCCAGCCAGATCAACGGCTGCAATGCCTGTATCGCGGGTGGCATCAAGGCCGCCGAGAGCGCCGGCATCGGCAGCGAGCTGCTGCTCGCGCTGCCCGCGTGGCAGGAATCGACGCTGTTTGACGATGCCGAGAAGGCCGCGCTTGCGCTGACGGAGGCGATGACGCGGCTCGCCGATCACCCGGATGTGGTCACCGACGAGATCTGGGACGAGGCTGCCCGCCATTTCGACGACCGCGGTCTCGCCGCGCTCGTGTCGATGGCAGCGCTGACCAACTTCTTTAACCGGGTCAACACGACGCTGAGGGTGCAGCCCGGCGCCTGGGGATAAGAGAGCGGTCGGCCCGCGTCAGCCGGCCGACTGCGCGCGATCGGAGACGGTCCTGCCGTGCATGTCGACGATCCGGAGCCGGTGGCCGTCGGGATCGGTGACGTCGACGAACGTCCCGAAGCGCTGTGTCTCCGGCTCGGTCACCGGCACGCCCTTGGCAGCCAGCTCGGCATGCAAGGCGCGTGCGTCCTCGCACCGCAACGTGACGTCGGCCGACTGGCCGACCCGGTCCTGCTTGTGCCAGCCGTTGGCGTCGGCGAGCATGAACGACGTCTGCGCCCCCTTCGGCGCCACCTCGATCCAACGGCCGATCCCGCCCATCCCCGGCTGATCGGCGCCCAGCTCGAACCCGAGCATGTCGACGTAGAAGCGCTTGGCGCGATCCTGATCTGCGACGTACAGCGCGACGGTGTGCAGTTCGGTGATCACTGTGGTTCCTCCTTGGTTGTGGTCGACGGGCGCTGAGGCCGTCTCAGCTCGGCGCCGCGGCGCGATCGCTCGTGATAGCCGCGGCGCGGCTCGATCAGCTCGACCGGGTTTCCAGCCGGGTCCTGCAGCAGCGCCGAAGCGACCGTCACGCCGCCGCCGATCTCGCCCCGCACCTGCGCGCCGCCGCTGCGCAGGGCCGCGACGGCGGCCGCGAGATCGTCGACGAGCAGCGAGATGCGGTTGTCGCCGCCCGGCTGCGGGAGCGTGCCATCGGGCAGCACGTGTGGGTCGCCGGGCACCGACAGCAGCAGCCGCAGATCGCCCCGGTAGAGCATCGCGAACGTCGGCGACGGGCGCAGTTCGACATCGAAGCCGAGCAGGTCGCGGTAGAACGTCACCGCGGCGTCGAGATCGTCGACGAAGTAGCGGACGGTCGCCGTGTCCCGTGCGCGCGGCTCGGTTCCCTGCAGTCGCCGCAGCAGATCGTCGGCGAACTCGGCGCGGGGCGCGATCGGCACGATCGGGATCCGCAGACGCTCAAGCGGATCGTTCATCGCGCTCCTCCTCTTCGTAGACCCGTCGCAGCGCCGCTCGAGCCCGGACCAGCAGGGTCTCGGTGCCGTGCACGGTCCGCCCGAGCTGCTCGGCGACCTCGGGCACCGACAGCCCGTCCAGGTAGCGCAACGTCAGTGCCAGACGCTGCGGCACCGACAGACGCCATAGCGCCGCATGTGCGGCGTCGAGGTCATGGACCTCCTGCCAGGGGTCGTCGGCGTCGTCCTGCGTGCACCGCACCGCGGCCAGCCCGCGTTGCTCGCGGCCGACTCGCCGCCAGTGGTCGACCAGCTTGTGGCGCGCGACGCCGACCAGCCAGGCGACCGTCACCTCGCCGACCCGTCCCCGGCGAACGGCCGCCACCGCCGCCGCGAACGTCTCGGCCGTCAGATCCTCAGCGACGTCGACGCTGCGGCAGCGCGGTAGCAGGTAGCCGTACACCTGCGGCAACGCCGCACGGTAGATGGCCACGACCGGGTCGTCGCCGGAGGGCTGCTCCCGAGTGCCGATACCCAATCATCGCTCGGGAGCGCTGCACTCCGAACATCGATCAGCTCGACCCCGCCTAGGCGAACGTCGACGGCGGCTCGGGATGCCAGACGATGATCCGGAAGCCGTGACCGACCGCGGCCTGCAGCCGCTCGCGATCGAAATGCCCGTCGGCGTTCTGTGGCACGGCGACGAACCGCTTGATCGCAGCGCTCCGGCTCGCCATCAGCTCGAGCAGCCGCCCGACCTCGTCCGGGTCAGAGACGATCTCGGGCACGGCCCGGACGTCTCGCCCGCGCAGCTTGATCCGCACGGGTCGACCGTCGACGAGGTTGAGCTTCCAGTTGCCGCCTCCGGGCGTCAGCAGCGTGCCCCCGTCCCGGATATAGCTGACGGGCTGCCGGTAGCGGCGACCGGTCTTGCGGCCCGTGAGGTACACGAGCATGAGGCTGCGGCCTGGAGGCGTTGGGAACGGCAGCCCGAGCATCATGCGCATCGGCACGTTGATCACCCGAAACGCGCGCGCCTGCACGCGCCGCGCCAGCGGGCGTCGGGCCTGGGATGCTGAGGCGCTCATTCGAGCCACTCCGTCTCGAACGTCGGGTTGGCGTGGATGCAGACGAGCGAGGCCGCCCCGGGCCCGCGGTTGGTGAACTTGTGCGGCACGTCTGCGGGGACGATCACGATGTCGCCCGGCCCGGCCTCGAGCTCCTCCTCGCCGGCCTGAAACGAGATCCTGCCGTCGTTGACGACCCACGTCTCGTCGTAGCGATGCCTGTGGAGCCTGGGGCCGTGACCGGGCTCCGAGCGGTCGAGGATCACCGAGATCGTCGCTCCGTGCCCGGCTCCCTCGAGGTTCCCGGTCGGCAGCGAGCCGGCCTTGATCACTGGCATCCCGTCCTCCTTGCTCGGTTTCGTTCTGATGCAGCATGAAAATTATAGTAGCTCTAAAATTCGAGCATGTCAAGTTTTTCGGTCCCGTCCGCGATTCACGTCACGCACGACTCGTCGTCGTGGCAACGAACGATCCGGCGCGATCAGGCCGCAAGACGGGCGAGCAGCCAGGCGTGGACGTTGCCGATCTGATTGGCCAGCAGCGACATGTGCGCCTCGTCCGCGAGCAGCCACGACTCGGCGCCCGCAATCGCGCGGCTCAGCCACTGGCCGTGGCTGAGCGGGACGAACTGGTCGTGATGGCCGTGGACGACGAGCGTCGGCGTCGTGATCGCCTCGGGCTCGAAGCCGAACGGCCGCGCGAACGCGAGATCGTCGTCGACCCATCCGTCGGTTCCCGACGAGAACGACACGCGGATGCCGGTCGCCCACCACTCGCCGATCGGGCCCGCGAGCGCGATCCGGTCGGGCTCGGCGACGAGCGTCTGGATCGAGGCGGCGAGGTCGTCGGGGTGGGCGAGCATCTCGGCGGCGGCCGTCGCGGCGAACGGGGCGATGTGCTCGCGACCGGCCATCGCCAGCCCGAACTCGACGATGTTGTCCTCACCCATCCCCCTGAAGTAGTTCAGGTCCTGCGCATCGAATGGCGCGACGCCGCCGATCGAGGCGGCGGCGGCGACGCGGCCGGGTAGCAGCGCCGCGCAGGCGAGCGCGTGCGGACCGCCGCCCGACACGCCCCAGGTTACGAACCGCTCGACCTCGAGCGCGTCCATGATCGCGGCGGCATCGGCGGCGGCGTCGCCGACCGTGCGCCCGCGCGACGGCGTCGAGGCGCCGTACCCCGGCCGGTCGTACGCGATCAGCCGGGCGCCGCGGGCGGCGGCGTCCTGCACCCATCCGACGTGGGGCGGCCCAGCCGCGGGGGTCCCGTGGTGCACGAGGATCGCCGGCCGCGAAGGCTCGCCCTCGTCGTACACGGTCAACGCTCGGCCACCGATCGCAAGCTGCCGCCGGGTCACGCCGACACCCTACCGGCGATCCGCCGTGGCGCCCAGGTCCATGTCGGGCGCGTTCGTTCAGGCGATCAGGTCACCGGTCATCGCCCGCTCGATCGCCTGCTGCGCCAGCAGCGTCTGCGGCCCCGGCGCGGCCGGCAGCGTCACCGACCCGATCGCGGCGATCGGCTGGGCCAGCCGCGCGGTCGAGGCAAGGAACGCCTCCTCGGCCGCCAGGAGATCGTCGAACGGGAAGCTGCGCTCCCGCACCCCCGTCGTCTCGACGATCACGCGGCGGGTGATCGACGCGAGGATGCCGGTGTCGAGCGACGGCGTGCGCAGCTGCCCGCCCCGCACCCAGAAGATCGAGCAGGTCGGCCCCTCGAGCACGGTCCCGGTGCGGCTGACGAGCAGCGCTTCGTCGTACCCCTCCGCCAGCGCCCGCCGCGACGCGAGCATGTTCGCGCCGTAGGACAGCGACTTGACGCCGTTGAGCACGACCGACGGCTCGTAGGTGACCGGCAGCAACCGCGCCGCCTTCGTCACGCTGTCGACGTCGCCGCGTGTCTCGAGCCGGCAGATCCGCCGCCCGCCGCGGGTCAACACCACGCGTACGACCGCATACCCCCGCGGCGGCCGCGCCAGCAGCTGCTCGACGTCTGACTCGATCGCGCCGCGCGGGCAGGGCAGCGCAAGGGCCCGGCACGAGCGCTGCAGCCGGTCCAGATGTGCGGCCATCGCGAACGGACGCCCGTCGAGGACTCCGAAGGCATCGAACGCGCCGTCGCCGCGGATCAGGCCGTCGTCCGCGGCCGGGATCATCGCGTCGGTCGCTCGCATCAGCTCGCCGTCGAGGACGACCGGCCAGTCGTCGCGCTCGCCCAGGTCGGCGTCCACGATTGGCTGGGTGGCGTGCTCGCTGCTCATCACGTCCCGCTCAGCTGTAGATCTTCTGCTGTCCGACCTGCAGTGCGAGCAGCAGCTGAGCGACGATCACGGGCATCGCCTCGCTCGGCGAGCTCGCGCGGTACTCGGTGCTCCGCGGCGTCGGCTTGGCGACGCCGGGGATGCACTCGCAGATCGAGGCGATCGTCGTCGAGTTCCACTCAAACATGTAACGCAGCTCCGCGTCCGGTCGGTGCGGCTCACGCGCGGAGGCGTTGCGCAGCGCGTCCGCGACCCCGTCGCGGATGCCCTTGCTCGTCACCTGCGGGTGGAGGCACATCGCGACGAGCATGTCCAAGCCGTCCTTGACCGCATATGTGGGGAGATCGTCGCCGAGCACCGCCCGCGCCTCCTGACACACCTTGTCGTCGCCCGCCACGAACGCGACCGGCACGCCGAGCTCGCCGGCGACCAGTGCGTTCAGCCGCGTCTCACCGATCGGCTCGCCATTGAGCAGGAGGTTCTGGACCTCCTTGCCAAGCAGCGTGTGGTTGAGCACGCCGCCCTCGGTGCCGGCACACGAGTGATAGCCGATGAACACGGCCGCATCGAAGCTCGCATCGAGCCCCTGCACCATGCACATCGGCTTCTGCAGGCCCTTGATCATCCGCGCACGCGGGTCGAGCTGCTCCAGCAGGAGGTTGCGCATCGTCCAGTGCGAGTCGTTGACCAGGACCTCGGTGGCGCCGGCGTCGTAGGCACCGACGATCGCCGCGTTCGCGTCGCCGGTCATGAACACGCGCCCCCGCGCGTAATCGGCGCCATCCGGGAGCACGTCCTCCGGATCGGTGACGCCGGTCACCCCTTCCATGTCGACGGAGATGAAGACCTTCATCGCTTCGCCTCCCCCTCCGCCGCCAGTTCCTCCTCGGGAACGGTCAGGTGTGCCCAGTAGCGGTCGCTGCGCGGCCTCAGGAACACGAGGTAGTAGATCACTCCGCCGCCGAAGATCGCCGCGCAGGTGATCAGGTCCGATCCCTTCTGCTGGCTGATCGCCAGGCCCACTCCGGCCAACGCGATCAGCGGCGGCACCGGCCACAGCGGCAGCTTGAACGGCCGCTCGAGCTCACGCTGTGTGACGCGACTGACAAGCGTCGAGATCGCGATCAGCGCGTACAGGATGATGATCAGCACGGAGGTGAACGTGACCACGCTCAGTAGGCTCGACTGGGCGCACAGGATCGCGCCGAGCACGCCGACGAGCATCGTCGCGACCCACGGCATCTTGAACCGCGGATGCACCCACGCCAGCGCGTTCGAGATCGGCCGCGGCCACGCCATGTCGCGGCCGCTGGCATACGTCACGCGCGCGAACTGCAGCGTGATCGCCAGCGACGCGTTGAAGATCGCGAGGATCGCACCCCAGGTCACGATGTCGACGGCGGTGTGACCGAACGACGATTGGACGACGTCGGTCAGTGGCGTCGACGAGTGCAGGAACGCGGGCAGATCCTTGGCGCCGAAGCTCACGCCGATGAACGGGATCAACTCGAACACGATCCCGATCGACGCCGCCAGCACGACTGCCTTGCCGACGCTGGAGGCAGACCCCTCGGTCTCCTCGGAGAAGTTGATCGCGGAGTCATACCCGTTCACGGAGAACAGGGCGGTGGCTAACGCGGCGATGATCGCGCTCACCCCGACCGGTCCGATCCCGTGGGCGCCGGCGGCCATGTGCGGGCTCGTGAACGTGCTGATCGACTGGTGCGTGTGCAGGAAGCCGGCGAGCGCCAGCATGATCACCACGGCGATCTCGAGCGCCAGGAAGAACCCGATCATCACCGCGTTGAGCCGCACGTCGAGGCACGCGATCGCGGCGACCAGCAGCATCATCCCGGCGGCGATCCACTTCGTCGACAGCGCCGGGTACAGCGAATTGATGTACGTGCCGATCCCGAACGCCACGCTTGCGGGCAAGAAGATCGCCTGGCCGATGTAGTCCAGCAGCGCGAGAAAGCCGACGGGCCGTCCGAGCACGCGGGTGACGATCGAGTACAGGCCGCCGGCGACGGGGAACATCGAGCCGAGCTCGCCCATGCACAGCGCGACGTTGACGGCGATGAAGCCGCCGATCAGGTACGCCCAGATCGAGCCGGTGCCGGCGGTGGCGATCACCGCGGTCCCGACGACCAGCAGTGAGGCCGTCGGCGTGATGTCCGACAGCGTCAGCGCGAGGTTGCCGACGATGTTCAGGCCGCGCTGCAGCTGCGGCTGGTAGCCCATCTCCTCCAGCAGCAGCTCGCTCTCGACCCCTTCGTCGTCGTGTTCGTCGGTGGTGGTCTCGCTCATCGGTCGGCTCCTTGATCGACGAACACCGAAAGCGGCAGCGTGAGTCCGACGTTCCACATGCCGGCGTCGACGACCTCGAGGATCTTCAGATCGCCGGCGAGGCTGCAGAGCATGTAGGCGTCCTCGGGCGACAGACCGTGCTCGACGACGACCCAGTCGATCATCGCCGCGACCGCCTTCCGAGTGCACTCCATGAGGTCGGGGGCGATGCCCATCACGCCGTGGTGACCGCCGGCGTCGACGTTGGGTGTCAGCGCCCCGGCGGTACGGAACTGTGGCG
Source organism: Solirubrobacteraceae bacterium (assembly GCA_036273655.1). Taxonomy (GTDB): domain Bacteria; phylum Actinomycetota; class Thermoleophilia; order Solirubrobacterales; family Solirubrobacteraceae; genus Palsa-465. The sequence continues at coordinate 50,666 of DASUHF010000011.1, read as the reverse complement.
CCGAGATCGTCCGACGTTCCACGGTGAATCGCAGCGTCGCCTGCATGTCGCACTCGAGCGCCGCGACGCACACCTCGCCGTCGCCCTGCATCGCGTGCGGATCGCCGCACGAGAACAGCGCGCCGTCGCACCACACCGGCAGCCACAGGGTCGAGCCGACCGTCAGGTGCCGGGTGTCGATGTTGCCGCCGCCCTTGTGCGGCGGGAACGCCGGGGCCGTCGCCGGCTCATCCAGGTGGTTTCCCATCGTGCCGAGGAACGGCGCGAACGGGACCCGCACCCCCGGCACCAGGTCGGCGTGCGTGCCACCCCGGAGATCGAACGTCCGCAGGTATGGATCGGGGAACCGTTCGGGCAGCGTCCCGAGATCGGGCAGGATCACGCACCAACCCCAGTCGCCCGGCCGCAGCTCGAGGATGTCCACGCGCAGCGTGTCACCCGGTCGCGCTCCATCCACGTACAGCGGACCGAGCAGGTTGTACAGCGTGTCGAAATCGAAGTTGGTCTGTTCGTAGGTGTCGCCTTCGCGCACCTGTCCGTGCCCCGCCATCAGTATGTCGTAGCGCACGACGTCGCCCGATGAGATGCGCAGCGACGGGTCCAGCGTGTTGTCCCACCCGTGGTGGATGCGATCGGGATCTATTCGGTGCTCCATCTGCGTGCGCTCTCCTCGTTCGTTTTTCTAGGTTTGCGGCGCGGCGAGCCCCGCAGGCTCGCGGTCGCCGCCCCGCTCTCGCCACCCGCGAAACGCGACCGGCCAGGAGTCGACGATCGCGCCGCCCTCCCGCGCGAGCATCCGGTCATGGAGGTTCACGGCGGCGCACGCGTGGTTGGGCACGACCCGCAGCCGGGTTCCGGTGGGGATCTCGCACGGTCCGGCGCTCGTCACGATCCCCTGCTCCTCATACAGCTGCACGACCGTCAGTTCCGGATGGCCGACGACCCGTCCGAAGCCCGCCCCGGGAGGGGGCACGGCATCGGCCGCCAGCGCCTTGGAGCCCGCGTCGATGATCAACCGGTCGCGCGCCGGCCGCGAGCTCACGGTCGTCAGCACCGACAGCGCGCAGCGGTCGAGGTCCACCAAGCCGAGCGCGACCTGCGTCGCGTCGTAGAACACGTAGTTGCCCGGTCGGATCTCCGTGATTCCCTCCCCGTCGCGCATCACGTGCGCCGTCGGCGTGCTGCCGACGCTGCGAACGCGCGCCTCGATGCCGTGGTCCACCAGCGCGCTTGCGGTCTCGGCGATCGCCTCCACCTCGTCGCGCGCCGCCGCCTCGAGGCCGGCACGGTCGGCGGCACGGTAGGCATGGCCACCGAACGTGAACAGCCCGTCGAACGAGCAGTGCGTCGTCGCGTCGGCGACTGGAGCGATGCGCTCGGCGGTGGCCCGGCCGGGTGTGGTCCCGAACCTGCCGACGCCGCAGTCGAGCTCCCACAAGTAGCCGATCCGAACGCCGGCGCGCGCGCATGCGCGCTCGAGCGCCATCACGACCTCCGCGTCGTCGACCGCGACGCGGAGCCGCACGCGCCGAGCCAGCGACACGAGCCGTTGCAGCCGCCAATCTCCGACCGGCGGCGCACTGAGGACCAGGTCGTCGATGCCCTCGTCGGCAAATCCCTCGGCCTCGGACATCGTCGCCACCGTCAGCCCGAGCGCGCCGTGGGCGCGTTGGTGGGCGGCGATCACCGGCGACTTGTGCGTCTTGGCGTGCGGACGCAGGCCGACGCCGAGCGACCTCGCCCGCGCCGCCATCTCCTCGACGTTGGCGAGCACCCGCGCCCGGTCGACGACGAGCGCCGGCGTCACGACCTCCTCGAGCGTCACGTCGTCTACCACGGCGGCGTCGCCGCTCCGATCACCGCCGCGACGCCGACCGCGGAGGCGTTTCGAAACGCGTGCGGGCGGCCGGTGCGGAAGCGGATCAGGTCACCCTGGCCGAGCTCATGGCGCTCGTCCTCGATCAGCAACTCGACGCGGCCATGCAGGACGTAGGCGAACTCCTCGCCTGGGTGGCCGATCATGTCGCGGTCGAAGCCGCCGCCCGGCTGAAACGACAGCAGGTAGGGCTGGATCGTGTGCTCGTGGCCGCTGCCAAGCAGCTGGTACAGCACCCCGGTGCCACGACGCACTCCCGGTACCGTCGCGGCGCAGTCGCGGATGATCTCGGCGCCACCCGGTCCCGACGGCATGCCGGGCTCGCCGAGCAGGTCGGTGACGTGGAGTCCGAAGTGCTCGGCGACGAGCTGCAGCCGCTTGAGCGAGACGCCGCCCTGCCCGTTCTCGAGCGCCGACAGTGACGATGGCGCGATCCCGATCTCGCGCGCCTGCGCGCGCACGGTCTTGCCCGCTCGCTCGCGCAGGCGGCGGATCCGCTGGCCCATCACGCCGGCCGGCGGGTCCTCGGCTTGGGGGGCCGCAGCTGTTCTGATCTTCCGGACAGGGGGCATGGGTTGTCCGCTGAGCGCGAACAGTACATTCGCGCGAGGACAGCGGCAACCCCGGGCACTCACACGGCCCGGACGCTAATGGTCCGGGCCGGGAGGAGGACCGGCCCGGACACGGGATGACGCTGGTCGGCGCCCGTCAGGAGAACGCGCTGGCCGGCACCGGCACCGGTCCCGACGGCACCAGCGTCGCGACCGACACGTGGGGCCAGCTGAGGCCGTTGAAGTTGAGGATCACCCGCTGCGTGTACTGCAGCTGCGTGTAGGTGACCTTGACGTCGACCGGCGCGCTGATCGGGTGCGGCAGATGCACGTGAAAGCGAGGCACCGGCTGGCGCTTTGAGCCCGCCGTCGGCGCCGGATGGATCGTCTCCTGAAGGCTGCCGGCGCCCGGCGGATGCACGGTCACCGTGCGCTCGACGGTCTCGATCCAGAACGTCGCGTTCATCAGCGCCGCTTGCGCGTTCTGCCCCGCCGGGCTCGCGCTCGTGACGGCCGCCCTGTCGCCCCACAAAAAAGCGATGTTGTCGGTGCCGCCTCCGAACAGGGGATTCTTCGGGTTGGTCGTGATCGCGATCCTGATCGTCTTGGTGATGTTCAGACCGACGATCGCCTCCCGCAGGACGGTGTTGGGGTCGTCGAGGATCGCCTGCGTGATCGTCCCGTTGGTGATGAACGAGCTCAGGTTCTGCGGGATCCGCCGCGTGTTCTGCTGGCCGGCCTGCTGGCTGGGGAACGGAATCGGCGGCCCGGTCGTGCCCTCGCCGAATGGCGTGATGTCGGACTTGTGGATCGTCGGCGGCCCGTTGTGGGCGTTGAAGAACGTCCCCTGCGCGTTGATCGTCGTGCCGTGTGGAATCGACGCCATCCGCGCCAGCGTCGAGCCCTCCTTCGGGTCCTTGGTCGGCGGCACGATGATCCACAGGCCCGGCTCGAAGTGGATCCCGACCGGGCTTCCCGTCGTCACGTCGTTGATCGTCTGCAGGTACGGCACGCCGTTGAGGAACGCGTCACCCTGGACGAATCCCCGGTTAGGGACGGTGCCCAGCGGCGCCGAGAACGACAGCGTCTCGTTGGTCAGGTTGAGCTCGAGCACGTTGTCGTTCGGTCCGACCGGCGACACCGGGAACGGGGTCGGCGTCACCGTGTTGTCGGGCCGAAAGATCGTGTTGAACCCGTTGCCGGCGAACGTTCCCGTGAAGTGGGCCAGCGGCCCGAGCTTCGGCGTCGCCGGCTGTGCGAACGCCTTCTTGGCGTCGACCTCGTCGAACTCGAAGTTGCTGGGCAGCTCCAGTGCCCCTGTGAGCGGCGCCGGCAGTTCGTTCGGCAGCGCCTCCGGTGGCGCTACCGGTGGCGCCACCGTCGCCCCGTCGGCGTGCGCGTCGACGGCGGCTCCGTTCGTTGTCGTCTGTGTCGGCGCGCTCGCGCTTGCGGTCGCGTCGGTCAGCTCTTCGGCCATGGTCCCCACCTTCGCCCTTGATCGATTGGTCCGACAACGGGTCGACCCTGGATCCGTCCACCGGCGAACCGGGGCGCGATCGCGCCACGGCTCACAAAATTCGATCGATACCTGCCACCACGGTAGCCGCGCCGACGCCCTCCGCACGTCGCCGCCACCGCTCCTTCAAAAGACGATTCCCGGTCCTACCCCGATGTCAAAAATGACCTAAGGAGCGTAACTCGGACGCCCGGCTCCGTCAACGTGTTCGCAACGAGGTGTTCGAGGCGACCGGCTCGGTCAGCTCGCATCCCCGGTTGCTTCTAACAGCTCACCTCGAACGTTGCAGATCCCGTACCGACATGGGGTACGAAAGCTGCGAAGTTCGCTCAGGGGCGTTCAGGCGTCGTCGTCGCGGATGGCGGCCGCATGGAGCCGCGCCCAGGTGTCGGCCGGGTGCGGCTTGACGAGCGGCGGTGGGCCCGAGCCGTCCGCCGGCCACAGGTGGCGCACGAGGAGCCAGCCCGCCTCCGCGTTGACGAGCTGCGCGTCGGCGTCGAGCTCGCGGCCGCGGTCGCGGTCGCGGTCGCGGTCGCCGGCAGCCTCGCTCATCACCGCGTAGCTGACGGCCCGGCCGTCGAGCCACATCACGCCCGTGTCGGCGCGGACCCCGTCGATCCAGCCGGTCTTGCACGCGACCCGGATCCGTCCTTCGCCGCCGTCCTCGTCGACGAGCTCCTCGCGATGCAGCAGGCGCGGCACCTGGTCGAGATACTGCTGGCGGGCGAGCATCGCGAGCATGTCCGCCGACGCCCGCGCCGACACGACCCGGCCGGCGAGCATGTCGCCGAGCAGCGCCACGAGCGCGCGCGGGGCCGCGAGCCCGAGCGGACCGCTCGCTCCCGGGCGATGGATCAGCTTGCGGTGCAGCGTGATCGCCGGCAGCCCGAGGCTGTCGTGGACGAAGTGGTTGATCGCCTCCACCCCACCAGCCGCGTCGATCAGCAGGTTTGTCGCCATGTTGTCGGAGACCACGACCATGTATGTCGCCAGATCGCGGATCGTCAGCTCGGTCCCCGCCGACAGCTCCTTGATGACGCCCGAGCCGCCAACGCGCTCGGAGTCGCGGACCGCAAGGCGCTCGTCGAGCGACAGCTCGCCGGTCCGCGCCCGCTCGAACACGGTGACGAGCACGCTGAGCTTGATCACGCTCGCGGTCGGCATCTCCCGGTCGGCGTTCAGCTGCACGGTCTCCCGGGTCGTCTCGTCGCGCGCGGCGACCGCAAGCGTCCCGTCGAACGTGCCCGCCAGGCGTTCGAGCGCCTCAACGGCGATGTCGGTACCGGTCATACACACGCCCGAGGTTGTAACGAACACGTCGGCCCTACGACCCACCGGCATCGACTGCGGCCTCGTCGGCCTGCTCGGACTCGTCGAGGTCGATGACAACCACGTGCTTGCTCTCGTTGAAGAACAGCCTGATGCAGTCGGCGTCGTATTCCACGACGTCCGGCTGGGGCAGGCCGCTGTCTTCGAGCAACTCGCGCATTCGCTTCTCTGCCTCGATCTTCTGCGTCATGGTGGCCATACCCGACAGGATGGTCCGAACCGCTGTCACGGATCAAGACAGAGTCGTTCCAACTGTGTGCCAACTTGGCCGCGAACCTATTTCGGCTCCCAGCGCCAGCCGTTGTTGTCTTCACAGACGATCGCTTCGCCGTTGCCGGCGATCCCGCTCTTGCCGTGATCGGCCTTCGAGCAGTATTCACCGGGCTCATAGCAGTTGCCTGAGCCCGATCGCGGATAGCACCGCGTCGGGGCCGGTGTCCGTGGCGGCGTCGGCTTGGGCTTCGGCTTCGGCCGCCCCGTTGGCGTGGGCAGCGACCAGGGCATCCCGTGATGAAAGTCGGAGCCGAACGTGGCGCTGGCCGCCGCGATCGCGGAGCCGCCGCCGTGCGCTCGCTCGAGCACGATGCTCAGCTCGCGGTTTCTCGTCAGCGACGTGACGCTGGCGTTTTGTGAGCCGATCAACAGTGACTCGCGGGTCGTGCCGTGATCGGTGAGGATCATCTTTTCGTGTATGTAGAGAGCCGTCGAGCTGTCGGCGAACAGGTGCACGTGACAGCCGGCCCTGGTGATCGTGCGAAATGCGGGATCCCACTCCGACGACCGCGTCATGGCCACTCTGCACTTCACCCCGCGCCTCGCGTCAGCCGCCAGCGCCCGATAGATCGATCGATCGGACAACTCCTCGGATTCGAAGTCGACCGTCTTGTGCGCGGATCTGATCTGCTTGACAAGGGCGGCTTCCGCCGTTCCCGATCCGGTGTCCGGCGACCAGACCAGCCCCGGCGCCTGTACCGTCTGGACGCTCGGACGTCCCGATGCTCCGGCGGCCCAATCATTCGAGAAGGTCTGTTCGATCGCGCGCACCTGCACCGGATCGCTGTCGACGACCTCCGCGTCGCGAGTGGTGCGGTAATACTTGGCGACCAGGTTCGCGCTCGAGATGTCCGACGTGGTTGCGTCAAACGTAGTCGTCTTGATGTGAAAGATGTATCCGGCGGGCGCCCGTCGTACCTGCACGCCGTGAGCGGCGAGGTAGCGCGCAGCGTCGCGGTTCACCTCCCCGCCGGTGAAGGCCTCGTCGAGCAGAACCCGGACACGTACGCCACGCGCGGCGGCGTCGGCGAGGTCCCGCTCCGCGACACGGTCGTCCAGCTCGTACATCTCCATATCGATCGTCCGGTGAGCGCTCCTGATCTGTCGGTAGAAGCCGCCGAAACCGGCGTCCGGGTACTGGACCAAGCGGTAATAGCTGCGCGCCGTTGCATGATTAACCGAGCCTGCGGCCGCACGGCACGTGGATATCACGAGCACCCCCACGACCGCGCCCAGCACCAGAGTTGCGAGAACCCTCGACCTAGCGCATATCCGATTCCGTCGCCTCACCACGCCCCCAACGCTTCATCGCACCCCCAGCGGCCTCAGCCGCCTCAGCCGTACTCTAGCCGTCACCCCGCGTGGAAGCGAAGCACTCAAGAAGCGCGGTGGCCGTGTCCCCAGGGTGCTCCTCCGGGAAGAAGTGTCCTCCATCGACGGCCCGGCCCGAGACGTCATCGGCGAGCTCGCGCCAGACCGCGATCGGGCCTCCGATGTCCTCATACCAATAGCCGAGCGGACCACCGGCACTCCACATCGTCAGCAGCGGACACGTGATCCGCCGACCGGCTTCTCGGTCGCCACGATCGTGCTCACGGTCGATACCTGCAGCAGCGCGGTACTCCTCACAAATCGCATGCACGTGCACGGGGTCCTGCAGCTGTGCGAGATACGCAGCGCGAATCTCAGCATCAAACGTCGACGCCGGCGTTCCCCACTGCGGGCCTAACGCGGCGTCGATGACCGCTTCGGGGGCAGCGCCGAGAAGCCGCTCCGGTAGCGGCTCGGCCTGCGCCAGCAGAGACCACGGCCAGAAACCAAGCGCGAACCGGTCATCGGCCCGATCCCAGGCGACGTCGACCGGAACCACATCGAGCACCGCCAAGCGCTCGATCCGCTGCGGGTGATCAAGCGCGAGGCGGTATGCCACCCGGCCGCCGCGGTCATGACCAGCAACCGAGAACCGCTCAAATCCAAGGGATGCCATGACCGCGACCATGTCCCGCGCAAGCGCCCGCTTGGAGTACGCCGCATGATCCGCAGACGACGCTGGGCAGCCGCTTTCCCCGTACCCCCGCAGATCAGCACAGACGACTGTGAACCGGCGCGCCAGCACACCAGCGATATCACGCCACATCAGCGAGGTCTCCGGAAACCCATGCAACAGCAAGACACCCGGCCCGGACCCAGCCGAGCGCACGCGAATCGTCGTCTCGCCGGTGTCAACGATCCGCGCTTCGAGAGCCTGCTGCATCACCGTCAAACTAGCCAAACCGGTCATGGAGGTCCTTGCCGGCGGCGCGAGGCCGCGACGCCGCAAACCGGTCAGCCGATCATTCGGCGGCCACCGTCCCGTCGTAGATGGACCGGCTCGCGCCCGGTCGCGCGTTGTCCGGATACGGGATCAGATCGTCGATGAACCGCGGCAGCTCCGTCACTCGCGCAAGCCACGCCGAGACCGCCGGGTAGTCGGCGAGCTCGAAGCCGGCATCGGACGCCACGTGCGTGTACGCGAAGTTCGCCACGTCCGCGATCGAGCATGCATCGCCGATCAGGAAGCGCCGATCTCGGAGGTGGTGCTCGAGCGTCGCCAGCGCGCTGGAGCCGAGCTCGAGGCGCGCGGGCACGAGCTCGGGGTTGCGGCCGGTCATGATCCGAAAGCGAGCACCGGCGATCCCACCCATCACTCGCTCCTGCTCGAAGATCAACCACTGCACCACCTGCGCTCGCGCCAGCGCCGCCGGCGGGAGAAACGGAGTGCCCTCGCCGAGGAACCACAGAATCGCGTCAGACTGCGTCAGCACGGTGCCGTCGTCGAGCTCCAATACGGGCGTCTCGCGCGCTGGGTTCAGCTGTGCGAATTCCGCGGTCAGCGTGTCACCGGCGAAGATGTCGACGGGGACGCGTTCGTACTTGCGCTCGAGCAGCGCGAGCAACAGCCGCACCTTGTAGCAGTTGCCCGACGCCGGATAGTCATACAGCCGCAACGCCATCCCCTTCGATTCTGCCGGTCAGATGCCCGATTCAACGACACGAACCGAGGGTTCGTGAGACCACCCAGCGGCTGGCTTTGGGCTCGCCCGGCGGCGAGCCCGATATGTCGTTGATGGCCCTAGAACCTATCCGGCGTGTCCATCTCGCGCCAGAACACCGGCGTCGGTCGTTCGGTGACGCCGGCTTCCTGCATCAGCTCGCCGATGTCCGGACTGTTCTCGAAGAACTGCATGAACGATCCGGCGTCGGGCCACTCGTCCAACACGAGCACCTCGCCCCCCTCCTCGTTGGCCAAGAACCGGTGGTGCATGCACCCCGCGTCTCGGGAGCGTTGCGCGATCTGCTGCAGTCGCTCGGGGTCGCTGTTGAGGGCCTGCTCGACTCGGTTGGGATCGGCAGCGATCCGGAGCCCCATGATTACCGACATCTCGCCTCCGTTCGGTCGGTTTTCCAGCGCCCATTCGATCAGGCGCGGCGCCCTACGTCAACCGACCTCCGTACGCCATCCGCGTACCTGCACGATCCGGACGCTAGCGCCCCGGTGTCGAGCCGACCGCCGAGCGGCGAGCACATACGCTTCTGATGCCCTCCACAGTTCGACAGGCGTCGAAGCAAGCCGTCCCCATACTGCGGGCATGACCGTCGATCCACATTGCGACCGCTCGGGGACGAGCTCGACTGCCGTTGCGCCACGCGCGTCGAGCCGGTCGCGCGGCTGGGGCGCGTTTGCGGCCGGCGGGTTCGCGGTGTTCGCACTGCTGTTGGGCAGCAACCTGCCCAACTCGCTGTTTCCGCTATACGCCAAGGTCTACAGCCTGTCGCCGGTGGGGGTGACGCTGCTGTTCGCCACCTACACGCTGCTGGTGATCCCGGCGGTGCTGGCATTCGGGCCGCTGTCGGACGCCAAGGGACGACGCGAGGTGCTGATCGCGGCGATCGTCGTGGCCGCCGTCGCGGCCGGGCTGTTCGCCGCCGCACAGGGCGTGGCACTGCTGTTCGTCGCTCAGGCGGTGCAGGCAATGGCGCTGGGGGCGCTGCAGGGGACCGCGGCTCCGACGTTGGTCGAGCACGACCCGTCGGCACAACCGCGGCGCGCGGCGATGGCCGCTTCGGCGTTGACGATCACCGGAGCCGCCGCCGGCCCACTGCTGGGCGGGTTGCTGGCGCGATACGCGGCGCTCCCGCTGCGGCTGTGCTTCCTGGTCGAGGTCGCGGTCCTGGTGGCAGCGCTGGTCGCGGTCGCCGTCGCGATCCCCAAGCGCGCAGATCGGCAACCGTGGCGGCCGCGACGGCCGACGGTGCCGGTCGAGATCCGTCGCTCGTTCGCGATCGCGGGCATCTCCGCGTTCGTGGCGTGGGCCGTCACCGGTCTGTTTCTGTCGCTGATTCCCTCGTTCGTGATCGACGTGCTCGACGACGACAACATCGCCGTCGCCGGCGCGGTCATGGCGTTGATGCTCGCCAGCTCCGCGGTCGCCCAGGTCACCGGCCAGCGCCTGCACTCACTGCGCGCGCAGACCTCGGGACTGGTCGTGATGATCTGCGGCGTCGTGGCGCTGATCTTCGCCGTCGTCGACAAGCAGCTGGGCGTCCTGCTCGCCGCCTCCGTGCTGGCCGGCGTCGGGCAGGGACTTGCGTTCATGGGGTCGCTCGGCGACGTCTCGGAGATCGCGCCCGAGGACCGCAAGGGCGACATCGTCGCCAGCTACTACGTCGTCATCTATCTCGCCACCGCGGTGCCGGCGGTCGGCGTCGGCGTGCTCGCGCAGCTCGCGAGCCTGTCGACCGCGTTCCTGGTGTTCGCGTTCGTCGTGATCGCGATCTGCGCTGCCGGGCTGGCCGGTCTCGCCACCGAGCTGCGCTCCCGCCGGTAGCGACGCCAGTCGTTCAAACTGCCGTCGCGCCCGGTAGGTTGCCGGGGTCATGGGGCGCGAGCGGGCGAGATCGGGATCATGGCGGCTGCTGTCCGCGATGGCGCTGGCGAGCGGGATCACATCGGTTCCCAACGCGGCGATCGTGCTGGCGATCCCGACGCTGCACCGGCAGTTCGGCACCTCCCTGACCGCGCTGGAGTGGACCGTCACCGGCTATCTGCTGACGTACTCGGCGTTGCTGATCACCGCGGGCCGGCTGGCCGACGTGTTCGGGCGCGTTCGCGTGCTGACGATCGGCACCGCGCTCTACATGGTCGCGTCAGTTCCGGGGGCGCTTGCCAACTCGTCGATCGTGCTGATCGTGTCGCTCGCCGCGGTGGGAGTCGGCGCCGCGGTGCTGACGCCGGCGTCGCTGGCGATCGTCACCGACGGGTTCCGCGGTGAACGACGGGGGATGGCGGTCGGAATCTGGGGCGCAGCGACCGCGCTGTTCTCCGGGATCGGGCCCGCGCTCGGCGGTGTCTTCACCGCCGAGCTGTCGTGGCGCTGGATCCTGTGGCTGAACGTGATCGTCGGCGCGCTGATCCTGCTCGGCGTGCGCCGCGCCGCCGAGAGCCACGATGAGCGGGCGTCGGGCAAGATCGACTATGCCGGGCTCGCGCTTTCGTTCCTCGGGCTCGGGGCCTTGACGCTGGCGCTCAACGAGGCGCCTGACACGTGGCCGTTCGCCTCGGCCAAGTTCGTGATCGTGATCGGCGCCGGGCTTCTGTTGCTCGCCGGGTTCGTAGTGATCGAGCGCCGCTTGCGCGAGCCGCTGATCGACCCGCACATGTTCAGGCGCCGCAACCTGACAGGTGCCAGCGTGGTCGTGTTCGTGCTCGACTTCGCCCTTGGCGCGGTCCTGTTCTTCGTTCCGACCTACCTGCAGGACCTGCTCGGCTACAACGCCCTGCAGGCGGGGCTGCTGCTGTTGCCCGCGAGCGTGACGATGATGGTCGCGATGCCCGTCGGCGGCCGCCTGTTCGAGCGGTTCGGACCGTTGCCCCCGATCATCGGCGGGATGACGATGTCGGGCGCCGCGATGCTGCTGCTCAGCGGCATCTCGAGCTCCAGCCGCTACGTGGACCTGTGGCCGGCCCTGGGGCTGCTCGGACTCGGCATCGGCACCGCGCTGACGCCGATGAACCTCGCCGCGCTGAACTCGGTCGACGCCCGCCACCATGGCACGGTCGCCGCCGTGATCACCACCCTCGGTGGTCTCGGCTCGACGTTCGGGGTTGCGCTCTCAGGTGCCGTGTTCGAGGCCGTGGAGACGACCCGAATCGTCTCTGACGCCGGCGACCGCGGCGTGCACCTGACCGACTCGGTGGCGCGCCAGCTGGCCGGCCTGCTCGACGGCACCCCGAGCGCCGCGACCACGCTTGCCCACTATCCCGCCGCCCAGCAGCCGGCGCTGCGAACCGCGGTGCACGACGGCTTCATTTCGGCGCTCGGCTCGACGATGAGGCTCTCGTTCGCGCTGGTGATCGTGGCGATCGTCCTGGCGCTGGCGCTGATTCGCTCCCGGCCGGTGTCGGTGGCTCCGCGACCGAGCGTGGCCGAGCCGTTCTCCGGCTTGGCGCCTCGGCCGTGACCGCTGGACGATCGCCGCGTAGGCGTGACGCAGCTCGCGCCAGGCGTGTCACGCCCGCCCTGATCTGACGCTCATTGAGGCTCGAGTAGCCAAAGATGAGGCCGCCGCGCGGCGCCGGCGATAGCCGATAGGGCGATACACCGGCGATCGCGACTCCTTCTCGGGCCGCGGCTGCGATCAGTGCCTCCTCGTCGAGATCGTCGGGCAGCCACGCCACCAGGTGCAGACCCGCGGCGATCCCAGCCGGCTCCAGCTCGGGCAGATGTTGGTCGAGCGCATCGAGGAGCACGTCACGGCGGGAGCGGTACACAGGACGCATGCGTCGCAGATGACGGTCGAACTCCCCTCGTGAGAGGAAGTCGGCAAAGGTCAGCTGATCGAGGATCGGTGAGCCGCGGTCGGCCAGCAGCTTGGCTTCGGCGAACGGCTCGAGGAGGTCTGGCGGCAGGATGATCCAGCCGAGCCGGAACCCCGGCGCGAGCGTCTTGCTCGCGGTACCCGCGTACGCCACCCGCCCGGGATCAAGCCCCTGGATGGCACCGACGGGCGCGCGGTCGTAGCGGTACTCGGCGTCGTAGTCGTCCTCGAGCACCAACGCTCCGGTTCGCTGCGCCCAGGCGATCACCGCGCCCCGCGCCTCGGGGGACAACACACCGCCGGTGGGCCACTGGTGCGACGGTGTAAGGATCAGGAGGTCAGCGTCCAGTCGCGCCACCGCGTCGACGTGGATGCCGTCGGCGCCGACCGGGACACCGACCAATCTCATTCCGTACGCGTGCGCGATCGGCCGGGCATCGTCGGAGGCGGACGGGTCCTCGACCGCCAGCGTCCTGGCGCCGCGGGCGGCCAGCACTCCGAGCAGCAGCGAAACCGCCTGGGCAAACCCGTTGGTGATCATGATCGTCTCCGGGCTGGCGCTGGTTCCCCGCACGCGGTTCAGGTACGCGGCCAACGCCGATCGAAGCTCCGGTGCCCCGTGGCCATCGAGGTAGCCGAAACGGTCGTCTGCAGTCTCGGTGAGCACGCGACGAACCGAGCGCAGCCAAGCGGTCCGCGGAAACGCCGCGAGGTTGGCGCGCCCGTAGCCGAAGTCGACGGCCGAAGCGGGAGCCGAGCGAATCGCTCGTCCGGGCCGCTGGCTCGATGATGGCGGTGCCGCCGTCAGCGCCACCTGTGTGTAGCCGCCGCTGCGGCTGGTCAGATATCCCTCGGCCACGAGCTGGGCATAGGCCTCTACGACGACGCCGCGGGTGACACCCAGCTCGCGCGCCAGGGCCCGCGTCGGCGGCAGCGCGACGCCGCCCGGCAGCGCGCCGGAGCGGATCCGCTCGCGGATCGAGGCCTCGATCTGGCGGTGCAGTGCGTCACCGCCGTCTCGGTCCAGATCGATCGCCAATTCCGAGACCGGCGACAAATTGGTCCGCGGACGAGGCACCGAAACGGACCTTATCAGGGGGACCGATCCGTGCAAGTCTGCGTGCCATGACCATCACAGCCTCATCACCCACCACGCTCATTCGCCGTTCACACGTCGACGGGCGCTTCCTCGGCCCCGGCACAGCGCGCTATGACAACGCGCGCTCGGTGTGGAACGCGATGATCGACCACCGCCCGGCGCTGATCGCCCAGTGCGCGTCGGTCGAAGATGTCGTCAGCGCAGTTCGAACCGCGCGGGAGCTCGACCTCGAGATCGGCGTCCGCTGCGGCGGCCACAACATTGCCGGCCTCTCCGTCCCGGACGGCGGGCTGATGATCGATCTCAGCGGCCTCGCCCGCGTCGCGGTCGATCCGGTCGGGCTGCGCGCCCGTGTGCAGGGCGGAGCACTGCTCGGCGCGCTGGACCGGGCCGCCCAGCCCTTCGGCCTGGCCACCACAGCGGGCAACGTCTCCCACACGGGCGTCGGCGGGCTCACGCTCGGCGGCGGCATGGGCTGGCTGGCGCGCCAGCACGGTCTCACCTGCGACAACGTCCTGTCCTACACGGTCGTCACCGCCGACGGCGACGTCGTCCGCGCCAGCGCCGAGGAGCACCCTGACCTGTTCTGGGCTCTGCGCGGCGGCGGCGGCAACTTCGGCGTCGTCGTTGAGTTCGAGTTCCGCCTGCATCCCGTCGGCACCCGCACTCTCGTCGCGGATCTCACCTTCGCTCTGGATCGCGCCGCCGACCCGCTGCGCGGCTGGCGCGACCTGGCCCGCGACGTGCCCCGGCAGGCCACGCTGACCGCCGCGATCAGCGGCGGCGCCGTGACCCTCGGATACGTGTGGGCCGGCGATCCCGACGCAGGTCGAGCGCTGCTGCCGGCGCTGCGCTCGATCGGCACGCCCGACCACGAGAGCGTGACAGAACTCTCGTATCTGGCCCTTCAGAGTCGTGACGACAGCATCGAGGGCCACACCTCCCGGCGCTACTGGAAGGGCCACTATCTCCCAGATCTGTCCGGCAGCGCCATCGCGGCGCTCCTGGACCGCGATCCGGCCGATGTCACCCTTCCGAGCGTCAGCCTCCAGTCCTACGGAGGCGCGATCGCCGACGTCGACGATGACGCGACGGCGTTCAGCCATCGCGGCAGCTGCTTCGAGTACGTCGCCGCGTCGAAGTGGAGCGATCCGGACGAGGACAGCGTGCGGATGGGAGCCGCGCGGCGCGCCGCCGCCAAGCTCGAACCGTTCGCCTCGGGCGCCTATGTCAACGCGCTCAGCGACGAAGGCGCATCGGGCGTGCGGCGCGCCTACTCCGACGCCAAGCGTGCCCGGCTGACCGCTGTCAAGGACGCCTACGACCCCGACAACGTCTTTCACCTCAACCACAACATCGCTCCCAGTGGGCGGTGAAGGAGACACCCGACATGCGACGCATCATCAACTCCACCTACATCACCCTCGACGGCGTCATCGAGGAGCCCCAGAACTGGCCGTCGGGCCGCCACACGGACGACGGCCGCGGCACCGAGATCCAGACCGAGTTGCTGCTGAGCTGCGACGCGCTGCTGCTCGGCCGCCGCACCTACGACGCCTTTCTCCCGGTCTGGACAGTAATGTCAGGCGACCCCTACTCAGACCACATCAACACGATGGAGAAGTGGGTCGTGTCACACACGCTGACCGACCCGACGTGGAACAACTCGCAGGTGCTCCCAGGAGACGTGGCCGCCGAGATCGCCCGGCGCAAGAACCAGGACGGCGGCAACATCGTGCAATACGGCTTCGGAGCTGTGACCGACCTGCTCCTCGCCCACGGCCTGCTCGACGAGCTGCGGCTCTGGGTCCACCCGTTCATGCTCGGCACCGGCAACCCGGCCGACCTGCTGTTCCGCCCTGATCGCGCCGCGCACTTCGATCTCGTCGACACAGCTCCATTGTCATCCGGCAACGTGATCCTGACCTACCGCGTGGCATGACGCTCGGACGCTCGCCAGCTTGCATCACCAAGGGTGCGTCGGCCGTGTCGGTAGTGGTGGAGGCGATCGTGCCGTCAACCGGTCAGCCGCCGGACAACTCAGAGGCGGTCGTTCGTTGGGCCTGGCGACCGCGGTCAGAGGTCCAGCGAATCCCGAGGCTTGGGTCCCCACGGGAAGCTCTGAAGCGTGTCGAGGAAGGCCCGGGCAAGCGGTGTCCAATCGTGACGAGCGAATGCGCATACGGCCCGGACCGGCCGTGGCGAGGCGGGCCGGACGAGACCCTGCAGGGCCCGGGGCACGATGTGCTCGGGCACGAGTGCCGGGCCGATCCCGGCCGCCGCGAACGACGGCGCGGCGGCCACCTGGCTGGTTCGCACCGCGACCCGCGGAGCGAAACCGGCCGCGGCACAGCACAGGTCGACGACTTCCGAGAGTCCCGCCGACCGCGCGTAGTGAACCCAGCGTCGATCCGACAGGAGTTCCAGCTTCACCGCCGCCAGGTCCAGCAGTGGGTCGCCGTCAGGCAGCACCAGGACCAGTTGCTCCCAGCCAAGTTGCTTGACCGGCCCATTCCACGACTCCGGGTGTGTGCCGACGGCGATGTCCCCCGCGCCCTCACGAGCGGCCTCCTCCAACGCCCGTCGGTGGGGGAACTCGAGCAGGCTGACCTCGAGTGACGGATGGCGACTCTGCCAATCGCGCAGCACCGCCGGCAGGATTCCCAGTGCGGCCGAGCTGGTGACCGCGACCTCGAGTTGACCGACCTCGAGTTCGAGGGCCTGACGCACCGCATGGCGAGCTCGCTGGGCGTGGGCGATCGTGGCCCGCGCCTCGCCCAGCAGCTCCTGACCGGCTGCCGTCAGACGGACCCCCCGAGGCAGCCGCTCAAGGAGCGCCCCGCCCAACTCGGCCTCCAGCGCACGGATCTGCTGCGACAACGAAGGCTGTGAGACCAGGAGCCGTTCGGCTGCTTGGGTCACGGATCCCTGCTCAGCGATGGCCACGAAGTACTCCAGCTGACGAAGGTTCATGCCATAAGTATTACCTATCGCTAGGAGCAAGAACTGGTCTGCTTCCTATGACAAAGCGCGTCTATCTTCAGCGGCGAGCCAGGGAGAGGGCCCGAAACTCGCACGAAACGGACCTGAGATGACCCACCCCCACCATCACGCCTCAGCAGATGCTCGACACGTCGAGCGAGGCCTCGAGCACACCCGCCGCCTGGGCGAAGCTCGCCCGGAGAACCAGTACTTGCCGGAGTGGTATGCCGAGGCGACCTACGTCGGCGATCTGACCGTGCTTGCGGCGCTGACCCTCGCCCAAGCGCCGGGCGCCTAGCGCTTACACGAGGACGCTTCGATGGCCGACATCATCAAGCTGATGCCCAGTCGCAAGCGCATCGCACTGATCGCGCATGACAACTGCAAGGCCGAGATGCTCGAGTGGGCCGAGTTCAATCGTGAGACGCTCGCCACCCACGAGCTCCACGCCACCGGAACCACCGGGGCGCTGTTGGCCGACGAGCTCGGGCTCACCGTTCACCGGTTCCTCAGCGGACCGCTCGGTGGCGACCAGCAGGTCGGTGCCGCGATCGCGGAGGGCCGGATCGACTTCCTGGTCTTCTTCTGGGACCCGCTGGAGCCGCAGCCCCATGACGTGGACGTCAAGGCGCTGCTGCGCATCGCCGTCGTCTGCAACGTACCGACCGCCTGCAACCGCGCGACCGCCGACTTCGTACTCTCCAGCCCGCTGACCCGCGAGGAATACCAGCGGCCGTCCAGCATCTACGCCGAGCGGACCGGCTCCTCGCAGGTTGCCGTGAGCCTGGGCTGAGACGCGGATCGCGCGGCGGCAGCCCAGCTCATCGTCCGGGCCGGCAGTTCAGTGCCCCGGCGCCTCGAGTAGCTCCATGTCGTACTTGCGCACGAGGCGCTTGAGCACCTCGGGATCCGCGGGGCCGGCGGGCGGCTCCTCGAGCGGCGTCCCGCCCTCGGCGAAGAATGATTCGAAGCCGGGACGCGAGAACAGGAGCAGAACCCGCGCCGGCTGGTCGCCGATGACGGCGTACTTGTGGGGTACGCCCTTGGGCGTGTAGACGAAGTCGCCCGCGCCGGCGGTGAGCGTCTCCTCGCCGCAGGTGAGCTCGATCTCGCCTTCCAGCACATAGAACGCCTCGGCCTCTGCGTGGTGGACGTGCAGCGGTGCCGCGCTGCCCGGCGGCTCGGTCGCCTCGCAGATGCTGAACGAGCCGTCGGTCGATTCGGCCCCGGCGAGGATCCGCATGACGCCGGCTGGGCCCCAGCGCAGCGATGGCCCCTCGCCGTCGCGGACGACCACCGCTGCCTTCGAGCTCGCTGCCTCTGATTGGTTCACTGCTTCTCCTTTGGACGGCCCGCCGGTGGCGGCGGGCTGTAACGAATGACGTCGTGCTCCTGCTCCACGGCCTGCAGCCGCTCGGCCGCCACGCGCGGCCCGTCCGGCGGCGGCGGCAGCCACGGCCAGCGAGCCGGCTCGGCGAGCGCCTGCACGTACTCCTCGATCCCGGCGGGCGCGGAGACGAACAGCATCCGGGCGATATCGGACTCGACTCGGAAGGCATGCGGCATCCCGCCGGGCGCCAGCAGGCAGGCACCGGCGCCGCACCGCTGCGCACGCGTCCCCACCCAGTCGCGGCCCTCCGCGAACTCGGGCTCCACGAGCCATACCGTGACCTCACCCTCGAGGACGTAGAACGTCTCGTCCTGAGGGTGGGAGTGCAGCGGTGGCGCCGCGCCGTATGGGAGAACTCCTTCCCAGAGCGCGAACCGGCCGCCGGTCTCGCGACCCGTGAGCTTGATGCGCGTCAGCGTGCCCAGGAACCAGAGCGGCTCGGCCGCCGTCACGACCTGCGGCGCGGAGAGCGTTCCGGCCGTCATGCCCGTGCCGCCACGCGGAAGTCCGCCGGCCGCTCGTAGCTGCCGGTTGGGGTGCGGCCGATCGCGAGGATCCGCACTCCGTCAGGCCCTGCGACCAGCGTGCGCCTGGACTCGGAGCCGACCCGGAGCATGGACCCGGCCTCGGCCGCCACGTCCTCGCCCGCGATCTCGAACTCGGCCGAGCCGTCGAGCACGACATAGACCTCCTCCTGCCCGTCCTCGGAATGGTCGTGCTCCGGGTAGTCGGCAAAGCCGGGCGGGAAATCGAGCACCTGCAACCCGAACGACAGCACGCCCAGCTCGTCGCCGGCGAGCTTCACTGCACCGTGATGAATCGACGCCAGCTCGTCGATCCGCTTGACCGTGAAGGCGGCCATTGACATCTCCTCTCGTCTCGCGCCGGCGTTGGCTCCGGCCGGCTACTCGACGATGACCGTATGGCGCCGGCGGCGCCCGGTCATCGGACCGCCTGCCTATCTTTGCTCGTCGATCTGCCTAGCTTCGGCGAGCAGCCCTCGCGCTCGCGCTTGCTCGATCGCCGCCAGTCGCGTGGCCGTGCCAAGCTTGCGGAGGATCGCGGAGACATGGTGCGCGACGGTTCGCTCCGAAAGGTGCAACGCGGCGGCGATCGCCGGATTCGTCGCGCCGGTGGCGAGCCGTTCGAGCACCTCCTGCTCTCGCCGCGTGAGGCCGGCGGGATGCGCGCGCGTCGAGCGCCGTGGCCCACGCGGCGCGTTGGCGCCCGTCGCGGCACGGTGCCGAGCAAACGCCCGTGCGGCGGCGCTCGCGCCCAACTCGTGGAGCGCCGCGACGGCCGCGCGTGCCGCACGCTCGTCTCCCGGCAACGCGGCAAGCGCGGCCTCGTAGGGCGCCTTTAGCTCGTGCCAGGCGGCGATCGCGCCGCGCCAATCGCCGGCCAGCTCGCGCTTGACCGGCTCGGGCGCGCCCGGGGGCGCCGCGAGCTCGAGCCCGTGGCGCAACCCCCACACCGCAAGCTCGGCCGCGGTGCGCGCAAAGCGACCGACGGCCGGCGTGTCACGGGCAGCGTGGAGCCCGCGGGTCACTTCGGCGTGGTCGCCGCGCAGCCATCCCCCTTCGATCTGTGCAACCCGGATCGAGCCGTGCCGCGCGCTCTCGGGCACGTCCTGTATCTCCGCCCATGCCTGCTGCAACCGATGCGCGCCGTCCGGCACGCCACGGCGCAGCGCGACCAAACCCTCGATCGTCCGCGAGTCCGGGGTGAGCGTCGCGCGGCTCGAGTCGCGCCGCCTGGCCGTCGCGAGGGCCTCGTCCCAGCGGCCCCGGTCGAGGCGGCTTCGGGCGCGGTAGAGCTCGATGGCGTTGGCCGGGATCGTTGTCTGGTAGTCGTCGAACAGGGCGAGCGCCTCGGCCGCGGCCTCCTCCAGCAGCTCGTGCCGTCGGAGCGTCGCCGCGACGAACACGAGGTTCACGTACGCCCGCACCGTCTGAATCGTGAACCCAGCCGCGCGCCCGGCGCGCGCGGCGTCGCTCAGCAACGGCAACGACTCGACGTCGCCGAGGTGACCGCGGGCCAGGCCGATGCTGATCGTCACGTCGAGTCGCATCTCCTCCAGCCCCGCCTCGTCGGCGAGGCCGAGCGCTCGTGGTCCGAGCTCGAGTGCCGCCGCCGGGTCAAACGCGGTCGCCTCCATCCGCACGCGGGTGGCCTGAGCCCGCGCCAACGCGGCGAGGTCGTCCGTGGTCTCGAGCACGGCCACCGCTCGCTCGGCCGCCTCCCGCGCCTCGACGACGCGCCCCAGCGACCACAGAGAAAACGACAGCGCCACCTCCCCGCGGCCCTGCCGCACCCGGTCGCCCAAGCGCTGCGCCAACGCGATCGCATCCCGTGCCGGCCCGACGGCGTCCTCGAGACGAAGACTCGCGAAGTTCGTCGCGTGCGAACACTTGAGCAGCAGCTCCAGGCGCTCGGTTTCGCTCAGCCCCGCGCCCAGCCGCAGCGCCCGAGCCGCTTGCAGGCTCGTCTCGCGCAGCGCGCCGACATCCTCCGCCTCCGCGGCGGCGAGCGCGGCATAACGGCTTGCCTGCGCCACCATCCCCGCCAGCTCGGCGTGATGGGCGAGGCGCGCGTGATCCCCGTGGGCGGCGAGGGCCGCGACGACGCGCCGGTGCAGTTCGGCGCGACGCGGCGGCGACAGCGAGGACTCGATCGCCTCCCGGATCAGCTCGTGCCGAAACCCGAGCGCCGGCCCATCGGCCACCATGACGCCACGGGCCAAGGCCTCCTCGACGGCGGTTGCACTTCCCGGCGCGACGGCATCGAGCAGCCACGGCGCGACGCGCTGGCCGATCACCGCGGCGGCCCCGACCACATCCCTGGCGGCCGGGGTGAGCCGGCTCGCGCGCGCCAGCGTCGCCTCGCGTACCGAAGCCGGCAGGCGCCCGCCGGCGGCGATCGCCTCGACCACGAGGAACGGGTTGCCACCGCTCACCCGCGACAGCCGGGCAGCGTCGATGTCCGCCGGCTCGGCCAACTGACGGACGGCCGCCTCCGACAGCGGACGGAGGCGAACGCGGCGGATTGCTGGGTTGGTCACCAGGTCGCCGAGCAACCGCGCGAGCTCTGGGTTGGCCGCCACCTCGTCGTCGCGGTAGGTGACGATCACCATCACCGCCGCCCCTTCGACCCGGCGCGCCAGGAGCCGGAGGACGTCAAGCGTCATCACGTCCGCCCAGTGAGCATCCTCGACGACCGCGACGACGGGCGCTCGGACAGTCAGTGCCGCCTGCACCCGCCGAACGAGCAGCAGCCGGTCACTGCTCTCCAGATCGGCCAGATCGACATCACCTGCCGCCTCGACCAGTTCCCGCAACGGACCGAGCGGCACCGGCACCGACAGTGGCTCACAGGCCCCAACCAGAAACGTGACCCGGTCATCCACCCGCTCGCGCAGCGCGCGCACGAGCGTCGTCTTGCCAATCCCCGCCTCCCCTCCGAGGAGCACGACACAGCCCCGCCCCTCGCCGAGAGCCCGGACCGTCTCCTCTAGCACCGCCAGCTCGCAGTCGCGCTCGAGCAGCCGCTCCAAGCGCGGCATGCTCGCCGACCCGCTCGCGTGACTGCTCACCGTCTGGATGTTCGCAGCCACAGCCAGCGATCAGCGCGATCGGCAGCTCGAAATTTGCAGGCAACCCTGGCCGCTCTCGTCCCCCGAGTTCCGCGCCGATGCGAGGACGGCACCAGCGGGTGCCAGTTGCTCGGCGCGCGAGTGACCGCGGCGGTTGTCACGCAGCGTGGCAGCATCAGGGCGATGGAGACGCCTGGCCAGACCGATGCCGTGGTCGCGTTCGTGTGCAAGTTGGGCGCCGACGAGCTCCCGCACGGCACGGGGCGTACCTTGCTTGGGCATCTTCGCGGCTGCGAGGCGATCGCCGGACGCTGGGAGCAGCCCGGTTGGCTGCGGCGCGCGGCGCTGCTGCACAGCGTGTACGGCACCGACGCCTACCGACGCCGGCTGATCGCGCGCGAGCGCCGCGACGAGGTGCGTGCCGTCGCGGGCGAGCGAGCCGAACGGATCGCGTTCCTGTTCGCGACGACGCCGCGCCGGCCGCTGTTCGCCGGTACGCACCGTTGGGCGCCCGGCGCGGTCGCACAAGCCACGCGTCAGGAGCTCGACGCGGTGCTGCTGCTGCACCTGGTCAACCTGGCCGAGCAGGCTCGCGCCCCGGACGGCTCGCCGGCGGCATGGCTCGTGAAGCTGCGCGAGCTCGCGGAGCTCGTCGCCGACAGTGACACCGTGGCGCTTCCCCCGTTCGTTTCGGTGCTTGTCGGGCTGACAGAAGCTGCGGAGTCCGCCGGCCGCGATGCCTACCGCGAGGGGCTTGCGGCGCTCGAGCCGGACGTGCGGCGAGACCGGCTTGCGCTGGCGGCGGCGACGTGCTCGGCGGTGGGGGAGCCGTGTCTGTGGCTGGCGCACGAGGCCTCGCGTCGCGGCGACGCACCGAGCGCCCGCGAGTGGGCCATGACGGGCGAGCAGCGCCTGCGCGCGCTCGGAACGGAGTGGGACAAGCGGCTGTCCTTCGACGCGTGGCTGAAGATCGCCGGCGCGCTGCGCGACTGCGCTGACAGCTGCGACGGCGCTCCGCCGTCCACGCCTCGGGCGTTGTTCGACGCGACCGTCAATCGAACGTGCGTAGCGGCGACACCGGTCGCTCGGGCGGGCACCGATCGCTTTGTGGGTTACATGGCCCGGCTGGCCGACGCGCCGGATCCCGCGGGACGCGTGCTCTATCCGGGCCTTTACAGCCGGCCCTGGTGCGACTCGTCCGCCAACCGCACGGCGCACGAGTTGGAGGCGTCGTTTGACGCGATTCACGCGGAGGTGCTCGCACTCGACCCGTCACGGTTCGCGCCCGAAAGCGAGCGGATCGCGCGTGCCGGCGACTGGGACGTCGCCTTCTTCTACGAGCGCGGCCGCCGCCACGACGACGTCTGCGACGCCTGCCCGGAGACGACGCGCGTGATCGAAGGTGACGGCGCAATCCGGACCGCCGCCGGTCTCATCTACGTGTCACGGATGCGACCCGGCACGCACATCCACGCCCACCGCGGCCCAACCAACCTGCGACTGCGCTGCCACCTCGGGATCGCAGTGCCGGACGGCGACTGCGCACTGCGGGTCGCGGGCGAGACGCGGCGGTGGCGGCAGGGCGGCTGCCTTCTGTTCGATGACTCGTTCGAGCACGAAGCGTGGAACCACACCGGTGAGGACCGGATCGTGCTGATCGTCGACGTGTGGCATCCCGATCTGACGAGCGCCGAAGTGCATCTGCTGGCCGGCCTGCAGCGCCACGGCGCGGGCTACGGACGCCGGCTCGCGCGCTACTGGGCGATCAACGAGTCAGCTCGCGGCGAGCGCTGACGCTGGAAGTCACGCCGCGCGGCCAGAAGCCACACGCGCAGCCAGTGAGAAGCCACACCGCGCGTCAGAAATCGCCGCCGCCGAAGTCCCCGCCGCCGCCAAAGTCACCGCCGCCGTCGCCCCACCCGCCGTCGCCGCCATCTCCGCCGTCGCCCCAGCCGTCTCCGCCGTCCCCATCACCGTCTCCGTCGCCATCACCGTCGCCGTCGCCGTCGCCGCCGAACATGTCGCCGACGATCCCCTCGCCGATCCCGAGGCCGGCGCCGAGCGCCGAACCCATCAGTAGCGTGTTCAGCAGACCACCGCCGCCGAAGCCGCTGAAGTAGCCGCCCATCATCGGCCCGTAGTGTCCGGGAGCGTTCCAGTAGTCGGTCTGCCGTCCGTTGACCGGCACCTGCCGGCCGTGAGGCGCAAAGCCGTCCTTGATCCGGACCGCGTCGGCGGCGCACGCCGGAACTGGTCGCATCGCGCCGCCGGGCGGCGCCCACTCGACGTCCTCGGTCGACGGTCCGTGACGGGGGTCGAAGAAGCACGGCGCCCGACGCTCGGGCGGCGGCTTACCCTGAACCAGCGCCTTCGCGTAGGCCATCGCGTAGCGGCCCTCCTCGAGCGTCTCTGACACCGGCGCGAGATCCTCGGGTCGCTTGGCGCGGTCGAACATCTGGCTCGCGCGCTCGTACGCCTGAAGAGCCTGCTCATAGCGTTGCGTGGCCTCGTCGGAGACGCCCGGCATCTGGATGTCGATGTCAAGCGCGCGGATGTCCTCGCCGAGCGCCAACAGATCCTCCTGGGCCGCGGCCCGGACCTCGTCCCACTCGCGCTCGTGCTTGAACTTGTGCCCGAGAAACGGCATGGGCCGACGATACCGAGGACGCTGCCGTGCAATGGCGTAGGACCGCGGCAACCGCCGGCTGACCAAGCCGGTGCGGCGGCTATCGCCTCGGCACCAAAGTCTGCGCGAGGGCTCCGCTTCGGAAGCGCTGCTCCTCGATGACGTCGAGCTTCACGTGCTCATCGAGCTCGGCGAATGGGCTGTGGCCCGCGCCGATCGCAATCGGGACCGTCGATAGTTGGTATTCGTCGACGAGACCCAAGCGGGTCAGCGATTTGGCGAAGTCGGGACCGCCGTGGACCAAGATCGTCCCTTTGTCGTCTCGGGCCTTCAGGTACGCGATGTCCGCGCTCAGGTCCCCAGCGAAGATCTCGGCTGGTCCCCACTCCGCACTCCTCAGGGTGTGGGAGAAGACCGCCTTCGGCTTGTCGTTCATCGCTGCAGCGATCGGCCCCTCGGACGCGGCCCAGTACGGACCCATGATCTCGTAGCTCCGGCGGCCCATCGCGTGAACGCCGGCCTCCTCGAGCGCGCGGAGGTTCCACTCCGTCGAGTCCACGTCAAACCACTCAAACATCCATTCGTGGGTCCCGTCGGGGCTCGTGGCAAACCCGTCGAGGGACAGGACCATCTTGAGAATCACTTTTCGGTCGCGCATGGAGCTAGAGACCTATCCAGGGCCGGCGCTGCCCGGCTGACCTGCCTCGGTGGGGATCATCGCCGTGATGCGAGCCACTGGCACGCACAGCGAGGTCAGAGACGGGCATCGGCCAGTGCAGCGCCTTCGGTCAGCGAGCGCAGCTTGGCCCAGCAGATGTCCGGATCGATCGGACCAAAGCCGGCCCAGGTGCCGAAGCCGCAGTCGGTCCCGGCGATTACGCGATCGACGCCGACGGTGTCGATGAACCGGCGCAGGCGCTGGGCGACCAGCTCGGGATGTTCGATGTAGTTGGTCGACGTATCGATCACGCCCGGCGCCAGCACCTTATCGTCGGGGATCGGCGCGTCGCGCCATACGGTCCATTCGTGGGCATGGCGCGGATTGGCGGCCTCGAACAGGATCGTCGATGGCTTGGCACGCAGGATCTCCTCGATGATCTTCTCCACCGGGATGTCGAAATGATGGGGGCCTTCGTAGTTGCCCCAGCACAGGTGCAGCCGCACGCGGTCGGCCGCGACGTTGCGCAGCGCGTCGTCGAGCACGTCGATGTGAAGCGCGACGCGTTCGACGAAGACCTCGTCGGGCTCGTCGCGGTACATGATGTGGCGGCCCATCGCCAGGTCCGGCGCGTCGATCTGCAGCGTGAAGCCGGCCGCGACGATCGCTTCGTACTCCTCGCGCATCGCGGCCCCGAGCGCGGCCAGGTACTCGTCGGTTGAGACGTAGTGCTCGTTGGGCAAAAACAGTGCGATTACGCCGGGCGACGGCGCATTCATGAAGGCGCCTTCGATGTCGTCGCGGCCATCGACGGCGGCGTGGAGCGCCGCGAGGTCGCGCCGCAACGGCTCGCGCTGCTCATAGCCGATCGAGCCGCGACACACGGGGCGCTTGTACTTCGGACCGGCGCCGGACTGGACTTGCCGGTCACGGAATCGGGGGAACGCGTCGAGATCGGCCGGCGTCGCCCGCGGGACATCGTCGAGCTCGAACCCGGACAGGCGGTGGCGCACGTACGTCGCGTAGCCGATCTTGCTCATCTCACCGTCGCTGACGAGGTCGATCCCGGCATCGACCTGGTGGGCGACTCGGTCGGCGACCGCCGCGCCGACGACGCGCTGGAACTCGGCGTCATCGACGCCGCGGCCGTCGTCCTGAGCGAACACCACGTCGACGACCTCCTGAGGCCGCGGGAGGCTGCCGACGTGTGTGGTCAGCATCGTCAGCGGCGGTCTTCGATGGGCTCGAGATAGTCGAGCATCTCTTGCGCCAGGTGCGCGAACGGCGGCGGTATCTGGACGGTCGTGCCGAGCTGGTCCTCGGGTTCATCGATCAGGAAGCCGCGATCGGCGGGCGTGAAGGCGTACTCGAACAGCGCGCCGCCGGGCGTGCGGTTGTAGCACGACAGAAAGTAGCCGCGGTCCTTCTGCTCGGTCACGTCGGTGTAGCCGAGCCCCTCGATGAAGCCCTTGAGACCCATCTGGTTGTCTTCGTCGGCGACGTCCCACGCCCAGTGGTGCGGCGTGCCCTCGGCGAAGTGCCAGGTCCCCGGCCGCAGTTCTGGCTCGTGGACGAGCTCCACGCGGCCGCCGAACGCGCCGGCTACCTGGAAGGCTTGGTGCGAGCCGTCCTCGTCGACCTTCTTGGCTTCGAGGGCCGTCTCGAGATACATGACCATCTCGTCGGGGTCGATGACGGAGATCACCGGCGCGTAGGCGCCCTTGATTCCGTGCTCGGATGGGACACCGCCCTCGCCGTAGCCACGGCGGTTGTCACCGCTTGTGCCCACCAGCGTGTATGGGATCCCGCACGGGTGGGCGAACCGCAGGCGCTTGGTGCCGAGCGCCTCGGTGTGCTCGGTCGCGAAGCCCAACTCATCGAGCCGGTTGGCCCAATAGTCGATCGAACCGTCGTCGATCGACAGGCCGACCTCCTTGACCTGGTTGGAGCCCCGGCGGCCCATCTTGCCCTGCTGGCGCATCGGGAACGAGGTCAGGATCGACCCCGCGTCCATGTCCGCGTTGGCGTAGTACAGGTGGTAGACGGGCTCGGCGCCGTCGTACAGCATCGTCTTCTTGATCGGCCGCAGTCCGAGTGCCTGCGTGTGAAAGTCCCAGTCCTCCTGGGCGCCGCCCGTCGACAGCGTGATGTGGTGGTTGCCGATGATCCTGCTGCTCATCGCATTCTCCTCCGCGGCTCAGGCGAGCACCGGGGCGACCTCCCCGTACACGCGGTAGTCGTCGATCTTGCCGTCGTCGCGCTCGTGGTAGATGGTCACGATCGGGACGGTGACCGTGGCCGCGTCTTTACGGGTGTAGGTGACGTCCGATCGCACGATCGTGGTGGCGCCGTTCTCCCAGTAATCGAGCATTCGGTGACTGACCCCGTCGATCAGGCCGTAGAAGTCGGCCAGGCCCTGGCACGCTGCGTCGCGCGTTGTGGTCTCGTCGCCGTTTCCGAAGCGGAACCGCGCGTCGTCGGAGAGCCACCTCGCCCATGCGACCGCATCCATGCGGTCGATGTCTTCGAACATCGCTGGGTACAGAGGCATGACCGCGATTATGCCTTGACGGCAGAGACGTCGAGGTTGAACGCACCGTGCCCGAAAGGCACGCTTGCCGCTCAATGATCGCGTTGGTACTTACGGCGATCTTGGGACTCCGCGCGCTTCGAGGCGGCGAAGCGATCGCCCGCACTGCCGGCGGCGGGCGATCCCCGTGCCGGCGATGCGATCACCGGGTCTGAAGATGCGCGGAGGCGAAAGCGATCGCCCGGCCCAGGTACGGTGAAGCCTACGGCGTAGGCGCGCAGTGGGCGGTTCGCGGTCAGCTAGGACGCCCAGATCGATCGTCTGCCCGGGGCCGGCGGCTGGGTCCGCGAGCCAGCGCGGCGGATCATGGGGCCTGCTCGGTTGCCGGCGCGAGGATCGCCAGCAGCTCGCCGAGCGGTTGAGTGCGAGACAGCCGGTCGGGCAGTGGGAGGTCGCGATGCACCGTGTAGTGGTTGCGGCGCCCGGTGCGCTGCCGTGAGAGGTATCCCGCCGCGACGAGCTCGTTGACGATCCGGTGCGCGGCACGCTCGGTGACGCCGACGCGGTCACCGATCTCACGCAGACGCACGGTCGGGTCTTCGGCGATGCACAGAAGAACCCGGGCATGGTTGGTCAAAAACGACCAGGCGGCCGGCGACATCCTGAGAAGAATATCTTTTCTAGAAATCAATGTCAGGTATAGTCGGTTGCAGTCGACCGAAAGGGCACCCTCTTGCCCCATTACAAGTGCGTGACGTGCCGGACCCGCGTGCGTGGCGCGCGCCCCCCGGGCGCGTCTGACGGGGCTCTTTGCCCGCAGTGCGGTTCGCTTCTTGAGCCGGTCGATGACCTTGCCGAGGTGGTCGGCTTTCGGGCGATCGCGTCTGTGGACACGCCCGCGGTCGCTGTGGATGTCGGCTCCGATGAGCCGTTCGCCCAGCGCATTGGCGATCTCGCGACGCACCGCGCCCGACGCCTCGCCCGCGCGCTCGCAGACGAGGAGCCCAGTGTGTCCTTCGACGATCCGGCCGCTGCGGCGCTGGCCGTTCCGGTCCGAGATCCGGATCGATGAGCTCGCCGCCACGCCCGACCCCCATCCATCGGCGCCCACGCCGCCACGAGCTCCAGGCGTTCCGACGCGACCGCGACCGCCAGTCTTTCGAGCAATCCAACGCCGCGCTCGCCGGCCCGGCGATGTCCGGTGTCTGCCCCGGCCGTCGTCGCCGGCTGCCGGGCAAGCGCGCGGTCTGACCGATGTCTGATTCCGTCAGCTCCGAAACCGATGACGCCCGCATCCGCGCAGTCGTGACCCGCCTGGCACGGCGACGCGCCGAGGGCGGCCATGTCATCGAGCGCGCCGCGATCCTCGCCGCGGGATCTGACTTTGCCGCCATCGAAACCTGGATCCTCGACCACGCCGGACGGACCGAGGAGCCCGCCTCAACGACCGCGGCCGGTCTGCACGCTCACAGGCTCACGAGCGCGAGCGCATCGAATCGCTCTCCCCGCCGCTTTTTGCTTCCGCCCGGCGCTCTCGATGCCAACCAAGATCAAACCAACTGACCATCCAAGGAGCCAGTGATGCCCACGAAGAACACAATGACCTCCTCGGTGCGGCCGGTCAACCCGCGCCGGAACGCTATCGAGCGACGCGCGGCCGAGATTGCCGCCGCAGCCAACAAACAGCCTCAACTCAAACGCGAGGCCGCCCAGCGACGGGCCGAGCGTGCCCGACGCGAGGCCGAGGCACCCGCGCAGCCGCGAAAGAACGCCATGATGCAACGTCGTCGCGCGCGCTGACCTCCGCGGACCCGGTGCAAGCTCGGTTTCACCGCGGCTAGCAGGCAGCGCCAAACCCGCAGCAACCACCTTCGCAGGGTCGCCGCCAACGCCCACACCCTTCGCTGCACGGCGTGGGACGCCACACCAACCGCGCGGAACACACCCTCATCACATTCCGATCGCAACGGTCGACCCGATCTGCACGATCGCATCCGCGGCGGCGACGCAATCGTCGGCGCGGCGTGCGTCCTGCGAGTCCTTTCGCCGCCAACCGCTCCCAGCGCGGTCTGTGCCGGACGAGCGCCTCGTCACCAACTCGATCGCGAGCCCTGTGGTCCCGAGCTGACCAAAGGAATCGCCGACGGGGCGCGGCGGGCGAGCTGCTGAACGGCCGGCAGGGCGCGTCCAGCCGCCGATGGCCGCCATTGGTCGTAACGGACGAAGTTGTCGCGGTCGAGTTCCAGCGCAGGGCGAATTTGCTCTACCTCGTCGACGAACCGGTCAAGCTCCCACAACGAGTCGTCCTCGGGCTTACCGACTGTTTGTGGAGCTGAACCTCTCGGGTGGACCCAACTACTACGATCAGCTCTTCTGGAGCGTCAACCCGAACTGACAACCCGTTGTGCTGGGAGTCGAGGGCGCCGAACGCGCTCTTGACTTCCTGTGACTGCAGGTCGGTGACTACAACGGTCACCAGCGCCTGCCAGTCCGTGTCACCGCGGTGCTGACGACCAATGCCGGCTGGCGTCGCCGCGCTTTTGCTTCCGCCCGTCTGCCGCCTCGGCGTTAGCTCGGGCCTTGCTACCGCCGGCGCGTGCCTGCGTGGTGAAGGACCCATCGGCGCCGCCCACCACGGACGATCCCCCGCGGCTATCCGATCGCGCCGTTGGCGCCCTCGCTGCCAACGTGTCATCGCCAAGGCGATCATCGAGCCGCGGGCCTGGTGGACGAGGCCGGCGCCGAGGCTTTCGTCCATCCGGCTCTCAATCGAGCGGCCGGAGCGGCGTTCTGCGCGCGCGAGAACCTCATCGCGCACGGACGCGCGATCACCGTCTCCGAGTTCGCGCGCGTCAACCTCGCCGTTCTTGACCACGGCAATCTCCGTCCGCGCGTGAAACTCGTCGGCTCCCGGCAGCGTAGGGTCGGCTGTGCGGCGCTAGCGGGCTTGTGGGTGATCAAACGGGCATGCCGTTCAACTGCTTCGGCGCGTTCATGCTGCTGGCGCCCGGAGACCACGTGCAATGTGCGCGTACAAACCGCATCGTGCACGGCAATATCGTGCCCCGCCGCGCCCGCGCTCTGACCTCCGACGCCACTGCCGCCATCAGGATCATCACCGCGCGGGTAGTGGAGTGCTCTAGGCGAGCGAGCTCAGGGCATCGCGTTGACGGGGCGGTCAACGGAAGGCGAGTATGAGATGTAGCGGGTTCGAACGGCGGCGGTCATGGGCGCGACGATCGCAGCCCGCGGAGTTTCTCGCGGTCGGTGATGAGATCGATCGCGGTGACCTTGCCGCCGAAGACGGTGAATCCTATGACGGCGCGCAGCCCGACGTCCGCAGGGACGATCAGCCCGGCGGTGCCGTTGACGATCGCGGGTCTGGCGTGCGGCGCAAAGCGCGCGCCGCGGGCGAGCAGCCGTTCCGCTACGGCGGCCGCGCCGATCATTGGCGGGCGGGCGTTCGGTCCGGTCCCGCCGCTGTCGATGCGGAACACGACGTCTGGATCCAACACGGAGACGAGGGCCTCGAAGTCGCCGGCCCGGGAGGCAGCCTGGAAAGCGTCGACGACCTGGCGCTGCCTGAGGACGTCGGGATCGGGCGCGGGCGCCAGCCCTTTCACGCGGCGCCTCGCGCGGCTTGCGAGCTGTCGCGTCGCGGCCGGCGTGCGGTCGACGATTGGGGCGATCTCGTCAAAGGGCACGTCGAACATGTCGTGAAGCACGAAAGCGAGCCGCTCCGCGGGAGTCAGGTTTTCGAGCACGACGAGCAGGGCAAGGCCTACCGAGTCAGCGAGCAGTGCCTGCTGTTCGGGATCCCCGTCGGGTTCGACGCTCACCAGCGGCTCGGGCAGCCAGCTGCCGGCGTAGTCCTCACGCTTGGCGCGCCGCGCCTTCAGCATGTCGAGGCAGACTCGGCCGACGACGGTGGTGAGCCAGCCGCCGATGTTTCCGACGTCGTGCATGTCGGCGCGACTCAGCCGCAGCCAGGCCTCCTGGACGGCGTCCTCCGCCTCGCCGACAGAGCCGAGCATCCGGTAGGCGACGGCTTGGAGGTGGCTGCGGTAGCGCTCGAACTGCTGTGTGCTCCAGCTCTGTTCGTCCATGTCGGTCACACCCTTCGGTCGGGAGTCGTCATAGGGGTGACGAGCGAACTGCGGTCGATGTGACCGGCGACGCTCAACTTTCCAAGTTTGCGATCGAAAGTGAGACGCACATGCAAGTCGCGTACGCACCAGACACCGAATTCGACTGGCCTGCAATCGAGGTCCGCGCGCTCCGCAAGGTCTACCGCGGTGGCGTTGAGGCGGTCAAGGGGATCGACTTCGACGTGGCGTCCGGTGAGGTCTTCGGCCTTCTCGGTCCGAACGCCGCGGGTAAGTCGACCACGATCGGAATGCTGACCACCACGGTCGTGCCGACGTCCGGGTGCGCGCGGCTAGCCGGCTACGACGTAGTGAAGGAACCGCGGAAGGCTCGCAGCGTCAGTAGCGTCGTGTTCCAGGAGGCCGTGGTCGACGGTGGTCTCAGTGGCCGCGCGAACCTCGATCTGCACGCCCGACTCTGGGGCGTTCCGGCGGCGACCGCCGCCACCCGGATCGACGAGCTGATCGAGGCGTTCGGGGTTGCCGAGCTGATCGACCGGCCGGTTGAGAGCTTCAGTGGGGGCCAGCGCCGCCGTCTGGAGATCGCACGCGCCCTTGTATCCCAGCCTCAGGTGCTGTTCCTGGATGAGCCCACCGTCGGCCTCGATCCCCGGATTCGTCATGAGCTCTTGGACGTGATCGCCGCTCTGCGCTCCCGCCGCGACACGACCATCCTGCTCACCACCCACTACCTCGACGAAGCCAGGCGGCTCTGTGATCGGGTGGCGATCATCCATCAGGGCGAAATTGCCGCGCTCGACACGCCAGCGAGCCTGCTCGCCGGGCTCGGCCCCGAGATCCTCGAGCTGCGGCTCGATGGCGATGGCGACGCTGCGCTGGCGTCGCTACGTAGCCGTGGGATCGCCACGACTGACGCTTTCGCGATCGGCTCGAGCCTCACGATCGCGCTCGATGGGCGGCCGGCCGGCGAGGCGATTGCCGCCATCACCGACGCCGGCGTCAGAGCCTCCGGGTTCATGACGCGGCCACCGACGCTCGATGACGTCTACCTCCGGCTGACCGGCGCCCCGATCGCCCAAGCCGCCTAACCCGAAAGTTCGACAGGAACCGAACGATGTCCGCCACTGCCATCAGAACCGGTGCAATGGCGCTCCGCCGCCCCGCGCTCACGCGCCGGGCGACTGCGCTGAGGACGCTCGCGATGCGTCGCGCCGCCCTGACCGCCCGCAACCCGCGACAGATCGCCGTGCCGCTGCTGACCCCGATCCTGTTCGCCACCGTCATCGCCCCCGCCCTGAGCAAAGCGCTCGGCGGGCTGCACACCCACATCGACTACATCGCGTTCGTGTCGGTCGGGACCGTGGGACTGCTGGTGCCGCTGGCGGCGATCTTTGCTGGCCTGAGCGTGATCGTCGACCGCCACAGCGGCGCGCAGAAAGAGCTCCTCGCCGCGCCGATCCCCAGAGCGCTGCTCGTGCTCTCGAACCTCGTCGTAGTGCTCGCCCTGGCCACGTTCCAGGTGATCGTGCTGATCGCCGTCGCCGCGCTGCGCGGAGGAAGCTTCGACATCACCGCCACAGGCGTCTTCTGGTTCGTCGCGGCCTCCGTCCTGTTCACGGTCTTCATGTACGGCGTGGCCGAGACGCTCGCCGCCCGGATCCCCCGCCAAGAGGAGTACATCGGCGCCACCCCGGCCGTTGCGATCCTGCCGTTCTTCTTCGCCGGCGCGCTGTTCCCTATCCACGTGCTCCCCGGAGCGCTCGCGGCATTCGCAAAGCTCCTCCCCCTCACCCACGCCCTCGCGCTAATGCGCTACGGCTTCGTCGACCACCGAGGCACCGGCCTGCACGACATCTGGGGCATGACCAACGCCACGACCGAGGCATGGCTCAGCCTCGGCGTTGTCGCAATGTTCGCGACCGCGTTCATCGCCCTGGGTATCCGCACGTTCAAGCGGTCGGCAGTCAGCTGAGCCGCGTTCCTCGCCGAGCGCGCCGAGACTCACCGTCGACCGCTACCAACAGCTTCAGCCACACACCGTGTGGTCCAAAAGTCAGCAACCACAGACACGGAGCGCACCATGATTGACATGCACAACAAGATCGTCGTAGTGACCGGTACCAACGGCGGCGTCGGATTCGTCACCGCCAAGCAGCTCGCCGACGCGGGCGCCGAGATCGTGATGGTCTGTCGCGATCCCCGGCGTGGCGAGACCGCACAGGCCCGGATCGCAGAGAGCGCCACGGGACCTCCGCCCCAGCTATTTATCGCCGATCTGTCCTCCCAAGGCGAAATTCACGACGTGGCCAGAGACATCCACCTCGCGAATAACCGGATCGACGTGTTGCTCAACAACGCCGGCAGCGTTTTCAACAAAGGGGAGCGCAGCATCGATGGCATCGAGAAGACGTTCGCTACCAACCATCTGGCGCCGTTCTTGCTCACCAACCTGCTGCAAGATCTGCTGCTCGCGGCGGCCGCGGCTCGCGTAGTCACGGTGGCATCAGAGATCTACAGCCGCAAGTTCGACTTCGCGAACCTCCAGGGCGAGCGCAGCTACAACTTCTTTAAGGCCTACCAGCAGTCCAAGCTTTGCAACGTCCTGTTCGCCTACGAGTTGGCACGGCGCCTGGAGGACACCAACGTGACGTCGAACGTCGTCAGCCCCGGTCCGAGCAAGACCGGTTTCGGAGCCACGATGACAGGCCCGGCCCGCATATTCACGCGCGTCATGAAGGCCACGCCGCGCTTCGGTACGCCCGAGAAGGGAGCGCGGACGCTCGTGTATGCGACAACCGATCCCGAACTCGACGGCGTGAGCGGTCACTTCTACTACAAGGAGAAGGAACTGGCCACCAAGCCCGTCACCCACGACACCGACATCGCCGCGCGTCTGTGGCACATCAGCGAACAAATGTGCGGCCTCGGCAAAGGCTCGCACGAGGACGCCTCCGCGCTATCCGGCTAGCCGCCCGAGAACCACGATCGCGTCTCGACGCTGATGAACGTCCGCGTCGCCGACATCGCGACGGTGTACCGGGAGTGGAACCAGCGCGGAGCCCAGTTTCTCACCGAGCCGTTAGATAGCCACGGCGCCGAGCAGCGCTGCTACTTGCGAGACCCCGGCAGATACCTGATCGAGCTGGGAGCAACCACCCCCCGCGCGGTCGCCGCCTGACCCGCGACGCAGCAGGCACACCGCCAGCCGTCCACGCCCACCCGCGCCGCTCCGGGAATCCGCGCGCCGGCACGTCACCTATGTGTTCCCGCCCGGCTCGGTTGCCCAGTCCAGAACATGACACTGACCCGAACAGCTCAATCGACCAGGAGAACACCATGGCCAAACGCCCGCTCACCCGCCCGCGAACCCACGATCACACCGGAGCGGCAGCACGGCCGGGCTTAGTCCGGCGTCTGGCAGTATGGGCGCTCGCCCATCGCGCTCGTGTCGTCGCCCTGTGGGTCGTGCTGCTGGTAGGAGCAATGGCCGCGTCGAGCAGCGTCGGGCCGCATTACGCCAACAACCTGGCTCTCAGCGGAACGGATTCCCAACGTGCGACCGACCTGCTCAATCACAACTATCCGACCCGCGCGGGCGACGTTGATCAGATCGTTTTTCACTCGTCCAGCGCGCTCGTCACGGACCGGACCGTCCAGGCCCGACTTGCGCCGATCCTACGTCGCGTGTCGCATCTCCCGCACGTAAGCACGGTAATGAGCCCGTTCACACCCGCTGGAGCCCGAGGGATATCAGCGGACCGGCGCAAGGCGTTCGCCACCGTGGTCTTTGACCAGCGCGCAGACGTCCTGCCGCATGCAGCGGTCCTCCGCGTCATCGCCCTCGCTCGCAGTGCTAGCGGGGGTTCGCTGCAGGTCGAACTCGGCGGCAGAGCAGTCCAGAAGGCCAAGCCACCATCACTCGGAGCCGCCACCGCAATCGGAGTCGTCGCCGCGATCGTGATCCTGCTGATCACCTTCGGCTCGGTGATCGCAATGGGCCTGCCGATCCTCACGGCACTCCTCGGACTGGGAAGCGCCATCGCTCTGATCGGCGTGGGCTCCCGGGTGGTCGACACGCCTGATTTCTCCATCGAGCTGGCGGCTCTGCTCGGCCTCGGCGTCGGTATCGACTACGCGCTGTTCATCGTCACCCGCTTTCGCGAGAACTACAGCATCACGGGCGACGTCCGCACTTCGATCATCGGCGCAATGGACACGGCGGGACGCGCCGTGCTCTTTGCCGGCATGACAGTCATTATCGCACTGTTAGGAATGTTCGCGATCGGCGTCAGCTTGCTCAACGCCGCCGCGCTCGCCACCGCGCTGTCGGTCGGGTTGACGATGCTGGCCGCGCTGACCATCCTCCCAGTGCTGCTTTCCCGCTTCGGCGAGCGGATCGGGTCGCACAAGCGATCTCGCCGCGCCGCCAGTGCCGAGCGCCCCGGGAAGGCGGGGTTCTGGCCCCGCTGGGCGACGCTCGTCGCCCGCCACCCCTGGCCTGCTCTCATCGCGGGCCTCTCGATAATGCTTCTGCTCGCGGTCCCAGCGGTCTCGCTGCGTCTGGGTCAGAGCGACGCAGGCAACGACCCCACCAGCCTCACGAGCCGCCGGGCCTACGACCTGCTCGCTCGGGGTTTCGGCAAGGGATTCAACGGGCCGCTCCAGGTCGTCGCCCAGTTGCCGCACGCCGGCGATCAAGCTGCGCTCTCGCGCGTAGCCGCAGCGCTGAAGACCACGCCAGGTGTGGCATCGGTTTCGGCCCCCGAGCTTAGCCCGAAAGGACAGACCGCTGTCTATGAGGTGTTCCCACGGACCGCGCCTCAGTCACAAGCGACGACAGAACTCGTCACCAGACTGCGTGATCAGCAGCTCCCGCCGGTCAAGAGCGCTACTGGCGCGACGGTAGTCGTCGGCGGGTCGACCGCGACGGGGATCGACTTCTCACACGTCATCGCTGGGAAGCTGGCTCTGTTCATCGCTGTGGTCGTGCTGCTCGCCGGGCTGTTGCTGGCGATGGTGTTCCGCTCGATAGCGATCCCTACTCAGGCAGCTGTCATGAATCTGCTGTCCGTCGGTGCATCGCTCGGTGTCGTCGTTGGCATCTTCCAGTACGGCTGGCTCGGAGGCTTCTTCAACGTGACGGCTGGGCCGATCGAGCCGTTCATACCCGTGATCGTGTTTGCGATTGTCTTCGGGCTCTCGATGGACTACGAGGTATTCCTCATCTCACGGATCCACGAAGCATGGACCCGCCGGCGAGACCCAACCGCCGCGCTCATCGACGGCCTCGGCTCGACCGGCCGTGTCGTCACCGCGGGCGCGACGATCATGGTCTGCATCTTCATCTCCTTCGTGCTCGGAGATCAGCGAGTGATCAAGCTGTTCGGAGTAAGCCTCGCGAGCGCGGTCTTCCTCGATGCCTTCGTCGTGCGAAGCCTGCTGCTGCCCTCCGTACTCACGCTCCTCGGCAACCGAACGTGGGCGTTCCCGAAGTTCATCGACCGGCGGCTACCACGCATCGCGATCGAGCGGCCGGAAGGACCTCCGATCCCAGAGCTCACGCTGGGACAAGAGGCCTCATGAATGGGTTGCAGCGTACGAGCCGCGGCCCGCTGATTGCGCGGTGGTTCGCCGCGATCGCCGCCGAGCGGGAGGGCATCACGAGCGAACCGCTCGATCTCGCCGAGTTCGACTGCGGCTCCTCAGCAGCGCACCCCCTCCGATGACCCCGGACTCACGCGACGAGACAGCCCGCGGCTGGGAGCAAAGGTGCCCGATCGCGACGGCTACGTCTTCGTCATCACCGAGTACAACCACAGCTAGAGGAGACGCAACATGTCCAAGTTCAATCTCGACGGCGCCACCGTGATCGTCACCGGCGCGTCGCGCGGCATCGGGCCGTTCATCGCAGAGTTGCTGGCCCGCCAAGGCGCCAAGGTGGCACTGGTCGCGCGCAGCGGCCCCGAACTCGAAGCAAACGCCCGCAGGCTTTCGGAATCAGGGGCAGAGGTGGTCGCGTTTGCCGCCGATGTGACCTCAGCGTCGGAGCGGCGCGAGCTGATCGAGGCGGTCGAGCGCCGGCTCGGCCCGGTGGACGTTCTAGTCAACAATGCCGGCGGTGATCTCCAGCGAGAGTTTCACAACCTGACCGAGGATGAGATCCAGGGCGTGCTCGAGCTGAACTTGACCAGCGCGGTCGTGCTGACCAGGCTCGTGCTGCCCGGCATGCTCGAGCGAGGGCGCGGTCACGTGGTGAACGTCTCCTCGATGGCCGGCCGCGTGTCATTCCCTTACACCGAGGCCTACGCCGCTGCCAAGGACGGGCTGATCGCGTTCACGCGCGTCTTGCGCGCCGACTACCGCCGCCGCGGCGTCAGCGGATCGACGCTGATTCTCGGCCCCGTGGGCGACGCCGGGGTCGGCGCCCGCACAGCCGAGGAGGTAGGACTCAAGGTCCCGCCGGTGGGTCTCGTCGCGCCCGCAAAGATCGCGAAGCTCACGGTCCGGGCGATCGGCTCGGACAAGGCCGAGCTGGCGGTGCTCCCCGGACCGGGGAAGCTGCTACGCGGACTAATGGACCGCTTCCCCGGCCTCGGCCCGGCGATGAACCGCACCACCGGCGCTAACAAGACCATGGCAGTCGTGGCCGAGTACCGCGAGCGGGGAGCTCGCGTAGCGACCGCCCAGCGCGACGCCAATCAAGCCGTCACCGGGACCGCGACGCGTACGAAGAGAGCCCACGATAAACCGCGATCCTCTGAACAGAGATCGCCGTCCTGTAGGTGAAGTGGGTGCACGTGAACGGCCGGACGATCACCGACTTGGCGGAGGGCGGCGTGCCGCGGTCACCGACGAAGCGACCCGCACGCGCAGGCGCCTCCCCGCGGCCTCTCGAATAACCGCGGCGACCTCCATATCGCTACGGGGCCGGCACATCATCGTGGGCTGGCAGCGCTCCTGCCCTGACCAGTTGCGCCATGCTCCAGGTGCGGTCATGCGCTCGGGTGCTTGTCAAGGAAGCGCACTCCCGCCATCATCTCGCCGGCCCCCCGAGGGCCGGTGCCCCCACCCGCACCCGCGAGCTGATCAGCTTCGCCCGCCAACACGGATACGGCCCCAGCGAGCTGATTCGCCTCATCCGCACCCTCGGCTGACCGCAAGCCGAGTACAGCGCCGGCCAAAGCCCAGGGTCCCTCAGCGAACTCTCTCTACCGACCCCGGGATCGCCAACGACTGC
The DNA here is from genome assembly GCA_036273655.1 of Solirubrobacteraceae bacterium. Taxonomy (GTDB): domain Bacteria; phylum Actinomycetota; class Thermoleophilia; order Solirubrobacterales; family Solirubrobacteraceae; genus Palsa-465. The sequence continues at coordinate 12,043 of DASUHF010000011.1, read as the reverse complement.
TTGCTCACCAACCAGTCGACAGCGACCGGCGGCGGCTCGTACTCGCCGTGACGCGTGCCGGTTTGATTACTCCGGCAGCGCGAATGCGAATACCGCGTCGCCGTGACCGGCGACGAGCATCCCCGGTAGGTAGCCCTCGGTCCAGGCCCCCCAGCCTACCGGAACGGCGATGTACTGCCTGCCGTCGACGCTGTAGGCGGTCGGGCTTGAGTGGTTGCCGCTGCCGGTCTGAAACTGCCACAGCTGCTCGCCGGTGCGCGCGTGGAAGGCGCGGAAGTCGCCCGAGGGAGCGCCCGCGAACACGAGGTCGCCGCCGGTCGCCAGCACCGACGCGCACATTGGCTGGTCGTTTCCCAGCGCCATGCCTCCTGGCCGGCTGCGGGATCGATCGCCTTGATGAAGCCCCGCGTGTTCTCGGAGTCGACGGTGACGTTCGCGGCCCCAGTAGGGGATGCTCTCCTTGAACTCCCTGCGCCAGCGGGTGACCTCGGCGCCGATGTCCTGGACGGGCACGTAGAACCAGCCGGTCTTCTGGCTGTAGGCGGCGTGTGTCCATTCCTGAGCGAACTGCTGCTGCACATGCCGACATAGGCACGGTAGCCGCCGCGCACCATCGTCGAAACGACAGACGAACGCGCGCGACGCAAATCAACAGCCGAACACGAGCTGACAGCCGTTGCGTTGGGTGCCTCACCCGCGGGTAGCCGCTCGTCATGAGCTCAATCACACTGCAACAGGCAAGGAAGGTTCTCGCCGGCGCCGAGGAGCGCGCGGACGAGATCGGCGTCGCGATGAACATCGCGGTCGTCGACGCTGGCAACAATCTGACGGCGTTCGCGCGCCAAGATGGCGCGTGGCTCGGCTCGATCGAGATCGCCCAGGACAAGGCGTTCACCGCACGGGCGTTCGACATGCCGACCGCGCAACTCGCCGAGATCGCGCAACCGGGCGGGCCCCTGTATGGCATCGCCGTGTCCAACGGCGGGCGCGTGATCGTCTTTCCCGGCGGGATCCCGCTGAAGTCAGGCGACGAGGTGATCGGCGCGATCGGCGTCAGCGGCGGCCAGGTCGACCAAGACCAGACGGTCGCCGAGGCCGGCGCCGCCGCGCTGAGCGAGATCGCCGCGTAGCTCGTCCTCAACCCAGCCCGAAGATGCCCGCGCGGCCCTCGCGGCGACCCTCACAAACAGCAGCGCAACCAACGCCATTGGGAAGAGTTGCACAAGCGCAGCGAAGTGTCCGCCCCTGTCGTCCGCCCGACCAGTACCCCGAACTCGCCAACGCGTTCTCGATCCTGCGCGACTCGCTGACCATGAAGTGATCCCCGTTGAGAGTGCTGCGGCCACCAACCCACCAATCGCATGAATTTCTTCTGCTTTTTGGGCCGACAGACAGTCAGCGTTACCGTCACGTGCTCCCGGAGCACAGACCCTTGCCGGCGGGGCGCCGCCAAGGCTCGAGCGCTGCTTCACGCTGGGAATGATTTAGGAGAAGGTGCACGACTGGACCCCAAAGATGGCCGACGCGAAGACCAGCCGGTTGTAGGCCCTCGACGTCCGATATACCGTGCGCACGAAGGCGGGCGCGTTGTCGTCTAGCGCAGCCCTGATCTGTTCGGTGTGGACGGTGAGCACTGCCTGCCGCGCCTTCAGGACGTTGTGCCACGCTCTGCGGGAGGCCGACGGCTGTCCAAGCTTCTTGAGTTCTCGGAGCAAAGCCCGCGGGAGTCGGACTTGCTTTTCGAAGAAGCGTCCGACTTGTGGAAGCAGGCTTGGGTCCGGGTGAAACGGATCGAAGCTCGGGAACGGAAACCCGGGAAGCCGTCTGGCTCTCGCCTCGGTCGCCCGGCAGGCCTTGGCGGCGCGTTGAATGAAGCCTTTGTTCGCGGCCGGGCGTGGGACGACCCCCGCGTGAAGCCGCCGATTGGTGGTCACCGTGATGACAGCGACGCTGAAGAAACGTCCAGCCGCCAATGGGACGTTTGGATCCAACGGGATGTCTGTGGCGAATACCTGCTTGCCACGCAAGCCCTTGTATGCGCCGGAGCGACCCATGACCTGCCACGGTGGATTCATCGAATCAAGATGGCCGACCCCTGCGACAGTCACAGTCCCGTCGGTGGTCTTCCCCCGTCCCGAACAGCGCTCGAGCACGTCATGGGCGAGCACCTTCGTGAACACGCACTTGTCCCGTATGGAGCCGACGAAGCGGCCACTTGAATCGCGCAGCCTTGCGGTTGAAAACTCAGCATCTCCCCGGCTGGGGCCAATGGGCACGCGGTCTAGGAAGCGGTTCTGTGCGACTGCGTCAAATACCAGCGTCTGCGTCGCCGGTCGGTCCGCGGCGCCTACCGACGATGCCGCAACCCCGGCGACCACCACCGCAAGGATGAGAACCGCTCGTCTCACTGATCGATGGTTTGCACGGGTACTTCGAAGAACTCGACCGACATGCGTTGGCCATCGCCGCCCGTCATGGCGTTGAGCGCCTCGTCTCCGCGCTGCATCGCTTCCTCGCTGTGATACAGCGTGATGCCGAATCCCTTGCCCTTCTGGCGGTCGACGAGCATCATCATCCGGACGCCGTCGAGGCCCGCCGGCACGTTGTCTGACTCGACCTGACCGCGGACCGCAGCAATTGCACTGTCGACATTTGCGGGATCGCCTTGGAAAGTGGCCACCCGTGCGTACATCTCGCCTCCTTCTGGCGGCCGCGCCGCCGGTCGTGTGTCCCGCCGCTTGTCACACCCCCAGGTCCCAACCGGGGAACGTATGCAATCCCCCGCGGTAATCAATCGGGAGATACCCTCGATTGATGCAGGTCGTGGGCCGGGACATCGAGCTTGCTCGAGTCGACAAATGGCTCGACGCTTCACGGTCCGGTCCGGCTCGGATCCTGCTAGAAGGAGAGGCCGGGATCGGGAAGACGACCCTCTGGCGCAGCGCGGTGGATGCCGCCGCCCGGCGTGGCTTTCGGGCGCTGATCGCCCGCCCATCGGAGGGCGATTCATCGCTGGCCTACGCGGGCCTCGCGGACCTGTTGACGAACGTCGAGCGCGAGTTCTTCGCAGCACTCCCGGAGCCGCAACGCCAAGCGCTCGACGTCGCGCTGCTAGAGGCGGCACCGAAGGGACGACCGCCGGACCCGCGAGCTATCTACACAGCATTCCGGTCGATCCTCGGTCGCCTCGCCGAGCAGGCGCCAGTACTACTGGCTGTCGATGATCTGCAGTGGCTCGATGTGCCGTCGGCAAGAGCGCTCGAATTCGTCGACCGTCGGATGACTGAGATCCGAGTGGCCGTGCTCTTGTCCGCCCGCCCGACGGGGCCTCCAGAGCCGAATACAGGCGCCTGGGTCGGAGAAGACGAGCGCCTTCGGCTCAAGCCGTTGAGCGCCCAGGCGATGCATCGGCTGATCAAGCAGCGCCTCGGCGCGAGTCTGGCGCGACCGATGCTCCTGCGGCTCCATCGAGCGTGCGGCGGAAATGCGTTCTACGCGCTTGAGATTGCCCGCCTGCTGACCGAAAGCGGTTCGGTGGACGCCCGTGACGCCTGGCCTGTACCCGACGATGTGAGAGCGTTGACCGAGCTGGAGCTGCGCGAATTACCGCTGTCCGTGCGGGAGGCCCTCCTACGGGCCGCGGCTGCGTCGCAGCCGACAGCAGACCTGTTCGGCGAGGAGGCTCTTCGAGCGGCGCGCGACGCCGAGCTGATCACGGTCGGCGCCGGCGGTCGTGTCCGGTTCGCTCATCCGCTCTACGCCTCTGCCCTGTATACGAGCGCGACGCCCGAGCAGCGACGCCGAGTGCACATCGAGCTGGCCCAGCGCGAACCTAACGTAGAAGAACGGGCCCGCCACCTCGCCCTCGCCGCGGCCCACGAGGACCCGGCGGTGGCCTCCGTGCTCGACATGGCCGCGACGCATGCGCACACGCGCGGCGCACCTGAGACTGCGGCTGAGCTGCAGGAACGGGCATTGGAACTGACGCCCGCCGCGGACGCTGCCGGCCGCTCAGCCCGCGCACTGACGGCCGCCGGCCATTGGTACCGAGCCGGGTCGTTCCTGCGTGCGCGGCAGTTGCTGGATTCCCTTGTGGGAGACGAAGTGGATCGAGACGTGCGCGCGCGGGCCCTCCGCCTTGTCGCACAGGTCCGCTTTCACGAAGAAAGCGTCCGCGAAGCGACCGCGCTGCTTCACCGCGCAGCTGAGGTGGCCGGCGAGGACCCTGTGCTGCGCGCCCCCGTCGAGCTCGATCTCGCTTACGCATCGGTGTCGGGCTCGTTCGACTTCGAACGGGCAGGGCCGCACGCCGCCGCGGCGCTCACCTACGCACGACGCCTTGACGACCGTGCGTTGCTTGCGCAGGCGCTCGCCGTCAAATCCATCGCCGGCTTTCTCCTGGGTTCAGGCACCGACGAGAACATGGTCGCCGAGGCGCTCGCGCTTGAGCGTCCCGACGACGACTGTCCCATCGAGCTGCGGCCGACGCTGATCGGCGGGCACCTTGCGCTTTACAACGCAAGGTTCGCGGAGGCTCGGTCGCTTCTCTATCCACTCTGTGCCCGCTTGCGCGAACGCGGCGAGGAAGCGGCGCTTCCGACCCCACTGACCGCGATCGTGTGGCTGGAGTGCTGGGCCGGCGATCTCCAGGCCGCGCGGCGCGCCGCGGAGGAGGCCGTAGCCATGGCCGAGCTGAGCGGTAGTGACGCGGTGCGTGGAGCCGCACTCGCGCACCTGGCCTTCGTCGACGCACATGCCGGGCGGGAGGATCAATGCCGCGAGTGGGCCGGCTCCGCGCTCGGCGAGATGCACCGGACCGGCTACGGCGTGCACGCGATCTGGTCGTTGAATGCGCTCGCGTTACTCGAACTCTCACTCGGCAATGCAAGCGCCGCGGCGAAATCGGTGGAGCCGCTGCTCGGGTTCTTCGAGCGCGTGCCACCCGCAGAACCAATCCGCGCGTTCTTTCTTCCTGACGCAATCGAGGCACTCATCGGCGTCGGGGAGCTCGAGCGTGCAGAGCGCCTGACCGAATACCTCGGGGAGCGAGGGCGAGCCCTGAGGCGGCCCTGGGCTCTTGCCACGAGCGCCCGCTGCAACGCTCTCCTCCAGGCGGCACACGGCCGCTTGCCGACCGCACGCCGGTCGATCGACGAGGCCCTCCAACATCATCAGGAGCTGTCGATGCCTCTAGAACGGGCGCGAGCGCTGCTCGCCAAGGGGCAGCTCGAACGAAGGTCAAAGCACTGGGCGTCGGCACGTCAGGCGCTCGAAGACGCCGACGCGATCTGTGAGGAGATTGGCGCCGCCCTTTGGGGGGGCCGCGCGCGGCGGGAGCTGGCCAGACTAGGGTCACGCCATAGGCCCGGCGCCCTGACCGCAACAGAGGAGCGCGTTGCGGCGCTGGTCGCCAGCGGGCTCACGAATCGCGAGGTCGCAGCCGCCTCCTTCATGAGCCAAAAGACCGTTGAGGCGAACCTCTCACGGATCTATCGCAAGCTCGGCATCCGCTCCCGCGCCGAACTCGGCGTCCGGCTGATGAACCGCGAAGCACACACGGCCACCGCGCCGTCCGATGAACAGAGCCCGAAGTAGGATGCGACAGCCGCGGCCGCGCGACCGAGCCGTACAAGAGAGTCGCAGTGAACGACGACCACCACCGTGACCGGTTCGAGCGCTGGTTCGCGCTCGGGGCGAGGAGAGAACTTAGCTAGCTAGGCAAGCTAAGCTGCCTGACCGGCGTCTACCCGTGCGAACGCGGCCGGTCAACGTTGGACCTGGTAGTGCACGTGGGTGACGCCGTCCTCGCCCTCGAGGATCCGGGTGCGCTGCAGCTCGATGTGGTCAGGCGCGAGGTTGTCAAACAGGCGGCGCCCCTGCCCGAGGAGCACCGGGACGAGATGGAGCTCAAGCTCGTCGAGGAGGCCGGCGGCGAGCGCGAGCTGCGCCGTCGCGGCGCCTGAGGGCCGCCTGACTATCCGCCGATCTTCGAGACGCACGACCTCACCCCGGGAGGCAAGGCCACGTACATCATGACCGGCCCGAACGGCACGATGCAGGCAAGTGGCGCGTCACGGTCGTCGAGCCGCCGACGTCGCTGGAATTCACCGACGCGTTCGCCGGTCCAGACGGAAAGCCGATCGCGGATGTGCCGTTCGCAGTCAAAGTCCGCCTTACCGAACGCGACCCCGGAACCCGAATGGAGATGCACCTGACGTTCGCATCCCGCGAAGACATGGACAAGCTGATCAGCACCGGCATAGCGGAGGGCCTGCGGCAGGTCGCCCGCCAAATCGATGCCCTGCTCGCGTAATACGCATACCTACCGCGGTCGAGTCCCAGCCCGCCCTCGGCGGGAACCGGCCGGGCGTGTCGTATCCACGTAAGCGATTCAGGCCCACAACGAGCAGCCCAGCCAAGCCCATGCGCCCGTTCAAATGACGGGTTCGCGTGACGCCGCACCGACGACCCGCCTGCAAACCTCTGCTCGCTGCGGCGAGCAGCACTCACGTCATGCCGGCCGAGGTGGCGACGCTTGCGGACGTATCGGCAACCGCTCGCGACTTCCGGTGAGGTCAGTCGTGCTCGCCGACGTGCACGACCGTGCACTGGTGTGGATCGAAGTCGATCAGGCCGGCGAGACGGCCGGCAATTTGTTGGAACTCGGGTGAGCGCTGCATCGCGGCGAGATGCTCGGCGGTCTCCCACTGCAGGTAGTTGAACACGCGGGTGCCGTCGGTGCTGCGGTGCACGCTGGCGGAGATGAACCCGGGGAAGGTGGAGGCGACCTGGTCGACGATGTCGACGTTGAGCTGCACGACTTGGTCTTGGTCGGCTGGGTCGCACCGAAAGGTGTTGATGAAGGTCGCGTAGTGGGCGTCTGGGCGAATCTCGGGCATCGGCTCAAGCCTCCTCGTCGTCGGCCCAGGGGTCTGCCTTCAAGGGATTGGTCGCGTCAACCACGACCCGGCCCGAGACGTCGCCCAGCCGCGCGACGACCGATGGGATCGCCTCCCTGGGCACGGCCAACACCACGATCTCCGCGGCGACCACACGATCGGACAGCACCACCGCGCGGGAGCCCGGCGGGCGCCGAATTGCGGCGCGGACGGCCTCGGACTCTGGTGAGCGCACACCCATAGATCACCTCATGCCCGGCGCGCGCGAACGCTGAGCCAAGCGCCCCGCCGACATTACCGGTGCCAATCACAAAGATCACGTGACATGCAGCTACCTTTCGGTCGTGCCAGCGTCTGCGTCATGCTGACTGGCTTGGTGTTGAGCAGCGGCTCCTCCCCCGCCGGCGGGATCAGCGGCCTCTCCGCGTCTTTTGGCACGGCTCCCGTAGCCGAATGTCCACGCAAACAAGGCGGCCAGGAACACGTAGGGAAGGATCTTGTTGACCAAGAACGCCTTGTCGGTCGAGGTCGCCTCGATGATCGCGACGTTGATCGCGGCCTGGATGACGAACGCCGCCCCCCACACGACCGTCATCACCACGAACACCCGGCGAAACCCCGCGTATCGCCACATCTCGGCGAACTCCTCGCCGCTGGATGACTCGACTCCACCCTTGGACTCGAGCGCAACGTGAAACATCAGCGGCCGCGAGGTGGCCAGCGACCCGAGGCACACCAGCCCGAAGACCCCGGTCAGGATCGCGCCGTCCAACAGATAGAGACGTCCGCTGCCGGTCGCCAGCCCGATCAGCGTGGCCAGGATGATGCTGATCAGAACGAACACGCCGATCGCATCCAGTCGCCGGCGCCACAGCATCCCCGCGAGGATCCACGCAGCAGGTGGGACGCCACTGAGCGCCAGCGCGCCCGACAGGCTGGCGCCATGCGCGCGCAACGCTCTGAACGATGATCGGCCCGGCGATATCGAACACCGCGATCGGCGCCAGCACAATAGCCGTGGCGAGTAGATTGGCCGGGCGTTTACTCGCCGCAGACGGACCTTTCGGCTCAACACGCACCTCGCGCACGACCGCTATGACTCCCGGCGCCCGCGAAACTCATCGCTGTCCGTTTCGCCTCGCATCCGGGTGCCGTCACCGCTCGCCCGATCAGCCGCCCCCGACTACCCCTCCGCCAACCGAGAGCCAGCAAGCACCGCAACCGCTGCCCTCGTCGCACATCAGCGCGACGGACTCGCGCACCGCGTCGCGCTCGCGCCGAACGTGTCCACGGTCGAGCAAGACCATGATCTAGAGGCCGATCGTTGGCGGGCGCCACGCGACACGCCATCCGGCCGTGCCAGCGGCCGCGGCAATCGCTCTCGACTCCCCCTCAATCACGCATGGAGGCTCCGATGAGACCGGTGCTTGACCGTCGACGACCGGCGAGAGCAGCAGTCGAGCCCCGCGCCCTCGTCTGAACGACCTACGAGCTGCGTGAGCCGAAGCTAGGTCACCCGGACATCCTCCGTGCGGTTTGCCGTCTGCCCTCTTCCTGCGCCTTCGGCGACGTCAGGCGCCGCGGTCGACCGCCGCTCGCATCGCGTCGGCGATGACAGGGCCTTGGTGCGCGTCGGCGCCGCGCGGAAAGGCCAGGCGCTGCGCGGCGAGGACCACGAGCATCGCGCCTGTGTCGGGGTACTCCACCACGTCCGGACGATTGGTGGTGGAAACCACGAGGTAGCGAACGGGCACGTCGGAGCGATTGACCAGGCTATGGGCACCGGGCTGACCCCGAGGAAATGCGACCACGGCGCCGGCCCACAACAGTTGCGTCCCGTCCGGACCCCGCAACGAGGGCGTCCCGGCGAGGACGAGCAGTAGCTCCTCATTGGCGTGGTGAACATGCAGCGGCGAACCGACGGCCCCCGGGTCGAGTTCGTAGACATTGGCGGCGAGCTCCCGTGCGCCGGCCTGAGCGCCCACAGGAGCGACATGGCGACCAGGGTATTTCGCCGCGTCCCAGGTCGGCTGCTTGAAGTCAACGGGCATCGGGAGACCGTACCGATCTCGCTAAACGCGCTCGCGGTGTCGACATTGGATGCGGGGCGGGTTTCCATCAACCAGTCGGAAGGCCACAGCGGTCCCTTGCATGAATCTGACGGTGGCCATGGGATTCTCCCCATAGGCGGCCATCGGAACTCCCCATCGGTGGCCGTTGGTTCTCCCCGCTGGCGGCCGCGAATCTCCCCACCGGTTCTGTCCTGATCGCCCGATACCGAGGCTCGCGTGATGCATCGCGACGCGGCCTGGGAGGAGGGCTTGTGAAGAAACCGGAGGAAGTGATGGAGATCCTGGAGGCGTATGACCTGACCGGGTCGCTGCGACAGGCAGCGGCGCTGGCGGGCTGTGATCACAAGACGGTCGCGTACTGGGTGCGGATGCGTGAGGAGGCGGGCGGGATGCCGACTGTTGAGCGCAAGCGGCCGGCGATGGAGCAGGTGTTCGCGGCGAAGGTCGAGGAGCTGGTCGATCGCTCGCACGGCAGGATCCGGGCGGACGTCGCGCACAGCAAGCTGGTCGCGCTTGGCTATCAGGGTTCGCCACGGACGACGAGGCGGTGGGTGGCTGCATCGAAGCGGCGTTGGCGGCAGCGCCACGGCCGCCGCACACGGCCGTGGATCCCGGAGCCGGGTCTGTGGATGCAGTGGGACTATGCCGACGGGCCTACGGTCGAGGGCCACGGGACGGTGTTGTTCTGCGCGTGGCTGGCGTGGTCGCGGTTTCGGGTGGTGGTGGCGTTGCGCGACAAGACGCTGCCGTCGGTGGTGCTGGGCCTGGACCGCTCGCTGCGCGTGTTCGGCGGCGCGCCGACCTATGCGCTGACCGACAACGAAAAGACGGTGAGCGTTGATCACGTGTGCGGGATCGCGGTCCGCAACCCGCAGATCGTCTCGGTCGCCCGCCATTACGGGCTGACGATCGCCACCTGTGTGCGGGCGGATCCTCAGTCCAAAGGCGGCTCGGAGGCGACCGTGCGGGTCGCGAAAGCCGATCTGGTGCCGACCGATCATAACCTGCGCGAGGAGTATGAGGACTTCGCCGCGCTGGAGCTGGCGTGTGAGCGGTTCATGGCCGATGTCAACACGCGGCCGCACCGGGCGACGATGCAGCCGCCGGTGATCCGCCTCGCCGAGGAGCACGAGCGGCTGCACCGGCTGCCGCGCGTGCCGCACACGATCTGCTTCGGGGAGACCCGGAAGGTCAACTGGCAGTCGCTGATCTCGGTTGGCGGCGCGCTGTACTCGGTCCCACACGAGCTGATCGACGAACGTGTGTGGGCCCGGATCGACGGCTCAGAGCTGATCGTCGTGCACGTCGACGGGCACCAGGGACCCAAGGAGGTGGCCCGCCACCGACTGACGACGCCCGGCCGCCCCGCGATCTCAGACGGGCACTATCCGCCCCGGCCAGCGGGCGCGCTGCAGCGCAGACCCAGAGCCCGCAGCGCCGAGGAGCAGGCGTTTTTGGCGCTCGGCGAGGGCGCCGAGCTGTGGCTGATCGCCGCCGCGGCGGCGGGCACGCAACGGGTGCGGCGCAAGATGGCCGAGGCGGTCGATCTCGCCAAGCTGCACGGAATCGCGGAGGTCGAACACGCGTTGCGGACGTGCGCGCAGGCGGGCCGGTTTGCCGACGGGGACCTCGCCGCGATCCTCGCCCACCAGCAGCAGACGGGCGAGTTGATCCTGTTCGAAGCGCCTGAGGACCGCTCGTTGCAGCGCTCCACCCGCAGCTGGGAGGGATTCGGAGAGCCGAACCCCCCGATTCCCGGCGCCCAGCCAGAAACTGACGCGACCAGAGGCGATCTGCGGCCCTCCAACGGGTCGCCGCGACCGATCCATCACCCGGAAACGGACGCTGCCGGCCGGTTTGGGGGTCAGCGATGACGGTCAACCCGCCCGCCCCGCCGCCGCTACCGGACGATCTCGACCGGCTGCTGCGCCGACTCAGACTCCCATACGTGCGACGGGCGGCCCCGGAGGTGATCGCCAACGCGACCGCGCAGCGCTGGGAGCACACCGAGGTCCTGCGGGTCTTGCTGGTCGAGGAGGCCGCCGGTCGCGACCAGGCGACGATCCGGATGCGCCGCCGCGCGTCCGGGCTGCCGGCCGGCAAGACCTTCGACGCGTGGGAGCCCGACCGCTGCGCGATCCCGCCCAAGACCCAGCGGGCGCTGCGGACCCTGGAATGGATCGACCGGGCAGAGGTGCTTTGTGTCTGTGGGCCCAGCGGGACCGGCAAAAGCCACTTCGTCGAAGCGCTCGGCCACCTCGCGATCGACAACGGCAAGACCGTCGCCTGGCACACCCTCGAGACGCTCGCGCAACTGCTCAGACGTCATCGCGCTGATGACTCGATCAACAAGGCGATCGGCAAGCTGATCCGCGCCGATCTCGTTGTGGTTGATGACGTTGGTCTGCTTCCGGTCTCGGCTGACGCGGCCGAGGCGCTGTTCCGGGTGATCGACGCCGCCTATGAGAAACGCTCGATCGCGATCTCGTCAAACATCCATCCGTCCGGGTTCGACGAGCTGATGCCCAAGAGCATCGCGACCGCAACCGTCGACCGACTCTTGCATCACGCCCACGTCTTGATCACCGAAGGCCAAGACAGCTACCGGCTCGCTCAAGCGACCGCCGGCAAAGGGGTGACGCCCCTGCCCTGACCAACCAGCTCAAAGCCCTGTCGGTGGGGAGACTCGTGGCCACCAGCGGGGAGAAAAAATGGCCACCAGTGGGGAAAATCGTGGCCGCCAGTGGGGAGAACTCGATGGCCATTGACATGGAATCCGCGACGTCGCGCCGGATTCGTCCTCGGCGCCAATTACGCCTTCTCCGAGGAAGCGCTCGCGTCCAGGGGCGCAGTACGGAGGTCGCGCGAGCACTCTGCATGGCCGCGATCGATCTGCTCGGGTGTCGCGCTGCCGTCCTCTCGTGCTGATTCTTCAGCAGCACACTCGACATCCGTTGTCGGCGCCGGTGAGAAACTGACCCCCCTTCGCCGGTTGAGATTTGACCCCCTGGATGAGGGCGGAGGCGTCCGGGGTGTTGTTGAGCCTGGCTCGGTCATTGCGATCGAGGGCCA